>NZ_JBHUMF010000014.1:0-70059 GCF_042684945.1 Bacillus seohaeanensis | reverse complement strand
TCTATCTAACGAAAGAATCCATTCTGGAACTTCCTCTCTGTTCATTTTTACATCCACCTCCTACATAAATAATATTAAAACATTTTTTAATTTAATTCAAATAAAAATAAACTTTATTTAAAATAAATCAATTATCCCTTTGTTAGATGTTAACATTTAAAAAGATTACTCAATTTGAATTACTTATTTCCGCTATTTGTGAAACTAAAATAAGGCGTAACCTGAAAGGGATTACGCCTTTTATAAATCTCTTCTTATTCCATAAACCTGCCCAATAATTAAAATGGACAATAGCTGGTAATCAATTAGCTGATCTTCAGTTATCGCCCCCGTTTGTTGAAGAAGTTAATCAGTCTTTTTCTTTTATTTCTTTTAGTAATTTTATTATTTCTTCATTTTGCTTATATCCTTTTTTAAGCTGTCCTTCTATTGATAAAATAGTAATAACCACTACAATAAAACCTATAAGTATCCACACTACTATTCTCCCCCCTATTATTTCTTATTCAACCCTTCTTTCCTTTAATTGAGCTACGTATAGAGAAAGAGGACTGCTATGCCAGTCCCCTTCTTTTCTGTAATGCACCTTTTAGTTGAATAAGAAAAAAGTGATGCATATTTAGGACCCGGTTGCACTAAAACTAGAGCGTCTCATCCAATTTCTGAATCTTTGAATGGGAAAGCAAATAAACATTGCCTATAACGTCGATTTTGTCTCCCTTTACACGTAAAGCACAATCTTTGTTCGATGCATAAATATCTATTTCTTCCGATAGGAGAGATAGTTCGCTTTGAACCAGCCCCATGTTATTTTCAAGATCAAAATGAGACAGGACGGAAAAATTATCAAGACCGATTCCGTCATAAACAGAGTTCATTTCAACTTTATCTCCAAAGTTTTTCGAGCATAACCATTTAGCGGACATATTAATTGCACCAGCGCTTGCTCCCAGCACAACGGCGCTACTTTTTTTTATCAAATCCGATAATTCATATTCCTTCAAAAAACTATTTAGTTTAAGAATATCCCCTCCCAACAAGAAAATGACTGAAACATTTTGAATTATCGTTTGGGCCTCTTCCTTCTGTAAGCGATAATTAATTAAGTGATATTCGTCAAACATAATACCAGCCTGGTCAAGCCATGAGCGTTCAGTAGCACCATCATTTTCATAAATAGAAGGATTCGAGCTAATCATAGCTATCGATTTTCTATCAGTTATATCCCCCTGTAACACCCTGCCCAGATTCTCTGGAAAGAAATTGTTAAACCAACCTAAATAATAATGAGTTTTCATAAGTCCCCCATAGAAAAGTGTAAATAACATTTATTCCTTGCTTTACTTATTCTTTTTTCTTGTCACCAACAAAATACTCTCAATATGGCCCTTTACATAAAGAAAGAGCGCAAATTTTATTCTGGAATTGCGCCCGTTTACCGAAGATCGTATACACATGATGAACTTATTTAATCGGGATCCAGATCTCCGAGTATAAATCTGGACTACTTGGATCCTCATCCTTATATAATTCAAATTCTGGTGTACCCGCATGCTCATATCCAGTGGAAGGGAACCATTCGGAGAAAATCCGTTTCCACGCATTTTGCATCGCAGCAGGCATTGGTCCATGCACTTCAAAAACTGCCCACTTGGAAGCAGGGATTTCTAAGCTAAGCATTCCTTCTGGAACTTCCCCACTGTACGAGGTTGCCACCCAATAATCAAACACATTAGCCTTTTTTTGCTCTTCACTGACTTCTCCACAAGCACCTAAAACTCCTTTTACTACCCCGTCATTCAATTGAAACAGCAAATCGCTTGTTCCATTTTGATTGACCTCTTCCCAAAGTTCTGGAATGCCTGCTACGTTTTCTTCCTCTGCCACACAAGAAAATTCTCGCTTAATCCCAACAATTTGAAACACATTTTTCTCAACTACACTATACTTCATTGGTTCTGCCCCTTTCAAGGTAACCTGGATAATCAGGCGGTTATAGGCTTCCAGTTTTCCCTTATTCTTTCGCGCTTCACTTGGAGTAATCCCGTGCTGTCTGCGGAAAGCCTTCGAAAAAGCCTCGGGAGTGTCATAGCCATATTTATAGGCAAGGTTAATAATCTTCGCATTTGTTGTCAGCAATTCTTCTCCGGCCAATGTTAATCGCCGCCTTCTTATATAGTCACCAACCGTAATTTCTGTCAAAACTGAAAACGTTCGTTGGAAATGAAAAGGTGACACATTGGCTTGTTTAGCAATACTGTCTATCGTCATATCTTCCAAAATATTTTTTTCCATGTACTCAATTGCCTTTTGTATTGACTCCACCCATGCCATGGCCTTCAACTCCTTATTGTCATCTTAGCAACTTTTAAAAAACGTATCCTGTCAATTAATGCTTTGTTGTGGCAGGTTCGATTCACTTATTGTACGAAAGGGTAACTTTAGTGTAACAAGGATTTTATATAGAGCTCATTCATTTAGAACATGTTTGATCAAATTTTTTTAAAAACATGCTCTTACTATTTGCCTTTAGATAAAGGATATTAGCGATTATTTGATCAAACTTTTCAAAAGCTACATCAACATCCTTTACTCCATTAAACGGCCCTTTACATAAAGAAAGAGCGCAAATTTTTTTTGGAATTGCGCCCGATAATTGAAGAGTATATCACTATTTTATAATGCTCCTACACCAATTATGGATATACTCCACATAATTAGTGTGAAAGATAGAAAAGGCATTAAGAACACCCATCATTTTATTTTTTATCACGATTGGAGGTTTTGTATTTTTCACCTTTGCTATCATAGGTAACCCATTCACCAACAGGATTGCCATTTTGAAAATACCCTGAACGCTTTATGGTTCCATCGACACGATACCATTCCCAATAACCATCTGGCTGTTCTCCAATCATTTTCCCTTTTGACCATATTGTTTTTCCGTTCGCATGATACTTTATTGTGTATCCATCAATTACTTCTAATTTCTTCCCCTTGATACTGTTTGAGTGTATCAAATCACATTTTTCATTTTCCATAACTTACCTCCGATAACCATTTTTAAAATTTATATAACATTTCAATGAATATGTTAACTATTGCACATTTAGTGTACATTTCCATATACAACTTATTCAACATTCCTGCCACAATAATTGAAGAAGGACAATAGCCGGATCAATTAGCTGATCTTCTGTTATTGCCCCCTATAGTTGAATAAAGACTAATTATCCTTCTTCTTATCAATATTATCTTCAGTTGTACCCCAGTTTTTTCCTGATTTCTCCTCTCTTGAAAGGAACTTCACTACTTCTTCTCCCATTCCATCTTGTGAAGCTTCTGTTTTCTTAGGTAAGTAGAATCTTCTTGAAAGAAGTCCTTTCCCAAAATAAAATAAATAGTTTCTTTTTGCTGAAACTATTTGGAGTTTTGAATTAGGAATCATTTCTATACTTTTAGGCCCCACTAAGAATTTTTTTGTTTTTTTATCAAATGAAATAATGAGTTCATTCACACCATTTTTTTTTAATTTTTTATAAAGGTTTCTCCCACCAAATTTTGGTGTCAGTTTATATCCTATAAATACCATTATTTCAATAATTATTGCTGTCGCACCCATAATAATTATCCATTCAGTAGCACTCTGTGCAGTTGCCGAAAAATCATCCAAGTTGAGAAAGAATACAATTATACACAAGACAGGGAAAAAAAGGGCGAGAAAAGCAAACGCAATTTTGTATGGTGGTAGGTGAGTCATTAGCTCAATACAATCTTTGCGGGTTACTTCAACTTTAGTAGTTAAAATATCTGTACTCAATTTTAATATCCTCCTTCAAACTTAATTCTAGATGTTTCTTCTTACTTTCCCAATAAACCTCCTCAAACTAATACTCTCTAATTCTAAAGGGAATATAATCAGGAAAATGCGGATCTTATATAAGAGTAACATTTCTTGTTAAACTAAACTGCCCAATAATTGAACAAGGGCAATAGCCGGATCAATTAGCTGATCTTCGGTTATTGCCCCCTTTTGTTGAAGATAGTTTACCAATCATATCTTCCAATTTAGCTTTTGTTTCTGAGAAATGACTTTTCTCTATGGTAGTATCTTTTTGTTCTTCTATGTAAAAAGGTTGTTCCTCATACCTTGGAATAACATGCATATGGTAATGGCTCAAATCATTGAATTTACCACCGTTTTGACAAATCGTAATGCCATCAGGGTTATATAGTTTTTTTATTGCTCTTGAAATAATCATTGATGCTCTCATTATCGCATTAGCAGTCTCTATATCTAATTCTTCAACATCTAAATAATGTTGTTTTGGTAAGATTAAAGTATGTCCTTCATTAAAAGGCTGAATGTCCAGAAAACAACAAACATATTCATTCTCATATATGATATTTACTGGTTCGAGTTGATTAGATAGTCTGCAACCTAAGCACTCTGACAATTTAGTCATAGGTTTCTCCTCCTGAAATAATTCTCTTTTTGATGTAATCTCTCAATCTTTCTTCAATTAACCAGCCCGATTATGGAATATGTATCTTTATATTTTTTGAGATACTTTTATAGGTCCAATAACCTAAAGTAGCTCCTAGAATATTTAATATTATATTATCTAAATCAAATACTCCTAAGTTAGTAAATCTTTGTAAAACCTCAATAAACATACTTATTGAAAGAGTTATTAAAACAACAGTTCTAATACTTTTTACATTAATAAAAGTTGCTGGAAGTAAGAAACCTAAAGGGGCAAATAAAAAAACAACTCCAAAGGTATTGTACAACCAAGCATCAAGGTTATAGTGATCAAAATTAAATAAATAAGTTCGAATTGTATTAAAAGGAATATAATTATGATTAACATCACTAAAATCAGAAATATATTTGGGTGCATAATAACTTATGCCTAAGAAACTAACCATCATTAAAAAGACAATATAGATGAAAAGTAATAAAAGCCAAATTTTAGATAACTTTGATTTCACATTGATCACCTCTTATTTATAGAGATGTATGCAAGTCCTCTAGTTACTATTCAAATTTACCTCTTACCGTCCACCAGTTTCTGAGAAAAAGAACTAAGGGCGAAAGCCATTTTTAACATTCGCCTCCCTCTATAAATATTGATTTATCAACGGTTTGAGCCGTTGTAAGAGTGTCAAAAAATATTTTTCGACACGCCGATTAACAGTATTTTATAAACATGTGAAACTTTTACAGTAGTTGGGTACGCTACGCTGTCACTACTGGATAAACTTGGTTATTAGTGGTGAGGGATAGTATGTGATGCACCATGGATCTCTGCGTAGCTTATGATGACGTACCCTCCCATGTCTCTTGGCATCTAGTGCCTACATTCCTTCGTTCGGTCTAGTCATAAGGCAGAGGCTAGCGAAGCTCCTTTAGGGACTCGAGGTCGGATGGTGAAAATAGTGCCAGCTTCTCCGTGTCATCCTGTTGTCTAGTGCTTAATAAAAGGGATGAGGGCGTTAGACTACCTCTCCGAGACAAGGAATATCCTTCATCATTCGCTCTGCATCAAACGCTGTTCGCTTCGTGCTTATCCCATGTAATACCTTGAGTAGCTTACCGCAAAGTACTACTATTGATTGTTTCTTACGTAACGGGTTTTGTGTTCTATTTGTGTAATACTCATGCATTTTACGAAATGCTTCATTATGTCGAATCATCGGCATCATAACCCGGAATAGGAGGGATCGAAGCCTTCTTCTTCCACGTTTAGAGATTCGCTTTTGCCCTTTGTGTTGACCAGAGGAATTCTCACGTAAGGTTAATCCCGCGAGCTTCATTAATTGGCGTGGATCTTGGTAGTGTGAGAAACTTCCGATTTCAGCTAATAGGTCAACGATAGTCGTATCTCCTAGTCCAGGGACCGTAGAGAGCCATTCATATTCAACAGACGTTTGTACTAACTCGATTAGTTGGCTCGTGATCGTTTCAATTTCTTCTTCTAACTGGCGAAAGCGGTGAACGAGTGTGGCGATTTCAAAACGGGCCATCTGACGTCCTTCTGTGACACCAATAGACTGATCAGCGAGCTTAATTAATCGAATCGCTTTCGGTCTTTGAGGAGACTTTATCCCCTCTACTTTACGGTACAGAGACAGTACATCCTCTGGTTACTTCTGAACGAGGTCACTTGGAAACGGTGTACACTCAAGTGCCGCCAATGCCATCTTGCCGAATGATGGAAATACTTCAGTGAATTCAGGAAAATAGCGATCTAACCAACGAATCATTTGGTTTTTTACTGAACCTAATTCTTCCGTCAACTTCCCTCGGAAGGTAGATCCTGCACGAAGTTCGGCCTCCATGTCTTTTAAAATGCGAGGATAGCTAAATCTACCGTCTTTCAACAGGCGCGCAATCACAAGTGCATCCTTCCGATCGTTTTTCGTTGGCAGATTATCATCTAGTTCCTTCGAACGCTTGACGTGCATAGGATTCGCCATGACAAGTGGAATTCCCACATCATCAAGGAAATAGGCAAGATTTAGCCAGTAGTGCCCCGTAGGTTCAATGCCTACTAACACTTCTGTTTTGCCGAAGTTTTTCATCGCTTTAAGAATACGTTGATAGAACATCTCAAATCCACCATGTGATTGTTGGACAGAGAATGATTTTTGAATTACACGCCCCCGATCATCAACAAAACATGCGTAATGTGTACGCTTCGCAATGTCAATTCCAACGACGAGAGTTTGTTCGGTGACTTGATTAATTTTCTGATTTTGTTTAAAATCCATTATGGAGTCCTCCTTGGTTACAAATTAGGGGTCAATTCGGCGAGTTTTGACACCCCGTATCATACCAAGAGGGCTCTTTTTTGTTCAAGTCCCCGAAAATCCTTCTAACAGGAATGCTCCTTTAACAGAATAGGTTTACTTAATTAGCCTTTACGTGCATTTGTTTCTTCGTAAATGAAGACAACAAGAAAAATAATGAGGCTTACTGCTGTAACAATTACCCCCCAGAGCATAAACCCCATTGCTTCCCAACCTTTTGTATAAATTGTTCCAAGAACCAACATCGCTGAGCCTATACCAAAGGCAATGATAGGAAGATAATAGCCACTATTCCTTTTTATCAATGACCGTCCTTTTGTGGCTAACCAAACCACTGATACTGATAAATATAAAAGAGTCATTATAGATTGACCCGACACCACCATCCACTCCTTTACTCTATTCCTTTAATCTTCCCTTTTCTTGAACTAGCAAAGGGAGGATGCTTGAATTAGAAGATAACCAAATTGATAAAGTTTCCTTTATTCCGTTAAAGCACCATTAATGGAATAACTATCTCCCCAAGGACGAAGCGACCTAGTTTTAACATTTTAAAATATCGATCAGAAAACTCGGTGAAAGGTTGCGGCTAGCTTCGAAAGAATTTCAGGTAGTGGTACACCTCGATCAATGAAGAATATCTCACTAATAATAAGAGTTAAAAACCCAATCAAGGCAGACATCCAAAAAACTACTGTCCATATCTTGCTACCTTCATCTCTTCTTACATTTTTATGTTTCTTCTTTCTGTATAAACTTTGAGCCATTCTCAGCCGTTGATTTTTATCTTGTTTGTCGGAATTCATAATTTATATTCCCTTCTTTCAACGATCAACTTATTTGTTTAATAGAAAAACTTTTATATTTACCTAACGTTATTCCACTTTGCCCCTATGTGGCTTATTTCAGAATCCTGCCCTCTAACTTAATACCAATTATTTCAAAAAGGAATAACCCTTACAATGATTTTTTTCAGCAAAAAAAAGCGCGATATTAAATTATCGCGCCCGTTTGTTGAATAGCTTATTAACAACTGTTAACATCAACTTTATAAAATAAAGTTGGTTAAAAAATAAATTTCTATACACACCTGAAACCTAATTCCATGAATAAGGTACTTTTAAAACGGTAAGTTCTAAATTTTTAATATCACTTTCTTTACCGGTTCCATCAACTATTAAATCGACTGTCTTCAAGGGTTGTTGTTCTCTAATATATTGTTCTTCAGCAGGCATCCACAAATCTTCCCATAAGTGACGATTTTCTTCACCATCACGTTCGATACCTCTAGAAAGTCTTAATTCTTTTGGGCTTTCAACCCAAATTTTAAAATTATAATAATTATTTAGAGATTTTACTAATGAGTAACATCCTTCAATTACCACCAATCCTTCGGTAGGTAGATCATGCCATTCCGCCATATCATCTATATTCCAATCATATCTTTGATATTTTGTTTTTTGATTATTTCTAAGTGGCTCGAGAACTTGTTTTTTTACACGTTCGTAATCCCAATTTCCACCTATTTCATTGTTACTTACTTGCTTCCTTATTCCTGAGGGTTTATAAAAATCATCCATGTGAATGATAGTAACATTATTGCCTCCTACTTCTTTAAAAGACTGAGCTAAAGTACTTTTCCCAGCCCCACCACAACCATCAATACCTAACAAAAATATTTTATTGGTTATTTTGTTATCCAAAAATTTTTTATACAGATCCGATACTAATAATTTCATAAAATGCCCCCATAAAAGGATTTCCTCAACTATCTGGCCCTTAATACTATCCTTAAGCCCACTCTTTTCCATGTTCACGAATGAATTTAATATCTTTTTGATAATGTTCGAAATGACCTTCATCTATCATTTTTTGAAAAGCATTGTCACCTTCACTAGCTTTTCTTTTCATGTATTTACATAATCCTTCTAATCGTAGCAATACCATCTCCAAATAATCTTCTTCCATTCCCTCAATACCGTAAAATTCAAAAAACATTTTAACTCTTTGTTTTATACGGTCGACATCATGTGATGGACTATAATAAACTACTTCACCTGTTTCAGTATGGTATATCCTACTTAAAGGAACACAAGTGTAAAGAGTATAAGCTATATCCCAAAGTCTTGGACCAGGAGCAGCAATATCAAAATCAATAATACCTACGGGTTTTTCATGATTAAAAATAATATTGTAAAGGGCAGAATCATTGTGACATACAACCTCTATGTTATTTGGAGTATTGTCTATGGGCTTCCATTCATCTGATAATGGAAAGTCACTCACAGCATCATGGTAATGACGGAGTATCTTCGCTATTTCTTTTAAAGCCTCATTAGACCACATGTATTCTTTTAAAGGATAATTGCCAGCTTCTCCTTCGATAAAAGATAATACCTCTCTACCTTTTTCATCAATACCTAAAAACTTTGGTGCATAACTGAAACCTTTGTTTTCCAAATGCTTTAACAGCTTGTGAATTTTTGTGCTGTCTGATTTTAATTCTCGTCGAACAGTATCACCCGAACGATATACGTTTGAGACATTTCCTCCTGTTAGCATCTCTTCGTTTCCGTACTGGTTTTTCATTAAAATCCCCCTAGTTTAGGGACATTATGATTATGTCAATAGAGATGTATTTTCACCTAAAAATAAAAGCAGATACACAAAGGTATCTGCTTGGTTATGGGAATTTAATTGTCCACACCATGTATCCCTTGAATGATTTCAGATAGACAAATAAACGCATCCTTTAGAATAAAAGACCGCAACTGTCTCTATCCAATTAAATAATCATTTCAAGGCTATTCCACATGTGTAATATAGATTCCCCTTTCTTTACATCTCTATACATTATATTACCATATATTACTAATTAAATAAAGAAAACATAATAAAATTATTCAATTATTTTATCTCTATAGTCTTAGTACACTTCTTCACAATCCCATACCAAAAATCACCTAACATATTCATGTTTGTTTGGAAGCCTTATTCCAGAATCTGGCCCTTTAATGGAACAACTTGGCCTACCCTTTTTTAATCTTTTTTGTTAATAAACGGTGTTTAGCTTTTCCATGCTGCATCAATGTGAAGTATTGAATGCAGCTGGTTTGTTGGGATTCGATGCCCCAACAAACCACATATCTACAGCAAAAAAAAAGAATGGAAGAGTACCAGTATGAGATGACTGACATTGTATTCTTTAACCAACAGGTCTTCAAAATTGAGTCATTAAAAAGAACATAGAGAATCACTTTATTTATCAAAATTTAAAGATGTTACTATTTCCATAAAAAAACTTCCATGCTCTTTAAACACAAAAAAGGAAACGAATCCTCATTCGTTCCCCTTTTGTATTTAATAATAAATAAGATAAAACGATATGATATCAAATAATCCCTTGCAAACGAAGAGTTATTTCCGCGATGATTGCTGAACCCAAAAACGTTCCTAGTAATACACACATTCCAACAATAATTGTTTTCCAACCTAGTTTAGCAAAGTCTGCCCATGAGCGTCCTATTCCTATACCAGCATAGGCTAAAATGGGTGTAGCGATTGCTAAAAGGCTGACATCTGCCGTCCATTTTACAATTTGTTCGGATCCAGGCATGCCTGGAATTGTAAGGATAAAACCTAATACCCCAATATAAGCAATGCTTGGAATATTGAGTGGGACAAGCTTACCAATAATCAAGCCAGTTAAACAAATAAGAATTAATACACTCATTCCCGGGAGAGCTGCTATTGGGAGGATATCATAGCCAATCCAATTTCCAATTAATATGACGCCCCCGATGATGCATAAGACTAATAACCATTCTTGGATGTTCTTTAACATTGGTTACACCTCCACTTTTGTTTCCGTTTTTTTACTTTCTTTTCTTACCATCCATCCATAAAGTTTTTCTGTTAGCGGCAATGCAACGAAAATACTCACATATAAGCCTGTTACAGATGTTGCAAGATTACTCGCACCTGAGAAAGCAATAATTTGGTCTTTCATTTCAGGAAACATCTCAACGAGTGGGCCTAATGCTGCAGCTGCCATGCTTCCACTTCCTATACCTGTTGCCATGGCAAATGACAATGGATGAATAGGTGTAACAGTTGCCAAAAATCCTGATATTAATCCCATAAAAATAGCGCCAAAAACGGTTCCAAAAATGTATACCGCCATAATCCCACGCCCTTCTGGTGAGGAAAATCCGTATTTATCAGTTATTATAGCGACATTTGGCTCACGTCCTATGGAGTGTGTCATTCCAATAGATTCTCGTTTCAATCCTAGTAAAATGGCGATTGGAAGAGCAAGGAATATTGTTCCTATATTTCCTATTTCCTGTAACAACAGTGCAGGTCCTGCTTCAATAAGCTGTGGCAAGGCTGGCCCTGCTTGTACCCCGAACTTTGCAATTAGTAATGTTACCGATATAAAAACGAGTGACTCAGCGTTTTTGGACTGCTTTTCCTTAACAAGCGGTGTGAAGAATAATGCAATTCCAATAATAACGGCATATAGCATTGGTAATAACAAAATAACTCCTGGTCCTAACGGAATTTTATGTGTACCAATCGTCTCAGTCAGCAGGACGATAGCTAATACGATCATGTGTACACGCCAATCCTTCCAAAGTTGTTGTGCTTCAGCTGCCAAATTGATCATCCCCTTTATTTTTGATTCATTAAAGGGGCCATGTATCACCAGGCCCCTACTCAAATGTTTTTATCTTTTATACTTGTTGTGAAGATAAAGTTTTTGAACTGTTCTTCATATAGTGTAAAGTTGCTAGCCCAAGGGTTTTTGCAGCGATTAATAGTGCACGTTCATCCAAATCAAATTTGGGGTGATGATGTGGATAAGCTTCGTTCCAATCAGGACTTTTTGCTCCTGTAAAGAAGAAAGTACCTTTTACTTTTTGTAAATAATATGAAAAGTCTTCTCCGCCCATTATTGGTGGGGTTTCTTTAACAGCCTCAACACCTGGTACTGACTGAGCCAACTTTGCAACGAATTCTGTTTCCTCCTTGTGATTAACAGTAGTTGGATATCCTCTCGTATACGTATATTCATAGGATGCGTCTGATACAAGACAAGTTCCTTGAACGATCCTTTCAATTTCCTTTTCTATGGAGGTACGAATCTCCTCTTTAAATGTTCGAACTGTACCAGTTAAAGTAGCTGTATCTGCAATAACATTGTAAGGATTTTTTGCTTCAAAAGAACAAACGGATACTACAGCAGATTCTAATGGATCTACCTTACGGCTAACAATTTGTTGCAGATTTCCTATAAGTTGTCCTCCAATGACAATACTATCCTTTGTTTCATGTGGAGCTGCACCATGCCCGCCTTTCCCTCTAATGGTTATGTCAAAACGGTCAGGTGCAGCTTGGAGTGGGCCTGATCGATAACCTATTTCGCCTAATGGCATCTGTGCTTGCAAATGGGTTCCGAAAATAACATCCACCCCATCTAAACAACCATCTTTAATCATCGAAATGGCTCCACCCGGAGGTAATTCCTCAGCATGTTGATGAAGAAAAAGAACCGTTCCTTCAATTTCTGACTTCATGCTATTGAGAACCTTTGCAAGACCCAACAACGTTGCTGTATGCCCATCATGTCCACATGCATGCATAACACCAGTATTTACTGATTTAAACGGAACATCTGTTTCTTCATGGATAGGAAGTGCATCAAAATCTGCCCGTATCGCTACTGTCGGTCCAGGTTTATCTCCTTCAAGATAAGCTAAAACCCCATTTCCACCAACATTAGTACGTACTTTGTGGCCTAATTTTTCATGATAAGCAGCAATATAATTTGCCGTATTTACTTCTTCGAAAGAGAGCTCAGGATGTTGATGAAGATGGCGGCGAATATCGACAATTTCATTATAAATATCATCTAATCCTTTAAATAATTGATCCATTAACTCCACTCCTCTAATATGGTAATAATTGTTTACAGGCTAACTTTAGATATATAACTACCTTAATTTTATCACTAGTTTTCTAATAATTCCATATATTAATATAATTCTAAATTATAACAATATAACAACTTCAAACAGTTTTAATCAATAGAACTCTCGCTAGCATGGTTATTTTTTAAAAATCAAAGAGAGCACAAAAAGTATTGCAACAGTTCGTATTAAGCTACAAGGTGTGAATATAAAAAACAAATTTAAAAGATTTAACAAAGTAATCCGACATATTAATATACTTTTAAAAACTTCTATTAAAAAAGAGAGAATATTTGTAGATAATTACAGGGGAGGAACAGTGGCTTGTGGCTATTTGGGGGGTGACGCCAACAAACCACAAAATTCATACAAAAAATAAAGAAGAGAGTCGAAACCCTCTAATATGCTAAGTCAACTCTTTTCTTGCTCTTTTAAAAATATCCTACTCAAAGTGAAACCAAAACTCCGGCTCTGATTGGTCATCATTCGCTATAACCTCACAACATATACTATTAATTTTTGTTTCAAAAGTTGAGTCAAACTTACTCGTTTGCAAAAGTGCTTGTCGAAAATCCTTTTTGGATTGCAGCCTACCGATTGTGATATGAGGAATAAAGCTTACTTCTCTAAAATAATATTCTTTAAGAATGCCTGTATAGAGTAAATCATGGATTCTTATTATTTCATCATTTCCTTGTTTTACATTTAAAAATAAATATTCTCCTCCACTACCCGTTACACCTTGAAGCCTCAATGTAAAAGGACTTATCTCTCTCAAAGAATCATGTACATGCTCCTTTAACTCAAGAGTGCTAATGTCACTTTCAAACGGAAAAACGAGTGTAATATGGGGAGGAATAACACTGTATAAGGGATCATATTTTTCTCGTACTTCCTCGATTAATGCATTGTTTTGAAAATCTGGGAAAATGCAAATAGATCTTTTAATGATGGTAATACCTCCTTCTAAGTACGTCCGTTAATTAAAAAAATAAGTTACTCACCTGATTTTCAAAAAGTATGATAGCAAATACTTTGAATTTTTGTTCGTACATACTATGCCAAAGGGATTGGAGGAAGAGACCGATGGATAACAAATTAGCACTGCTATTTATTGGTGCGGGGGCATCGCTATGGGGAATTATCGGTATATTCGTAACATACCTTTACGAAATTGGCTTTACACCAACACAGGTTGTTGCAGTACGTGCTTTATCCGCAACTATATTTCTAGTAATTTATGTCCTTTTTAAAAATCGTCAACTCTTAAAGATTAACGTATCTGATAGCAAATATTTTGTAGGGACTGGAATTTTTAGTATTGTCCTTTTTAATTGGTGCTTATTTAGTGCAATTGAAGAAACGTCTATTTCCATTGCATCCATCCTTCTTTATACGGCACCCGCTTTTGTAACTATTTTCTCAAGACTATTATTTAAAGAAGCACTAACGACAAGAAAGGTTCTAGCCCTATTTATCACATTTATTGGTTGCTCATTTGTTATTGGGATATTACCAAATATGGATGAACCAGTCTCTTTATACGGGGTTATTCTTGGGCTTGGTTCCGGTCTTTTTTACTCGCTTTACAGTATATTTGGGAAATTCGCTCTCAAAAAATATGATTCTTTAACCGTTACCGTCTATACCTTTTTATTCGCGACAATTGCAGTAATCCCCTTCAGCAGTTTGTGGTCAGTATTGCCTTTATTCTTAGATATTAAAGTATGGATGTATATAATAGGGCTTGGTTTCCTCTCAACGATGCTGCCGTTCATTTTTTATACAAAGGGATTAAATACAATAGAATCGAGCCGAGCTTCTATAATAGCAACAATCGAACCGGTCGTTGCATCTCTAATGGGGTTTTTAATTTTCCACGAAAAGTTAAATTTATGCCAGTACCTTGGTATCATTATGGTAATTGCGGCTGTCGTCATTGTTCAAGAATCAACAAAAAGGCAAGTCCAAAAACGATAATTTCGAGCGAACATATTTATCGAATCTCCGAAAGAGTATTGATTTATCTAAAATGGAACTTACACCTAGCAAGCCATCACCCTTTTCCTTACTTCCCTTTTTACTGAATACAAAAAAAGAGAAGGCTACCCCCTTCTCTCTAGTCTTTCCATATTAATAATTCATAAGACCGAAACAAAAAAGCTTCCTCTATCAAACTACTTAAAAATAATGGAAATAACCTCGTCCATCTTCATTCCACTCTCAATTTCAAAAGTGCCAGGCCGTAAATCGTTCTCAAGCCCTCTCTTTTCTACTTCTTTATAAAACTCCATTCCACTATCAATGACTTTTCCTCGCTCTAAAGCATTTCCGACATCAATACTTGTCATACCGGAGGAAACTGTCAATATCGTTCGGTATATAACCTTTTCATCACTCTTTTTGTCCGCTTTCTTTTCTGCTTTTTCTTCCGTTTTCTCATTTACGGCGGCAATCTGCTGATTCCATTCATCTTCTGTCTGGATAACAAAACCTTTAGATTCCAACTTTTTGATCAATTCGTCTTCTGTAAGTTTTTCGGACTTAACTGTTTCCGCCGATTTTTCCGTGCTTTTTGCTTTCGAAGAGTCAGAGAAATATACCGCACCAGTTAAAGTCGCTGCGACTAAAAGGCCTACTGCAAAACTACGCAAGGAATTAGGTGTCATTGTTCTCCCATGCTCCTTTCAAGCTTTTTTGTCGTGTAGGGAGCAAGCATCCGCTTTACCTCACTGGGTGTAAGCTGTTGTTCTGATGCGATGCTTTCAAAAGAATATCCTCGTTTCTGCATGTTAAGCATTTCACGTAGCAGGATGCGTTCTTCCAAATTTCCTCCTAATGCCCCCAACTGCTGGACTGTAATTTCTTCATCTATTTCAATATTCCGAACCTGCTCCCGGAGCTCATGAACTTCATCCTTTATTGAAAAAGAAACTTGTTCAATCTGTTGCTCAAGAGCTGATTTAGATTGCTTCGTTTTAAAAAACGACATAATGAGCAGCACAACTGCTGAACCGAATAAAATGGCTATTACCCATCCCATTAAATAGTCCTCCTCTATATAAATCTACGATATAAATTATACCTTGATAGATAAAAGAATTCGACTTTAAACGACAAAACCCTACAATAGTCCTGTTTTGGTGATAGAGTATCGCTTTTAAGCTGGTTCACATTGGTCTACTGTATATGAATAGATTTTGTGGTTTTGGAAAACTGGCTTATCTACTGAGTCAGTAACCGGATATATGGAAGTGAAAATAAAAAAATATTTAGTTTTTGTTTAGCAATTGTAAATAATATTAGGACAGAAGGACCAAGAATAAGGAATGAATTTATCAACTACACCCATCACACTTCATATAAAAAGATAAGTAGACAACCTAGCTAATTCTATCATCCTATTAGGTTAATACCTCTTTTAACTTTCAATTAAATTCTCATCTTTACTTTTATTAACAATCTATTAATAAATACATTCTATAATAGGAGCTGATTCAAACAATAGGGATGCAGAAAGGAGTAAGATGACATGACTAAGGAAAGATCAATGGATGAATTGATTCAAAAATTTAATGAAACAACATTGCAAAAGGACGTCGATAGACGAGGGTTTCTTCAAGGGGCTGGAAAAATTGCTGGTATTTCTCTAGCTGCAGTAATCGCTCAATCTATGGGGGGAATTAAGGTTGATGCAGCACCAAAGTTTAGCAACTATCCGTTCTCTCTTGGTGTTGCCTCCGGTGATCCTCTACCCGATGGTATCGTTTTATGGACGAGAATAGCTCCAGAACCACTCAAAGGAGGAGGAGCTCCCTCTCGTAACATCCCTGTACATTGGGAGTTAGCAAAAGATGAACACTTTCGCCATATTGTTCAACGTGGCACTG
Source organism: Bacillus seohaeanensis (assembly GCF_042684945.1). Taxonomy (NCBI): domain Bacteria; kingdom Bacillati; phylum Bacillota; class Bacilli; order Caryophanales; family Bacillaceae; genus Bacillus; species Bacillus seohaeanensis. The sequence continues at coordinate 53,381 of NZ_JBHUMF010000014.1, read as the reverse complement.
AAATAGCGAGACCTGAATTGGCCCATTCCATCCACGTTGAAGTGGAGAACTTGCATTCTGACACCGTCTATTTCTATCGTTTTAAAGTTGGTCAGGAATATAGTCCAGTAGGGAAAACGAAAACACTTCCAACAAGTGGTACCCATGTTTCTAGTCTTAGTTTTGCATTTGCCTCCTGCCAACAATATGAGCACGGTTACTATACAGCCTACAAACATATGGCTAAAGAAGATCTCGATCTGGTTTTCCATCTTGGAGACTACATATATGAATATGGGCCGAATGAATATGTGGCGAGTTCAGGTAATGTTAGAACCCACAGTGGACCAGAAATTAAGTCACTAGAGGATTACCGGAATCGCCATGCCCAATATAGAACCGATGAGAATCTGCAATCCGCTCATGCTGCTTTTCCATGGATTGTGACTTGGGATGATCATGAAGTGGAAAACAACTATGCAAATAAAATTCCTGAAAAGGGACAATCCGTAGAGGAATTTGTAAAACGACGCATAGCTGCTTATCAGGCGTATTACGAACATATGCCTCTTCGCCAATCATCAATGCCTCATGGTGCTGACATGCAGTTGTACCGCAGTTTTTCATATGGGGATCTAGCAAACTTCTTTGTATTGGACACTCGCCAATACCGCTCAGACCAAGCAAATGGAGATACGAGTTCTCCACAAACACCAGAATCATTGGACCCATCCCGGTCCCTCCTAGGTGATGAACAGGAGGATTGGTTGCTTAATAAGCTTGATAAAACACAAACAAAATGGAATGTACTAGCACAGCAAATATTCTTTGCAAAACGGAATTATGGTCCAAGTCCGGACGAGCCCCTATACAGCATGGATGGTTGGGATGGTTATACTCCGTCCCGTCAGCGAATTACAGACTTCGTTCACCGTAAAGGCATGAATAATCTAATCGTACTGACAGGTGACGTGCATGCGAGCTGGGCATCTAATTTACTAGCAGACTTTGAGGATTTAAAATCTCGCATACTGGGAGCCGAATTTGTTGGAACATCTATTACGTCTGGTGGAAATGGAGCGGATAAACGTGCTGATACCGACCGTATTTTAGAACAGAATAAACATATCAAGTTCTTTAACGATTTTCGTGGTTATGTTCGCTGCCAAGTTACACCTACACAATGGAAAACAGATTATCGTGTCCTTCCATTTGTCTCAAAACCAGGTGCAGATATTTCTACAAGAGCTTCTTTTGTATATGAGAAGGACCAAGCAGGACTGAAGGAAGTGTCTGCAACTGTTATTCCACAAGGTAAGCAAAGATCCACTGAAATAGAAGAAGATCGTCATCGAGCCCATGGTCGTGCACATCAAAGACAATTAGAGAGAAAGCAATCTAAACAAACAAATTAAAAAATGCCTCGATAATTCGATTGTGAAGATAACAAAGAAAAAATAGAAAAAGACAAGACCAGCTTAACTTCTGTGGAGAAAGAGTAGGTGGAAACTCGTCTATTTCTTTTTTAAGAGAGGGAGGAGCATTCCATGGAAGATAAAAACATACAGCTTATTGGTCATTTAGAAGAACTTAGAAACAGAATAATTATAACCTTACTAGCATTCATTAGTTTTCTTATCGCAGGCTTTGTATTTGTCAATCCGATTTATAACTGGCTTATAAGAGATCTTGATACGAAGCTTGCAGTCCTTGGACCAAGTGATATTCTTTGGATTTATCTAATGATCGCATCTATCATTTCCCTGTCCGCAACTATCCCAGTTGCAGCCTTTCAGGTCTGGAGATTTGTATCTCCTGCGCTGAGTATAGAAGAAAAGAAGGTAACTTTAAGATTCATCCCAGCTTTATTTTTTCTATTTATATTTGGGCTAGCTTTCGGTTATTTTCTCTTGTTTCCGATTGTACTAGGATTTTTAACATCCCTCTCAGCAGGACAGTTTGAGATGATGTTTACTGCGGATAAATATTTCCGCTTTATGCTGAACCTGACACTTCCTTTTGGATTATTATTTGAGATGCCTATGGTTGTACTCTTTTTAACGAGAATAGGAATTCTGAACCCAATTAGATTAAAAAAGGCAAGAAAGATGTCCTATTTTGTACTGATTATTGTTGCTGTGCTAATTACCCCTCCTGATTTTCTATCAGATCTACTTGTGATCTTGCCTTTGCTAGTTTTGTATGAAATTAGTATCAGCTTGTCTAATATAGTGTATAAAAAACGATTGAAACAGGAGGAATCCATAAAAAGAACAGTTGCTTGATGATTACAATAATTACCCACATTAATAGTAAACGAACAATAGTTATCTATTTAGTTAATACTCATCTATAAGTTTATTTATAGACTTAATCTTAGAAGAAGATTTCCCGATAGGAGGTATCGTTAATGAGCAACAAATTCAGTAAAAATATGAATAGACGTGACTTTCTAAAAGTTGGCGGAATGAGCACGGCAGCAATAGCACTTAGTACAACTGGAATGCTTTCATTGGGTGAGAGCAACGCATTAGCAGCACCAAAGAAATCAAAGCGGTCACTCAGTGGATATGGTCCTTTAGTAAAAGATCCTGGTGGAATCCTCGATTTGCCTAGAGGGTTTCAATACCGAATCATATCTGAGGAAGGAGGCAAACTGTCTGACGGTAGACCAATACCTGAAAAGTTTGATGGGATGGCCGCATTCGAAGGCCCACGTAACTCTACGATTCTAGTACGTAACCATGAGCTAAGCGGAAACACTAAATATCCTGTAATAGGTAGGAATCCATACAATAAAGATAATACAGGCGGAACGACAACACTTATTGTAGATGCTAATCGCAAAATAAACAAAGAGTACGTCTCTTCTGCAGGTACAATTCGAAATTGCGCAGGAGGTTCAACTCCATGGGGCACCTGGCTAACCTGTGAAGAAACCCTAGAAGAAGGGCACGGCTATGTTTTCGAAGTAGACCCTCATGACCCGGAAAATAAATTGTCAAAGACGCCAATTAGGGAAATGGGTGCATTTTCACATGAAGCGACTGCCATTGACCCTGCTACTGGAGTGGTGTACCTGACAGAAGATGCTGGACCTAGTTATCTTTATCGTTTTATCCCAACCGATCGTAGCCAAAGGATAGGCGCTCTGCAAAAAGGAGGTACCCTGCAGGCTGCAGCAATTGAGGAAATGAGTTCTATTAACACGAGCCAATTTTATACGGGACAAAAATATGGAATCGTTTGGAAGGATGTTGATCCAGAAAAACCTACCCTAGAAGCGGGACAAAAAGGCTGTATTCAGTTTAGCCGCTTAGAAGGCGCTTATTTCGAAGGCGGAGTGTTCTGGTTTGACGATACTTCTGCAGGTGATAAAAACTTTGGGCGGGTATATCGTTATATCCCTTCTACCAATACGCTAGAACTGTTCTATGAATCAACAGCAACCAACGATTTAGAAATGCCTGATAACATTTGCATTACTCCATGGGGAGACTTATGGGTTTCAGAGGATGGCAGCGGAGTTGACCGAATAATTGGCATGACCCCCGAAGGAGAAACTTACATCTTCGCCGAAAACAAACTTAATGACTCGGAGTTAGCAGGTCCCACCTTTTCCACAAAAGGTGATACCTTTTTCGTGAATATCCAAACCCCTGGCATAACCTTTGCAATTTGGGGACCTTTCGCACGAAGAAATGCTGGACGCAGAAGGCAAATGGGACACGCAGCCCCACCAAAACAATATACACCACAACTTTCGGACAAGCTTATCGCATTTGCAGAAACCCAAGGAATATCTGATCTTGAAGCCGCCGCACTTCAGCGTCACGGTATGCCAATTTTATAAGTTATGATAGGAGGTAAAACAAATGTTACAAAACATCGGAATTCCCGGCTTAATACTCGTGCTCGTTATTGCTTTAATCATCTTTGGTCCTTCTAAACTTCCTGAAATCGGCCGTGCATTTGGAAGTACTTTAAAAGAATTTAAACATGCAACGAATGACCTTATGAATGGGGAGAATGAAAAGAAGAAACCACAAGATGAGAAGAAAGAAAAAAGTAAGACGATTAGCTAAAAGATTTGTGGAAGGTGTAAACTAGGTGCAAACCGTTTACACCCTCTTTTTACAATAAATTTATCAATATATTAAAAGCAAGGTGATTTGGAGCAACATTTTAATGGTAACAACTCCATTTAGCACTATATAAAAAAGTAAATCGAGTAGGAAATCAATTGATCTCCTACTCGATTTACTTTTTTGTGTTATTACACATTAATAAAACTACTTAACTGAAAAGTGTACGAAAATACTATTAACTATTTCACCATCTGCCTTACCAATTCTCTATTCCGCTTCTTAAACACTTCATTATGAGAAGATACCATAGCAACCTTTTCAGCGCTTGGTTGGATGTATTGTTTCGCTTTGTTTACTGCGTTGGCTGCATCCTGAAATGCGCCAGCAATTAAGTTTACTTTTCCATCATGCTTTAAAATGTCTCCAGCAGCATAAAGGCCTTCAATCGAGGATTCACTAGTTGAATTACCAGCAATAAAATATTGATCTTCCATTTCAATATCAAGGTCACTATTACTTAATAATGCCGTATCACTTTCATAGCCATGACTGATAATTACTTCATCAATTGGCAAAATGGAAACCTCACCTGTTTGGTTATTTGTCAGTTCGACCTTCTCAATGACCTCGTGATTCTCTGATGCTACTAACCTTGTAATAGACGTATTCAAGCAGCAAATTGCTGAGCTATTCATTAATTGCGTACATTGCGATTCATGCCCTGCTAAACAACCTTTTCGATACGATACATACACTTTCTTGGCAATAGACACTAATTCATTGGCCCAATCGACTGCCGTATTTCCACCACCAGAAATGATGACGGTTTTATCTTTGAAATACCGTAACGATTTAACGGTGTAGTTTAAATTAGACACCTCAAACCGCTCTGCCCCTTCTATCTTTAACTTTTGTGGATTTAATATCCCACTACCAACCGCAACGATGACTGTTTTAGAAAAATGTTTTTGTCCAGAAGCAGCTTGTAAAACGAAGATACCTTCTTCATTACGACTGATAGATTCTATTTTTTCATTTAGGACCACTGTTGGATCGAACGTTAGCCCTTGTTTCACTAATTGTTTAATTAAATCCGCTCCTGATGTAGGCGTTAATCCCCCCACATCCCAGATCATTTTTTCAGGATAAACATGAATTTTCCCACCTAATTCAGGTTGATACTCAATAATCTTTGTTTTCATTTCTCTTAGTCCACTATAAAAAGTAGAATACAGCCCAGCAGGACCTCCACCTATCACCGTAACATCATATAGTTCTTCACGATCCATTTCCGTTCACTCCTCACAATCAATCAACCGTGATTGATTATCATTCTCAAATAAATATAACCCATTTTCGTTTAATTTTCAATATTTTCATACAAAGAAAGAATTGACAATATAAAAAGATAGAATTATAGTTATTAAAGAATGTTATTGAGAATCATTATCACCAAATTCAAAAGGAGGTTACATGATGGTTCGTCTCTATACAAATGACTTAAATATCGGCTACGGTGAACGTTTAATTGTAAAAGACCTTAATATAGAAATCCCCGATAAAAAAATCACCACCATTATTGGGCCAAATGGTTGTGGAAAATCTACATTGTTAAAAGCCATTACACGTATTATTTCTCAACAATCTGGAACGGTTTTTTTAGATGGAATGGATATTTCAAAAGAAAATACAAAAATACTTGCTAAAAAAATGGCTATTTTACCGCAAACCCCAGAAAGTGCAAGTGGATTAACAGTCGGCGAGCTTGTTTCTTATGGCCGCTTTCCTTTTCAAAAAGGTTTCGGTCGTTTAACAAAGCGCGACTACGAAATCATTGATTGGGCACTAGAAGTTACCGGCACTATTGACTATAAATTTCGGTCTGTCGATGCGTTATCAGGAGGTCAACGACAACGCGTGTGGATTGCGATGGCATTAGCACAAGAAACAGAAATGATTTTCCTTGATGAACCAACAACCTACTTGGATATGGCACATCAATTGGAAGTGTTAGAACTTTTGCAAAAGCTAAATGTCGAACAGGAACGCACAATTGTTATGGTACTTCATGATTTAAACCAAGCAGCGCGCTTTGCTGACTATATCATTGCTTTAAAAGATGGGGAAATTGTCAAAGCTGGAAGTTGTGAAGAAGTTATCAACCGTGATGTATTAAAAAAAGTATTCCATATTGATGCAGAAATCGGGCGTGACCCTCGTACGGGCAAACCAATGTGTATCACCTATAATTTATTAAAAGGAGAAAACAAAAATGAAAAAACTATTGATACCTTTCACTCTCTTGCTACTGCTAATGCTTAGTGCTTGCGGTAGCAGTGACTCAGCAGAAAAAGAAGACACTGCAACAAAAGATGAAAACAAATCAGAGACGGTTACATACGAATCAGAAACTGGACCTGTGGAAGTTCCTGCTGACCCACAGCGAGTAATCTTACTTTCTGGTTTCACAGGTAATGTACTGGATTTAGGCGTAAATATCGTTGGTGTTGATAAATGGTCTAAAATGAATCCTCGTTTTGAAGAAGAACTAAAAGACGTGGAAGAGGTATCAGATGAAAGTCTAGAAAAAATTATTGAATTAGAACCAGATTTAATCATTGGCCTATCCAATATTAAGAACATTGATAAATTGAGTGAAATTGCTCCTACTGTAACATATACATGGGGGAAATTAGATTATTTAACACAGCACATCGAAATTGGAAAGCTCTTAAACAAAGAAAAAGAAGCAAAAACATGGGTTGACGACTTTAAAAAGCGTGCACAAGCCGCTGGAGAAGAGATTAAAGCAAAAATCGGCGAAGATGCAACCGTATCTGTAATTGAAGGCTCTACTAAGGAGCTTTACGTTTTCGGTGATAACTGGGCACGCGGAACGGAAATTTTATACCAAGCAATGAACTTGAAAATGCCTGAAAAAGTGAAGGAATCCGCAGTTGAACCAGGATACTATGCAATCTCAGCAGAAGTTCTTCCTGAGTACGCTGGAGATTATATCATCTTTAGTAAAAATCCAGACGCTGACAACTCCTTCCAAGAAACTGAAACATACAAAAATATTCCAGCTGTTAAAAACAATCATGTTTTTGAACTTAATGCAAAACAGGCCTCTTTTAGTGATCCACTCACATTGGATGCACAGCTGAAATTCTTTAAAGAATCCTTTCTAGGTAATTAATACAACAGGAGAGATTTATTTTACTAAATCTCTCCTTTCCAATTCTATGATAGAAAGATGAGAAACCGATGACAAAAGAAACTCAACACTTCATCCCATTTACATATAAATTGATAGCGGGAATCCTCGTATTTATTAGTATGTTTGTTGCTGCGATGGTGTTTGGAGCAGCAGACATCACCATCAAGGATGTTTGGTTAGCACTTACCTCTGATGCTTCAGGTAGTGATATTTCCATTATCCGTGAAATCCGCTTGCCACGTGAAATCGCGGCAATTTTTGTCGGGGCAGCTTTAGCCGTTTCTGGTGCTATTATGCAAGGGATGACGAGGAACCCACTTGCTGACCCAGGTTTACTTGGATTAACAGCTGGTGCAAATGCTGCACTGGCCATTACCATTGCACTGATCCCTGCAATTAACTACTTCGGTACTATGATTGCTTGCTTTATTGGGGCAGCTTTAGGAACACTGATGGTTTTCGGAATTGGCTCAATGAAAAAAGGTGGCTTTTCCCCTTTTCGAATCGTATTAGCAGGTGCAGCTGTTTCTGCATTCCTAACTGCTGTCGCAGAAGGCGTTGGACTTTACTTTAAAATCTCCAAAGACGTCTCAATGTGGACTGCAAGTGGACTGATTGGAACTTCTTGGAGCCAACTTCAAGTAATTATTCCAGTTATTTTAATTGGTATACTAATTTCCTTATTCCTTTCAAGACAGCTGACGATTCTTAGTTTAAATGAGGAAGTTGCTGTTGGGTTAGGACAAAAAACCACTCAAATCAAAGTAATTCTTTTTATTATTATTATTTTTCTAGCTGGTGCTTCTGTTGCACTTGTAGGAAATATGGCATTTGTCGGGTTGATGATTCCTCATATCGTCCGTGGTATTGTAGGTACTGATTACCGTTTTATCCTACCGATGTCGGCTATTCTAGGAGCTACCTTTATGTTATTGGCAGATACACTTGGTCGAACCATAAATGCTCCGTATGAAACACCTGTTGCGGCAATTGTTACAATAATGGGGCTTCCTTTCTTCTTGTTTATCGTCCGAAAAGGAGGTAAAGCATTCTCATGATTCATCCCGCTTTAATAAAAAAACAACGAATTATCTTCTGTATGTTAATCGTTCTTATTCTATTGACCATTATTATCGGGTTGGGAATTGGCTATTCTTCTGTATCTTTTGACAGGCTTATTCCAACGGTTCTTGGACAAGGTACATTTAAGGAAGAATTTGTTCTATTTTCTATAAGGTTACCGAGAATCATCATTATTCTGCTAGCAGGTATGGCTCTTGCATTATCCGGAGCTATTTTACAAGGAATTACCCGAAATGACTTAGCGGATCCTGGTATTATTGGAATAAACTCTGGAGCGGGCGTTGCTATTGCTATTTTCTTTTTGTTTTTTCCTATAGAAGTAGGTTCCTTTGTTTACATGCTGCCACTTGTTGCATTTGTCGGTGCTTTAGTAACTGCAGGTCTTATTTATCTATTTTCTTATAGTAAAACGGAAGGACTTCAACCAGTAAAATTGGTGTTAACTGGTGTAGGGTTTTCATTAGCACTTTCCGGAGTAATGATTGTACTAATTTCATCAGCTGAACGTATGAAGGTAGACTTTATTGCTAAGTGGTTGTCCGGAAATATTTGGGGTACTGACTGGCCTTTTATCCTCGCTCTCCTGCCATGGCTAGTAATACTGATTCCATTTACCTTATACAAGGCAAATCGTTTAAATCTACTTGGCCTAAGTGAGCAAGTGGCAATCGGCGTGGGAGTATCCATTGAAAAGGAACGGATTGTATTACTGATAGCAGCAGTTGCATTAGCAGCTTCCGCCGTTTCTGTCACAGGTGGCATTGCTTTTGTCGGACTAATCGCACCACATATTGCAAAAGCTTTAGTAGGACCGAGAAATCAACTATTTATTCCAATTGCTATTTTGATTGGTGGCTGGCTTTTATTACTTGCTGACACAATTGGGCGCAACTTAGTAGAGCCTGCCGGAATTCCAGCAGGGATTATGGTTTCATTAATTGGTGGACCTTATTTTGTGTATTTATTATTGAAAAAGTAAGTAAAGAGTGGATACGTCATGTATGGAAAAAAGAAAGCTATTGTAAACGCTAATTGTATTAGGATTTCGTACAGGACCAAACTACAACTATTTGAAACGAGATGTATAGTGTTTTAGGATACTGACCATAATGATAACGTATTCCCCTATTCACAAGCCCCCGCTTAATGAAGCGAGGGCTTTTTTTTACAATAAGTAAATTGAAATGGATAAATCAGTCATTAGAAGCGTTCACCTGACTGGTTTGAAGTAAGTTATCCCTCGCCTCGACATACTCTCGATGGAGCTTGTCTACGAATGTTGCAGCGCTAGTGACTTCATTAATAGCCCCTATACCTTGACCACTTCCCCAAATATCCTTCCACGGCTTCGACTTCGTATCTCCCCCAAAACTCATCTTAGATGGGTCGCTTTCAGGAAGATCGTCAGGATCCAACCCTGCTGCTCGTATGGATGGCGCAAGATAGTTTCCGTGCACACCAGTAAAGAGGTTACTATAAACAATGTCATCAGACGTACTATCTACGATTGCTTGCTTATACTCTTCTGCAGCACGCGCTTCATGTGTGGCAATGAAAGGCGAGCCGATGTAAGCAAAGTCTGCTCCCATCGCTTGGGCAGCCAGAACCGAATTTCCGTTAGCAATCGCCCCAGCCAAAGCAAGCGGACCGTCGAACCACTGACGAATTTCTTGAACCAATGCAAACGGGCTCTTCACACCAGCATGACCGCCAGCCCCTGCGGAAACGGCAATCAACCCATCTGCACCTTTATCAATTGCTTTGTGTGCAAATTTGTTATTGATCACGTCGTGCAAAACAATTCCTCCGTAGCTGTGAGCTGCGGCATTTATATCCTCGCGTGCCCCTAGAGATGTAATAATAATAGGGACTTTGTACTTTGCACATAATTCCATGTCTTGTTCAAGCCGATCATTGGACTTGTGTACAATTTGATTAATGGCAAACGGTGCGGCTGGTCGAGCTGGATTGCGTGCGTTGTAGGATGCGAGTTCCTCTGTAATCTCTGCCAACCATTCCTCAAGTAAAGAGGCAGGTCTAGCATTCAGTGCGGGCATGGATCCAACAACCCCTGCCTTGCATTGCTCGATCACTAGCTTAGGATTACTAATAATGAAAAGTGGTGAGGCGATGACGGGAATGCGCAATCCTTCAAGTATTGATGGAATTTTTGACATAATTCACTATTCCTCCATTCAAACGGTTAAATTTTAAATGCTGACTCTAGCTACGTAACATAAATAAGCTTCTAAATCTTTTTGTATGCAGTCTAAAAAGCTCTCCATAAAGCACAAAATGCGCGGTGTTTTATTCTATTTCCCTTCGTTTTTTGAGAAATCTGAAGACAGACCAGTTAGTATGCTTAACTCAAAATTTACAGTATCTCTCAGAATGTTGTCAATGATTATTCTGATATTTCAAAAGAATATGTAAAGTTCAGAACTTAAAACAATAGTTTAAAACGTCACCTAGCACTTTTAAACGCTTGATCTGCATGGAATCTTCCATCACAAGTGGAACTCCCACATCATCAAGGGATGTGGGAGTTTATATTTTTCTAGATTGTAATCGATAACCATCCTACTCTTCGTTAAAAACAAGAGTTAAAATTACTGCTGATATAAAATCGTTTGCGCAACTCCAATAAAATACTCTGATTCCACAATAATATGATTTAAAACAACTTTTGCTGTTGGATTGGTGCTGATAGGTTCACTTTTTTCCATAAGTGTACGGCAGAAATTAATAAACTGTTCACTCTGGTGTAAGCAAAAGGAAATAAGCTGCATAATATCTTGATAGAGTGCCTGAGAAACTTGTCCTTGCGAACGGTTAACCGTTTCAATATACCTTATTACTCGCTGATGTGCCTTAGCAAACTCTTTTTCCCACTCCTTTAATGCCTCTACATACTTCTGTTCAAGATTCCCTACAAGTTCCCTAATAACAACAGTATGTTCCTCTTCTTGATGTTTCCAAAATTCAGCCTCATCAAGTACACGCAACGGCATCTGGTTTCCATAGTAATACTGCACTAGTAACCCTCCATCCTATTTATTCCTCATTTACTATATATGTAATAAACTTTGGAATAAGAACTTATGCGTTTTTCTTATAAGGGTCCTGCTGTGGATGGGAATATCCCTTGAAAAAGACAAAAAGCTAGTTTGATAGAAGTCCTATCAAACTAGCTTTTCACTGGAGGGGTTATTCCGATATTTTTTCTTTAATACTATTGAAGGTATCTTTATTCCATGATTGAAAATCTATTTCTAATTCATTTGATAATTCCTGTCGATTAATCGTATGGGAGACATCTTTTTCTGATATGAATAAAACATCAACCGTTTCTAAGTTCGGGATTAACGAGAATAGAATTGCGCTATTAAAGCGCACATTTCGTTCCTGGTTTTCTTCCTTATACCAATAGTTAGCTGCTTCTTCCTTTTCCTCACTATACTTAGCTAGATCATACTCTATTTTCAAACTGTTTGAGGTTAATTCTATTTGCTTCTCGATTTGTCCTGCTGCGAGTTCTGATACTATATTGATAACATCTGAGTTGTTGCCTATCGTCGTTTCTTCTAAACTAGAAAGGTCATCAAAGCTGATATCTTCTATTGTTTTAGAGTTTTCCTCTTCCTTATTAGAACAAGCAAGAAGGGAGAATAAGGCTAGGATAAATACGAATGCAAGCTTATAAATTTTACATTTTCTCATAAGAACGCTCCTTTAATTAATCGTTAGGTCGATAGAATCTGATATACTCTCTTTCTCTATTTTTTTCACAGAGGTATTTTCTATCTTATAGATACCATTTCCTCTATAGAAAAAGCAATATATATAATTGATGAATCTCCTTCTGTGAAATATCTTTCTTTTCATTTTTAACTTTGATTTCTATCTGTTTAATACAATCTTTAAGTCTCTTTTCTTCTCTTTAAAATTTCAAAACAAAAACTAATTTTTTACATTTCATCACTCTAGTATACTTCGATTTGTTTTATTATTTTTGCCGGATTCCCGCCAACAACAACACTATTAGGCACATCTTTTGTTACCACTGACCCAGAGGCAACAACGACATTATCACCTATATGAACACCAGGATTTATTACCGACTTCCCACCAACCCACACATTATGACCGATAGTAACTGGCTTTCCATATTCTAATCCAGCTATTCGTTCCAGTGGATTTAACGGATGCGTAGCTGTATATATATGTACACCCGGAGCGATAAAACAATTGTCTCCTACTCGGATTTCGCATACATCTAAAAATGTACAATCAAAGTTCGCAAAAAAGTTTTCCCCAACATGAATGTTAGAGCCATAATCACAATGAAAGTTTGGCTCAATAACTAAAGTTTCTCCCGTTGAACCAAAGAGTTGTTTTAATAGATCCGTCCTTTTATTATCTTCTGTTTCTAATGTTTGATTATATAGTCTGGTAAGTCCTCTTGCTTTATTGCGTTCTTTTACAAGTCCTGGGTCCGCTGGATTATACAATTCACCCGTCAACATTTTTTCTTTTTCTGTTTTCATTATTGTACTCCTTTATACGTTTATTTTTGTCCTTCTGGGTGGTGTAAATAAACATCCAAATTTACTTTATTATCTTTTGTAAATTTAATTCCTTCACTTTCTAATGATAGCTTTTGAACATGAAAGAGATCATCCTCTTTCAAACCGATTTCCCCTTTCGAATTAATCACTCTATGCCAAGGAAGTTGGTATTTTTTACTCATAGAATGAAGAATTCTCACCACCTGTCTTGCTCCTCTAGGGCTTCCCGCTATTCTAGCAATCTGCCCATACGTCATCACTTTTCCTTCTGGAATACTTTGAATAATTGTCAATGCACGTTCGGTAAATGACTCCATATTAATCCTTTCTGAAAGCCTAGTATTCTTTATTAAGTGCTTTGTTTCTCATTATGTATTCTGCAGTTTAATTTTTCAAATTGATAGAGCACTCCTGACAATCATTATTTCAATGTTAAAATACATGTATAAACTTTTTTGAGAGGGTGAACACATGCCAGATTGGTCCTATCATCAACTATTTAAACCTGCCCTGTCACTTCTTCCTCCTATTTACTCTAGGGAGTTTATTCATCGCGGAATGAGTACAATCGCCTCTTTACCTGGCGGACACCATATTATAAATTTTCTTGGTCGTGAGGAAAGTTCAAAGCTGCTACAAAAGAATATAGCAGGAATTCAGTTCCCCAATCCAGTAGGTTTATCAGGAAAAATTGACCCCTTACTTTCGGGAACAAATGCATTTGTAAACCTAGGATTCGGTTTTATTGAAGTGGGTCCGATAACGCTGCGGCAAAAAACAAGTGAAGAGCCACCTATTGTTGATAAGGAACACGAAACCATCCACTTCTCTCACGGAGACTCAATAGATTTGAATCAAACGATACAAAAGTTAAAACGCATCCGCTTTAAACAACCCGTTTTGATTAGGCTCTCTGGGACAATGAAAGACCTGCAGGAAATGATAAATGCATTGGAGGATTATGCAGATTGTTTTGTTCTATCCTATTCTGAACTCGATAGAAATCCAAAAGATTTTTTACAAACGGAGAAACCTATTTTTCTAGCTGTTCCAGTGGAAGAAGCATTTAATGTGCCTATTGAAGAAATGAAAAACTTTTTATCGGGAATTATTTTAGAAGAAATGCCTCGTGAAAAAAATAAACTTTCCCACAGCAAACTGATAGAAACTGTTCTTAGTTTTAAGAAACAAAATCCTACTTTTCCCATTATAACTGTCGGTGGAATTATAGAGCCTTCTAATGCTTTAACATTGATGGAAGCAGGGGCAGATTGTGTCATGTTATCTAGTGGGTATGTATTTTCCGGTCCGGGGCTTACAAAACGAATCAATGAAGCATTACTACAAGAAAAGGAACCTAAAGAAACGGAATACAAAGGATGGAGCTGGTATTGGCTGTTTGGATTTTCAATTTTTCTTGGAGGCATTATTGCGTTAATCTTCAGCTTGACTACTGTTATTTTGCCATATGATGAAACATTTTTAGGGATGAAAAAAGAGTCATTACTGTTATTTAATAAACGAATCTTATTGTTTATGGCCCATGATCGAATGACATTAGCCGGAACAATGATTTCAGGTGGAATCGTCTACATGAGTCTTGCCCGTTTTGGCATTCGACGAGGACTTCTTTGGGCAAAACAAGCAACAGATTTTGCAGCGATTATTGGATTTCTTGGTATCCTACTATTTATCGGTTATGGCTATTTTGACTGGCTACACCTCTTATTTTGGGTAGTCTTACTACCGTTCTATCTACTTGGATTTGTTAAAACAAAGAAACTCGAAGATACACCGACATCCTACAACAGGAAGAATCATTCCATTTGGAAAAGAAGTTTAATCGGACAGCTTGCTTTTGTCATGCTCGGATTTTCCTTCGTTCTTGGTGGAATTATTATCTCATGGGTAGGCGTAACATCTGTATTCGTCCCTACTGACATTTTTTATATTTGTATGTCACCAGAAATGCTTGACAGCTTCAATCAAAAGTTGCTCCCTGTAATTGCACATGACCGTGCTGGATTCGGAAGTGCATTATTAAGTGTCGGCTTGCTTGTCTTAACAGTGTCTCTCTGGGGATTCCAACAAGGTAATAAATGGATATGGTGGACATTATTCATTGGCGGGCTTCCTGCTTTTATCGCGGGAATTTCCATTCACATTGCCATTGGTTATACGACATTTATTCATTTGCTACCTGCCTATATTGCGATTGGTTTATTTATGATTGGTCTGTTTTATTCTTATAAGTTCTTTCACATGAAACAGGAGTAGCAGAAGCATGGTTGTAGCTTCTGCTATTTTTGTAGATATTCCATTAAAGGTTTCATCCTATAGCCTTTTCTCCAAAAAGTATTGACTACCGCCCTTTGGAAAGTCTTGGAGTCTCCCAAACTCTTTAAAACCAAGCTTTTTATAAAAGTCCGGAGCCTGAAAATGGAACGTATCAAGTGTAATTAGGTAGCACTCTTTCTCTTTCGCATACCCTTCCATTTTTTCTATCAACTGACTTCCATAACCACCTTTTCGACACTCCTCCGAAACCCACAAGAAATCAATATGTAAGTGATACCAAAACATTGTTCCCGTAACACCACCTACGATTTCTTCTTGATCATTCCTTAAAACAAAACTGACATTTTCCAAAGGTGTTTTCACTTCATCCGAGATTTGAGTCATATTATACTCTATCAATTTCCTTCGTATGTAATCACTATCTTCTTGATTCCATTGCTGAGATATTCTCATTATTTCTCCTCCCCCTCTATTAGGAATAAAAGTATATCATATTTCTGAAAATTCTTTTTGCTATTAGCTATAGTCTAAGCGAGTTTTTTGCTTTTTTGTCCAAAAGCAGGGAATTCTGCCCGACTAATCTTAGAGTTATCTAGAAACTCACACTATTATCCATTTAGTAAAAAACCATGCAATCCCTCACTAAAGTACAAGCACAAATCCTGTCTTTCTACATACTATTTGAATAGGAGGTGTATGGTCGTGCTCTCTCGAATAAAGTGGTTGTCCTTTTCGATTGAATTATTTTTAGCTGTCCCTATTTTTGGGAATATTGCTGGTGATGCTATTCCTTTTCTTCTTTGTCTTGTTGCCTTTTGGCATTTGAGTGTGCTTTTCATTTCAAAATCTGAAGATCAGCCCATACTGGGAAGTGTATTAGGTATCATTTCTTCCTTCCTAAACTTCTTCCCGATTATTCGGTTAATCGCCCATGCAATTACGGCTATTGTTCTGATCTTTGAAATTCAAAAGGCTCCTGGCATGGAGTAAGGAATACTTAGCTATAAATAGGAGGTCCGTCCCCACATTATGGGACGGATTTTTTATGGAACTACATAAAAAAGGAAGGCCCCCTCTCACGTTTTCCGACTTCAATGGGCTAATTCGCAAAATAAAATTGCCCTCAAAAGGAAAAAGACACCTTTTGAGGGCAATTTTATTTTACTAAGTCATGTTTAAATGCATAGATAACAGCCTGAGTTCTGTCCTGTACTTCTAATTTCCCAAGAATGTTACTTACATGTGTTTTGACTGTTTTTAGTGCGATGAATAGTTCATCGGCAATTTCTTGATTTGTTTTTCCTTGTGCCATGAGAAGGAGGATTTCTCGTTCTCTATTCGTTAGTTCTTCATGGAGTTCAGTTACTGTTTTTTTTCTCATTTTCGTCATCATTTTGCCTGTGACTTCAGGCTCCAGTATGGATTGTCCATTATATGTTTTTCGAACGGCATCTGCTATTTCACTTGCTTTAGATGTTTTCAGCATGTAGCTTGTTGCTCCAGCTTCTAATGCTGGATATACCTTATCATCATCTAAAAAGCTTGTTACGATAAGTATTTTCGCTTCTGGCCATGCATCAATAATTTGTTTCGTCGCTTCAATTCCATCCATTTCTTTCATCACGAGGTCCATTAGAATAATATCTGGTTTTAGTTCTAATGCAAGCGTAACCCCTTCTTTTCCATCGGCTGCTTCTCCAACTACTTCAATATCAGCCTGAGCAGAAAGGTAAGAAGATACTCCGATTCGTACCATTTCATGATCATCTACAAATAACACCTTAATCATCGCTTTCACCTTCACTCCCGACAATCGGTACTTTGACTTCTAGTCTTGTTCCCTTATTTACTACACTAACCATTTTTAACGTACCACCAATTTCAATTGCTCGTTCTCGCATATTTTGGAGACCGTATGAGCTTGTTGTCTTTGACTCATTAGTATCAAATCCGACACCATCATCAGAAACCTTTAGGATAATGAGCGATTCGCGTATTAGTAAGCGAACATCCAATGTCGTTGCTTTTGCATGGCGCAATGTATTCGATACAGACTCTTGTAGAATCCGAAAAAGATGATCTTCAATCCCTTTGTCTAGCTTCATCTCTTCAATTTTCCATTCTATCTCAATAGGAACCTTTTGTGCTAATTCGACTAGGAGCTCCTTCATTCCTTCTTGCAATGTTTTCCCCTTTAATGCAACAGGGCGTAAGTGCATAAGTAATGCCCTCATCTCTAGTTGTGACTGCTGAATCATTTGCTCCACCATGTTAAGCTGTTTTTCTTCTTGCGGTGTTCTGCTTGGTGAAGGGGTTTCCGCAATGGCTGACATTAACATCGATGCTGCAAAAAGTTGTTGGCTAACGGAATCATGAAGCTCTCTTGCTAATCTATTTCGTTCTTGTGAAACAATTTCCTGTATTCTTTTCTCTTGTTCCTCCGCTTTTTCATTGGCAAGCTTTTGTGAATACTTCGTTTGCTCCACTATATGTTTTTGCAATTGCTCCATTCTTTTCCATACCACATTCATTTCGGAAGAATTCGTATCAGGTATTGGCAAGGTTTTTCCATGCTCTACTTGTAAAAGAGCACCTTCAATATCATGAAGCTGCTTTTTGCTTGAAAGTCCGGCGCTTAAACCGAAACCAACTCCTACAATTAAACAACAACCGGTAATAAACAAAATGGCTGGTACATCCATTATTTCTAGTTTCCAAAGCAGTGACCAATTTTCTAATGGGAATAAATAGAAATACGATATAGAAAGAACTAAAAGCAAAATAAAGGAAAATAACAATCCGACTAGTATTTGTCTCCCAACCGTACTCATATTCTTTTCACCTCTAGGTCTCCAACTAGCATAGAGGTAATTATTTTCACTCTTTGAGTAGCTGCTTCGTAACCTGGTGTCTGGTAGTAAAGAGATTTATTTAGCGCCTTCGGTTCAGCTTGCTCCAGGATTTCAATGGAACCGACCATAATCGAATGATGGACACTTATTTCCACATCATATGGTACGAGAATTTCGATGTTTCCAATTGAATTTCGGATTGAAACTACCGAAGTTCCTTTTGGCAAAACCGTATTACTTAGATCAATTACTGAATCACCAACTCCACCTTGAATATTAATATCATTCCATTCATATACTTGCTCAGGTGTTCGCTTCGTACCAAACCAAATATTTTGAATAAGTGATTTTTTCATGAGAAGTGGTTCATCGCCTTGAGTAAGTGTTTCTTTTATGTCCGGCACTAGATATTTGGGGTGTTTTTTTGAATCAGCAAATTTTAGAATAATAAAAATTAAGAGTCCAAAAATCAAAAACTTGAATGCAACGGTGTTCAACACATTTATGGTCAAACTGATAATTCCAAACCATAAAAGAATTTTTCCTAATGTACTCGAATGCCTCTTTTTACCTGCATAAATACAAAAGGCAGCAAAAAACAGAAAGAAAAGGACTCCCCCATCATAGAAAGATACTTCTAGTACGATTAATAATATTCCAACTAAAATAATCCAGCTTATCCCATCTGTTTTCATTCGATTTATCATAGGGAGTCCTCCTTTCTTATATGTATAAGATAGTTTATTTAAAGCTATAACGAGCGGAGGACGATTTGTCGTTAGCTGACCAAATCGCCCTGTGCTCTAATTAGAATACCATGTTTTATTAAGAAATGGAGACTGTTTCGTCTTTTTTCATTTCTTTTTCTAACTTCTCAATTTTGGCATCAATAGTGTTTCGGTAATAAGCGGAGTTCACACCATATTCTAGTTGTTCTAGATACGATTCAATTTCCTCAAATTTAGAAAATCTTTGATCTGCATATTCGGAGCTTGTATTTAAGACTTCATTCATTTTCATATGAGCTCTTGTCATATTTTCTTTGCCCATAAGCTCCATTCTTTTATAGTGCATCTCTTTTAGTTTATGTTTCATTTCTACATACTTACGCTCTAACTCTTCTAGTTGTCCTTCAGCCTGATTTTTAGATTCAATAATTTTTTCTACTCTATCCTCATAATATTTCTGTTCTGAAAGCGTAAATTCATATAGCTCCGTTTCTCCTGCTTTCGAAGCAATTTCCGCTTGATACTTTCTTTTCTCTACAAGTCTCGCCGCTTGTTTATATTCTTTATTAAATTCTTCTTTTAATAAGTACTGGCGCTCTATCAATTTTTTTACTTTCTCAACCTCTTGTTCACATTGTCTTAAATATTGATTCAACAACGCAATTGGGTTTTTCTTTTCCTTTTTATCTAGTGCTTCATGTAAGTCAGAAGTAATCGTATTTTTAATTCTTTCAAATAAGTTTGCCATTAGTATCTCTCCTTCGATTATTTATGCGGTAAATGAGGAACCGCTATTTATTTTTTATTAAAGGGAGGTTTTGGTATAACTCCCCGTGAAACTAGTAGTTGGTCCATTAGTTATTAGCGAAACATTTGCTGACAACTGGCGTATTAATAGTCTTTCTTTAACTGAGACCATTCTTTTTCAAAGTTAGTGAATGGATCAGATGTTTCAACTGTTTCCTTTTCAGCTTTTTTCCAATTTCTAATAACAACATACAAGATGTAGATTGCTACTAGACCAAGAATTGCTGGAACATTTCCAATTGAAATAGTTAATGCTGCTAATCCAATAAGCCCCCACATTACTTTTGAAAAAGTAGTTTCTGCCTTTACAAATTCCTTAAAGGAGTAGTAAAGAATTAACAAGCTTAACGCTAACCCTACCATTGGTCCTAAATTTGCTAATAAGATAATTGCAGCAATTCCTCCTGCAATAAACAATCCGAATTTCTTCATCGTTGTTTCCTCCTTTCTTCTATGTCTCTATACTACCTATTTTTCGAATTTCCCATAACGAGCTCTAGCTTTATTTTCCTCTAAGACTAGAGGCTTAGAAGAGATAAGACTTACTGAAAAAGGTCCGTCCCCCATTGCTTTAAAGCAACGAGGGACGGACCTCAAAAGCGTTTATTCTGTTAACTTTAAGAATTCTTCTGCGTCTTGAATACATAGCTTGATCCCTTTTTCCCAGAAGGCTTCTTTCGTAATATCTTCTCCTAAGTGTTTCATGGCAAGCTCCTCTACACTCATGATGGCTGTGTCACGAAGTAGTGCCATATATTTTTCTTCATAGTTTTCATTTGTTTCTAGTGCCTTTGCATAGATACTCAACGAGAATAAATATCCGAATGTGTACGGGAAGTTATAAAATGGAACATCTGTAATATAGAAATGGAGCTTGGATGCCCAGAAACGCGGGTGAATTTCCCCTAATGAATCAGCAAACGCTTCCCGCTGCGCTTCTTCCATTAATTCATTTAAACGATTGGCCGATACCATTCCAGTTTTTCTTTCTTCATAAAAACGATTCTCGAAAAGGAATCGTGCATGGATATTCATGAAGAACGCGACGCTACGCTGAAGTTTGTCTTCTACCAAAGCAATTTTTTCTTCTTTTGTTGAAGCTTCTTTTACAGCCGCGTCCGCTACAATCATTTCCGCAAATGTGGAAGCTGTTTCTGCTACGTTCATCGCATAGTTGCGATTTAACATATCCATTGGTTTCAAAGCATAGGAGTGGAATGCATGCCCTAGCTCATGTGCAAGTGTGGAAACATTAGACATCGATCCAGAATAAGTCATAAAAATTCGTGACTGATCACTTTGTGGAAATGATGTACAAAATCCCCCTGGACGTTTGCCAGCACGATCTTCCGCCTCAATCCATGATTCATCAAATGCTTTTTCAGCGAACTGGGCCATTTCTTTTCCAAAACGTGAGAAATGTTTTAGGATGAACTGGGCTCCTTCTGTGAATGACATTGTATCATTAGACTCTGCTACTGGTGCATCTTGATCGTACCAATCCAATTTTTCCTTACCTACTATTTTGGCTTTCCGCTGTAAATACCCGACAAAGGGTGCTTTGTTTTTAGAGATAGCTCCCCACATTGCATCTAATGTCTCTTGCTTCATTCGGTTGTATTCAAGCGGTTCCTTGAGAACGTCTTCCCAGCCTCGTTTTTTGTAAACATTTAAACGGAAACCCGCTAAATGATTTAATGTTCTAGCAAAAAGCTCCTCATTCTCTTTCCATGCTCCTTCTAGTTTATCGAAGATTTCTTTTCTAACCTTTTCATCTGGACTTGATAGTAAATTATTCGCTTGACCAACAGATAGCGTTTTGCCTTCATAAGAAATTGACATTGCCCCAACAATCGTATCGTACATTTGTCCCCAGCCATGATAGCCATCAACAGCAAGAGCTTGAATCAATCCCTCTTCTTCACTAGAAAGCTTGTCTTTTGCTTTTTGTCTCCATTCCTCTAGAACAAACTGGATTTCTTTTAGCTTGTCATGTTGTAGTAACCCTTCCCACACCTCTTCACTTGCATCAGCAAGCTGCTGTTGAAATTTTGTAAACGAAGATTGAAACTCTGCGCTAATTGAAGTTAACTCACCTCTAAGTGCATCTGCTTTTCGGTCATGCATATTTTGTGCTTCTAAACAGCTAATAAATGCCCCAGCCTGGCGTAAATACAGAATCACTTCTTTTGCTTCTTCAATTAACCTTGCAACCAACTTAGCATCACCTGATGATTGCGGCGGGTGGAAAGCAACAGCATTTTCTTCAAAATGATTCTTTTTCTCTTTCAATGTCTCCAAATGCTCTCTAAATTCCTTCGACTCACTTCCACCTTTAAAAAATACATCTAAGTCCCATACATCTGAATATGTAGTTGCGCTCATAAGTAGTCCCCCTATAATTGTATTCTTCTTTATCATAGTCATTATCTTTAGATTATTCTAGAAATATTACTTTTTTCTCTTCCGAATAAAACAACCTCCTTCCCACAAAATAACTATATGGAGGTGTTTTGTATATGACGAAAAACAAAGGCAAAAACGTTACAGTTGTCGGTACTGATATTGATGAAGTAAAGTACCTCAATCAACACTCCGGTCTCACCTACAATCAAGTAAAGGAATTACTAGCTGAAAGATATAATGAAAAACGATAAATAAACACATGGACGGACTTGATAATGACTTTGATTCAGGTCTGTCCTTTTTGTTCCTTACCTTTTAATTGTTTTTCCCGTTGGTCAGAAATTTTCTTTTGAATTTTATCGTACTCTTTATAACGTTCCATCAAACTGACCACTATATCGCCATCCTCTACTTTCGGAGACATTTCTTCTGTGAAAAATCCTATTTTCCCAGATGGTTTTAATACGAAAAGAATAATGGCATTTTCATTTATCTCTTCAAGATACGCCTCAAACGTATATTTTTCCGTTATATTCGTTTTTCGGAAAACATCTCCCCGTTCTACACGTTTATTTAATTCCTCCCATGTTACATCTTGATGAAAGAGAATTCTTCCACCAATCGTGTTTCCTATATCCTCAATATCATCTTCCCTTTGGCTTCGTAAACTAAGCTGAAACAAATTATTTCTACCTATTTCAGGAACAAAAGTAGTACAAACTAGCGCATTATACGAGTCAAGCTCGGTAGCCGCAATTAAATATTCGTATGGAGTTAGATCTAAATAATAATCCATTTGTTCAGAGAGAACCTCTCCTCGATAGAACGGAACTCCCGCTTTTCTTGCAGTGTACAATCTTTTCCATGAAGAGTCTGCGATCATAACTGGTGTTTTCAATTCTTGAAACGTTTTCGCAATTCCTGTACTAAAACTACTGCCACCAACTATTAATACTCCTGGACGTTCATCTGTTGCCAATCCAAGTTTTTTAGCAAGCCAACCAATCGTAAATCCATGTGCGCAAACAGTCGAAAATACTAATGCAAATGTCAAGGACATTAAAATTCCAGCATCGGTAAAGCCTCTATCTAAAAGAATAGATGCAAAATAGCTAGCAACCGTTAATGCAACTATTCCTCTTGGAGCAATCCATCCCACTAAAATTTTTTCTTTTGTGGAAAGATCTGTTCCAACTGTAGATAACCAAACAGATAGCGGACGGACAATAAACAGCATAAGAAGTACGAAGGCAATGATCTGCCAATTGAATATTTCAAGCAACGTTTTGACAGTTAATGATGCGGTTAACATTACAAAAATGGTCGAAGTGAGTAAGACTGAAATATTTTCCTTAAAATGGCGCATATCACCGATAGAAGCAATATGCATATTGGCTAACGTAATTCCCATTGCTGTTACAGCTAAAAGACCTGTTTCATGAGCAATTTCATCCGACACAGTAAAGCAAGCCAAAACAATGACAAATACAACCGGTGATTTTAAAAACTCCGGGACATGCCCTTTTTCAAAAAGAAATCCGGTACCCCTTCCTGATACCCATCCTAATAAGACGGCGAAAAGAGAGGCAGCGAAAAATAATAATAAAGAGAGGACTGTTACATTGTCGCTTAGTAAAAATCTAATTATTTCAAATGCAAATACAGCAAGTAATGCACCAAATGGATCAACAATAATTCCTTCCCATTTCAAAATAGCCGCAGGTCTTGGTTTTAATTTTGCCTGCCTTAACAGCGGAAGAATAACAGTTGGTCCAGTGACAATAAAAAGACCACCTATTACAAATGCTACAGCCCAAGAAAGTCCTGCAACAAAATGAGCTGCTAACGAACCTAAGACCCAAGCCAAGAAAGCCCCAATCGTCACAATTCTAAAAACAGGTTTTCCTAATCCTCGAACCTCTCGAAAATCTAAATTTAAACTTCCTTCAAATAATATAATCGCTACTGCCATGGAGATTATTGGTTTATATACATCACCAAAATCCTCTTTCGGGTTAATAAGCCCGAAAATTGGTCCAGCTAACAAACCTGCGATAGACATAATGACAATGGCAGGTAGCCTGAATCTCCATGCCAGCCATTGAGAAACAATACCTAGCACACCGATAAACATCAAATTAAATAACATAGAATCAATCATAGCTTGCTCCTTTAAAAAAGAGATAGTTGTACAATGATAAGCTGCTTTTAATGAATGGATAAGAGCTTTATAAAGTTTATAAGTAATTGGCAACGGTCATCGGGATGACTGTCTTAACCCCTTCCTTGACAACTACCACCAACGAAAACTCGAATTTACTGCTTAATTCCCCATTTTTTCTCCTTATTATTTTATTGACGTATAGTTCTTTTAAACCAAGGAGTCATTTCCAATTCATGGCAAATCGTTACATAATGAAGCAATGTAATGAGTACTGCTCCCATATTCATTCCAATGATTACTCCATTCATCCCAAATTCCGAATTGGAACCAAGGAAATACAGAAGAGAGAATGATAGTAATGTTGACCATATTGTATGTAGAAGGGCATCTTTTACTAACCCTAAACCGATAAGAAATGCTTGCATCGGCATTACAAAAAAGTGAAACAAAAAGTAAGGCCACAAAAGCTTTAAATAATAAGCAGCTGTTGTCGTATGGAAAAACAATTCAGTCAGAGGTTCTCCCCAAAAATAAAAAACAGTCACTGCCGGAACCCCGTATCCCAACGTAATCCACATTACTTGTCTTAATAGCGCAATCAGACCTTCCTTGTCACCCTTCGACACCTTTTCTGAAACATTTGGAATCAATACGACTAGCAACGAATAAGCAATGAATGCAGGAAAGAAACCAATTGTTAGCGCAATACCCGCTAGCACCCCGAAATGTTCATTTGCCATCACTTCATTCATACCTGCATGAACAAGTGCAATTTTAATGATAAATGGCTGGATTGCATGTGTTAATGCATGAAATATTCTCAGAACAGTTGTTGGAATCGAAACCGATAACAACGCATTTCTAACTTCTTTTTTAGAAAGTGCAGCATGTACATTCTTTCTTCTACCCTTAAGTTCCAATATGTAAGCATGTAAAAAATATAGAAAAATAAGCCCTTCACTTGCAATTAACGTACAAAGAGCAATGAATATAGCTGTTTTTGATTCAAAAGAAAAAAGTTGGTAAACCCAAATTAACAATCCAAGCTGGAGAGCTTTTCTAACGAGGTTCCCGGCTGCAATTTTTCCCATATGCTGCAATCCCATAAAATAACCTCTCATAATAGACATAAAGGAAATAATCGGAATTGTAATCAAAATCAGCCAGCGAATCCCAGAATGATACCCTTCAAATAGCGGAGTAACAGCAAATAGTAGGGAAACCGCCAACATCAGCAATACAGTCATTACTACGACAAACCGAAATACATAAAAAAGCATATGACGATGATACTTTTCATCGCGTTCCGCGGTAAATTTTGAAATAGAAATAGGAAATTCAAAACTAGCAATGATCACTACTAAAAAAATCGTTGGTAAAATTGACATGTACTTTCCAAGTCCTGCTTCACCTAACTCACGAGCTAAAATCATATTAATCACAAATTCCAGACATTCACCTAAAAAAGCAGTCACTACTAGTACCAATGTACCTCTTAAAAACAAGCTCATCGAATAGCCCCTATTCCTTATAAATGTAATGATTTATTTTATGAAGGCTGTCCAGAATATATGATTGTTTGAAAAGTATAGGTGCAAAGTAAATAAGGCTTTTTCAAACAAAAATGAAAGTAGGGTTAATTCGTAAAATAACTTTCACAAAAGTAAACTATAGGTGCTCATCGCATAGAAGGCTTCCTCCTTTTGTATATCTATATATAGTTATTATTCAAAAGCATGGATATTTTCAAATCTGAATTTACGTGAGTCTGTGTATGACATTTAATCTATGGTGAAATAACACTTTGAATGACATATGGATATTTATGTTAAAATAAACACGGAGATTGTGAAGCTTTATACTTAAACGAAGGCTGTTTTCGTAAAGTTTGTTGTTTTTAGCTAAAACTGTGTTGGATCTACTAAATGGATTTTCGCTGCAGGCACTTAGCTCCTGCGGGAAGATAAGGAAAACAGCCGAGGTCTAGCTTCAGCGAGCTGACCTAGCCGCTTCCACTTTTCTAAGAGGCACCCATTCCTCCTCGAAGAGTCTAGTGTGCCCGCAGCGGAATTCAACGGGCAAAATTCATAACTGAAAACAACAATCGATGAGAAAAGAGTTTAAACGAAAGACAAGGAGTGATGAAGAATATGAATACTTTTCAAGCAATGGTGCTAGATAAAATTGGTGATCAAACTAAGTTAGAAATAAAGCAATTAAGAATCGATGATTTATCGGAAGGAGAAGTAACGATTCGTGTTGCTTATTCTAGTGTTAATTTTAAAGACGGCGCAGTGGCCATCAATAATCAGTTTGTAGAATCCTATCCTTTAGTACCAGGGATAGATTTAGCTGGGACGGTTATTGCTTCAACAGATAAACGATTTAAAACAGGTGATGAAGTAATTGTAACTAGCTATAAGTTAGGCACAGGACATTCTGGTGGATTTAGTGAAGTTGCACGTGTACCTGCAGAGTGGGTTGTCCCTCTTCCAGAAGGATTGTCTTTAAAAGAAGCCATGATTCTTGGAACGGCTGGGTTTACCGCAGCATTATCAGTTCAAAGGCTTGAAGATAATAAATTAGAACCTGACCAAGGACCTGTTTTGGTCGCAGGTGCTACAGGCGGAGTTGGTAGTATTGCAGTCAATATTTTAGCTAAAAGAGGTTATGAAGTTGTAGCTAGTACAGGTAAATCCAGCGAAATAGATTATTTAAAGGAATTAGGGGCTAAACACATTATTAATCGTAATGAGATAATAGATACAGACCAGACACCCATTCGTGAAGAAAAATGGGCTGGAGCTATCGACCCTGTAGGTGGGAAAACTCTTCAATATATACTTAGCACATTGAAATATGGAGGATCTGTAGCTACATGTGGTTTAACAGGTGGGGTAGCAGTTTCAACAACCGTTATTCCTCCTATTTCAAGGGGTATTAATTGGCTTGGTATTGATTCGGTTGAATGTCCAATGGATAAACGATTAAAAGTTTGGAAGCGTCTGGGTGATGATTTTAAACCAACAACATTAAATAAGGACTTGGTCAATGAGATCTCATTAAAAGAGCTTCCAGAAGTATTAACGAATATTTTAGATGGAAAAGTACGTGGAAGAACTCTTGTTAAATTATAAAAGCTCAGTTCATGTACAATGTGGTTACTGAAAAAGGAACGCTTTTTAAAATCCCAGAAGATTTTTGTCCATGAAAAAATTCATTTCAATGATGAAAAGTTATTATACATTCAAATAAGTCAACTTACGATTCTTCCCTTTTTATATGACCATTTAAATACGGTGTCCTACTGTCCCCCACTACGGAATAGACTTTAAATAGAAGCTTGATACATCTTACTTAATGAGAGGAGAAGTAAAATGCTATCGATGACTATTATTACTATTGGCTTTCTTGCAGTATTGGGGATGATTTTAGGATTTCTTATTTATTTTTTAAAGGGAACATTGAACTCAGATGACGCAAAAAGAATTGATCCGATTGACGAAGATAACGAGAGTAAATAACAATAAAACCTTGTCTGCAGTATGCAGACAAGGTTTTATTGTTATAGATCTTTTTCTCCTAGAATCATTTTCTCTTTACAAAGCGGACATTGTTTTTCTTTACCTTTTTCCTTACTCTCAAATCGCTGCCACGCTATGCAGTTATCACTACTACATATCCACGCTTTTACCTTTTGACCTAAAACCTTTTTTTCCTTATTTTTGTCCGGTCTCACAGCTGGCTTTTTAAACAAATTGGCAATAAAACGAGAGCTTTCCCGCTTATCTCCTTGGTAAAAACCTGGAGAACTTATATATAACCGTTCTTTTGCCCTCGTAATGGCAACATAGGCAAGTCTTCTCTCTTCCTCCACCGCCTGCGTGACTTTATTATTTTTATCCGCTTTTGCATAAACTTTATCTTCTAGACTATCCGCTTTTAATGCGGAAGCGTGTGGGAGGTTACCTTCGATTGCCCCAATCACGAATACCGCTTTAAATTCAAGCCCTTTGGATCGGTGAATCGTCATCAAAGAGATAGCATCCTTTTTCTGATTGGATTGTTGATAGACTTCCTGAACTTTTAGCTTCATTTCGTCGATAAAGTTAATAAAACTGGCAATCGAATCAAAACGCTTGGCAGACCCTTCTAGCTCATTAAGCATTTCATTTATCATTTCTTTTTGTTCTGTAACTAAGTTAGATTCCTCTGCTTCCATATACTTATGGTAAAAGAAGCGACGAATCTTTTTAATTGCCACTTCAGGTGTTTCTTTTTGCAAATCCTTTAAAAATTTCAAGCGTTCTTTTATCGATTTTACTTGGAAAGGCTTTAAACTTGGAATCGTTGTTAAATGAATGAGAGGGTACTTCTTCCTTCCTTCTTCTTCTTCCTTGTTTAAAATATGCGCCATTCCTTTTTCTCTGTTAATAAACATGCTAGGCAATATGCTTTCAATTGCTGTAAAGTTTCTTGGGACGATAACGAGCCGTAAATAATCCACTACAGGTTTAATCATCCAATTTTCATAAAATAATGTTTCCTTTTGGTTATATGGATTAAATGGCATTTCCTTTAAAATTAGCTGCTCGAATATAGCTCGACTGCTACTTGCTGTTCGATGAAGAATAGCGATATCTTGATAAGCATACCCATCGTTGTGTAACTGCTCAATTTCTTTTATTATCCAGTCCGCTTCTTCATCTGCTGTTGCTGGTCTTGAGTATAGCGGCTGAAAACCACCCTCATATGTGGCTGACAATTCTTTTTTTCGTCTAGATTTATTTTTAGAAATTACTTCATTTCCTAAACCAATAATATATGGATTCGATCGATAATTTGCCACCAATGTAATTACTTTCGCATCCTTATAATGAGTATCAAAGTCTAATATAAATTCATTTCTTGCTCCATTAAAAGAATAGATTGTTTGATCATCGTCTCCAACGACAAATAAATTTTTATGACCAGCTATCATTTTGACTAGCTCGTATTGGAGAAAATTTGTATCTTGAAATTCGTCAACCATTACATAGCTAAATCGATTTTGAAGCGATTGAAGTAAAGACGGGTTTCCTTTCAGTAAGAGATAAGCCTCACATAAAATATCATCAAAATCTAATTTATGGTTCTTTCTTTTCCACTCTTCGTATTGCAGTAAGATTCTTTTTATTTGTTTTTCTGTTCTCGAATCGTTTGGCTGTACGGCCAGTTCAATTTTATTTAGCTTATAATAGGACAGTGTGCTAAGTAATGTTTCCGCATCAAATGGATCATTGATATTCATTTGTCTTTGAATTTGCTTTAAAATAATTTGTTTATATCGTTCGTTCCCGATAATTTCTTGAGTATATTTTTGGCCTCTTAACAGCATCAGAAATAGGGAGTGAAAAGTACTGGCCTGAATTGCTTTTGCCTTACTTCCGTTCATTGTTGGTAGCTTTGCAATTCTCTCTTTCATTTCTTCTGCTGCTTTTCTTGTAAATGTTACTAGTAAAATATTATTTGGTTGAATATTTTTTACAGTCATTAAATATCCAGTTCTACAGACGAGCACAGTTGTTTTCCCTGTTCCTGCACCAGCTAATGTTAAACACGGACCATTTACGTGACGAACTGCATCGATTTGAGGTCCATTTAAATAGATTCCTG
Source organism: Bacillus seohaeanensis (assembly GCF_042684945.1). NCBI lineage: Bacteria > Bacillati > Bacillota > Bacilli > Caryophanales > Bacillaceae > Bacillus > Bacillus seohaeanensis. Next base: position 23,533 of record NZ_JBHUMF010000014.1, on the reverse strand, counting down.
CTTTCTCTATGTTTCTGAAAAATGCGGCATCCTCTTCATCTTTATTTACTAATTTTATGGAAGTGCCTCCGTCGACTGTTGTTGCCTTTGGTATGGTAGACCATTCAGCCTCAAAAGGTAGTTTAGAAAAATTGGAACTATTATTACTCAAAAGTCATTCTCCTACTCTTTAAATCATCTATAACCTACTCATCATACCAAGTCTATTTTGCTTCTAGCAATGGAAATCATTAAAAAACCACTTTTAAAAGGTCCGTCCCTGACTACAGAAACGCGTTAAAGCAGCCGGGGACGGACCTGCCGATAATAAAGAGAAATAGCAAAAGAGACGATTTCCTCGAAATCGTCTCTTTTGCTATTTCTTATGCTACTCCATTCAAAGGTGCGCTCCACGTCACGATGAAGTGTTAAAGGTTTTTTAGTTTTCCGCCGTGGATGGTTTTCGGTTGGATAGACAGGTCGAGCTCGTTGCTCATTTTTTCAAGAAAGCTTTGTTCTCTTTTCGTTACAAGTGAAATGACAGTTCCTTCTGCTCCCATTCGTCCTGTTCTACCCGAGCGATGGATATATTGTTTTGTATCCGTTGGGAAGTCAAAGTGAATAACATGTGTGACACCCTGGATATCCAACCCTCTCGCAGCGACATCGGTAGTTAACAATAAGGAAACTTTTCCAGATCGAAAACGGTCAAGCGATTGTTTTCTTTCTACTTTCTTTGCTTCACCGGCTAATACCTCTAGGTTAACGCCTTTATATTTTAATTTTTCCTCTGCCTCTGACAGTTTTCCTAGTTGATTGAAGAATACTAATGCTTTTATATCTTTAAAATAAGCAAGATTTCGAATGGCTTCAATTTTGTCACGCATCTCTGTATGAACAAAAACGTGTTCAACTTTTGGATTATCTAATTCACTCTCAATTTTCACTATTTCATACTCCTGCAGTAATTCGTCAGCAACTGTTTCTGTCTCATCAGATAATGTGGCAGAGAAAAACAACACTTGTCTCTCTTTCAAGGTAGACTTAATGATTTCTTTTACCTCTTTTCGATGTTCCTGTGTAATCATCAAATCAAATTCATCCACTACAACCGTTTTAACTTCGTGCATTTTCAACTTTTTCATTTTTATTAGTTCAAGCAAACGTCCTGTTGTCCCAACAACAATATGTGGTTTTTTCTTTAACTTTTCAACTTGTTTCTTCACGTTGGCACCACCGATAAATGCTGCACTTGTAATCTCGCTACCTTTTGTCCACTTTTGTATTTCCGATTGTATTTGCATAACAAGTTCACGCGATGGGGCTATAATAACAGCCTGTGCCTGTTTTCTAGAAGCATCAATTTTATTAATGATTGGAAGTAGATAAGCTAATGTTTTTCCAGTTCCAGTCGGTGATTCGCATACTACGTCCTTTCCTTGTAAAATAAGCGGAATTGACCTTTTCTGTACCTCTGTTAAATTAGTAAAACCTGACTTTTCCCAAACACTCTCTACAAATGATGGAGTCTGATCTAAAATGGATAATTCATTGTTCATATTTATAATCCTCTCTTTTACAATATCTTTTCATCACTTAGCGGAAGATAAATGTCTACTTCTGTGCCTTCACCAATAGAACTTTTAAATTCCATACTCCCTTTATGTCTTTCCACTATCTTCTTACAAATAGCAAGTCCAAGTCCTGTTCCTGTTTCCTTTGTAGAATAAAATGGTTCCCCAACTTTTTTCACTTTTTCAGGCTCCATCCCCACCCCATTATCTCTCACAGTTATGCATGCAAATGGTTCCTTTTTGGTAATGGTAATTGTCACGTTTCCATGATATTTATTATTAATTGCTTCTACACTATTTTTTATAATATTAATAAAAACTTGCTTCAATTGATTCGCATCTGATTTTACATAAAGATCTTTTCCGGCAAGATTTTCATAAATAATGGATACATTGTCCAAGTTGGCTTGAGCGTTCATTAACACAAGCACTTGCCTCATGACATCATCTAAGTTCACCTGACGCAATGGTATATCTTGTTGTTTTCCAAGAATAAGCATTTCACTTGAGATTAAGTCTATCCGTTCAATTTCTGAAAGCATGATGTCTAAATGGTTTACGTCTACCGTTCTTGTACCTTGCATCAACTGTACAAATCCCTTTAAGGAGGTCAATGGATTTCTTATTTCATGAGCTACACCTGCTGCTAATTGACCGATCACGGAGAGTTTTTCCGAGGCAACAATCATTTGCTCATTTTCACGTATTGATGTTATATCTCTTGCAATACCAAATACTCCCGTAATTTCCTCATAAATAAAGATAGGGACAAGTGAGCACCTTAGTATTTTTTCGTTTTTTTCAAAATCAACCATCGTCGTTTCAAAATTCGAAGCTTTACCATTCAAAGCCTTTTTATAATAATCACGAACAGCCAAAATAGACTTTTCAGGAAAAAAATCTGAAATGTTTTCTGCTTGCAATTCTTGAATGCTTAAGCCCAATAACTTTTCTCCTTCTGGATTAATCGCTACGATTTCCCCACTTTGATTAACTTCAAAAACAGCATCAGGGTTATGTATAAAAAGTGATTGGTATTGCTGAGAATTGATAGCTAACTGTTGTTCTTTTCTCCTTAATTTTTCGTTCGCTTCCAAAATTTCACTTGTTCTTTTATAAACTAAATAATAAATGACAAGGCCGGTTATTAAAATAAAAAACCACCCTTTATACCTTTGAAAAAAAATGTAAAGGGTTATCTTATTATGTGCGAACAGCATGGATACATGATCGGATAACAGAACCCAAGCTGCACCTAAAATGACATAAGTTATAGCAACCTTTAAAGCAATTTGTTTAGCATGCTTCATATTTCCACATTTCCACCTAAAATTATATTTAATATTCTTCTTATCTTTTCACTATCCTTTACTTTTTATCCCGCATTAACTAGGAGAGATCTCCTTTATCCCTCTTTCCGGTCTTTAGTAAAAGTCCATCACTAGAATACAGGAAAAATGATTGTTTGACCATTATTAGTTTTAGGCGTTTTGATTTTTCACAGAGAAGTTGGGGGATATTGCAGAATTCCGCTTCTTACATTAGTGGTTTATTTTATAGAGCTCTTTTCTCATAGGCTGTTGTTTTTACTTATACATTTTGCCCGTAGCGGAATGCAACGCAGTAGGTTCAACTTAGTTTCCGTTCAAAAGCACAATTTTTACGAAAACACCCTTCATGAAAATGAAAGTTGCCAGTTTTCGAGAGATACATGAAGTAGCGTATGTACTTTAACGGGAAAACATAAAAGGTACGTCCCTCACCTCTTTACAGTAGTGAAGGGCGTACCTTTTTATCATTTTGATGTGTTTGAATACCACTTGGACTAATTTGCAACTTTTGGATGTTCATTTTGGGAAAAGATTGGGATAACTTGGTATAGAGCCACTCGCTACTTTCTTTTTCCACGTAGCAGGCAATGGTTGGCCCCGCTCCACTTAGAGCTACACCGAACGCTCCATATCGACAAGCTATTTGCTCGACTTCTTCATAATGAGGGATAAATTTCTTCCGATATGGCTGGTGATATCGATCGTCTTTCATCATTTCTCCTGCTAATTCCCAGTCTTTCTTCAACAATGCCGCTACCATCACATTCGAAACAGCACCTGCTTCCACTGCTTCCGAAAAAGATAACATTGAGGGAAGTGCATTTCTTGAATCCTCTGTCTTCCATTCTTTTTCAGGAATAATGGTAATAACCTCAATAGGTAGATCCGAAATTGGAAGGAGACGGACTGTATCCTTCGTTTGACAACTAACAACAAGCCCTCCGTATAAAGAAGCACCAACATTATCTGGATGCCCTTCAAGTTTTGTTGCAATGTCTAACTTTTCTTGCAGTGTTAAACGAAGCTCTCCGACTGCATCCGCCAATTCAATTCCTGCTACGACTGCTGCTGCACTGGAACCTAACCCTCTTGCCAGTGGAATATCACTTCTCACTGAAATATGACAGGGATTTAGTTCCTTCCCATGTTCCTTTGCAATTTCTTTCGCTATTTTCACAATCATATGGGATTCGTCTGTTGGAAACACTTTTAGTTCTTTTGATAGCGGAACAACTTCCCATTGCTCCGCCTCCATTACTTCTAATGTCAAATACAAGTTTAATGCTAATCCGATGGAATCAAAGCCAGCACCTAAGTTAGCTGTACTTGCAGGAACGACAATTTTCATACTCCGATTGTCCCTTTAATATAATCTGCAACAACCTGTTCATCATTCGGTAATTGTGCTGGTTTCACCGGACTATACTCCATTGCAGTTGCTGGATCTTTCAATCCATTTCCTGTTAAAACAGATACAACAATAGCTCCCTTACTAATGGATCCATTTTCAACTGACTTTTTCACCCCTGCTAGTGAAGCACAAGATCCAGGTTCTGCGAAAATTCCTTCTTTCCTCGATAGCAGCTGGTATGCTTCAATAATTTGTTCATCACTTACTTCATCTATATTACCGTCCGATTCCCTCCAGGCATCAACAGCAAGATTCCAACTTGCCGGATTACCAATTCGAATAGCGGTTGCAACAGTTTCTGGCTCTGGAAACACACGGTCATGCACGATGGCCGCTGCTCCTGATGCTTCAAATCCAAACATTCGAGGAAGCCCTGTTGATTTTTTTTGATGATACTCCTTAAACCCCTTCCAGTAAGCAGAAATATTTCCTGCATTCCCCACTGGAATAGCTAAAATTTCAGGGGCTTTATCATCTAGGGCATCACAAATTTCAAATGCCGCTGTTTTTTGACCTTCCAAACGATACGGATTAACAGAGTTAACAAGCGTAACCGGCTCTTTCTCACTTATTCTCCTTACAATTTTTAATGCTTCGTCAAAATTCCCCTCAATGGAAATAATTTCGGCACCGTACATGACAGCCTGAGCAAGTTTACCAGCTGCAATCTTTCCTTCTGGAATAACAACGATACAACGAAGACCTGCTCTTGCCGCATAGGCAGCGGCAGCGGCGGAAGTATTGCCAGTAGAAGCACAAATAACCGTATCGCTTCCTTCCTCTATCGCTTTTGCAACAGCAAGCACCATTCCCCTGTCTTTAAATGATCCAGTAGGATTAACCCCTTCTACTTTTGCAAAAAGGGCAATTCCCCACTCTTTCGATAAACGGGAGAGCTTAATTAGTGGTGTGTTCCCTTCATTTAAACTCAACAAAGGTGTTTCATTATTAATAGGAAGGTATTCTTTATACTGAGACAACAGACCTTGCCATTTCATGAACATTCCCTCCTTCTACGCGATAAGAACTTTCGATGGATTGAACAAATTGATAGTCGTTTAACTCTTGTAATACTTTCTCATGATTGTATAGGGACTCTCCATGTGTAACGATGACAATTTCGGAGAAGCCATTCTCTTCTAAAGGGTTTTGTAATATTTTTTCAAAACTAACGCCGTAATTAGAAAAGATAGATGTGATTTTTGCTAAAACACCAACTTCATCCTTCACACGCAACCGCAAAAAGTACTTTGAAAAGATTTCATGATCTTCTTTTAACTTTTTCGGAAATTCCGGAAGAATTGCACTTTTTCCATTTACACCAAGTCTCATATTTTTCATGATACCAACAAGGTCTGATACGATTGCAGTTGCTGTAGGTAAACTTCCAGCGCCCGGCCCATAAAACATTGTTTCTCCGACAGCCTCACCATACACATATACAGCGTTATACTCATCATTTACAGATGCTAATGGGTGCTTACTTTCTAACAGTGTCGGTTGAACACTCACCTCTACCTTCTCCCCTTCCCTATGAGCAACACCAATAAGTTTCATTGTATAACCAAATTGCTCTCCATAGTGAAGATCTTCTCCTGAAACCTCTGTAATTCCCTTTACCTTTACATCAGCCAGATCTACATTCATTGAGAAGCCCAATGTCGATAATATCGCCATTTTCCTTGCAGCGTCCAAACCTCCCACATCTGCCTCAGGATCCGCCTCTGCATATCCAAGACGTTGCGCTTCTGCCAATACATCATCAAATGTACGTCCTTCTTTACTCATTTTTGTAAGAATAAAGTTCGTTGTGCCATTTACAATTCCCATCATTTTTGTAATCCTGTCGGATGCTAATCCATCTACTAAACTTCTTAAAATAGGAATCCCACCTGCAACGCTTGCTTCATAAAATAAATCACATTGATTTTTTGAAGCTACATCAAGAAGTTCCGGTCCATGTAATGCCATTAAATCTTTGTTAGCTGTAACGATATGCTTTTTTTGCTCGAGTGCTTGGATTAAATACTCCTTCGTTTCTTCAATCCCCCCCATTACTTCCACGATAATATCTATTTCTGGATCTAGTAGTACCTCTTCAGGATTTAACGTCAAAATTTCTGGATCTAATTCAAGTTCTCTTTGTTTCTCTAAATCTAGTACTAAAGCTTTTTTTACTTTCACAGGACAGCCAATTTGATGGCAAAGTTTATCTTGATGATTTTCTATTATCTTCACAACTCCTGAGCCGACTGTTCCTAATCCTAACAAGCCAATTGAAATAGATTCCATAATAAGAAAACCTCCGTTTGTTTATTACTGATGTACATTTGTTTTTATATAGTGGACATTATAGATGAAATATTTACCTTTATCAATAGCTTTTTTTATTTAATGCCTTGTAAGTGCTTCCTTTCCTGTTAGATGGGGCTTAATTCTTTTATAGATTTTACTATTTTAAAAAGAGAGGACCGTCCTAAAGCTGCCAATAGCAACCAAGGACCGTCCTACTTATCCAATATAGTGTAATCTTTTGACCATACTAGACAGGTCTTTATAGATCGAAATTTTACTTGGATCTGCATTCCCACCGCTAATAACACAACCTACCTTTTTCCCTTGCACTTTGAGTTTTCCACAAAGTACAGCCGCTAAAGAAGCTGCTCCTGCACCTTCAACTAATGTTTTTTCCCTTTGTAGCATAAACATAATACCATAAGAAATTTCTTCATCCGTTACAGTCACCATGTCATCAACATATTTTTCAATAATAGGAAATGTCAATTTTCCCGGTTCTTTTACTAGAATTCCATCAGCAATGGAGTGAACATGATCACCACAATTAGAAGCTTTTCCTCTAAAACGGTTATAGGTTGCTGGTGCTCCTAGTGCTTGCACGCCGATGATTTTGACATGCGGATTAAAACTTTTGACTGCAAGTGCCATTCCAGCCAAAAGTCCTCCACCACCAACAGGCACAACTAATACCTCTAAATTGCTACATTGCTGTAACATTTCAAGGGCAACAGTACCTTGACCCGCCATTACTTTTGGATCATCAAATGCATGAACATAAGTAGAACCTGCGATTAGCCTTTCTTCCTCTGCAGCCAAATAAGCTTCCTGATATGTTTCTCCTTCTAATATAATCTCCGCACCATAATGTCTAGTGGCAGCCACCTTTGTAGAAGGTGTTCTTTTAGGCATAAAAATCTTTGAGGGTATATTTCTCAAAGAGGCTGCCAATGCGACCCCTTGCGCATGATTACCAGCAGAAGCGGCAATAATCCCTCTTTCGGCCTCTTCCTCCTTCAATGACATTACTTTATTCATTGCACCCCTAAGCTTAAATGATCCTGTACGCTGAAGATTTTCCATTTTTAACGATATTTCTGCTCCTGTAAAGGCATTTAGCGTTTTGGACTGCTTTAAAGGAGTTCTATGCACCATATGAATGATTCTTTCCATCGCTTCTACTACATCTGCACCGTTAATTAAATCTAAATCCCCAAGAGAGTCACCCCATTATTTATTTTCAAATTGTCGTATCTTTTCTTCATATTTCAACGTCAAATCTATTTCATCTAATCCTTCTAACAGCATCGTCTTCCAATATGGGTCTACTTCAAAGGTCGTATAAAAACCTTTGGAATCCTGTACTGTTTGATTTTCCAATGAAACTTCCAGTATGAGCTCTTCCTCAGTCGCCCTTTCAAATAACTTCTCTATTTCTTTAGAAGAAAGCTTGATTGGCAATATTCCATTTTTTAAGCAATTATTATAAAAAATGTCTGCAAAACTTTCCGCTATCACAACATTGAATCCAAAATCCTGTAATGCCCACGGAGCATGCTCCCGAGAAGAACCACAGCCAAAGTTTTTTCCAGAAAGTAATATTTTAGAATTTTTATAACGAGGCGAATTTAACAAGAAATCTTGTTTTAATTTTCCCCCCTTGTCTTCAAACCTCCAGTGAAAGAAAAGAAACTGTCCGAAACCTTTTCTTTCTATTCTTTTTAAAAATTGCTTTGGAATAATTTGATCGGTATCAACATTGTCTCGATTGAGAGGAAATACTTTACCGGAATAATTTATCTTGCGGGCCAAGTACCCCACCCCCTTATGAATATAATAAGTTATCTATTTTTCTTACATCTGTTAATCTTCCATTAATGGCTGCAGCTGCTGCCATTGCTGGACTTAATAAATGTGTTCTTGAGCCATTCCCTTGTCTTCCTTCAAAGTTTCGATTGGAAGTAGAAGCGCAACGCTTTCCTGGAGGTACAATATCATCATTCATCGCAAGGCACATACTACAACCCGCTTCTCTCCATTCAAATCCGGCTTCCTGAAAAATCTTATGGAGCCCCTCTTCTTCTGCTGCCTTTTTTACTTTGTAGGAGCCAGGGACAACAAGGGCTACTACCCCCTCTTTTACCTTTTGATTTTGGATTACTTTTGCTGCTGCTCTCAGGTCACTCAACCTAGAGTTTGTACATGATCCAATAAAGACATAATCAATCGGAACTTCTTCTAGTCTTGCTCCTGGCTCAAGATCCATATATTGCAATGCACGTTTTAATGCTTCCTTTTCCGAGCTATCTTCAAATTGTTCAAATTGCGGTACAGTACCAGAAATAGAGCCGCCCATTGATGGGTTAGTTCCCCATGTCACTTGAGGTTCAACATCCTCTCCGGCAATTTCAATTGTTTTATCATAGGAAGCACCTTCATCGGTCACAAGCATTTTCCACTTTTCAGTCAATTCTTCAAATGGAACATCCTTTGGTAAATGCTCTCTTCCTTTTAAATATTCAAATGTCACTTCATCAGGACCAATTAATCCTGCCCTAGCGCCTGCTTCTATCGACATGTTACAAACAGTCATTCTTTCTTCCATACTCAAGTTCTTAATAGCTTCTCCCGTAAATTCTATTACATGCCCAGTCCCTACTCCAATACCATATTGAGCAATTAAATATAAAATAAGGTCTTTGGCGGTAACACCAAATCCAAGTTTCCCAGTAACGTTTACTTGCAATGTTTTCGGCTTAGTTTGCCATAAGGTTTGAGTTGCTAAAACATGCTCTACCTCACTAGTTCCAATTCCGAAAGCTATGGCACCAAATGCCCCGTGAGTAGAGGTATGGCTATCACCACAAACAATTGTTTTTCCCGGCTGCGTCAATCCTAACTCCGGTCCGATGACATGAACGATTCCCTGATCAGGGTCATTTATATCTGCAAGTTCTATTTGGAAATCAGTACAATTCTCTCTAAGTTTATTCATTTGGGTAAGCGCAATCTCATCATTAATAATATGACGCTCTCTTGTAGGTACATTGTGATCCATTGTCGCAAAGGTCAATTTAGGCATTCTGACTCGGCGATTTTTCATACGAAGTCCTTCAAATGCCTGCGGTGATGTGACTTCATGGACAAGATGTAAATCAATATAAAGTAAATCAGGTTTATTTTCTTCTCGATGTACAATATGACTTTCCCAAATCTTTTCTATAATATTTTTCGGTTCCATAGGTAACTTCCCTCCTTTAAAATGAGAAGAGAGTAGAAATAAGGACTTTCCTTTCAATGAAAAATCCTTATCCTGCCCTCGCTTCTCTTCTCTATTACAAGTAAGCCGCTAAAATAGATGATAATGCATGATCTGCTTCCAATCTTTCTACTACAAGTTTATTCATGCTATCAGTGCCAACAACTGTTCCTCTACCCACTGCCCAAAGATCACCTGTTCTGTATCCAGCATTTAGCACTTCTTGCACAGCCATTTCAATCATTTCAGCTTCTTCATGCAAGTGGAAAGAATGACGCAGCATAAGTGCAACAGATAAAATCATCGCAAGCGGGTTTGCTTTTCCTTTTCCAGCAATATCCGGTGCTGACCCATGTACAGGCTCGTATAAGCCAAATGAATCTGATCGAAGGCTTGCAGAAGGAAGCATCCCTAGAGATCCTGTGATCATGCTCGCTTCGTCACTTAAAATATCGCCAAACATATTTTCCGTTACCATTACATCAAACTGTTTCGGCTGGTACATTAATTTCATTGCCGCAACATCAACAAGCATATGCTCCACTTCCACTTCAGGATATTTAGGAGCCATCTCATCCACTACTTCTCTCCAAAGACGACTTGATTCAAGCACATTTGCTTTATCAACAGATGTAAGCTTATTTTTTCTCTTTCCAGCAAGCTCGAAGCCCTTCTTCACAATTCGTTCAATTTCAGACTTCTTGTACGTTAATGTATCAACAGCAGTAGTACCATTTGTTTCTTCCCGTCCTGATGGTTTACCAAAATAAAGGCCACCTGTAAGTTCGCGTACAATTACCATATCAACGTCTTTTACAATCTCTTTCTTTAAAGGGGAAGCTCCTAGCAAACTTTCAAAAGCCTTTACAGGTCGAATATTTGCAAATAGGTCAAGCTCTTTCCTAATTGCCAATAATCCCTTTTCAGGTCGTAAATGACGGGGAACACGGTCCCATTTGGGTCCTCCCACAGCTCCTAAAAGAACAGCATCACTTTCCTTGCATAACTTTAACGTCTCATCAGGTAAAGGCATTCCTGTAGTATCCAGTGCATCTCCACCGATGTGGGCCTTTTCAATTTCAAAGCTGTGACCAAACCAATCTCCGACAGCCTTTAAAACATCCAATGCACCTTCCATAATTTCCTGTCCAATCCCATCTCCCGGTAGTACGGCCACTTTCTTCTTCATTGAAAATCCCTCCATTTTCCTGTTTTAACTGTTGGTTAGCAAAAGATAATTAGTTAGATTACCATTAGTGGAACATCTAAATCTCCACTAATGGTAATCTCCCTTAAAGACTTGCTTCTGCCTTTTGTTTTTCTAACTTATCGGCTGATAAACGATTCACTGCGTTTAAATAAGCTCTAGCAGAGGCTTCTAAAACATCCTGTGCTGTCCCTCTTCCATTGGAAACATTTCCGTTATAATCAATGCGGACATACACTTCTGCCAATGCGTCGCGTCCGCCTCCTACAGAGTGAATTTTATAATCTAATAGCTTTGATTGACTTGGAAGCATTTTTTCAATCGTGTTATAGATTGCCTCTACACTTCCTGATCCTGTTGAAGCAATATGAGTTACTTCCCCATCCTCCATCGTGACGCTAATAGTCGCTGTTGGAATATTGTTCATGCCATACTGTACTTGTAGACTTTGGAGTTTATAAGCTTCATCGACAGCCTTTATTTCTGTTTGCTTATTCGTCAAAATACTGAAGATGTCTTCATCAACAACTTCCTTCTTCTTATCCGCTAAATCTTTAAAGGTTTGGAAAGCTTCCTTCAATTTTTGATCCGAAAGCTCAAACCCAAGTTCAATTGCTTTATTATTAAAAGCATGACGTCCTGAATGCTTCCCTAATACTAATCGATTTGTTGAGACACCTATTAATTCAGGCGTAATAATTTCATAGGTAGTTTTTTCCTTTAACACACCATCTTGATGAATACCAGATTCGTGGGCAAAGGCATTCTCCCCCACCACCGCTTTATTTGCAGGAACTTTCATCCCTGTCAGTTTACTTACTAGATTGCTTGTTTTCTTGGTTTCATCAAGCTTCAATCTTGTTTTTGCTTTATAAAAATCCTCTCTTATATGAAGAGCTACAGCGATTTCTTCTAGCGCTGCATTTCCAGCTCTTTCCCCAATACCATTAATTGTCCCCTCGACTTGATCTGCGCCATTTTCAATAGCTGCTAGTGAGTTGGCTGTTGCCATTCCCAAGTCATCATGACAGTGAGCAGATAGTTTAATATTTTCTACACCGTATACATTCTCTTTTACATAACGGAAAAGCTCTCCGTATTCCTGTGGTGTACTATATCCAACTGTATCAGGAAGATTAATAACATCTGCACCCGCTTTAATCACTTCATTCATAATTTTTACTAGAAAAGCTTTATCTGTGCGACTTGCATCTTCTGCGGACCATTGAACTACAGGGAAAAACTTCTTAGCGTACTTCACTGTTTCTACTGCCTTTTCAATGACTTCATCTGGAGTCATCTTCAATTTATAGGTCATATGAATAGGTGACGTTGCAAGAAAAACATGAAGCCTTGGTTCGGCTGTTCCTTTTAAAGATCCCCATACAGCGTCAATATCCTTTAGGTTCGCTCGAGCCAATCCTGTCACCGAACTATTTTTGACTGTCTCTCCGATTTTCTTAACCGCTTCGAAGTCACCTTTAGAAGCAGCAGGGAACCCAGCTTCAATAATATTTGCCCCTAGTCTTTCCAGTTGTTTAGCCAGCTCCACCTTTTCAATCGTATTCAAATTTACACCAGCTGACTGCTCACCATCCCTCAACGTTGTGTCAAAAATGTCAATGTTTCGCACTGCCAACCACTTCCTTTTTCTCTTGTCGTTGAACAAATGGCATCATATTACGTAGTTCTTTTCCAACCACTTCAATCGGATGTTGTTTTTCAAGATTGTTGATAGAATTGAATTCTGGACGATTTGCCTGATTTTCTAAAATCCAACCTTTAGCAAACTTTCCTGATTGGATATCTTCTAGAACTTCCTTCATACGTTGTTTCGTTTCCGCATTTACGACTCTTGGACCTGATACAAAGTCACCCCATTGTGCGGTATCGGAAATCGAAAAACGCATGCCTTCTAATCCTTTTTCGTACATCAAATCAACAATAAGTTTCAGTTCATGAAGACACTCGAAGTATGCTACTTCCTCCTGATAACCTGCTTCTACTAATGTTTCAAAGCCTGCTTTCACTAAGGAAGTTAACCCTCCGCATAATACTGCTTGCTCTCCGAATAAATCAGTTTCTGTTTCTTCTTGGAAACTTGTTTCAAGAATACCCGCTCTACCAGCACCGATTCCTTTTGCATAAGCAAGCGCAACTTCCTTTGCATTACCACTAACGTCTTGATGAACTCCGAATAACGCAGGTACACCAGCACCATCTTCAAATGTTCTTCGTACGAGATGACCAGGTCCCTTTGGTGCTACAAGGAATACATCAACATCTTCGGGTGGTACTACTTGATGGAAATGGATATTAAAACCGTGTGCAAATGCTAATGATTTCCCTTGTTTTAGTGCAGGCTTAATTTCTTGTTCATATACTTTTGGCTGATGTTCATCTGGAAGGAGTACCATTACAACATCTGCCTGTTCACATGCTTCTCTTACAGAAAATACTGGGAATCCGTCACTTTCTGCTTGATCCCATGACTTCCCTTTTCTTAAACCAACTACCACATCGTAACCGCTATCCTTTAAATTTTGTGCATGTGCATGACCTTGAGATCCGTATCCTACTACTGCCACTTTTTTTCCTTGAAGTACTGACTCTTGAACATCACCGTTATAATAAACTTTTACCATTTCCATTCATCTCCCTTAAATTAATTTACTATTGAATATTGTCTCAAGTCTGTTACTGACTTGCTGTTACCTCTTGCAAATGCAGTGATTCCTGTGCGAGCAATTTCTTTAATACCATAAGGTCTTAATAATTCAATTATTGCTTCTACCTTTTCCACATCACCTGTCACTTGTACCGTGACACTGTCCCGAGAAACGTCTATAATGGAAGCTCGGAACGGCTCAGCAATTCCATTAATTTCAGCTCTTGTTTGCCCATTGCTTAATACTTTGATTAACGCTAATTCTCTTGCCACTACACCTTGGTCCGTAATATCGGAAACCTTTAAAACATCAATTTGTTTGTGCAACTGCTTCAATAGCTGCTCTATTTTTCCATCATCCTCGACATTAACAAGGAATGTCATCCTTGAAATGCCTTCTATTTCTGTGTAGCCTACTGAAATACTTTCAATATTAAACTGCCTTTTCGTAAACAATCCTGTTACCCTGTTCAATACGCCGCTACGATTATGCACGAGTGCTGTTACAATTCTCTTTTTCATGGTTTCACCCCAATCATTTCATGAAGTCCTTTTCCAGGAGCCACCATTGGATAAACATTTTCTGAAGGATTGACTAAACACTCAACGAGTACTGGTTCATCACTCAATAAAGCCTCTTGGAGATAGGTATCTACTTCCTCTTGCGTTTTTAGCCTAATCCCTTTAATCCCATACGATTCTGCCAATTTCATAAAATCTGGCTGTAAGGACAAGAGTGATTGTGAGTACCTTTTTTCATAAAAGGTCTCTTGCCATTGTCGTACCATTCCTAATGATCCGTTGTTGATTACAACTACCTTCACCGGTAGATTAAGTTCTCTTAACAGAATCAGTTCTTGGAATGTCATTTGGAATCCGCCATCACCAACCAATGCAACTACTGTACTATTCGGTTCTGCCAACTGGGCACCGATTGCTGCAGGAAACCCAAATCCCATTGTGCCTAGCCCGCCGGATGTAACCCAGTGATGAGGTTCTTTAAAAGAATAATATTGAGCTGCCCACATCTGATGTTGACCAACATCTGTTGTAACAATTGCATTCCCTTCCGTTACCTCGTATATTTGTTCAATTAATCGTTGTGGTGATAGGTATTCAGCAGAATTTCCATACCAGTACGGATAATCTTTTTTATATGTTTCCAATCTACTAAGCCAATTCTCGACTTGTGGAGGAATAGACGGGTTATCTAATATTTTTAGTAATGCATTTTTCGCATCTGCTACAATCGGAATATGTGTTTTTACATTTTTTCCAATCTCAGCTGGATCGATATCAATATGGGCAACTTTTGCATTTGGAGCAAAGGTTGCCAAATTTCCTGTCAGACGGTCATCAAATCTTGCCCCGATATTAATTAATAAATCACATTCATAAAGCGCCGTGTTAGCTGCGTATATCCCATGCATTCCTGCCATCCCTAAGAACAATGGATGATATGCAGGAAACCCTCCAAGTCCTAAAAGCGTATGAACAACCGGTACTTGATAACTTTCAGCAAAAGCTAATAACTCTTCACTTGCATTGCCGTGCAAGATACCTGCCCCTGCCAAGATAACTGGTTTTTCCGCTTCACTTAGACTGTCTAGCAATTTTTTTACTTGAAGTGGATTAGGTTGGAGATTCGGTTGATAGCCTGGCAAATGAACTTCCTCATCTTGATATGATAATGCACTATCTACCGTTACATCCTTTGGAATATCCACTAAAACAGGACCAGGTCTCCCAGTTGCAGCGATGTGAAATGCTTCCTTCACAATCTTTGGCAATTCGCTAAGATTACGAATCTGATAATTGTGTTTTGTAATCGGCATTGTAATCCCCATTACATCCGCTTCCTGAAAAGCGTCCGTTCCAATTACTTTTGTTGAAACCTGGCCAGTAAAAACAACAAGCGGCAAGGAATCCATCATCGCATCAGCAATTCCAGTTACAAGATTTGTCGCCCCCGGTCCGGAAGTTGCAATAACAACTCCAGGTTTTCCCGAAACCCTTGCATATCCTTCAGCTGCATGAATCGCACCTTGTTCGTGTCTTGCCAGCACGTGTTTGATAGGCGCTTTGTAAAGAGCATCATAAATAGGCAAAACCGCTCCTCCCGGGTATCCAAACAGAACTTCGACATTTTGTTCCTTTAAAGCGTGAATAAGCAAGTCAGCTCCATTCGCTTTGGACGTCTTTGGCAATGAAATAGGTTCTGCCTCTAACTTTGCTCTCATAAAATCTCCTCCCTAGTTTTAATTATTGGACTGCCTTCCTAGACTTTGTTAAAAATCTCTGGCAAGAGGATAGTGGCTAGACTGAAATTGTTCAGACATTGAAAATATTGATGTTTCCTTATCCCTCTTAAAGCCTTGTTCTAACACATGAACATGAAGATCAGTCATATAAAAAAGCCTATCCACCCACTACGACAGATTTTCGTCTTCTCGCAGGGGTGAAAAGGCTCTATCCCTTTCCACGGTACCACCCTAGTTTGTAATGAACTCTCGTTACATTACCTCATGAACAGTTATGCATTGTTCTTTTTAATAACGAGTGCAAGGAAGCACCCGACCGTTCCTACTAATCTTTCAGAACGATACTCAGAGGGGATGTCGGTATTGGGTGTATTACTGGTTCGCAGCACCACCAGCTCTCTGGGAATACGGAAGCCAATCCTTTAACCTCTTCAACGCTTTAAAACTATTAAATTTTCATAATGCCACCAGTACTTGCCGATGTAACAAGTTTAGAGTAACGTGCTAGATACCCTTTTTTAATTTTTGGTGGTGGTTGTTTCCATCCTTCTTTCCTTTGTGCTAACTCTTCTTCTGATAACATCAGTGAGATTGTTCTACTAGTTAGATTTATTACAATCGGATCTCCATTTTCAACGAAAGCAATCGGTCCACCTTCAGCTGCTTCTGGTGATATATGTCCAATTGATATTCCCCTAGATGCACCGGAAAACCTTCCATCTGTTATAAGAGCAACTTCCTTCTCTAAACCTCTTCCTGCAATAGCTGCTGTTGGAGCAAGCATTTCCGGCATCCCCGGTCCACCTTTTGGCCCTTCGTAGCGGATAACGACTACATGACCTTTTTGGACTGTGCCGTTCTCGATGCCTGCCAATGCATCATCTTGAGATTCAAAAACAATCGCCTCTCCCATAAACGTGGAGATGGAAGGATCGACAGCTCCTACCTTAATGACTCCTCCATCTGGAGCGATGTTTCCAAATAAAACGGATAACCCTCCAACTGGACTATATGCATTTTCTTTTCTGCGAATGACCTCATCATTAACAATTTCAGCATCTTTTACATTCTCGTAAAGGGACTTTCCAGTTATGGTAATCCTATCCCCATGGACAGCGCCTTCCATTTCACATAGTTCCTTAATAATCGCACTAACTCCACCTGCATTATGAACATCTTGCATCGTATAATCGGATGCCGGACTAATCTTAGATAAATAAGGAACCCTTTTTGCTACTTCATTAATTCGGTTAATGTCATAATCAATTTCTGCTTCATTTGCGATAGCCAGTGTATGGAGTACTGTATTGGTAGAGCCCCCCATTGCCATATCCAGTGCGAAAGCATCATCGATTGTCTCTTCCGTTATAATGTCTCGTGGTTTTATATCCTTTTTAATCATGTCTACAAGATATTTAGCTGCATCTTTTATTAATTGATGACGCTCCTCAGATGTTGCAACAATTGTTCCATTTCCTGGTGGCGCCATCCCGAGCATTTCCATAAGAGAATTCATCGAGTTAGCTGTGAACATCCCAGAACAGGAACCGCACGTTGGACAAGCATTTGCCTCAATATCAAGTAATTCCTCCTGTGACATTCTTCCAGATTGGTGTGCACCTACTCCTTCAAAAACTGATACAAGGGAGAGTGGTTTTCCAGTGCTGGATGTTCCGCCTTCCATCGGACCACCTGATACGAAAACAGAGGGAACATTAGTCCTTGCTGCTGCCATCAACATACCCGGAGTAATTTTATCGCAATTCGGGATGAAAAATACTCCGTCAAACCAGTGTGCATTAATAACTGTTTCTGCCGAATCAGCTATAAGTTCCCTGCTTGGTAGGGAATATCTCATTCCTATGTGTCCCATTGCAATTCCATCATCGACTCCAATTGTATTGAACTCGAATGGAACGCCTCCTGCTTCTCTAATTGCTTCTTTTACTACATCTGCAAAGGCTCTTAAGTGAACGTGCCCTGGGATGATATCAATATAAGAATTACAGACCCCGATAAAAGGTTTATGCAGATCTTCTGTTTTCACTCCAGTTGCATATAGCAAGCTACGATGCGGAGCACGATCAATTCCTTTTTTTATCATGTCACTGCGCACATTATCTCCTCCAACTTAACCAACTTGAACGTTACTATGTGAATAAACTTTAACGCCATCTTCTGTTACTGTTTTTCTGAACTCATGAAGTAACTTATTTGTATAGGGTCCAGGTTTTCCATCTCCAATAGTTCTTCCATCTACTTTGACAACAGCGATAACTTCTGCAGCTGTGCCTGATAAAAATACTTCATCTGCTGTATATACATCATGTCGGGTAAAAACTTCTTCTCTAATGGAAAGAGAAAGTTTTTTAGCAATATCTATAATTGCATTCCGAGTGATTCCTTCAAGAGCACCGACATATCCAGGCGGTGTCAATATTTCATCATTTTTTACGATAAAAATATTGTCAGCCGATCCTTCTGCGACATACCCTTGATCATTCAACATTAAAGCTTCACTCACACCTGCAAGATTAGCCTCAATTTTCACTAAAATATTATTTAGATAATTGAGTGACTTGACCTTAGGAGAAAGTACATCAGAACGATTTCTTCTAGTCGCTACTGATACAATTTCAATTCCCGTGTTGTATAAACTTTTAGGGAATAGTGCAAGTTCTTCTGCTATAATAATGATTTGTGGATTGTTACATGTATTAGGATCTAATCCAAGATTTCCAATTCCTCTTGAAACAACCACTCGAATATATGCATTCTGAAGATTATTTTTTCTAAGTGTTTCAACTACAAGATCACTCATCTCTTCTTTTGTTACCGAGATATTTAACATGACAGACTTTGCTGAATCATAAAGGCGATCAACATGTTCTTTAAGTCGAAAGACATTTCCGTCGTACATTCTAATTCCTTCAAACACTCCGTCTCCATAAAGAAAACCGTGGTCATAAACCGATACAACTGCTTCTTCTTTTCTGACGAATCGTCCGTTTAAATAGATCCATTGCTCGCTCATGTCAATCATTCCTTTCTGTTTGTAATTTGAATTTTGTGAATTTAATTGAGGACAATATTACTCCCGTTTTGGTGGAAGGTCAACAGTATTTCTATAAATTTTTTGACTATTTTGATTTAACTGACTTTTAGTAAACGCTTACATCTATGTCCTATATGGAATCTTTGTCTTTTTAAAAAAAATAAAAATTTTTTGAAGTTGGCAGGTGAGAGACTCGAGGGTGTATTGCTTTTTTAAACCAATAATTTTCACTTATTATTTTTATTTATTTCGAAGAATGTATGAGGGGAGGTATTTCATCCAACTAATTATTATATAAATATAATAATTAGTTGACATATCTAATAAAAATATTGTCTAGATAGCTCATTCAACATTAATTATTACTTGTACTTTATTCAGTTTAATAGAGAGATTATTAGATTTCTTCTACTTTGTTAGAAACCTTCACAATTTTTTTACTTTTAATTTATTCCAAATATATTTTTCTGATTAGCTGTTTTCATCAAGTTTGTCGTTTATAGGAAGTGGACCGTTCCTTTCTGCAGCAGGCACTAGCCCCCTCGCTATTCCGTCTGCGGGATCTCAACTCTTTTCCTCTGTGCCCTACAGGAGTCAAGTACCTCCCGCTCCAATCCACTCTGTGTTTTCAATTGTTGTTAAAAGTAAAAATCTTTTTTGATAATTTCTTACCATATGCGGGAATTATCTACTTATGTAAAGGACCAAACACTATAAAAGCCCCTTGCTACTTACGTTTTATAGTTATATCTTTTTTCTTTACTCCTAATTTATCTAATCTAAACTCTCCAATATTCACTTTCACCTCTTTTATGTACACTAATAAGAAACGTACTTTTAACAAAATAGCAATGTATAATTCTTCATTTACATTTACCTAATCTACTATGCTTTAAAGAAAAAAGTAACGAGGCATTATGCCTCGTTACTTTTTTAGGATAGTAATGCACGGTCACTTGCCATCTTACTCCCACGTATTCGCTGGAATTCTTGAAGCAGACCTTCCACCGTTAGGTTTTTCTTTTCTTCTTCACTGACCTCCAAAATAATTTGTCCTTTATCCATCATAATTAGACGGTTACCAAGATCAATAGCTTGCTGCATATTATGTGTCACCATCATTGTTGTCAGTTGATAGTTGCCAACTATTTCTTTGGTCAAGTTTGTAATAAGCTCCGCCCTAGAAGGATCCAGTGCGGCAGTGTGTTCATCTAAAAGAAGGATAGATGGTTCCGTGAATGTTGCCATCAATAACGACAATGCCTGTCTTTCTCCTCCTGATAAGAGCCCTACCCGAGCATTTAGCCGATTTTCCAGTCCTAAATGTAATGTTTCTAATACCTCTTTGAAGTATTTTCTTCTAGCTTTTGTAACACCGCTTCTTAATGTTCGTGGGCGATTTCTCGAATAGGCCATGGCCAAGTTTTCCTCAATTGTCATCGAAGGAGCCGTTCCTGCCATTGGATCTTGAAATACCCTACCAATCAGCCTTGAACGTTTATATTCAGAAACTCTAGACACATCGTGATCATCGATATGAACAGAACCAAGATCAGGAAGTAAGACACCTGAAATAATATTCATCAACGTTGATTTACCAGCTCCGTTACTACCGATAACCGTAACAAAGTCACCAGACCTTAACGAAAGTTCA
Organism: Bacillus seohaeanensis; assembly: GCF_042684945.1. Lineage (NCBI taxonomy): Bacteria > Bacillati > Bacillota > Bacilli > Caryophanales > Bacillaceae > Bacillus > Bacillus seohaeanensis. The sequence continues at coordinate 2,839 of NZ_JBHUMF010000014.1, read as the reverse complement.
ATATCATCTAAAGCAACCTTTTCATCTGGTGTACCTTCGTTGAACACTTTATTTATTCTATTTAAGTGTAGCATTACTTCCACCCTTTCCATCTGAAGGTACAGCAGCATTTTTTATTCGTTCGGCTCGCTTAAGTGCCTTTCTCTTTTTCTCTTTATAGCGATCAATCACTTTCGGCAATACTAGCGCCAGTATAACAATTGTTGCAGTAATTAATTTCATATCACCTGTTTTTAAAAACTCTACCCGGAGCGCCAGTGTTACAACTAAACGATAGATAATTGCTCCTCCAATTACTGCAAGTGTTGTACGGGCAATCGTTTTCGTACCAAATAGTGCCTCACCAATTATTACCGAAGCAAGTCCGATAATAATCATACCGATTCCCATTCCAACATCAGCAAAACCACTGTACTGAGCAATAAGCGCCCCCGATAATGCTACTAAACCATTGGAAATACCAAGACCTAAAATAATCAGTAAGTTTGTGTTTGCTGACAAACTACGAATCATTCGCTGGTTATCTCCCGTCGCACGTAAGGCAAGTCCAACTTCTGTTTTCAAAAAAAGGTCCGTAATAATTTTTATTGCAAATGTCACGATAATCATGAAAAATAAAATACCCCATGTACCTGGAATAGGTTCTCCCAACCCGACAGCAAGCCAAAGATTGTTTAAAAATGAATCAATACCAAGTGTTTCCCAGAAGCTTTCTACACTTGTAAAAGTAGTCTCCTGGCTTAATAGAGGAACATTGGACCTTCCCATTATTCGTAAATTAATAGAGTAAAGAGCAATCATCATGAGAATACCTGATAATAATGCATTTATTTTTCCAAATGTATGAATAATACCTGTTAAACACCCAGCTACAAATCCAATTATAATCGCTGCTAACGTTGCAATTACCGGGTTGAAGCCGTTCACTATCATGGTGGCAGCAACAGCAGCTCCTGTAACAAAGCTGCCATCGACTGTCAAATCGGGAAAATCTAATATCCTAAAGGACAAGTAGACTCCGAGTGCCATAATAGCGTAGATGATTCCAGATTCAAAGGAAGCAAATATTGCAGTTGGCACGAATCATCATCCTTTCCTATTCTCCTTCGTAAAACTCTCCCAACTCGGACCATTCGTCTTTCACTTCTAAACCTTGTTCTTCCGCTGCTTTTTTGTTAATCATTAGCTTAAAACTTTTTGGATACTCAACATTGATTTCAGAAGGCTCCTTTTCTCCTTTTAAAATCTCCACTGCCATTAGTCCTGTTTCATAACCTAACTCTTCATAACTGAAACCACTCGCTGCCACAGCACCACGCTTCATTGAGTCAAGTTCGCCAACAAATAGTGGAATATCCTTATCATTAGCAACACCGATTACAGATTCCAATGCAGAAACAACTGTATTATCCGTAGGTACATAAATCGCATCCACTCGACCGACAAGCGATTCTGCAGCTTGTTTTACCTCAGCGGAAGTAGACACCGACGCTTCTACTACTTCTGCTCCATTATCTTTAACCATTTTCCCAACTTCCTTCGCTTGGACAACCGAATTTTGCTCTCCAGAATTATAGATAAGGCCTACCTTTTTAGCACCGGCTTCATTTGTCATAAAATTAATTGTTTTGGATAATGCCTCTGGATGAGTATCGGTTGTCCCTGTAATGTTTTCACCAGGCTTATCAAATGCTTCTACAAGCTCTGCACCAACAGGATCCGTCACAGATGTAAAAACAATTGGAATTTCTTTTGTCGCATTTAAGACGTGTTGGGCACTTGGAGTAGAATTTGCAAAAATAAGGTCTACTCCATCACTAACCAATTTATTTGCGATTGTCTGCGAATTACTTTGGTCATTTTGTGCATTTTGGACATCATATGTAACGTTTTCCCCTTCTTCAAAACCATTTTCTTCTAACGCTTTTTTAAACCCAGTAAATGCCGCATCTAAAGAAGTATGCTCAACAATTTGCGTTACGCCAATCGTATACTGCTTTTTATCTGGATCAGCATCTACACTATCGCCTGATCCTTGTTCATTTCCACATCCTGCTAAAACTAACATTCCCGCTAACATCGATACAGCTCCAAACATCTTTACCTTTTTCTTCACCTAAATCCCCCTCTTGTCTATATTTTTATTTATGATTATTAGTCTAATAGACTAATGAACCCAACCTTTTACGGAAAAAATAGTGCTTGTCGTAATTGATTTTAAATAATATTCTAAATTATTTAAAAATTAATATAAGTATAAAGGTTTTATTCCGACTTTTCTAGAAGGAATTTAAAAGTAAATCCAAAGAATTCCCACAAAGGATAATTTTAATTGATTTAAGGGGTCTTTTCTAATAGTTACAGTATTCTACCAAGGTGCCAAATACTTCGAACTCTAGTTCGTTCAAGAAAATTTCTCTTCTTGTATAAGATAGACTCTTGAATTAGAATTTCTACAAAAATACAAAGAGCCATTTCAAGATGAATTCATCTTGAAATGGCTCTTTGTATTTTTAGGAAGTTACACTGTACAAATCTTTCGGTATAATAATTATCTATTGAACTACCCCCACTTAGCTAACGCTTGAAGTGGGGGATTCCTGCGAACACTAGTGTATCCACCAGTTTTTTAGCAGGCTAACCCCGCAGCTCCTGCGGTTATTACTCACTATCTTGTACGTTGAATTCTCCACTTTCCTTGAGGAAGGGGTATTCTGTCGGAAGATGATAAAGAAACAAATCCCTATAGCTTCCACTATGTATTCCTTTTTTGAATAACAAAAAAACAGCTCCATTAAGGGCTGTTTTTCTCATTTTGCCTGGCAACGTCCTACTCTCG
>NZ_JBHUMF010000013.1:0-61915 GCF_042684945.1 Bacillus seohaeanensis | reverse complement strand
CGCCTTCAAATGAAAGAATTAGTTCGTTTTTTTATTCACCTAGAGCACATTTGTCCCAGCCTCTTTTACTTCGAACTTATCTGTCTCGCCAATTTCTTTTGCGTCTTCCTCGATCACGATCTCTTGATCTGCCTCGGCCTCCGCCTCCGCCACTTTTTCCACTGCTTCTTTTATCTTTCTTTCCTCGAATAGGAGAAACGGCCGATAATTTTACAGGTACTACAGCTGGTTCTTTCGTTATTAATTTGAGAGAGGCAGCTAATGCAGTTATAGAATCGACATCTTCTAGTAAGGTTTCTGCGATGGTTTTGTATTCACCGAAGTCGCCTTTTTCTACTATATCCATTATTTGCTGTACTGCCGCTTGCTTATTTCCTTCTACTACATCACCAAAAGAAGGAGCCTGAGTACGTTTTATTTTTGTTTTTATCACTTTTTCAATTGTTCTCAGCATATCCATTTCTCTAGGTGTGACAAAAGTTGTAGCAAGCCCTTTATTTCCAGCTCGACCTGTTCGTCCAATCCGGTGAACGTAGCTTTCTGGATCTTGTGGTACATCAAAGTTATAGACATGTGTAACACCGCTAATATCGAGACCTCTGGCAGCAACATCTGTCGCTACGAGGATTTCAATGGATTGATCTTTAAAACGTCTGATTACTTGTTCACGTTTGTTTTGAGCAATATCACCGTGAATTCCCTCTGCGGAGTAGCCTCGTTTTAACAATGCTTCTACTAGTTCGTCTACACGTCTTTTGGTTCGACCAAAAATAATCGCGAGCTCTGGCGATTCGATATCTAAAAGGTTACATAACACATCGAACTTTTTTTGTTCCTGAATTTCTATAAATTGTTGCTCGATATTTGTTACAGTCATTTCTTTTGCTTTAACTCTTACAATTTCAGGGTTATCCATAAATTTTTCTGCTAATGTTTGTATGCGTTTAGGCATCGTTGCAGAGAAAAGCATTGTTTGGTAAGTACTAGTGATACTTCCTAAGATTGTTTCAATATCCTCGATGAATCCCATATTTAACATTTCATCTGCTTCATCGAGAACAACCATCTTAATTTGATCAAGACGAATCGTTTTTCGTTTTATATGGTCAAGAAGTCTTCCGGGAGTAGCAGCAATAATTTGCGGTCGGTTTTTTAAAGCTCGGATTTGACGAGAAATATCTTGACCACCATATATAGGCAGTGTTTTTACATTACTAAATTGCCCAATTCTATTTAATTCTTCCGCAACTTGGACAGCAAGTTCACGAGTTGGTGCTACAACTAACCCTTGAATTCCTTTTACACTAGCGTCAATTTGTTCAATAAGTGGAATTCCAAAAGCAGTAGTTTTTCCTGTTCCTGTTTGAGCTTGTCCTATTATGTCTTTTCCATTTATTGCGATTGGAATCGCTTGAGCCTGAATAGGGCTTGGTTCCTCAAATCCCATTGTAGATAGGGAACGAAGAATTTTTTCACTTAATCCAAAATCTTGGAATGTTTTCATATAAAAAGAACCTCCTGATTGTTTAGTTCGAGCGGCTAACTCCTCGAGGTCGTCCTTGCTTGTTTCCTTTGATCAAGCCGCTTTCACTTTTCATATTAATTATGATGAAAGTAATATTTTTAATGTACCCATTTGTTATAGAGTTTAAATGTTTTTATCCTATTTTAAATGAGAAGAAAAGAATATTTTAAAGATAGAAATTTAGTCCAACTAGTATGTTAAGCTTAATTGCCTCTAGAAGCAACTTTTAATGGTGTGTTTACAAATAAACAGAATAATTCTTATTATGGAATCATTTAATTAGTGAATGCAGATAATTTTAGTAGGGTATTGTAGTTAGTAAAAGAAGTGTTGGTATAACAATATGGAATAGCTAGATTTTTATAGGAGGAAGGTGAGAGAGGATGTCTTCACAAGAATTTACTAGCGAAAAACTTCATTGTCATAATGAATATGGAGTATTAAAAAAAGTGATTGTTGTATCTCCGAGATATATGGATACTGACAGGTCTAGTAATGAAATGCAAAAAAAATCTAGAAATAAAAATATACATATTGAAACCGCGATGAAACAGCATAAAGATTTTGTTTCAGTATTAGAAGCTAACGGTGTGGAAGTGATTTACTTAGAGTCAAAGGAATCTTTGTATGAACAAGTATTTACGAGAGATATAGGTTTTTGTCTAGGTAACAATCTCTTCGTAGCAACAATGGGAAGGACTATTCGCAAACAAGAGGAAAATGTAATCATGAAATGGCTAAAAGAACATCAATATCCTTTTGATAAAATTGAGACGTCATCCATTGAAGGCGGTGATGTCATCATTGATGGACAAACAATTTGGATAGGGGTCAGTGATAGAACATCAGAGGCTGCTATTCAACAATTGAGCAATAAATTAAAAGGTTATTATGTTCATTCGCTGCCCCTTGCTAATAATATCTTACATCTTGATTGTGCGTTTAATGTATTATCAAACGACACAGCGATTGTATATTCTAAAGCCTTAACGAAAGAAGATTTACAAGTGCTACAAAAACATTATAAATTAATTGAAATTACAGATGAAGAGCAATTGAATTTGGCTACCAATGTTCTATCCATTGGCAATAAGAAAATTGTGAGCCTAGCACAGAATGACAGAATTAACAATGTTCTTAGAGGAAATGGCTTTGAAGTAATCGAGGTTGAATTTTCTGAAATAATAAAATCAAACGGGTCTTTTCGATGCTGCTCTATGCCATTGCTAAGGGAATAAAAGAGCAGGTCCTTAGAATTCGGACCCGCTCTTTTACTGCCCTAATTATTCTGATAAATCTTTCACTTCAACAATAGATCTTTCCTCAAGTGGACCTCTTAAGTGTACGGTTGCTGTTCCATCTCCATTTAACGCATCAATCCATACAGATACATCCTTATATTTTACTTCAATTTCTGCCGATGATGATAATATTTGCTTTGCACGGTTTTCATCCATTAATAACCACTCCTTATTTAGTTACTTCAAGACAATAGTATCCCCAGTATCTTTTAAAAAATTATCAATAACAGATTTTATTATTGGGTAGTCTAAAGAGAAAGGGGGGATAGAAGTGAGAAAAAGGAAAAGGTTGTCTGAAACGAAAGAAGGTTCAAAAATGAAGGAAAGTTTTTTAGAAGGAAAGAAGGATTCGTCAGTGTCCTATACACCAATATATATTCAAAGTAATATGCCAGCAGTTATTATTGATAGGGACGAACACTAAACAAGTCATTAAATGATGAAAATTAGACATTTCTAAATAGCTAGTAGGGGATTCGCTCCCCTACCAATGTTAGCTACTTTGTTTTGGAAGATTTTTCTTTATTATTCATGTTCCCTTTACTATTATCCCCGCTTGTTAATTCCGTTGAAAATTCGGTATTTCCTCTTTGAGGAGCATTTTGATTTTGACTTCCTTTGTTAGGTCTTTTTGTCATGGTAAGTCCTCCTTGAAAATCAATTCCGGATTAGTTTACCAATTTAACCGGGTAATTATGCATTTCTAGGAGAAGTGGTTTATTTTTTGTTAATGGATAACATATAGAGCAAAGGAAACCCCATTGTTAGCAAGTGTATGCATTTATGAAAAAAGGACCGTAATTGGCCCTTTTTTATACATTGACTTGATCGAGAAATTCCGTAACTTGCTCTGGTGATTTTGCATTGGCACTATGTAAGTGAGCAATTTTTTCACCATTTTTATAAATGAGTAAGCTTGGTATTCCCATAACATCATATTTCTCGGCAATTTCGGGAAACTCATCTTTGTTGATATCGTACCACTTATACTGGTTATACTCTGCTGTAATGTCATCAATGAACATATCCATTCTGCGGCAGTCAGGACACCAATCTGCGTGGAATTTTACAACAACGGGTTCAGAAGAAGAAATAACTTCTTCAAAGGTTTCTTTATTTTTTATTGATTGCATACTATAATCCTCCTTTTAATTCTAGGATCTTTTCTCATAGATTGTTGTTTTTGCTTATGAATTCTGCCCGTTGATTTCCGCTACGGGCACTAGACTCCTCGGGGAGGAATGAGAGCGTCTTTCCTTTTCCTCTCTTCCCGCAGGAGTCAAGGGCCCTTCGCTCCAATCAACTCAGTGGGTTAAACTTAGTTTTCCGTTAAAAAGCAACAACCTAATTCTATTTTAATCAAAACTAGTGTAAGCTGTAAAAATTTTAGCTTGTTCTACCTTTATCGCGTATAGACAAGCAGTGATATCCATCTAAAGGTAACTATTACTTATTCAACCGTTCCAGACTCCACAATTGTTACATCTGCCTTCACTTTAAACTTTACATTAGGATAGATTGACTCTTCCCATTTTTTAAAGTCAAACCCGCGGACGCCATGCTTTTGGCGTTGCCCAATTCCTGCAGGGTCTATCCCTAATTTTTGGAACCTTTTTAATAGCTTTTCTGTTACTTCTTTAATGTCTGATTCCATCTTTTTCTCAACAGCCTTCACTTTTGGAGGAGTAAGTGATTCACCTGTAAATTCTTTAATTATCCCTTTGAGTTTTATTTTTATTATTACTTCTAATGGAGTGGAGTTTTGGTTAATCTCAATATCATGCACAGAGCGTAAACTAGTTACGGATGCTTCAATTTTTTCTTCTGTTCGAGCCTTGCCTTTTCCGAGTTTTACGACATGGCTTCCTTCCGAAAATTTATCAACAAGGAGCTTGAAAAAAAACATGTCATCAGAGTCGACTTTTCCTATCATTTTATCGTCTTTAAATAAGGCAACACCAGTAACCTCCAACGTGTTATTATTCAACCTCTTTATAATAGGTAAGTAAGGGGACTTCCCCTTCTGAAAATGATCATGAAGGAACAGGTGTAGATTTGTTTTAGGCAATTCTCTCCGCTCAACATTCTGCCTAATTAAATTACCAATATAAATCCCGTTTCCTTTCACACCGTACTGTCCTTCTAATATAGTTTTTCCTTTTCCTTCACTAACAACTAAGTAAACCCTAGATCCTATACTTGCGTCTCGTTGCAATGAATCTGCTATGTCTATTATCCCGTCTTTGGCCAAATCTTCTCCTAGAATAACGACTTCGAGACCCCCACGTACAAGAGGAAGTTGTGACTTACGTTCAATTCTTTCTAGCACCTCTCTTGAGGAGGAGGCGGTTGCTGATAACGTAACATTTTCAATTGATTGATCCGCTAAATATTTTGGGAAAAGAGCAGTTCCTTCAATCTTACCTTTCTCCACAAGGTCATAAGCTTTTGCAGCTTCTATAAGGAGATCATCTATGGTTTCTCTTTCAATACACCCAGAAAGTAGGAGGCATACGAAAAAAAGTAATAGTTTTTTCATAACTTTTTCTTCACCCTTTTTATGACTAGAATTAAAACAAAAAGAAAAGGGATATAAACAAAATTAATATAAAAACCAGTTTGACTGAGGATATTATTTAACATATCTATTTTTTCTCTGTTTGGAAACAAAGTCAGTACACTAAGACATACTAGCGAAAGCCAAATTAACGAAGTACTCTGCTTCAAAGGTGTAGCTCTTTTAACGATTCTGCTTGCACACCAAATCGCAATACAGGCATTTGGTAAGATAATAAGGCACCAATTAGCAATGCCGATATACTCAAAACGTTCAACAAAAGGTAACTCTAAAATCTTCCACATAGATAAAGTAGCCCAAACAGTCTTCTTTAATTGACCTTCACTAAAGAAGGCAAAAGAGATAATTCCAATGAGAGTATAAACTAGAGTACTTGCGAAAAGCCCCCACTGTGCCCATTTTTGTGAGGCCTTCCCCTCTTTAATAAAAGGATAGATAAGCAAAATTGATTCATAGCCCAAGTATGTTAGTGACATGCTTTTCATCGATTTAAGAATATCCATTATACTGTGATCAAATATAGGTAGTATGTTTCTAAAATCAGCATATTGGAAGGTAAATCCAAATGTTAGCAGTAAATAGCTGGGAAGGATTAATCCAAAAAAGGAAACTCCAGCAATCGTACGAATACCTCCCTTTACGATATAAATAACAAGTAATAAAAAAAACAAAGAAAAAAGAAATGTATTCATACGTGGGAACATCCAAACTTGTACCACTTCTATATAGGTTCGAATAATTGTCACGACAAGTGCTGCAAAATAGAGAACAAAGATGAAGCTGAATATTTTCCCTATCCATTTTCCGAATGCAAATGTATGGGCAGAAACTAGGTCACCATCACTCATTTGTACGATTCTATACATCATAAACATGAGAATATGTGTCAAGCCTCCAGCTAATATAATGGAAATCCAGGAGTCATAGCCGGCATTTACTGCAATGACCCTTTGAAATCCTAAAACGCCAACCCCGACTTGAACGGAATGTATTAAATAAAAGACAAGGAAGGGAGAAATTTTTCTTCTTTCGGGAATGGCCTGCATGTTATCACCTCCGACTTACTCATCAATATCAAGCTTTTTCTTCCCTTCTTTTCCCCAGAAACGTCGAGGCTTTTGAGTGCGTAAAAATAATGGTCGCTTCTCTTGTTTATTAAAAGGAAAGCGAACAAGGGCATCCTGCAAGTCTTTTAAACGTGGAGGATAAAGCGGCTCCAAAAACGGTCTGCCTAAAGAAGTCAAACGTATAAGGTGAGTCATTAAAATACAGAAACAAAAAACAATACCCAACAGCCCCCAAAGCTGAGCAAATAATAAAAATGGAAAACGCAAAAAACGAATGGTATTACCCATTTTATAGACAGGCGTTGTAAAAGAGGCAAGTGCGGATAGCCCGATTAAAATTAAAAGGACGTTACTTGTCAGACCGGCCTCAACGGATGCCGTTCCGATAACAATCCCGCCCACGATACCAATTGTCTGACCAACCTTGGCAGGCAACCTGGCTCCAGCTTCTCTTAACAGTTCTATCGTCAATTCTAAAACTAATGCCTCTAAAATAGGAGGAAGCGGAACTGTTTGTCTAGAAGTTATGAGTGTTGCCATAAGGTCTTTCGGAATTAATTCATAATGATAGGTCAAGGCAGCCACATATATCGGTGTAATTAGGATAGAGAAAGAAACTGCAAACACACGGATAAGTCGGAAGAAAGAAGCTATAAAGAAATTTAAAAAGTAGTCCTCATAAGAATTAAAAAATTCCACCAATGTCGTAGGACCGATTAGAGCATGAGGTGACCCATCCGCTAGAAGGACAACCTTTCCCTCTACAACGACAGAAGCCGCGCGGTCAGGGCGTTCCGTGTCCAAAAGTTGTGGGAAAGGAGAGTGACTATTATCTGATATAAGTTGTTCAATGAAAGAGCTATCAATAATTTGATCAAAATCAATTGCTTTCAATCTTTGACGGAATGTATCAACGTTCACTTTATCCACAAGTCCATCTATATAGAGAAGTGCAACCTTTGTGTGTGTAACTTTTCCAATATTAAATTCTTCTATTACTAACTCCTTTATTGGTACTCTTTTCCTAATAAGGTTAATATTTTGACCAAGGGATTCTACGAAAGCTTCTTTTGGTCCAATGACACTAAATTCTACTTCCGGCTGAGAAACTTTGCGTCCAGCCTCTTTTTGCGCCGCAATAAATGCGAAGTTTTTATTATCACCATCTATTGTCAGAAGTATATAGCCGTTATATACCTTTTGCTCTATTTGTTGTTCATCCTTTGATAATGTGATATCGACGACAGGTAAGATATGTTTAAGATCCTCAAAGTCAGAAAAATCCTTAGACAATAAAGAAGGTAAAATATCATTTTGTACTGTACTTTCATCAATTAAGGAAGTAATAAAATGGAGATTGAATTTTGTTCCTGTCTTTGTATTCTGATAGAAAGCTTGTTTGTAATCAGATGATTTTTTTGCATCTCTTTTAAAGCTTTCAAATGACCTTTTTTCTTTTGTTTTATCAGATGATTTCTTTCTGAATATCGAGAACATGTACATCCCTCGTTCGTTGAATAGTCTAAACCATAGTGTTTCCGAAAAAGGGAGAAATATGAAAAAGAGGGGAAAGTTTATAGAATGAAAAAAGACTAAATGTTAGAGGAATTTCATCCTAACATTTAGTCTTTCATTTGGTATATGTCTAGCTCCAGTGCCTAGCTCGCTGTGAAAAAGATGATTTCTCCCTAAAGGCAACAGACGCCTTTTGGAGGAAATCCCTATTTTCTTCACGAGCTGATTAAGGCACTTCCACTTTTCTTATTTATTGTTCTAAGAAGAATTTTTCAATGTCATCAAGCATTTTGTTTGCAGCGATTACACCGCCTGCTGTATTCCAAATAGCGTCATTTACTTCAAATACTTTATCATTTTTAGCTACTTCTAGATTTTGGAATAGAGGGTCGTTAATCCAGTCTTCTTCTAATGAATTTGCTTCACCATCACCAGTATCGTAGGTGAAATAGAATAGAGCATCTCCATCCATTGCAGGAATACGTTCTTTTGTGACGCCAGTTTCAGCAAAATCATTTACATCCTGACCTTCTGGACGAGCAAAGCCTAATTGGTCTAAGATAACGCCGGAGAAAGAATCTTTATGATAAATGCGAACATCTCCAGCCATAAAACGAACCATTGATATTTTTTGATCTAGTTTGTCTCCAAGTTCGGCTTTTATGTCTTCAATCCGTTGATTATACTCCGCAATAACCTCTTGACCTTTTTCCTCTTTATTTAATGCTTTTGCATACAACTTGAAGTTTTCTTTCCAGTTACCACGAAGCGTTTCTGCCATTACGGTTGGAGCAATTTCTTTTAACTGGTTGTATTGCTCTTCTTGGCGCATTTTGTTTCCAATAATTAAGTCAGGTTGTAATTTAGCGATTGCCTCAATGTTTAATTCACTTTCCGTGCCGACAACTTCAACATCTTTCATTTGATCTGCAATATGATTATACCAAGGATCTCCAGTCCAAGACTGTACCGCACCTACAGGAGTTACATCCATAGATAATAAAGCTTCTGTACCTTCATTTGTAAGAATAACAACTTTCTCTGGTGTTTTTTCTATTTCTGTTGTGCCCATTGCATGTTCAATCGTATAGCTTTCACTTTTTTTTGAATCGTTGCTCGTTGTTGAATCCTTTTCCTCTTCTTTAGCATTACCACAAGCAGCTAAAAGAAGAAGGGATGATACTAAAAGAAGCGATAATAAAGTACGAATTGATTTCATTATGTAGTCCTCCTTAATGGATTTGTATGTAAATGATAATCATTATCAATACTTTCTCATCATATAAGAAAGCCTTATCATTTGTCAATAATTACACTGAGAATGATTTTCAAAGTCGTTGACTAATAGTAATGCATTCCTTAGAATAAAGAAAGAATACAATGATGGTTAGAAAGGCTCAAAATTAATGAGTAAAACTAGAAATCAAGCAATAACTTTAGTAGGAACTGTACTCATTCTCATCCTATTTATAGGGATAAGTGTGGTATATGGATATACAGATACGTCATGGGCAACAGCCTATGAAGCATTCACTAATCCAAATCAAACAACAGAACATCTTGTTTTACAAAATATCCGGCTGCCAAGGGCATTAATTGCCGCAACGGTAGGTGCCTCATTAGCGATAGCGGGAGTTCTCATGCAGACACTGACTAAAAATCCGCTGGCATCACCTGGGATTTTTGGAATAAACGCCGGTGGAGGATTTATGGTTGTAGTAGGGGTTACCCTATTTGGTATCACCAACCTTCAAGCGTTCACGGTCCTTGCCTTTTTAGGAGCTGGAATTGCCGCTGTTGGTGTCTATATAATTGGTGCTGCAGGAAGTGAAGGGTTAACACCAATGAAATTGACACTTGCTGGTTCTGCAATTACTGCAATGTTTGCCTCTTTTACACAAGGACTTCTTGTCCTCAATGAAGCTGCTCTAGAACAAGTTTTATTTTGGCTTGCTGGATCTGTCCAAGGAAGAAACATGGAAATTTTAACTGGTGTCTTCCCGTATATTGTAGTAGGTTGGATTATTTCACTACTCATTGCTAATAAAATGAATGTCCTTGCAATGGGGGAAGATGTTGCAAAAGGGCTTGGCTTGAAAACAGCATTTATTAAAATAATTTCTTTAGCTGTAGTTGTGTTACTCGCAGGTGGAGCCGTAGCAATTGCAGGGCCAATCGGTTTCATTGGGATTATTGTTCCCCATTTTGCAAAAAGAATTATCGGTGTTGATCATCGCTGGTTAATTCCCTATTCAGGTTTAATAGGAGCGATTTTACTGCTTGCAGCTGATATTGCGGCAAGGTATATTATTATGCCCCAGGAAGTACCGGTTGGTGTCATGACTGCCATAATCGGTGCACCATTCTTTATTTACATTGCAAGGAAGGGGTTTTAATAATGAATAGGTTTTTAGCAAAGCGTTGGTTTCGAGACCGCCTTTCTTTCTTAATTGATTTGTCGGCATTAAAAAAAATTGCTTTTCTACTATTAATTACTTTTCTTGTATTAGTGATAAGTACAGGGCTCGGGGATATGAAAATTGCCCCTTGGACAGTTATAGAAGTGTTCTTTGGCGGAGGAAGTAGTTTGGAGCAATTAGTTGTTACTTCATTTCGACTCCCTAGAATATTAATTGCTTTATTGGCTGGAATAGCACTAGCGGTCGCTGGAGGGATACTTCAAGGAATGATCCGTAATCCACTCGCTTCCCCAGATATTATTGGGATTACAGGTGGTGCAGGAACTGCAGTGGTCGGTTTTTTAGCATTATTTAGTAACGCAGATAATGTTTTAACGGTTAGTATCCAATGGCTGCCTGTAGCTGCTTTTATTGGGGCAACTATTATTGCTTTTCTTGTGTATTTTTTAGCTTGGAGAAATGGAGTATCTCCAGTACGCCTCGTGTTAATTGGGATTGGGGTATCTGCTTTAACACAGGCCGCAACAACGTTATTAATGATTTTTGGTCCCATTTACCGAGCTAGTCAGGCAAATATCTGGCTAACGGGAACGGTTAACGGTTCGGACTGGAGCGATGTAATTATTCTATTGCCGTGGACAATTATCTTCGTTCTTCTTACTTTCTTACTTTCAAGACACTTGAACATTCAAGAACTTGGAGAGGAAATAGCTACTAGTGTGGGGGTGCCTGTCCAGCGTCAGCGGTTTCTACTCTTATTTATGTCAACTGCATTAGTAGGAGGGGCAGTTGCATTTGCTGGCGGAATTGGATTTGTCGGCTTAATGGCACCTCACATGGCAAGGAGAATAGTTGGATCTTCCTATGGTGCATTGCTTCCAACAGCCGCTTTAATAGGTGGGACGTTAGTTATGGTAGCTGATTTAATTGGAAGAACATTATTTCTTCCGCTTGAAGTTCCAGCTGGTGTATTTACAGCAAGTATTGGTGCACCATATTTTATATACTTACTATTTAAAACAAGAAACGCATAAAGTGAAACATCAATCAGTGGAGTTTCTTCTAACCTCATTGATTGTTAGTCCCGTTCTATTGTCGCTAAATCCCCACTCGTCAGTGGCTGCTTAACCGACAGTAGGAACCCGATTGGTTCAACTAAACCTCGCTCTCGCATCGGTAAGTTTCACTTTATCTCCCCAATCGGGCTAAGGCACGTCGGAGAAATAGTTAATTATTTGTGAGTGGAACAACAATGAAAAAGGAGTGGGCTAAGAATGGAAAAAACATTGCATACAGAAGACTTAACGCTTTCCTATGGAGATCGAATTATTATCGATGAATTAAGCTTGGAAATTCCTAAAGGGGAAATTACAGTATTTATTGGTGGGAATGGATGCGGAAAGTCTACTCTTTTACGTTCTTTAGCTCGCTTGTTAAAGCCTAAGGCTGGTTCGATACTCCTTGATGGTTCAGCAATTTCAACGTTATCTACAAAAGATGTAGCCCGTAAAATGGCAATTTTGCCGCAATCTCCTACTGCTCCAGAAGGGTTGACAGTGCTACAGCTTGTAAAGCAAGGACGTTATCCACATCAAACATGGCTCAAACAATGGTCCAAAAAGGATGAGGAGCTTGTTCAGAATGCATTGAAAGCAACGAAAATGGAGGGCTTACAGGATAGGAAAGTGGATGAACTTTCTGGTGGTCAACGACAACGTGCATGGATAGCTTTAACACTTGCACAGGATACAGATATTATTTTGTTAGATGAACCAACAACCTATTTGGATATGACTCACCAAATTGAGATACTGGACTTGTTATTTGAATTAAATGAATCAGAACAACGAACGATTGTAATGGTTCTTCATGACCTAAATTTAGCATGCCGCTATGCCCATAACATTGTCGCAATCCGTGATCAGAAAATATTTGCACAAGGAAAACCGGAAGAAGTAATAAGTTGTAACCTTGTCAAAAATGTTTTTGATATGGATTGTCAAGTTACAAGCGATCCACTGTTTGGCACTCCATTATGTATTCCTTACGGTAGAGGACGCTGCATTATAAAGGACTTAGAGGCGGTAAGATGATAGCTGCTTCCTCCCTAAGTAATGAAGAAGTTGAATTACTGAAAAGCTACAGATTTTTACCGGAGATAGAATACTCTTCTACCTATATAGAGGCAAGTAAATTGACGGATAGCAAAGCTTTGCGTAGTTATTTGACAGAAAGACTTTCTTTAATAAGAACAGACGATATAAAGGTTGCCGCATCTTTGTTTATAAAGCGATATGCTTTCCTAGCTGTCATCGGTTTATTTTTAATGAGTTACCGGAACAAGAAAATGGACTTATCCCCTGAAAATGTAGTATTGGTAGATAGAGAAAAAAATGGTATGTGGACACCTTGCTTTTACTTGAAAAATAGTACTGTTACTCCTTTTTCTACACAAGAGGAAAAACAGCAATTTTTGCAAGGGTTTTTCCGTCAGCACATGGATGTCATTATCCAAAACATAAAAAAAGATAGTAAACTTTCCCATATAATACTTTGGGAAAACGTAGCAGTTTATATTTTTTGGCTTTATGAAAATAAGAACTTTCTACAGGAAGCATTGTCTCATCAAACTGTAGAAGAGGACTTTGTTTTTCTCCTCCAAAACAATAACGGTGCTTTGTTTGGAGAGTACAGCAAGAATCCTCTCGCACGTTATTATACTGCCAAAGTAAAAGTGAAAGACGGTGAATATAGAGTCCGTGTCAGGAAAACTTGTTGTTTCTCGTACATGTTAGAGCAAGGAGAGGAAACCAGATGTAACACTTGTCCGCAAACGTGCAAGGTTTGCACCTAACCAAATATGTTTAAAACATAAGGATTGAAGGGAGTTTCTTTGACATGAATGAGTTTGAAAAGCAGTTTGAGGCTTTAGTAGAAAAATATACAGAATTGCTAATTGGGGAATCGACGGAAAAGCGAAAAGATATGGTAACAAAATATGCGTTATATTCATTTATAGCCAAAAATATGCCTCCTCTCGTAAAACACTGGAACTCTCTGTATCCAGAAGCAAAAGACGAAATGAAGACAATCATTGGAGATATAAAAGAGTGGAATGAGATGCACCGTATGAACCAGAAAAAGCAAGAAGACGAATAAAGATGAAAAGGAGGCCAACTAAAAGCTTTTGTTCCTTTTAGTTGGTCTCTTTTTTATTGATAACCGATAACATTCAAGAACAGTGGGAAGTTGTGAATGGAGAAATTTGACGAAAATGTTCGATTGACTCAAAGGTTCAGATTTGTAGGGAGTAACATCATCATTATGGCTAATAAGGGTAGAGAAATTCTTATTGTTTCTCCTTATTAAAAGGCATATTTTTACAAATGGGAACATATAAATGGAGAAAACGATATATTTCATCATTTATAAACTGTGACTTGTATCTTATTTATATAAAAAAACTGCCACGCCTGCCGTAGCAGTTTTTTTATATAATGTCTTCCTGTTAGCTTTATTAATTTTATTATCTCTATATTTAAGGGGTATTGCTTCACGTAATTATGAAGACTTTATTTGGTCGGCAAAGGGTTGAAAAATATTTTTTTGAAAAGGCATTCAAGGCTATAGGCAAGCTATTTAAAAGGTGGTAAAATGTAGTCAAATATAACTATTGTATGAATTTTTTATTTTTTTAACAAATTAGAAAGCGCTTTCATATAATGGTATATCCGGAAAATACGGACTATATACTCTGCTGCAGGAGCAGACCCTTGAAATGTAAGAGAGGAATAAATGTCCGTAAAGGCCTGATAAGTTTAGCCATTGCACAAGGTGAAGATGCATACACTAGTGTAAAGCTTACATTATCCCGCATTAACTTTATATGTTTCAAGGAGGCATGCAGTATGGAGCGAGCAATGCGTAATTTCTTTTTATTCCTTTCGAAGAATAAGCAGTTAACTAAATTGGCAAAAAGCTATGGACTTCGTTTTGGAGCGGGACGATTTGTTGCAGGAGATTCTATAAAACAAGCGACGGCTGTAATTAGGGAGTTAAATAATCAGAAGCTAGCTGTAACAATCGATTATTTAGGAGAGTTTGTTGATGATGAAAGCGAAGCAAATGAAATGGCAGATGAATGTGTAGAAGCAATAAAAGCCATTGGACGTGAAAACCTGGATTCTCAGCTTTCGTTAAAAATGACTTCTATGGGGTTAGATATTTCAGAAGAAGTTGTAATCCGCAATATGAGGAAGATCCTTAACGAAGCCGAAAAACAAGGAGTTTTTGTCACAATCGATATGGAAGACCATTCTCGCTGCGGGCAAACAATTGATATTTTCAAAAGACTAAAATCAGAATTTGATAATGTGGGCACGGTAATACAGGCCTATTTATATCGCACATTAGACGATATGGAAGATCTAAATGCTTATTCTCCAAACCTGCGACTAGTAAAAGGTGCATATAAAGAATCTTCTGAAGTTGCATTTCCTGATAAAAAGGATGTTGATGAGAACTATAGGAAAATTATTAAAATGCATTTATTAAATGGTAATTATACTGCAGTTGCTACACATGATGATGCAATGATTGAATATACGAAAGAGCTAGTAAAGGAGCATAATATTCCAAAGGATCAATTCGAATTTCAAATGTTATATGGTATCCGGGTAGAACGTCAGCACGAGCTAGTAAAAGATGGATATAAGGTACGGGTATATGTTCCATATGGCACAGATTGGTATGGTTATTTTATGAGGCGCCTAGCTGAAAGACCAGCCAATGTTGCATTCGTGTTAAAAGGTGTAATGAAAAAATAGGTGAAAAAGAGGCTGACCTAGGTGTGCCAGAATCTCTCTTTATATAATAAAATATTATATAAAAAAGGAAGTAAGGCGACTTATAGGGCAGCCTCATTCATTGTAGAGGGTATTATGTCCAGCTCCAGCGGCAATCCCTCTATGAAAAAGATGATTTTCTTTGCGAGCTAAATAAGCCGCTTTCGCTTTTCTAACTATTGTTTTTTATATTGATTGTTTTGGCTGTTCACTTTTCCGCCACCATCAACTTCCACTGTAGGACCAGCATTTCCTTTTACGCTAGCAGCACTTACACCCGCTTTTGAAGGTTGTTTTCTTCTTTTGGCCATTATTAACACCTCCATTTTACTGTTTAAAATTATCAACTATTTCTTATTATGATTAAAGAAAGTCGAGCAGTTAGTATCATTCCCTTAATAAAAAAACATATTAACAAAGAAACTTAAAAAAATTTTTGTTTTTAAACGTTTAAATATTGCGATATTTTAGAATATCCTATATATTAATAATATCAGAAACTCATTCTCATATTTTTTTTAGCATAAAATGAATGAGTATTCATTCAAAAAGCTCAAAGGGGGAAAATGAATTGGTTCGCAGAATTCAAAAAGCAGCAGTGTTAGGATCAGGGGTAATGGGTTCAGGAATTGCAGCACATCTTGCTAATATTGGTATCCCGACCATGTTATTAGATATCGTTCCAAACGAATTAACAGATAAGGAAAAAGCGCAAGGGCTTACGGAGGAGAGCAAAGCATTTCGTAATCGCTTAAGTGAAAACGCTTTAAAAAAGCTGTTGAAGCAAAAGCCCGCACCATTGACTTCTAAAAAAAATCTATCACTTATAACGGCTGGTAACTTTGAGGATGATTTAGAAAGTATAAGTGAATGTGATTGGGTAATTGAGGTCGTCGTTGAAAATTTAGATGTGAAGAAAAAGGTATTTGAAAAAGTGGAGCAGTATCGAAAACCCGGAAGTATTATAAGCTCTAATACATCTGGTATTTCAATTGAGGCAATGGCAGAAGGGCGTTCAGAAGATTTTCAAAAGAACTTTTTAGGAACACACTTCTTCAATCCGCCTCGCTATTTAAAACTACTTGAAGTAATACCTACACAAAAAACAGATCCAGAAGTGCTCTCCTTTATGAAAACATTTGGGGAAGATGTATTAGGAAAAGGTGTAGTACTTGCAAAAGATACACCTAACTTTATTGCGAATCGAATTGGGACATATGGCTTGCTTGTTACGGTTCAAGAAATGGTAAAAGGTGGCTATAGCGTCGGAGAAGTTGATTCCATTACGGGTCCACTTATCGGTCGACCAAAAAGTGCAACTTTTAGAACATTGGATGTTGTTGGTCTAGATACTTTCACTCATGTTGCAAAAAATGTTTATGACAAAGTAGATGGTGAAGAGAAAAAAGTATTTGAAATACCATCTTTTATACAAAAAATGCTCGATAATGGTTGGTTGGGGAGTAAAAGTGGTCAAGGATTTTTTAAGAAGCAAGGAAAAGAAATTCTTGAACTAAACACAGAAACACTAGAATATGAAGCTCGTAAAAAACTAAAAACTTCAGCTCTAGAACAGGTCAAGAATGAAAAGGGACCAGCCAACAAACTAAAAGCTTTAGTCTATACAGATGACAGAGCTGGTAAGCTTCTGTGGGATATTATTTCGCCAGTACTTACTTACTCTGCACAATTACATGGAACAATTGCTGATGATATTGTATCGATTGATCGTGCCATGAAATGGGGATTCGGATGGGAGCTTGGTCCATTTGAAATTTGGGATGCAATCGGTGTAGAAAAGTCTGTTAGTAAGTTGAAAAAAGAAGGAAGAGATGTTCCAGAGTGGGTAACGGACATGCTTTCTGCTGGGCATACTCATTTTTATAAAACAGAAGACAATGAACTCTATTTCTACCATGAAAAAGAATATAAGGTTGTCGGGCGTAATCCAAAGGTAATTGATTTAAAACTCCTTAAAAAACAAGGGAAGCTGATTAAGAAAAATGCCGGGGCAAGTTTGATTGACATTGGTGACGAAGTAGCACTGTTGGAATTCCATTCACCAAACAATGCAATCGGGTTAGATATTGTACAAATGATTAACTTTGCAGTGGATGAAGTTGAAAAAAATTACAAAGGTCTTGTAATTGGTAACCAAAGTAAAAACTTCTGTGTCGGAGCAAATCTTGCAATGATTTTAATGGAAGTACAAGATGATAATTTGTATGAAGTCGATACGGTTATCCGCAATTTCCAACAAGCAACGATGAAAATTAAATATTCTTCCAAACCAGTTGTTGCAGCTCCATTTGGAATGACGCTTGGAGGTGGAGCAGAAATTTGCTTGCCGGCGGCTCATATTCAAACATCAATGGAAACGTACATGGGTCTTGTAGAAGTTGGTGTTGGACTCATCCCTGGAGGAGGGGGCAATAAGGAGCTTTATCTTAAACATCTAAACAGCATGCCGAATGGAGTAGAATTTGACCTCCAGGCGGTTGCTAATAAAGTATTCGAAACGATTGCAATGGCAAAAGTTTCAACGTCAGGTGAAGAAGCGAGAGATAATAATTTCTTGAGTGCTGCTGATAGTGTAAGCGTAAATGACGACCACCTGCTATATGATGCAAAACAAGCTGTTTTAACACTCTTTGATAAAGGCTATACAGCGCCTATTCGAAAGAAAGTGCCGGTTGTAGGAGAAACAGGTTACGCAACATTGCTGCTCGGTGCTAATGCCATGTATCAATCAGGATTTATTTCAGATCATGACTTAGTTATAGTGAAAAAATTGGCATATGTTCTTGCAGGTGGAAAGTTGCCTTATGGAACAGAAGTGGATGAACAATACCTTTTAGACCTTGAAAGGGAAGCATTTTTAAGTTTAATTGGTCAATCAAAAACACAACAAAGAATGCAGCATATGCTCGTGAAAGGAAAACCATTACGCAATTAATCAATAAAACTATCATTTTCAAGAGGGGGTACATCATGCGTGAAGCAGTTATTGTAGCTGGTGCGAGAACACCAGTCGGTAGATCAAGAAAAGGAAGCTTAGCAACTGTAAGGCCTGATGACTTAGGTGCAATTGTAGTCAAGGAAACATTGAAGCGTGCTGGGAACTACGAAGGTAATATTGATGATTTAATTATTGGATGTGCAATGCCAGAGGCAGAACAAGGTATGAATATGGCAAGAAATATTGGAGGGTTAGCAGGTTTACCGCATACCGTTCCTGCGGTAACGATTAACCGTTATTGCTCTTCAGGATTGCAAACAATTGCTTATGCTGCTGAAAAAATTATGCTAGGACATTCTGATACGGCAATTGCCGGTGGGGCAGAATCAATGAGTTTAGTTCCAATGATGGGGCATGTCGTACGTCCAAACGCCAAGTTAGCTGAAACTGCACCTCAGTATTATATGGGAATGGGACACACAGCGGAAGAAGTTGCGAAAAAGTTTGGGATATCACGTGAAGATCAAGACAAGTTCGCTGTAAGAAGTCATGAAAGAGCAGCAAAAGCGATAGCAGAAGGGAAATTTGAAGACGAAATTGTCCCAGTAGATGTCGTAAGACGTTCCGTCAATAACGAAAATAAGTTGGAAGAAAAAGCTTTTACCTTTACTACTGATGAAGGGGTCCGTCCAGGAACAAATACAGAAGTTTTAGCCAAATTGAGACCAGCGTTTAATGTAAAAGGTTCTGTTACAGCAGGAAATTCTTCTCAAACAAGTGACGGAGCAGCGGCTGTTATGGTTATGGATAGAGAAAAAGCAGGTTCTTTAGGGTTGCAGCCAATGGCGAAGTTTCGGTCGTTTGCTGTAGCTGGTGTTCCACCTGAAATTATGGGGGTTGGACCAGTAGAGGCGATTCCGAAAGCATTGAAAATGGCTGGTCTAGAGTTACCGGATATTGGTTTATTCGAACTTAATGAAGCTTTTGCCTCTCAATCGATTCAAGTCATTCGCCAACTTGGCTTAGACGAAGATAAAGTAAATGTAAATGGTGGTGCTATTGCATTAGGGCACCCACTAGGATGTACCGGTACAAAGCTTACATTGTCATTAATTCATGAAATGAAAAGAAGAAATCAACAATTTGGTGTTGTAACGATGTGTATTGGTGGCGGTATGGGAGCTGCTGGAGTATTCGAGCTTATCAGCTAATAGTTAACAAAACTAATATAGGGAAGTTGAATGCTTCCCTTATTCTAAAATAATAGGGGGAATTAACATGGCTAATGAAATAAAAAAACTCTTAAAAGGTGGAAGCTTTTTAATTGAGGATGTAGATTATAATCAAATTTTTACGCCAGAGGATTATACTGATGAGCACAAAATGATCGCGAAGACGACAGAAGATTTTGTTACGAATGAAGTCGTCCCGGTTATTGAAAAATTAGAAAATCACGAGTTTGATCACTCTGTAAGACTATTGAAGGAGGCTGGAGAGCTAGGACTTTTAGGAGCGGATGTTCCTGAAGAATATGGTGGGCTTGGATTAGATAAAATAAGTTCTGCATTAATTACGGAAAATATGTCAGGAACAGGAGGGTTTTCCTTATCACATGGTGCTCATGTTGGAATTGGCTCTCTTCCAATTGTTCTTTTTGGAAACGAAGATCAAAAGAAAAAGTATTTGCCTGCCCTTGCGACAGGAGAAAAACTTGCAGCCTATGCATTGACAGAACCAGGGTCTGGTTCAGATGCACTTGGAGCGAAAACAACAGCTAAATTAAATGCTGCTGGAACGCACTATGTTTTAAATGGTGAAAAACAATGGATTACAAACTCAGCATTCGCTGATGTGTTTGTTGTTTATGCAAAAATCGATGGCGAACACTTCTCTGCTTTTATCGTAGAAAGAGAATATCCAGGAGTGTCCACTGGTCCAGAGGAAAAGAAAATGGGAATCAAGAGTTCCTCTACTAGAACCCTTGTTTTGGAAGACGTAGAAGTTCCTGTTGAAAATCTTTTAGGCGAAGCCGGCAAAGGTCACATTATTGCATTTAACATTTTAAATATCGGACGTTATAAGCTTGGAGTTGGTACAGTAGGTGGTAGTAAACAAGCGCTAGGATTAACAATCAAATATACAAATCAGCGTCAGCAATTTAAAACACCAATTTCTTCTTTTAATTTAACAAGGGAAAAATTAGCGACGATGGGCACAAAGATTTATGCTTCTGAAAGTTCTGTTTATCGTACAGTTGGTTTATATGAGGATAGAATGGGTAGCATGACAGAAGAAGAAATAAAAAATGGATCGGATATAGCGAAGGCGATTGCAGAATATGCAATTGAATGTTCATTAAATAAGTTTTTCTCATCTGAAGTGTTAGATTATGTTGTTGATGAAGGTGTTCAGCTTCATGGTGGATATGGTTTTATGCAGGAGTATGAGATTGAAAGAGCGTATCGCGATTCCCGTATTAACCGTATATTCGAAGGGACAAACGAAATTAATCGTTTATTAGTACCTGGGACTTACGTTCGTAAAGCGATGAAGGGAGAACTTCCGCTATTTGAAAAAGCTCAAGCACTACAAGAAGAGTTAATGATGCTTGTGCCGGAAGAAGTAGGAGATGAGCCGTTAGCGCAAGAAAAGTATTTAGTGAAAAATGCTAAAAAGATTGGCTTATTGATTACTGGTCTAGCAGCACAGAAATATGGGAAAGCATTAGAGAAAGAACAAGAAATCCTTGTGAATATAGCAGACATCGTTTCAAATGCTTATGCAATGGAATCAGTAGTCCTAAGAACAGAAAAGGCAATAGCAAAAGACGGAGTTGAAAAGGCGAAACAAAAGCTTCTTTACACACAAATTTTCTGTCAGGAAGCATTTGATGAAATTGAAAAGCATGCAAAAGAAACATTAGTAGCAGCAGAAACTGGAGATGCACTTAAAATGATGTTATCAGCACTCCGCAAATTTACACGCTACACGCCAATCAACATTATCGCAACAAAACGCGAAGCATCACAAAAATTAATTGAAGCA
Organism: Bacillus seohaeanensis; assembly: GCF_042684945.1. Taxonomy (NCBI): domain Bacteria; kingdom Bacillati; phylum Bacillota; class Bacilli; order Caryophanales; family Bacillaceae; genus Bacillus; species Bacillus seohaeanensis. The sequence continues at coordinate 40,661 of NZ_JBHUMF010000013.1, read as the reverse complement.
GAAAAATACGTAAACTAAAAGAAAAGCGGAAGTGGTTCGATCAGCTCGTGAAGAAAAAAGGAAATTTCCCCAAAAAGGCGCCCTTTGCCTTTTGGGGAAATTTATCTTTTTCATAGCGAGCTAACCACTGTAGCTAGACAAGAAAAGCGGAAGTGGTTCGACCAGCTCGTGAAGAAAATAAAGAAATGAAGAGGCTAGGACAAATGTGTCCCAGCCTCTTCAAATTAATAAACGAGAAGGTTGTTCGTAAACGTTTAGAAGAGATATAATAGTATTGTTAATAGAAATAGCCATATCGACGTTTTCTCAAAAAAGGGATTTTAAAAAATTTGTCGAATTACTAAAAAAGCTTAATGGATTAATAAGCAGAAAGGTGGTGACTTTAGATGGCATTAACTTTCTATTCATACCCCAAGTGTGGGACATGTAGAAAAGCAAAAAAGTGGCTAGAAGAAAATGAGAAAGAATTAAATGAAATTCATATTGTGGAGAACCCACCTTCAAAAGAAGACATTAAAGGCTTATACGAAAAGAGTGGTTTGCCATTAAAAAAGTTCTTTAATACGAGCGGGAAGAAATATCGTGAACTTGGATTAAAGGATAAAGTGAATTCAGCTTCTGATGAAGAATTACTAGAAATACTTTCATCTGATGGAATGTTACTAAAACGTCCCATTGTAACAGATGGAAACCAGGTAACTATAGGTTTTAAAGAGGAAAATTTTGAAAAAACGTGGAAATAAAGAAAAAACGAGAAGGATTTACAAAAAAATAAAAATATTTACATAATGATGTATGTTTTCTTGCTTTTTTTAGCAAAACTGTGTCAATATTAGTTAGGAACTAGCATTTTGGAGGGATGAAAATGAGCACACCGAAAGAACTTCGTTATTCTGAAGAACATGAGTGGGTTAAAGAAGAAGGGGAAAATTTACGTGTAGGAATTACTCATTTTGCACAGTCTGAACTTGGGGATATCGTATTTGTTGAACTTCCAGAAGTAGGCGACGTAATTACTTCTGATGAGCCATTCGGAAGTGTTGAATCTGTAAAAACAGTTTCAGAACTTTATGCTCCGGTATCTGGAAAAGTTGTGGAAGTAAATGAAGACTTGGATGATAGCCCTGAATATGTAAATGAATCTCCATATGAAAAAGCTTGGATGATTGTTATAGAGCCTTCAGATAAATCTGAACTAGATAATTTAATGACTGCTGAACAATACCGAGAAATGATTAATGAAGGTTAATCCTCTTCAAGAACAAAACACTCTGACGATTGTCAGGGTGTTTTGTTTTTCTTTTTGGGTATGTTAATACTAACAACCTTACAGGAGGATGATGACTATGGTATTGCAACCAAAAAGAATGGATGTAACAGGGAGAGTAACTGGAAAACTTAAAGATGGCGAACTTGAGTTATTTTTTGATAATCAGCCAATAGGAAAAACATCGCTTCCTCTAAGTAATATACAGTTAGAACCAAATTTTGAGGTAGTGGAAAATAAAATAATTCATTCTTTTACTTCTACTGAAGGGCCTGAATCACGCTATACAGACTGTGATGAGGGTGGATGGTGTTAGAATAAACATAGGACTGTATCTTTAAAGAATTCTTCTTTGAAGTCAGTCCTTTTCTTATATTCCTTCCTGTTTACTTCTGCTGTAATTTGTATCATCACCTCTTAAAGGGAACTGATATTTTTACAAGGCTGTTTGTATGAAAAAAAGTATTTTTAAGCATCGTGAAATCGTCTAGGATAGCCAAAATGAATTGATTCTATATCACTTTGGCACTAAATTTGCTTTTTTATAGTAGATGGTGGCGGCTTGGTTTCAGCCGCCATGTGAGTTTTTCGTAAACGTTGTTGTTTTTTTATGGAAACTAAGTTTACCCCACTGAGTTGGTTGGAGCAGAGGACACTTGACTCCTGAGAGAAAAGAGGAAATCAACGGGCAGAATTTATTAGTCAAACAACAATCTATGAGCAAAGAGTTTTTGGCAAAAGTAAAACTTTATCCTTTGCATTTCTAATGAAAAAACGGGAAAATAAATATAAGCACGATATAATATTTAAAATAAGTCCTTTTAGGGCAAATATAGTGGACATTATCTGTTGTCATTTGAATATACTATTCTAATCTTAGTTAATTGCTTTTTACACATTTTAAAAGAAACTTTTTTTGTTGGCTGTTTTCTAAAGGATTGTTGTTTTTTATAAAGAAATTTATATGAGTAAAGCTTCATCAGCGTTGATCTATATAAAGACTCCTGCGATAGCATAAGCAACAAACTATGTGAAAATAGCCCTTTTGTTAAAGAAGCGTATTTTTTGATGATAAGGTGATGATTTATATGGAACTTAGTGATGAAAAAGTAATTATCGTTGAAGGCACAACAGACAAAAGAAAAGTAATCGATATTATTAAAGAACCGATTGAAATTATTTGTACAAATGGAACGATAAGCATAACAAAAATGGATGAACTTATTGATTCTTTATTTGATCGGGATGTGTATATTTTAGTGGATGCAGATGATGCAGGAGAAAAACTTCGCAAGCAATTTAAGCGTGAATTTCCAGAAGCTGAGCATTTATACATTGATCGCATGTATAAGGAGGTTGCGTCAGCACCAGAGTACCATCTTGCTTCTGTCTTAATCGGAGCGAATATTGATGTCCACACAGAATTTCTAGAACAAAGGATGAGCTAGCAGTGGTTGAAGTTGATAATCAGGAATCCTTACAAGAAAAGCTAAGGGAAGAAGAGTTGGTGGCTGTTTACCTATATACACCTATGTGTGGGACATGTCAGGTAGCTAGCAGGATGATAGATATTTTAGAGAAAATCCCCACTACTTATTTCTATATAAAAGCAAATTTAAACTATCTTCCGCAATTCGCCGAAGAAAGAGGCATCGAAAGCGTCCCATGCTTACTTTTATATCGGAAAGGCGAAGAAATGGAAAGGATTTATGCTTTTCAGTCGGTACCATATCTCCATGAAAGGCTACAAGATATATCTACAAACGTTAAGGACTAGAAGTGGGCGCTTCAGTCCTTTTATCTTAGCCTGTCTACGTCTTTTTTGATGGACGTTTGTATGAAAAAAGTATTTTTAAGCATCGTAAAATCATTTAGGATAACCAAAATGAATCGATTCTATATCACATTGGCACCAAATTTGTTTTTTTATAGTAGATGGTGGTGGCTTGATCTTAGCTGCCATGTGAGTTTTTCGTAAAGGTTGTTGTTTATGGGGAATGGACCGTTCCGTCTGCAGGGGGATCGGCTTTCTAGGGAAGTCAAAAAGATTTAAATATATTGTCAAAATATTTCGTTAGAATGGTCGAATCAACAAAACTTGTCGATGCTTTTTTGGAGGAATTATTACCTTTAAGTGGAATTATTTATGTTAAGAAGAATTTCATTAAGGGGATGAATTCGTGCAAAAAGAAATGATGAGTTTGTTAAGCGAGTGCCAAACAAGGTTTCATTTGCAATTATTGTTTCCAGACGAACCTTTCACCTTTCAATTGAAGCTTGCACAAAAAGGTTACACAATATCATTATCAAAAGAAGAATGTAAATTAGTTGATTTGCCAGAAGAAGATGTTGACTTTGTTATTTCAGGTGAGGAGCATGCATTGTTAAAACTTTTCTATGGGGAAGAACGGCTGACTAACTTGGTAAATGATCATGAAGTAACTGTTATGGGAGCCTATCGTCATTTGTTATTTACGGAATCAGTATTATGGTTATGTAGAAATATGGAAGCGGAATCAATGATCGTTTAGGTACAAAAGCTCTACTGTTTCGAGGGGATAGACACTAGAGAAATCTATCTAGACGTAAACTGATTTAGTAATACAGCTATTCATATATGGATAGTGTATAAATTTCTATATAGTAAAAAAGTATTGACATACTATTTTAGTTAATGGTAAAATCACATCCATAGTAAATTTTCTGAATACAAAACAATTATGAAAACTAAATATTACTCTTATCAAGAGTGGTGGAGGGAAGTGCCCTAGGAAGCCCGGCAACCGTCAACATAGTTGAAATGGTGCCAATTCACACAAAGCATGATAGCTTTGGGAGATGAGAGGAAGGAACTTTAATTGATAATGCCTTTCTGCTCATCGCGGGAAGGCTTTTTTTAATGGATATTTACTCGATATTTATTAGAAAGAGAATTTCTTTCCTATTAATTGTTTTACCATGAAAGAGGGTGGAGGCAGCTATGATTAAAATATCATCATTGAAAAAATTATATAAATCGAAATCAGGATTAATTACGGCTGTAGATGGTGTAGACCTTTCCATTCAGGATGGGGAAATATTCGGCGTAATCGGTTATAGTGGGGCTGGTAAGAGTACGCTAATCAGAATGTTAAACGGTCTTGAAGTGCCAACAGATGGTATAGTCGATGTTAATGGTCAAATTGTATCTTCTATTAAAGGGAAAGCTTTAAGAGAGGCGAGACAATCAATCGGAATGATTTTTCAGCATTTCAATCTACTTTGGTCAAGAACAGTAGAAGAAAATATTGAATTCCCCCTTGAAATTGCCGGTATTTCAAAGAAAGAAAGAAAAAGAAGATCAGCAGAGTTAATTGACTTAGTGGGGTTACAAGGGAGAGGAAAGGCCTACCCTTCCCAATTAAGTGGAGGGCAAAAGCAAAGGGTCGGCATAGCAAGAGCACTAGCAAATGATCCAAAGGTTTTGTTATGTGATGAGGCAACTTCTGCTCTTGATCCACAGACAACGGATTCCATACTAGAATTGCTAGTTGATATTAATAAAAGGTTAGGGTTAACGATTGTGTTAATTACTCATGAAATGCACGTAATCCAAAAAATTTGCCATCGAGTAGCAGTAATGGAGGATGGTAAAGTGGCAGAATTGGGAGAAGTGCTAGACATATTTCGTAATCCACAACAAGAGGTAACAAAACGGTTCGTTAAAGAAGTTTCACAATCAGATGAAACGGAAGAAGCGATTGATAGTTTGCTAGAACAATATCCGAATGGGAAAGTGCTTAAATTGACATTTGTAGGAGAAACGACTGGACAACCTTTGATTACAAATTTAATAAGGAATTTTGATGTTAATGTGAATATCCTACAGGGGAAAATTTCACAAACACAAAAAGGGTCGTACGGAACATTATTTGTCCAACTTGATGGACAAGCACAAACCGTCACAGAAGCCGTTAAGTTTACTGAAACGCAATCAGTGAAGGTGGAGGTGATGGAACGATGATTGAAAATCTGTTTCCAAATGTAGATTGGGAAAAAATGTGGGAAGCGACAGTTGAGACTCTCTATATGACGGGGTTGTCAGTCTTAATCACATTTGTTTTAGGAATTATTTTAGGGATTTTATTATTTTTAACATCAAAAGAAAATTTGTGGGAAAACAAAATTGTTTATGGGGTAACGAGTGCAGTTGTCAATGTTTTTCGTTCTATTCCATTTATCATATTAATTGTTTTATTAATACCATTTACAAAATTTCTATTAGATACAATTAGAGGTGCAAATGCAGCTTTGCCTGCATTGATCATCGGTGCAGCACCGTTCTATGCAAGGATGGTTGAAATAGCGCTGAGAGAGATTGATAAAGGTGTTATTGAAGCAGCCAAGTCAATGGGTGCTAAAACAAGCACGATAATTTGGAAGGTATTACTTCCGGAATCAATGCCTGCTTTAGTGTCAGGGCTAACTGTTACAGCCATTGCTTTAGTTGGGTATACTGCGATGGCGGGAGTAATTGGTGCAGGTGGACTTGGAAACTTAGCGTATCTAGATGGATTTCAGCGCAGCAGGGATGATGTTACATTAGCTGCGACGATTGTCATTTTAATAATAGTATTTGCACTTCAATTTATCGGTGATCTTATCACTAATAAATTGGATAAAAGATAAAAAAACTGTATAGACGAAAAAGTTACAGAAAAGGAGATAAATAGGATGAAAAAATGGTTGGCAGGTATAGTAACAGCAACAAGTATTTTTGCACTAGCAGCATGTGGTACAGAAGAAGGTTCAGGTAGCGAAGGTGATAAGGAGTTAAAAGAATTAGTTGTTGGAGCTTCTAATATTCCTCATGCAGAGATTTTGGAAAAAGCACAGCCGTTATTAGAAGAAAAAGGAATTGAATTGGAAGTTGAAACTTTTCAAGATTATATCTTACCTAACAAAACGTTAGCCGATGGAGAGATTGATGCTAATTACTTCCAGCATATCCCTTACTTGGAAGCACAAAAAGCAGAGCACGGTTACGATTTTGTTAATGCAGGTGGAATTCACATTGAGCCAATCGGTGTTTATTCAAAAGAGCATGAATCATTAGAAGACCTTCCAGATGGAGCAACTATTTTAATGAGTAACTCTGTTGCAGACCATGGGCGTATTCTTGCTATGTTAGAAAGCAAAGGTGTAATCAAGTTAAAAGAGGATGTGGAAAAGACAAAAGCTACCATTGAGGATATAGCGGAAAATCCTAAAAACCTAAAATTTGATTATGAATATGAAGCAGCTCTTCTTCCTCAATTTTATGAAAATGGTGAAGGGGACGCGGTACTAATCAACTCTAACTATGCGATTGATGCAGGGTTAAATCCAATGGAGGATTCCATCGCGATTGAAGATAAAGAATCTCCATATGTTAACGTAATTGCAGTAAATAATGGCGATGAAGATAAAGAGGAAATTAAAGCATTGGTAGAAGTTCTTCGTTCAGAGGAAATCCAAAACTTTATTTTAGAAGAGTGGGGCGGAGCAGTCGTTCCAGTTAGCGAATAAATAGTTGTAAAATGAAAACCTGGGTCCAAATTTTGGGTCTGGGTTTTTACTTTATATGAGTTAGTTTTGGAAAGGAACAATCCATTTCCTATAAACAACAAATTTTACGAAAATAACCTTTGGGAAAGAAGCTTATAAAAACTACCATTTTGAACAAAACATATTCCTTTTTCGTTTAGCTCATACTATTTCTGACAGATTTTTATTAGAAATGGAGCTGAAGAAAATGGAATTTGAAGCAAGAAATTCAACGGAGGCTGCTCTTCATCATTATAAAGCAGGTTTAGGTGTATTTACTGAGAAAATGCCAGGGCTAGCAGGTCACTTTAATTCTTTTACGGAGGAATGTTTTAAAGAAGGTGTGCTTTCAAAAAAAGAAAAGCAATTAATTGCATTAGGCATTTCTTTATATTCTCAAGATGAATATTGCATTATTTATCATACAAAAGGGTGCTTAGACGAGGGGTGCTCTGAAAATGAAATTTTAGAAGCGGTGGGTGTTACAGCTGCTTTTGGAGGAGGGGCAGCAATCAGCCAAGCTGTTACTCTTGTACAAGAATCAATCCAGGAATTAAATCAGCTTAAACAATAGAAAAATTAAACCTAAATTATTATTGCTGATAGATGGACTAACACTTGTGAATCCCCATTAAATCAAGCTTTTGATCGATGAGAAATTTCAAATAAAGAATAATCGGTAGTATATAGACGGAATATTGTGAAAATTAAACGGTGGTTTGTGAAATGTCTTACCACCTTTCTAGAATTGGAAAAATGCCGTTAAATCCGTTTTGTCATATGGAATGGCGGGTAGTATAGTATTAGATGTAAAGTTCAAAAAAACGAAAGGAATGATTGATTATCGATCCTCTTGATATGGAGTACACAAGCGATATGGAAAAGGCGATGCATGGAGCGCATGGTGTTGGATATGAGGTGTACAAGAGAAAGCATAATATCAGGATGAAGGTAGAAATGAAAAGAGAACGAGAGTATAGAAAAAGCAGGAGAATGATTGCGGGTCTTGATAGTAAAGTGAATGTTAATATATAATAAGGAAGAAGTAAGGAAAAACCAGTGGCTAATAACACTGGTTTTTTTCAGGCTGTTGAGAAAGTTTTTTCTCAACAGCCTTTTTTAGGTCTATATGTACTCCTATCTGTTAACACTGCTAAAAAGAAAAGAAGAAGGAGAGATGCAGTATGATGGGAGCTTTACAGAATCATCGAGATCAAGAGGTAACCGTATCGGTTGAATCCTTAGTTCCAGAGGATCACTTTTTACGTGCCATAGAAGCCACGATTGATTTTTCATTTATTGAAGAAAAGTTACAACCTTATTATTGTGAAGATAACGGAAGACCCTCCATTCACCCTATTACCCTTTTTAAAATGATGTTTATTGGTTATTTTTATGGCATTCGATCCGAACGTCAATTAGCGAAAGATATTAGAATGAACCTTGCGTATCGTTGGTTTTTAGGATTGTCTTTATCCGATCAAGTTCCTCACCACTCCACCATCAGTTTTAACCGACGTACTCGATTCCTTAACACCACGATTTTCGAAGACATCTTTGATGAAATTATCCATCAAGCTGCAGAACAGAAAATGGTAGGAGGGCGCATTTTAACGTCCGACTCTACTCATATCAAAGCCAACGCGAATAAAAATAAATTTATTCGAAAAGCAAAAGAAGAGCGTCCAAAAGAGTACTTAGAAGAATTAGAAGCAGCTGTGACAGAAGATCGTATTCAACACGGAAAAAAGCATTAAAACCAAAGAAGGAAGGCGTTGCCAAAACAAAACAAACGAGAGTGAGTAAAACGGACCCGGAAAGTGGCTTTCTTATGCGCGATGGAAAGCCTAAAGGGTTTTACTATTTAGATCATCGCACGGTAGATGCGAAATATAATATCATTACAGATACGTTTATCACGGCTGGAAATGTGGCAGATTCCGAGCCGTATTTGGCACGCCTTCAAAAGCAAATAGAGAAATTTCAATTTCGTGTAGAAGCTATCGCTTTGGATGCCGGTTATTTTAACAACTATATTTGTAAGAAACTAATCGAACAAAATATCTTTACGGTGATGGGGTATCGCCGGTTTGGAAACCCCAAAAAGAGTCTACCAAAACGGAAATTTCATTATGTAGAAGAAAAGGATGTGTACGCTTGTCCAATGGGGTGCATGCTTTCTTACTCTACAACGGACCGTGATGGATATCGTCACTATAAATCCAATAAGAGCGATTGTGAAGTTTGCCCTCTTCGCTCAGATTGTATGTCTACCAAGCAAAAACAACGCACGATTACACGGCACATCTGGGAAGGATATAAGGAAATCACGCGTCAACATAAACGAACAAGCGAAGGAAAACAATTATATAGGCTTCGCTGTTCTACTATTGAACGAAGTTTTGCCGATGCGAAAGAGCTTCATGGTTATCGGTACGCACGATTTCGAGGGGTGAAGTCTGTCCAAGAGCAGGCATTTATGACAGCTGCTTGCCAAAATATGAAGAAAATAGCCCTCCATCTCATCAAAAAGATAGGATGGAAGGCTATTTTGAAGAATTATCCCTCTATTTCAATCCTTCTTTCCCTGTTTTCTATCAAAAACCGTTCAAGTTGTCGGGAGCCTAAAGGGTTTCTCGACACTCTGGGAAAAACCAGTGGCTAATAACACTGGTTTTTTTCTTTTTACTAATATATTTATTAGAAATAATGCTCACAATAAAAAAGTATTCAACAAAGTAAATTAGTACAGAACAATAGCTTGAAAAAGTTGATTATAACTTTTATTTGATATAAGATTGTAATGAGAATAAAATGAGAATGGTTATAATAATTCTTAAAATTCATTTTATAAAAGTCACGGAGGTATTATACATGGCAGGTTCTACACTAACAATCACAGATCTACATGTTGAAATTGAAGGAAAAGAAATTTTAAAAGGGGTTAACCTTGAAGTTAAAGGTGGAGAAATCCATGCAATCATGGGTCCGAACGGTACTGGTAAATCCACTTTATCTTCCGCTATAATGGGGCACCCTAAATACGAAGTAACAAAAGGAAGCATTACCTTTGATGGTAAAGATGTATTAGAAATGGAAGTAGATGAGCGCGCTCGCGTTGGACTATTCCTTGCAATGCAATATCCAAGTGAAATTAGCGGTGTTACAAACGCAGATTTCCTTCGTTCTTCCATTAATAGCCGTCGTGAAGAGGGAGACGAGATTTCTTTAATGAAATTCATTCGTAGTATGGATTCTACAATGGAATATTTAGAAATGGATCCCGATATGGCACAGCGTTACCTTAACGAAGGGTTTTCTGGCGGTGAGAAAAAACGTAACGAAATTCTTCAATTAATGATGATTGAGCCAAAGATTGCAATTCTTGATGAAATTGACTCCGGTCTTGATATTGATGCACTTAAAGTTGTATCTAAAGGAATCAACAAAATGCGTGGCGAAGAATTTGGCTGCCTAATCATTACTCACTATCAACGTCTTCTTAACTACATTACACCAGACAAGGTTCATGTAATGATGCAAGGACGTATTGTGAAATCCGGTGGATCAGAATTAGCGCAACGTCTTGAAGCAGAAGGATATGACTGGATTAAGGAAGAACTAGGAATTAAGGACGAAACTGTAGGCCAAGAAGCGTAAGTGTTAGGGGGATAATTATGACTGTAGAAACGAAACTAACAGTAGATCAGGACTATGTCAGCTCCTACTCAAAAGAACTTGGTGAACCTGAATGGTTTACTAAGATGCGTACGGATGCTTTCGAAAAAGCAAATGAACTAGGACTTCCAAAGCCTGATAAAACAAAAATTGATAAGTGGAATTTTACTGGATTTCAAAAGCACACTGTAAAAAGTGATGCTTATCAAACACTTAATGAGTTACCAGAACAAGCACAATCACTGATTGATCTGGATAATGAAAATAAAAACCTTTATGTACAAAGAAACAATACACCAGCTTTTCTTTCACTTTCCAAAGACTTGGAAAGTAAAGGAGTTATTTTCACTGATATTCTAACAGCAGTATCAAAACATAGTGACCTTCTTCAAAAGTATTATATGACAGAAGGAGTTAAAGTGGATGAACACAAATTAACAGCGCTTCATGCTGCTCTTGTTAACGGTGGAACATTCCTTTACGTTCCTAAAAATGTTGAAATAGCAGAACCTATTCAAGCTGTGTATGTTCACGATAATCCAGAAGTGGCAATGTTCAACCATGTGTTGGTTGTAGCGGAAGATAATAGCTCTGTAACATATGTGGAGAACTATATTTCTACAACAGAGGTAGAAAATGGTGTGTATAACATTGTGACGGAAGTAATTGCCAACGATAATGCAAAAGTGGCGTATGGTGCGGTTGATAACCTCACAAGTGGCCTTACAACATATGTTAACCGTCGTGGTATTGCCAAAAGAGATGCTCGCATTGAATGGGCACTTGGTTTAATGAATGATGGTAATACTGTTTCTGAAAATGTGACAAACCTTCTTGGTGATGGTTCCTACGGAGATACGAAAATGGTTGTAGTAGGACGTGGAAAACAAAAACAAAACTTTACTACAAAGATTGTTCACTTCGGTAAAAACTCTGAAGGATATATATTAAAGCATGGCGTGATGAAAGAGGAAGCTTCTTCCATCTTTAACGGAATCGGAAAGATTGAACATGGTGCCTCTAAGTCAAATGCTGAACAAGAATCTCGTGTGCTCATGTTAAGTGAAAAAGCACGTGGAGACGCAAATCCAATTCTTCTTATTGATGAAGATGATGTAACAGCTGGTCATGCTGCTTCTGTTGGACGTGTCGACCCACTTCAACTTTATTATTTGATGAGCCGAGGTATACCGCAAAAAGAAGCGGAACGATTAGTTATTCATGGATTCCTTGCTCCAGTTGTGAACCAACTTCCTATTGAAGGAGTTAAGAAACAACTTGTTGAGGTAATTGAAAGGAAAGTTAACTAATGAATGTCCAAGAGATTCGCAAACAATTTCCGATTCTCGATCAAGAAGTAAATGGTCATCCACTGGTTTACCTAGATAGTGCTGCAACATCTCAAAAACCGATATCAGTGATTGAAGCAATTAATGACTATTATCGGAAGCATAATTCCAATGTTCATAGAGGTGTGCATACGCTAGGTACAAGAGCAACAGATGGGTATGAAGGTGCGCGTGAGAAGGTCCGAAAGTTTATTAATGCTGCTTCAACGGAAGAGGTAATTTTTACTAGAGGGACCACAACTTCAATTAATACCATTGCAGCAAGCTATGGGCGTGCTAATGTGAGCGAAGGCGATGAAATTGTTATCTCTCACATGGAGCACCATAGCAATATTATTCCTTGGCAACAACTTGCGAAGGAAAAAGGGGCAACACTTAAATATGTTCCCCTTCAAGAAGATGGGACTATTTCCATTGAAGACGTAAGAGAAACGGTTACTCCTCAAACGAAAATCGTTTCTATCATGATGGTTTCTAATGTCCTTGGTACAATGAATCCTGTTAAAGAAATTGCTAAAATTGCTCATGAAAATGGGGCAGTTATGGTAGTAGATGGTGCACAATCAGCACCTCATATGAAAGTGGACGTAAACGACTTAGACTGCGACTTTTTTGCTTTTTCTGGTCATAAAATGGCTGGTCCGACAGGTATTGGTGTCCTTTACGGAAAGAAAGCTTTATTAGAAGCAATGGAGCCTGTTGAATTTGGAGGAGAAATGATTGATTTTGTCGGTCTTTATGACTCCACATGGAAAGAGCTTCCTTGGAAATTTGAAGGTGGAACTCCTATTATTGCAGGGGCTATCGGTTTAGGTGCTGCTATTGACTTTCTAGAGCAAATTGGGCTTGATGAAATTGAAAAGCATGAACATAAGCTTGCTGCCTATGCGTTGGAGAAAATGTCAGATGTTGAAGGATTGACCGTGTTTGGTCCAAACGACCCTTCTAAACGTGCTGGTCTTGTCACTTTTAATATTGATGACGTGCACCCTCACGATGTAGCCACCGTTTTAGATGCAGAAGGAATTGCAGTTCGAGCAGGTCACCACTGTGCTCAACCATTAATGAAATGGTTAAAAGTATCTGCAACAGCTCGTGCAAGCTTTTACTTGTATAACACAGAAGAAGATATTGATAAGCTTGTAGCTGGACTTGTGAAAACAAAGGAGTATTTCAGCGATGTCTTTTAATAACTTAGATACGTTATATCGTCAGGTGATCATGGATCATTACAAAAATCCGCGTAACAAAGGATCACTAGAAGATGGAAGCATGACAGTCGACATGAATAATCCTACTTGTGGAGATAGAATTCGTCTTACTTTGAAAGTAGAAAAGGGCATTGTTGAGGATGCTAAGTTTGACGGTGAAGGATGTTCCATTTCGATGGCTTCTGCTTCGATGATGACTCAGGCAATTAAAGGGAAAGAAATTGACACAGCTTTAAAAATGTCAAAACTTTTCTCTGACATGATGCAAGGAAAAGATTACGATGAAGAGATAGATGTAGATTTAGGTGATATAGAGGCTTTACAGGGAGTAGCGAAGTTCCCAGCAAGAATCAAATGTGCTACTCTTTCGTGGAAAGCGATGGAAAAAGGAGTAAAAGAGGAAGAGTAAGGTGTTAGTTTCACCAACTCTTCGACTCCATAAAATGAATGGGAGGAATCAACATGGCTAAAAAAATGCCAGAGATCGGGGATTATAAATACGGGTTTTCTGATAAAGACGTATCAATTTTCCGTTCAAAGCGTGGTTTAACTCGTGAGATTGTCGAAGAAATCTCTCGAATGAAAGATGAGCCACAGTGGATGCTTGATTTCCGTTTGAAATCACTTGAGCATTTTTATAAAATGTCAATGCCACAATGGGGTGGGGACCTAAACTCATTAGACTTTGATGAAATTACTTATTATGTAAAACCATCTGAGAAGTCAGAGCGTTCTTGGGATGAAGTACCAGATGAGATCAAACAAACGTTTGATAAACTTGGTATTCCAGAAGCAGAACAAAAATACCTTGCAGGTGTATCTGCTCAGTATGAATCTGAAGTTGTTTATCACAATATGCAAGAAGATTTAGAAGCACAAGGAATTGTCTTCAAAGATACAGATTCAGCTCTTAAAGAAAATGAGGATATTTTCCGTGAGCACTGGGCAAAAGTAATACCACCAACAGATAATAAGTTCGCCGCATTAAACTCAGCAGTATGGTCAGGTGGATCATTTATCTATGTGCCAAAAGGGGTAAAAGTGGAAACGCCACTTCAAGCGTACTTCCGTATCAACTCCGAAAATATGGGACAATTTGAACGTACACTTATTATTGTTGATGAAGGCGCAAGCGTTCACTATGTGGAAGGATGTACGGCACCTGTCTACACAACAAACTCTTTACACTCTGCAGTTGTGGAAATCATCATTAAAGACAACGCATATTGCCGTTACACTACCATCCAAAACTGGGCAAACAACGTGTATAACCTTGTAACAAAACGTGCTGTTTGTGAAAAAAATGCAACAATGGAATGGGTAGACGGAAATATCGGTTCAAAATTAACGATGAAATACCCTGCTGTTATTCTTAAAGGTGAAGGTGCTCGCGGTATGACACTTTCTATCGCTTTAGCAGGTAAAGGCCAACATCAGGATGCTGGTGCAAAAATGACTCACCTTGCACCAAACACTTCTTCAACGATTGTTTCTAAATCCATCTCTAAACACGGTGGTAAAGTAACATATCGTGGTATCGTTCATTTCGGACGAAAAGCGGAAGGTGCACGTTCCAATATCGAATGTGATACGCTTATCATGGATAACCAATCAACATCTGACACGATTCCTTATAATGAAATTTTAAATGATAACATTTCATTAGAACATGAAGCAAAGGTTTCAAAAGTGTCAGAAGAACAGTTATTCTATCTAATGAGCCGCGGTATTTCAGAAGAGGAAGCAACAGAAATGATCGTAATGGGCTTTATTGAGCCATTCACAAAAGAACTACCAATGGAATATGCCGTTGAAATGAACCGTCTAATCAAGTTCGAGATGGAAGGTTCAATCGGATAATTAATAGTATAAGAACTCTCCTGATTACAATCAGGGGAGTTTTTATTTTGGTTTAAATAGATAAGGTGGGTCAATAAATGGTACTCTAATTCGTATAAGAAGTACCCTACAGGTTTAAAGAAATATTGGATGGTGTATGGTAAAATAATAGTGCTTATACAAAAGAAGGTGTTTAAAATATGGTTTACATAGGTGTTACTGGTTGGGGAGATCATGATTCCTTATATATTAATGTGTCTCCAAGGGATAAATTAAAGGAATACGGAGCACACTTTCCAATTGTTGAAGTAGACTCTACTTTTTATGCTATTCAGCCATTAAAAAATGCTGAGAAGTGGGTAAAGGAAACTCCGAATTCATTTCAGTTTATTGTGAAAGCATACCAGGGGATTACAGGTCATCAGCGAGGGGAAATACCTTTTGAAAATAAGTATGAGATGTTTGAAGCTTTTCGTTTGTCGCTAACTCCTTATCTAAAAGCAAAAAAGCTTGCTATGGTGCTGTTACAGTTTCCTCCATGGTTTGATTGTAAAAAAGCCCATGTTGATTATATTCGCTTTTGTAAAAGGGAGTTAAGCGGGTTGCCGTTAGCATTAGAATTCCGGAATCAATCATGGTTTCGGGAGCCTTATCGTGAGAGAACACTTGATTTTATGAAACAAGAAGGTTGGATACATAGTATTTGTGACGAACCACAGGCAGGAGAAGGATCGGTCCCAACCATATTAAAACCAACTAATGACGAGGCAACTCTTATTCGATTTCATGGTCGAAATGTATATGGCTGGAATAAACCAAATGGAGAAAATTGGCGAGAAGTCCGTTATTTATATCGATACACAACCGAAGAACTAACGGAATGGCTAGAAAAAATAAAGAAACTCGAAAAACAAACAAAAAACCTTTTCATTCTTTTTAATAACAATTCAGGTGGGGACGCAGCAGATAATGCAAAAGAGCTAATTCATTTATTAAATATACAATACGAAGGACTGGCTCCAAAACAATTGGGGTTGTTTTAATTAGAAGGCTATTTGTAAAGATTGTTGCTTTTTAGCTAAAAACTAAGTTGGACCTACTGAGTTGATCGGAGCGGAGGGCACTAGACTCCTGCCGAAATAAAGGGAAGTGAGAGACTTCACAGGCGAAGCCGAGTGTCTGGCTCCAGCGGCTAGCTCGCTGTGAAAAAGATAAAATCCCCAAAAGGCGAAGGGCGCCTTTTGGGAGTTTTCCTATTTTCTTCACGAGCTGACTAAGCCGCTTCCGCTAGTGTTCGTAGCGGAAATCAACGGGTAAAATTCACAAGTAAAAACAACAATCTATGGGAAAAAAGCCAATTAGAAAAGCGGAAGCTATTTGTTAATACAACTAGATAGAACTGGGAGTTGGAATTTTGATGGTATGGATAATACTCCTTTCTATAGGATTATTTGCAGGCGCAATAGGTTCTTTAGTTGGGCTCGGTGGGGGAGTCATCGTTGTACCTGCACTACTTTACTTTGGAACATCAACCTCATGGCTAGAAGGAATTAATCCTCAAACGGCTGTAGGGACTTCTTTATTTATTATGATATTTACAGGGCTTTCTTCTACGCTTGCTTATTTAAAATATAAGAGAGTAGATTATAAAAGTGGATTAATCTTTTTTGCGGGAAGTGGTCCTGGTTCTATTGTTGGAGCATGGTTTAATAAGGATTTAAATATGGAAGATTTTAATCTTTATTTTGGTTTTTTTATGATTGTCACAGCAATTATTTTGATGATACGCGATAAACTAAAGCCGGTTAATTTATTTCGTAATGCATCCTATGAGCGTTCTTTTACAGACCCAAACGGGGAAACATTTACTTATAGTTTCCCACCGATAGTCGGCACAGCAATTGCTTTTGCCGTTGGTTTTGCTTCTGGACTATTTGGGATAGGCGGGGGCTCGTTAATGGTGCCAGCAATGATTCTTATTTTTCTTTTTCCACCTCATGTTGCTGTTGCTACATCAATGTTTATGGTTTTTCTTTCCGCGCTCGTCAGCTCGGGGACGCATATATATTTAGGGAATGTTAAATGGCTATATGCTTTAGTCCTTATTCCCGGAGCGTGGAGTGGCGCAAGGATAGGTTCCTTTTTAAATACAAAATTAGAATCCAAAACACTTGTAAATATACTAAGGATTATTTTGATTATTATGGGTATCCGCTTAATCTATCAAGGGATTGTTGGGTAATAAGAAAAGTGGAAGCAACTTGGTCAGCTCGCGAAGAAAATAGGGATTTCCCGCGGGAAGGCATTTTTTACCTTTAGAGGGGGAATTATCTTTTCCATAGCGGGCTAGCTGCTGGAACTGGAACGGGTCAACTTTTCTTGGAGAGGAGGAGAAAAAATGAAAGAAATGATACATATTTATCATACAAATGATCTTCATAGTCATTTAGAGCATTGGCCTCGGATACGAGACTTTTTAAAGAAAAGAAAAAAATGGCATGAAGAAGAGAAGGACAACGTATTTCTGTTTGATTTAGGAGATCATGTTGACCGTTGGCACCCTTTTACAGAGGGAACCTTAGGAAAAGGAAATATAGCATTAATGAACGAGGTCGGGTACAATGCTGTCACTATTGGAAACAATGAGGGCATTACTCTCGATCATGATGACTTAGATTCTTTATATGATAAAGCGGAGTTTGATGTGATAATAGGAAACCTTTACACAATGGAAAAGGACATTCCATCCTGGGTGGATACGTATAAAATTTATACTACAAAAAGTGGGATGAAAATAGGTGTAATTGGGCTAACAGCAAACTTTGGAAACTTCTATGAACCATTAGGATGGAAGGTTACAGCTCCGATGGATGAGTTGGGGTATCTTATTAACAAAGTAAAACCAATGGCAGACTATGTAATTCTGCTTTCACATCTTGGAATTAAAGATGATGAATGGATTGCAGAACAGTTTCCGGAAGTAGATATCATTTTGGGTGCACACACACACCATATTCTTCGTGAAGGGAAAGAGGTTAATAATTCCCTATTAGGTGCTGCAGGAAAGTACGGCCAATTTGTCGGTCACATAATACTAGAAGTTGATACAGTTTCGAAAAAATTGTTATCAAGACAAGCTCAACTTTACGAGCATCAGGAACTTCCTAAGAGCCCATTAGAGGAGAGGGAGATAGAAAATTGGTTTGTGGAAGGAAAGAAACTGCTGGATCAACCTGTTGCCTTTTTGGATACTGAATTAAAAGCGGATTGGTTTCAGTTGTCCCCTCTGCCACAATTACTTACTGATGGATTATTAGAATGGTGTGATGCAGACTGTGCTTTTTTAAATGCGGGTCTACTGCTGAATGGCTTGAGTCGTGGAGAGGTAACAAAGTATGATTTACACAAAATATTACCTCATCCTATAAACCCGTGTTTAATAGAGTTAACGGGAGCGGAACTGAAAGAGGTTATTAAACAAACATTTGATGAGAAGTGGCCTCATCTTCAAATAAAAGGACTAGGCTTTAGAGGAAAAGTAATGGGGAATTTCATCTATAGTGGCATTACTATAGGAAGTAATGGGCAAACACTTCGCGTCCAAGGAAATATTATTGACCCTCAAGGAAAGTATAAACTTGCAACGACAGATATGTTTACATTTGGACACTTTTTTCCAGAACTTCATCGCGCATCAAAAAAGTATTTTATGCCTGAATTTATGCGAGATATTTTGGAATGGAAATTAAAGCGATAAAGCCTCACCCTTGATGCTCTTTTTTCATAAAATATGAAGAAAGGAGAGAATCAACCATGATGAATCTTTCTCCGGTCGAAATCGGAGGTCATACTTTTTTGGCAGTCTCTGTTCAGCTTCCAAAAACGAATCTTCTAGTTGTAACAAGTGAAAAAGGTTACATTATGTGTGGTGCTTTAGATGTTGGCTTGCTGAATGAAAAACTTCAAGATCGTAAAATTATTGCTGGTAGAGCAGTTGGAGTGAAAACGATAGATCAATTGCTAGATGCTCCATTAGAATCAATCACGATAGAAGCACAAAATATTGGGATTACAAAAGGTATGATAGGAAGAGATGCACTATTGAAGATGGTATGATAACTCATACCGTGCAAAATGGTAGGGTGTAATGAAGACTGGCTTAAAGCAAAGTCCTAGGTCCTCCTTAATTAACTATATATTAGTTGAAAGGAAGGGCTTAGGTGCTTGTGAGGCAGTCTTTTTTTATTTTACGATTAATAATGGCTGAATTTTAGCTTGAAAGATGATGTTTATCCTTTATAATAAATTTATTAGTAAATTTTGTCGAAAAATGAAGAAATTACATAGGAGAGTTTTATGAGACTTATCTCAACTAAAACGTTAAAACCAGAAATGGTACTCGCGACAACTGTATATAATTTAAAGGGACAAGCATTAATTCACGAAAATGTGTCTATAACAGAAAGAATGATTACAAGACTGAAGGAACTTGAAATCCAATACGTATATATAAAAGATTCGTTATCTAATGGGATTGAGTTAGAAAACTCTTTTTCTAGTGCGGTTAAGCAAGAGGCGGTTCAGAGAATTGAAGAGACGTTTACGCAGATAAGCAAAAAGAATCTTTCTACAAATATAATGGCTCTTGAAAAAAGTACAAAACAATTTAAATCAATTATTAATACAATCCTAACTGAAGTTAAAACAAATTCGGATATATTGACAGTATTGACGGATGTTTATGCATATGATTCATACATTTTTCATCACTCGTTCAATGTTACCCTTTATACGTTGTCAATGGGGGTTGAACTAAAATTAACCCAGAAGCAATTAGAACAATTAGGGCTTGGGGCTATTTTACATGATATCGGGAAAATGCTCGTTCCGGAAGAAATATTATTAAAGCCTGGTAAATTGACTGCAAATGAATTTGTTGAGATTCAAAAGCACTCTGAATATGGGTTTAATATATTAAGACAATTACAAACAGTTTCACTCTTAGTTGCACATTGCGCTTATCAGCATCATGAACGATTAGACGGTTCTGGATATCCGCGGGGGATTAAAGGAAATGAAATACATCCATACGCAAAGATAATTGCAGTAGCGGATGTATTTGATGCAATGACAACAAATAGAATTTACAAGAAGGCAATGCTTCCGCATCAAGCATTAGAGATATTATTTGCCGGAGCAGATACATTATTTGATAAAGACGTAGTGGAAGCCTTTCGTCGCTCCATCGCTATCTATCCTACTGGAATGGTAGTCGATTTGAATGACGGGAGAAAAGGACTAGTGTTGAAGCAAAATAAAAGCGTAACGGAGCGCCCTGTCTTACGGGTATTCTATGAAGATGGGGAAGAGCTAAATGAACCTTATGAATTAGATTTGAAAAACCATTTGGATAAAATGGTTGTTGGATTTGATCCTGATTATGAGAATGGTATGTTAAAAAGTTAATAATTTGTTCTGCTAAACCCTCCTTACTGTGCATAACAATAGCTTGTAAGGGGGGATTTTTTTGCCTAAGTTCAAAACATATAAACCCCCGCGTGGGCGCGGGCCATTACCATTACAGTATGTGTTTATCATTACGTTTATTTTTTTTACCTTATCAACAGCAGGTGGACTATGGATGGTCAATAGAGGGATAACTCCAACATTAATAGCATATGCTGAATCAAAATCAAGGGAAATAGCAAACTTAGTCCTTACCAATGCTGTTAACAAAAGAATTGCCAATGTAATGGATGTGAATGAAATAATATACACCGACGATGCAGGCAATTATCAATACAATGCAGAGATTATAAGCAGAGTTATGTCTGAAATACATAATGCTGCTCAGGTTAATCTAAATGAAGCTGAAGATGGGAACATAAAGGAGTTAGAATTTTTAACAGATGTTGAAATTGATCAGGAAGGAACAAAAGGGGACGAGGGAATTGTATATACAGTACCTCTTGGGCAGGCTACCGATAATGTGTTATTAGCTAATTTAGGACCACAAGTCCCTATACGTTTTCATGTTGTAGGAAATGTTTCTGCGAATTTAAAAGATGAAACAGTACCTTGGGGAATTAATAATGCAATGGTTAATATCTATGTTCAGTTAGAGGTGAAAGTTCAGACTATTATTCCATTTGCAACGAAAGAAACAACAGTAAAGCAGGATGTACTAATTGCGAAAGGGAATATTAAAGGAGATGTACCGGAATTTTTTAATAATGGTGGAGAGACTTCGCCATCTATTGAAGTTCCAACAAATTGAGAAAAAATAACATTGTCAGGATTGAAGGAATCTGGTATATTATTAAAGGAAATTAAATATAACACCACATCATCAATCCGATGGGGTAGAGGTGCATTATTCAAGAGTATTCTGTGTGAGGATGACAACAAGGATCACAGATGAAAGGGAATCTTGCCGAAGTGGATAAATTTTAGTCATAGATTTATTCGCTGGGGTTACCTTAAATAAGGGTAACACTGTCATTATGAAGAATTTTCATAATGGGGAGCTACAGATCGTGATGGAGCAATGATCTCATTACTAACAAGGTAATGATAGAGTTCTCTATCATTGCCTTTTTTATTTTGTCTTCTGTCATGCTACTTAGTGTCCCCCCTATCAATGAGGAGGAAACTATGGAAAACACAATCTATTCTTTAATACCACCCCTTCTAGCCATTATTATGGTTATACTTACGCGGCGGGTACTACTTTCTTTAGGAGTAGGGATTGTCGCATCAGCCTTCCTTTTAGCTGAATTCTCAATTACAAAAACATTTACCTTTATGTGGGATGCATTTAAAGGCATCTTTGTCAGTGAAGGCACACTAAACACCTGGAATGTGTATATCATTTTATTCTTATTGATTCTTGGTGTCATTACAGCGTTTGTAAATATTTCTGGAGGCAGTCGTGCATTTGGAGAATGGGCAATGTCCCGTGTGAAAACGAGAGCTGGTGCTCAAATTTTAGCTGCTGTTTTAGGTATCATAATTTTTATTGATGACTATTTTAATGCTTTGGCAGTTGGACAAGTTTCAAGACCAATTACGGACCGTCACAAAATTTCAAGAGCTAAGCTTGCTTACATTATTGATTCGACGTCTGCACCGATTTGTGTCGTCTCACCAATTTCGAGTTGGGGAGCATACATTATAGGTCTAATTGGAACAATCTTAGCAACACATAATATTACGGAGTACTCCGCGTTTTCTGCATTTATTCAAATGATCCCGATGAACCTCTATGTATGGGTGGCAATTGCTTTAGTACTTATTGTTGCTACTAGAGGATTAGATTTTGGTCAAATGAAGTTTCATGAAACACGTGCTGTAGAAACTGGAAGTCTGTATGACCCTAATAAGGAAATCCCGGGAGAATTAAAAAATGACCTCCCTGTCAGTGATAAAGGCTCGATTGCTGGTTTATTGCTCCCAATACTTGGGCTTGTGATTGGTACAGTTGGAGCAATGATATGGACTGGGTATAAAGCGGTAGGTAATTTTGATATTTTACCAATATTTGAAAATACGGATGTTACTGCGTCACTTCTTTATGGTGGATTGTTTGGATTAGCTATATCAATTATTGTCTTTATTAATCAGTATTTTAAAAAAGGTATAGTAGGGAGCGCATTTCCTATAGGAATTATGGAAGGGGCAAAATCAATGCTTCCTGCTATATATATCTTGCTATTTGCCTGGACGATTGTTACATTAATCGATCAATTGCAAACAGGAACGTACTTGGCAGGATTAGTGGAACAGGCAAATTTATCTACTGGTTTCTTGCCAGTTATCCTTTTCCTTGTTGCTGGAGTTATGGCATTCTCTACAGGTACTTCATGGGGTTCTTTCGGTATTTTACTTCCGATTGCAGGAGAGATTGCAGTAGCAACCGATGTTACAATTTTGTTACCTTCGATGGCAGCTGTTTTAGCAGGATCAGTATTTGGTGATCACTGTTCACCAATTTCGGATACAACAATCATGTCTTCTACGGGAGCAGGAAGTAACCACATGGACCATGTTATTACGCAATTACCTTATGCAATAGCTGGTGCTGTTATTGCTTCTGTAGGTTTTATTATTTTAGGTTTCACTGGTAGTACGATACTAGCATTCCCTATTACACTTGCAATTGTTATTCTACTACCATTTGTTGTTAAAAAGAAGAAAACTGAAACGGCTATAGAGCAAGAATCTTAATAGAAAAGGCTTATCCAAATTACTACTTTGGATAAGCTTTTTTCGTATGCTTATTTAGAACTATACAGGTCCATAGTTATCCAACTATTTTAGTTAAAAATGTCTTTGACAATTACATTAGAACTAGCTATACTATTGATAGATTATAAATAATCTGAAAATATAAAAATTTCCAATATCTTTTGGAACCTTTGGGAGGGACTATCATGGAGAATCGTGCTCAATGGGGGACTAGGGCCGGATTTATTTTAGCTGCAGTTGGGTCAGCT
The DNA here is from genome assembly GCF_042684945.1 of Bacillus seohaeanensis. Classification (NCBI taxonomy): domain Bacteria; kingdom Bacillati; phylum Bacillota; class Bacilli; order Caryophanales; family Bacillaceae; genus Bacillus; species Bacillus seohaeanensis. The sequence goes on along the minus strand of NZ_JBHUMF010000013.1, from coordinate 17,257 downwards.
GTCGGTTTAGGAAACATTTGGCGTTTTCCGTCCGTAGCGTATGAAAATGGTGGAGGCGCATTTTTTATTCCGTACCTATTTGCTCTTTTAACAGCTGGTATTCCACTATTAGTACTTGAATTTACAATAGGTCAAAAGTATCGTGGATCCGCACCACTTTCTTACTCTAGGATAAATAGAAAATTTGAGTGGGTAGGTTGGTGGCAAGTCTTTGTTTCCTTTGTAATATCCACTTATTATGCAGTTATTATTGCATGGGCGATGTCCTATAGTGTATTTTCCTTCAATCTTAGTTGGGGAGACGACACAGAAGGATTTTTATTCGGAGAGCATTTAAAGTTAGCTGAGGCACCGGGTCAATTTGGTGGATTAGTACCGGGGGTGTTAATTCCATTAATTTTAGTTTGGGCTATTACTTTAGGGGTTTTATTTAAAGGAGTTAAAAAAGGTATTGAAGTTGCGAACAGAATTTTTATTCCTGCACTTGTAATAATATTTTTAATAATCGTTGTTCGAGCTTTAACATTGCCTGGAGCTATGGAAGGATTAGACGCCTTCTTCAAACCAAATTTTGACGCTATTATGCAACCTGACGTTTGGGTAGCGGCGTATGGACAGATTTTCTTTAGTTTATCCATCGCGTTTGCGATCATGATTACTTATTCAAGTTATTTAGGAAAGAAATCGGATATAACAAATAATGCATTTATTACTGGATTTGCTAATTCAGGGTTTGAGTTATTAGCTGGTATAGGAGTATTTGCCGCTTTAGGATTTATGGCAAATCAAGCTGGTGTATCTGTTCAAGAGGTTGTAAGTGGCGGAGTTGGGCTGGCATTCGTTGTTTTCCCGCAAATCATTAATGAATTTCCTGCTCTTAATGGACTTTTTGGATTCCTTTTCTTCGCATCACTCGTTCTAGCAGGTTTATCATCTCTTATATCTATTACGGAAACATATGTTGCAGGCTTCTCTGAGAAATTTGGTATTTCTAGAAACAAAGCCGTTGCAATTGGTGGTGGGGCTGCCGCTTTAATTTCCTTAATATTTGCGACAAGAGGCGGTCTATTCTTCTTAGATGCAGCAGATTATTTTATTAACCAGTTCGGTGTTGCATTTATCGGTTTAGTGGAAGTTATCTTAATGGCTTGGATCTTGCGTAAACTTAATGATTTTCAAACGCACGCCAATGGGATCTCTGACATTCAGCTTGGTAGCTGGTGGAAGGTTTGTCTCGGAGCCATTACACCAATTGTTCTTGGTTATATGATGTTTGGATTATTTAAGCTTAACCTTCTTAGACAGTTTGAATCAGAAACAGGAAATTATGAAAACTATTCCAATGCATTTATTTTATACGGTGGTTGGTTTGTTGCACTATTTGCCCTCGTAGCTGGAATATTACTAACCTTCAAACCATGGAGTTCTCAAACTAAAGTTGAAAACTATAAGGAGGTTGGATAATATGTCAGGTAGTGCAATTTTCATGATGATTCTTGGAATGGTGATTATCTGGGGTGGTTTAGCAGCAAGTATTGCTAATGCAGTAAAGAAATCAAAGCAATCAAAGCAATCCTAATTAATAAAAAGCAGACAATTGGTCAATGACCCATTGTCTGCTTTTTATATGTTTTAAATTATCGTTTCTTTCTATTCTCTATTTTATCGTGTTTTTCCCACATTTTCAGGTGAGGATAGGGGTCAAAAGACCACTCTGATACGCCGTTGTCTTTATACATTCCATAATGTAAGTGGGGTGGGAATTTTCCAGATGTTCCAGGAGGTCCATATCCTGTACTTCCTACTCCTCCAATAACCTTACCGGGCTCTACTATTTGTCCAACGTTCAAATCCTTTGCAAAACCGCTAAGATGAGCGAAATAATGGTACGTGTTATTTATGTCGCGAATCCCAACACGCCAACCGCCAAAGCGATTCCATCCTTTCATTTCAATAATACCATAGGAGGTGGCACGGACTGGAACGCCATAATCAGCAAAAATATCTGTTCCTTCATGCATTCTTCTTCCACCCCAACCTCTGGCATCTCCCCAAGTATTGTTGTAACTATAGTTAAAGCGTAAAGGGAGAGGGAAGGCCTTGTCATTTAAATGAATTGTGCCAAAATGTTTATAAATTTTAGCTTTTCCCATAATAATACTAACTGTCTTATCCCTTTTATAATAGTCCCATAAAGCTAATTTAAAATTATCGTGGTCAATACCATATTCTAATACAAAATTAGAAAATGCAGCTAAAATATCTTCATCAGTTTCAAGGTTTGCCTTGCCATCCCCGTTTCCATCTTTCCCAATCCCATCAAAAAAAGCAATAGATTTTGGATTTTGATCATGTTTATTAGGGTTTAGCGGACCAACCCATTTATTAGGTTCAATATAAATGGAAATGGCTTTGTCAAAGGATGGTTTGTCGCGGTCTTTACGAGCAAACCTTAAGCTTCTTTCATACTGGTCAACAGCTGCGAGGTAATACCAAGGAATATTGGTTACTGCCTCGGTTTGTTGGAACAATTCGAATCGTTTTTCATGGATTTGTTTTTCTGTCATTTCAGCAGCTAAACTGGCAGGAGTAAAATTTATCATCATAATGCCGAGGCATAGCAGTACAAAACGAATTCTGAGCAACTTTCTTTACCTCCATTCCAATAGTCCTATCTATATTTTGTTACTCTCTTGAAGAATCATTAATATAAATTAATGGAAATTAACCGTACTGAATGTCAAAAGGAATAGTAGGAAATCCTAATAAATCTAAGTCTCAGTATAAACCTGTTCCTGGATGATTTGACAAAAGGTTTTGAATACTTGTTTTCGTTTTTTTAGTATGATAAAGTGACAAAGAAAGAAGTACTATAATAAATTTTAGCTTACCTACATACTAGGTCTGTTTCACCCTTTGCCTCAGTGCAACTATTAATGATTGGAGATGAGGGTATTGAGCAAAAAAGATGAACATATCCGTAAACCTGATTGGCTTAAAATAAAGCTGAACACGAATGATAATTATACTGGTTTAAAGAAAATGATGCGGGAGAACAATCTTCACACTGTATGTGAAGAGGCTCGCTGTCCTAATATTCATGAATGTTGGGGTACAAGAAGAACCGCTACATTTATGATCTTAGGCGATGTTTGTACACGTGCATGCCGTTTCTGTGCAGTAAAAACTGGTCTTCCAAATGAATTAGATTGGAAGGAACCGGAACGTGTAGCAGATTCAGTTCAAATGATGAATCTTAAACATGTTGTTGTAACTGCCGTAGCACGTGATGACTTAAAAGATGGTGGATCTGAGGTTTTTGCTGAAACAGTAAGAGCAATCCGCAGAAAAAATCCATTTACAACGATTGAAGTACTTCCATCTGATATGGGTGGTGTTTTTGATAATATCAAAACGTTAATGGATGCGAAGCCTGATATTATGAACTACAATGTGGAAACGGTTAGACGTTTGACTCCAAGAGTTCGTGCACGTGCCACATATGATCGTACACTAGAGTTCCTTCGCCGAGCAAAAGAACTTCAACCAGATGTTCCTACGAAATCAAGTATTATGGTCGGTCTTGGTGAAACAAAAGAGGAGATTCTTGAAACAATGGATGACCTTCGTGCAAGCAATGTAGATATCATGGCAATTGGACAATATCTACAACCATCTAAAAAACATCTTAAAGTGCAAAAGTATTATCATCCTGATGAATTTGCTGAACTTCGCAAAGCGGCTATCGAAAAAGGGTTTAGCCATTGTGAAGCAGGACCGCTTGTACGTTCTTCTTATCATGCGGATGAGCAAGTAAATGCTGCAGCTAAAGCAAAACAGGCACAAGGGGAAAAAGAAGCTCAAAATGCTTAATTAACTATTTAAAGGGACTGACTCGTCTAATCGTGTCAGTCCCTTTATTACAGTGAAGTTATTCTTGCATATCACCTGTTGTACCTGTATTGTTCTCGTTATTTGATTCTTCCGTGTGATCGTTACGCTTTTGACGCTCACGATTGATCTGGTGAACATCATCATCTTGTAATTCATATTTATCCTGCGTCATTTCACCATTAGCATTTTCACCGGCATCAACCTTATTTCCTTGAGGAGAAGCTTTTAACATTAAATTAATAGTATCATCAATAGCAGTATTGACATTATCCATATCAGTATCCATTGATGCAAGGTTTTCAACATCTCTCATCAAGTTCGGATCATCTGTGACATATACGTGATACCAGCGAGGAACGACGCTCATCGCTGTTCTTTTTACTTGATCGGCAACAGCAAATCGACCATCTTTATCTTTTTTATCTTTGTCTGTTACATAGGAAACAAGCACTTCTTCATCTGTAACGAGTGTAGAGCTGTCATTAACGTTGGGAAGGGCAATGCTCATTCTACTGATGGCATCTGCAACTTTTTCCCGATCCACGGTATACATGTCTTTATACGAAATAGGCTGACCTTCTACTGGACTTTTTTGCTGACGGACATAACCAAAATCTTCGCTATCTCTGCCATCTTTATTATAAAGGTCTTGTCGATCACTCACATTGATGGTGTTTCCATTTTCGGGATATACATCATTCGTCGCAAAATCGTCAGAACAGGCAGTTCCAACAAGAGCAAAGGTTAATAAAGTTGTTCCTAGTATTGTTTTGTTCAACTAAAACACCCCCTCATTTGTTAGAGTCACCATTTAATTTTAATTTTCTCTTAGTAATTAATGGACAATCCGTTATAATTTTAAATAAGGAATGGAAAGAAGGTGCGCTATAATGATTTGCATACAAAATACTTGTTATGAAATGATAGAAGAATTTAGAGAAGGCTTCGATGAAGAAGCGTTTAAGGGAAGATATAGTGATATATTAACGAAATACGATTATATCTTTGGTGATTGGGGCTATGGTCAGCTAAGGTTAAAAGGCTTTTTTGACGACCAAAATCAAAAGGCATCCTTTGATACAAAGGTGAGTACATACAAAGATTATTTGTATGAGTACTGTAATTTTGGGTGTCCTTACTTCCTAATAAAAAAAGTAAAATAATTATTAGTGGGGCTTCATTACACGAAGGGGGGGTTTAGGATGGAAGATCGTTTTTATTTATATGATGATACGGAAGCAACGGAAACACGTTTTGTCAGCTTTATGGGTGAACAGCAACGTTATGATTTAGCCATTATTAAAACAGAGCGTTACTATGGAAAACATCTTATTCTTGATTTACAAGGCAGTCGATTCGCAATTATTGGAAATGATGATTTAGAAGAGCCTGGCTATTTAGAGAGTACCTTTAAATTAACAGAAGAAGAAGCAGGAGAATTAAAGGAGTTTCTTGATGAATTTATTTAATTGAAAGGTTGTTTTCTAAAGGATCTTTTCTCACAGATTGTTGTTTTTACTTATGAATTTAGCCCGTTAATTTCCGCTACGGACACTAGGCTCCTCGGGGAGGAATGGTCCGCTTCCCATCAACAACAAACTTTATAAAAGCAGCCAATTAAAATGGAAGTCAGTCTCCTAATAAAGTGAGCGATTTTTAAGATTTTGTTTTATTTCCCCCACATTAATGGGCAGTAAAAATCCCCACTGATTGAAGTTTCACTTTATGTTAAAATAGAGTTGGTAAGCAATTTGGTCTAAAGAGGTGGCTGCTTTGTATTTTGTTGATCGAGAAAAGATTGAAGTTGTTCTTCAATATATGGAGGAACAATTAGCTATTTTGGAAAAGAAAAATAATTGGGATTCTCCTATTGAAAAGCTAGCTTTAGAAAGAATCGCCCATACAGTCGTAGAGTCTATTTTGGATGTTGGAAATGCAATGATTGATGGCTTTATTATGCGTGACCCTGGAAGTTATGAAGATATCATTGACATTTTATTGGATGAGAAAGTCGTAAGAAAAGATATGAGTAAGGACCTTAAAGTTATTGTGGAGTGGAGAAAGAAACTTGTCCAAGAATATACCACTGTTACCCATACTGAATTAACTGAGACTTTAGGAAAAGTTTTATCAACACTAAAACAATTTCCAATATCTATACGTCATTACTTAGAAACAGAGCTTGGTCCGGTATCAGCTTTTAGAAATTAACATGTATTTCGTGGAAAACGCTTTCTTTAAAAGGAGGCGTTTTTATTCTTGAAAAAATGTACTTAAAGATGTTTTGGTTATAATAGTGGAGAAGAACTAATGGAGGTAAATGATGAAAAGTTATAAAGGATACTTAATTGATTTAGATGGAACAATGTATAAAGGGAAAGAAAAGATTGAGGAAGCGGGAGCGTTTATTCAAAGACTAATTGATAAGGGATTGCCTTATTTATTTGTGACGAACAATTCATCCAGACGCCCAGAGCAGGTAGCGGAAAAACTTCGAGGCTTTGATATCCCTGCAACGCCGGAACAAGTTTTTACAACCTCTATGGCAACAGCACAGTTCATTGCTGACAAAAAAAAGGATGCGACAGCATATGTAATTGGTGAAGAGGGAATCCAGTCAGCGTTGCAAGAGAAGGGTATTACACTAGTAGAGGAAGGTCCGGATTTTGTTATTGTTGGGATTGATCGTGATATTAACTATGAAAAGCTTGCGCTCGGTTGCTTAGGTGTACGAAATGGGGCAACTTTTATTTCAACTAATGGAGATATCGCCATTCCAACTGAAAGAGGTTTATTGCCAGGGAATGGTTCCTTGACTTCAGTTATTACGGTCTCGACGCAAACAGAGCCAATTTTTATCGGAAAACCAGAGTCGATTATTATGGAACAAGCGCTTGAAGTGTTAGGGGTAGCAAAAGAAGATACGTTAATGGTTGGTGACAATTATGATACGGATATTCTTGCTGGGATAAATGCAGGCCTGGATACATTGCTTGTTCATACGGGAGTGACAACGAAGGATATTTTAAAAATGAAAGATGTTCAGCCGACCTATACTATTAATACTCTTGATGAGTGGGAAGTATAAAAGAAATACAAGGTTAACATGCCATGCTAGGGGCTCCTTCTATAAAGATAAAGGGAGCTCCCAACATGATGCTTTGGGAAAAGTAAAAAAGGCAAGAGATATACCCTTACCTCACTCAGTAGATTCTACACGATGTGCTAGACGGCTAGATGCTGCAGCTGCAATTGCTCCGACAATATCGTCAAGGAATGTATGGCACTGACCTCCGGATTTATCATTTAACTTTTCAAGGATACCTGGCTTTTGTTTATCAATATACCCATAATTAGTAAAACCAATTGACCCGTACACATTCACAATGGAAAACGCTAAAATTTCATCTACACCATATAATCCTTCGTCAACTTCAATGATACCTTGAAGTGGTTCTTCAAGCATCTTTTTTTCAGCTAATCGATCTAGCTGAATACCTGTTAGGATAGCATTTTGCACTTCCCTCTTTGATATTACTTTTTCCACGTTGTGAATACAATCCTCTATAAGAAGGTTGTCATGGTATTTGTGTTGAAGATACATAACCAATTCAGCAATATCTTTTATTTCTACGCCACGTTCGTGAAGCCATTTTCTTGCCGTTTCTTCTGTTAAGTTCATTTTCTTTTCTTCCTTCATCCTCTTCACCTTTTCCTTTTGATTATACCTTCCCGTTATTACGCAAGAAGCTTTACTTTATCCCGCATTAACGGGCATTAATACCTCCACCTCAGGGATTAGAGCAATCGAACAAAGTGTAGGTGGGGGGATAACTGCTCGTAAACGCTCAATTGATTCAGCTAACAAACAGTAGGAATCCCACTATTTGTAGTTTTACTTTATTTATATGATTAGTTAATAAAGAATAGAAAAAGCATCCATTATCCTCATTTTTGCCCATCTATTTCCTTTCATATTCATGAATCGTTCTTTTTCTTACATATATATATATTAGAACGAAAATTTTGATCGTAGACTGGATAGGAGAGAGGAACAATGTCCCAAGAAATCTTAACGAAATATTTTGGTATACACCCTGAGCGTTCCTTTTATGATGGGGAAATGGACCGCTATTTAGTGGGTGAATTACTATATAGTATTGTTCCAGTTACCAATTTGGAACAAGAAACGCTAGTAGAACTTTATAATTTAACGGAACACTTATCATCCGCAGGAGATATCTATGTATCTTCTTTTGTACCAACAAGTGAAGAAAAGTTTCTTGTAACAGAAAGAAACGAAGACTTTGTTGTATTAAAGAATAATTTTATTCAAGCTTCATCACAAAAGAAGGTAGGAAGGAAGTTGAGTAAACTTCATTATAGAGGAAGGCTTTATCAAGAAAGGGTAGAAAAGATAAGTCGAATGGGAAAATGGAAGCAACTATGGGAAACGAGGCTGGCCCAATTAGAAAGTGCTTATTTAAAAGTTGTAGAACAACACCCTGGAGATGAATTTGAACGAAAGTTTGCAGAAAGTTATCCTTATTATAGTGCGTTAGCCGAAAATGCAATTCAATATTTAGTTGACACTGAACTAGATGATGAACCGAAAGAAACAGATGCAGGAACTGTTTGTCATGAACGATTTGGCAGTAAAACTTGGGGAAATGAAGTGTGGATACATTTCCCATTCCAATGGGTGTTTGACCATTGCAGCAGAGATTTAGCTGAATGGGTTAGGGAGAAATATTTTCTAAAAAGCAACACTTTTCATCATGATTTACAGGAATTTCTCAGGTCGTATCAGACAATTACACCTCTTAGTTCTTTTTCATGGAGGTTGTTGTACGCTAGGCTGTTATTCCCGCTTCACTATTTTGAGTGTATAGAAGAATATTATATTTCTCAGTCTGATCAACAAAGAAAAACGATGGAAGAGAAATTAGAAAGGCATTTAAAACAGTCCCGGCATTATGAACGTTTTTTAGCTGAGTTTTACCATTTAAGTGAGGTTCCGGTAAAGAAGCTAGGTATTCCTGTTATTGATTGGCTTCAGTAAAATGTTATTAATTTAGGTATATTCCTTTTAAAGGAAGCCTGTTTACTATGTTAAAATATAGAAATACGACATAGTAAAGGGGCGGGATAAAATGAAACCATTTGTTTATATTACAAGAAAGATTCCAAGTGAAATTGTTGAGAACTTACAATCAAACTTTGAGGTGGAAATGTGGGAACGAGAAGATTCTCCAGTACCGCGTACTATTTTATTGGAAAAGTCCAAAAAGGCTAGTGCTTTATTTACAGTGCTTTCTGATAATGTAGATCAAGAGTTGTTTGAAGTTTCGTCTGAATTAAAAGTTGTTGCAAATATGGCAGTGGGTTTTGATAATATTGATTTAAACGCAGCGAACGAAAAGGGAATTGCGATTTGCAATACTCCTGATGTTTTGACGGAAACAACAGCTGATTTAACATTTGCGCTATTGATGGCTACTGCTAGAAGAGTAGTGGAGGCAGCTCAATTCGTTCGAGAAGGGGAATGGAAAAGCTGGTCACCTCTTTTATTAGCTGGAACGGACATACATCATAAAACAATTGGAATCGTTGGAATGGGTAGTATCGGAGAAGCAGTTGCGAAAAGGGCTAAAGGCTTCGATATGGAAATTCTTTATCATAATCGTTCCCGTAAACAGAAGGCAGAGGAAGAGCTCGGTGCGGTTTATACAGAATTAGACGAGCTACTAAAACGTGCAGACTTTGTCGTTTGCCTTGCTCCATTAACAGCAGAAACAAAAGGTTTATTTCAAAAAGAGCAGTTTCGGATGATGAAAAAGTCTGCTATTTTCATCAATGCCGCAAGAGGGCCAATTGTAAATGAAGAGAACCTTTATGAAGCTTTACAGAATAAAGAGATAGCAGGAGCGGGTTTAGATGTGTTCGATAAGGAACCAATTAGTGCAGACCATCCTTTGTTAACCTTGAAAAATGTAGTAGCATTACCACATATCGGGAGCTCCTCTAGAGAAACAAGGTACAATATGATGATGCTTTGTGTAGAAAATATTAATTTGATATTGAATGGAGATAAACCTAAAACACTTGTGAACAAGGAATGGCTGGGGAAGGAAAAATGAAGTAGAAGAGCTGGTGGGTAGTTATGCCGGCTCTTTTAGATGTATTAATCCCCAAAAAAGATAATCAAGAACGAAGAGAAACAGTTGGGAATTGAAGAGAAGCGGCCTCAAAAGAATTTAAAAATAAAGGTGTTTATTCTAATAAAAAAACCTAAATCTCCATTTAGAGATTTAGGTTTTATTTCAGTGTAGAAATTAAAATACTTGTTCTACTTCAACAACACCAGGAACTTCTTCTAGAAGAGCACGTTCAATACCGGCTTTTAGTGTGATTGTTGAACTTGGACAACTGCCACATGCGCCTAGTAGGCGGAGTTTTACGATGCCGTCTTCTACATCGACAAGCTCACAATCTCCTCCATCACGAAGTAGGAATGGGCGCAATTTATCTAATACTTCCTGTACAGCTGGTAGCATTTCTTGTTCAGTCATATTTATCTACTCCTTTCTTTACTTCTATTATAATGACATATTACAAAAAAATCTATTAACAGCGAATAATTGGGAATAACAATTTTGTTTCAAGGTATGCCATTTTTTTGTAGAATATACTAAAGGGGACCAAAAAGGGGGGAATAGCATGGAACAAAAACTGGTTGAGATTCAAGTATATGGTGCGGAGCAATTATGCGCTAGCTGTGTAAATTTACCTTCAGCAAAAGAAACATATGAATGGTTAGAGGCGGCGGTAGCAAGAAAATTCCCGAACCAACCATTTACGATTAAATATGTGGATATTTATCAGCCTCCAGAAGATGAGGCAATTAAGTTATTTGCAGAAAGAGTTATTGAAGAGGATATGTTTTATCCTGTCGTGTTACTAGAAGGCAATATAGTTGGGGAAGGGAACCCTAAATTAAAAACAATTTTTTCTGAGTTAGAAAAGTTTGGATATAAAGCAGTGTAAAGAAAAGGAGTAACCATTTTTGCGGTTACTCCTTTTCCTTTTTTACCCATTATGATATTTATACATCCAAAGTACGCCAGATTTCATTAAACGGGCAACGCGCCCAGTAATAGAGCGATCATTTACAAGACCGAAGCCATGTTTTTTACCGAGTGAACCTAAAATACCTTTTAGCTTAATTGTCGGTAGTTCTTCAGGCAGCGGTTCATTTTTCCAACGTTTTAGTAAAATCTGAACAATTTGTTCTGCTTGTCCTTCCGCAAGTTGTGCACTTGGGGCATGAGGGAGGCTAGCGCAATCTCCTACAACATAAACATGCTCATCAATTGGGATATTATGATGTTTCGTTAATACGACACGTCCTTGTCTATCCTTTTCAACGTCCATGTTTCGTACAACACGATTTGGTTGAATACCAGCTGTCCAAACGATAGCATCACAGTAAATTTGTTCTTCATGGTTATGCAATGTGTTTGGTTCTACTTTTGTAATGTTTGCTCCGTTAACTATTTCGACGTCATTGTCTTCGAACCATTTGTGAACATAAGCACTTAATCGTTCAGGGAAGGCGTTTAGAATTCTCGGTCCGCGGTCAAAGAGCTTAATCTTCAAGTCAGAACGACTTTCCCTCAGTTCACTTGCTAACTCAATGCCGCTCAATCCTGCACCGACAATTCCAACAATTTTTCCGGCAGGAAGATTACATAATGATTCATATGTTCTGCGTGATTTTTCAATGGATTGGATACTGTAAGTAAATTCATCTGCACCTGGAACATTATGATATTTGTCCTCACAGCCTAATCCAACAATTAAATCATCATATGAAACTGGCTCTTGGTCTTCCAGATGAATCAATTTATTTTCGATATCAATTTCTGTGATTTCACCAAATCTCGTTGATAGTCGAGGGTGTTCTGGAAAGTCGACTCTAACATGCTGATCGGAAATAGTACCTGCCGCTAATGCATAATATTCTGTTTTTAAACAGTGGTAAGGTACTCGATCAACAAGCGTAATGGAAACGTCTTCTGGTAGTTGATTAGGTAATAAGCGAAGCAGTACGCGCATGTTTCCGTAACCGCCTCCAAGCAGCACTAATTGTTTCATGGAAATTTCCCCTTTTGCAGTATACATTTATAGTAAGCATTTTCAATATGATTCATAATCGTAAAAAGTACGAAGAAACTAAACCTATTAACAGTAAAAGTATATCGAAATAACAGTGCTTTCACAACAGAAATTGGCGAAAATCTTCACAATCTGTTATACGATTAACAAAAGCGCAATTCGTTGACGTTTACTCAAAAAAAAGATAGCATAACTAATAGTTGTGAGGTGATAGAAGTGAAACCAATTATTGAGTTTTGTATTAGCAACTTAGCGAGTGGTGCTCAAGAAGCACTTGAAATAGTGGAACGAGATCCTAATCTTGATGTTATAGAATATGGGTGTTTAGGCTATTGTGGAAAATGTGCGCAGTCCCATTATGCTTTAGTTAATGGGGAGGTTGTCACAGGTGATACACCGCAAGAATTAGTAGATAACATCTATCAATTTTTAGAAGAAAACCCAATGTTTTAATGCATTGATAACTATTTATATAAAAACAGGGTACCAAACGAGACTCGTTTGGTACCCTGTTTTATTTCTAGTATCATTGAATCATTAACTAGAACGTGCTTCCTTGTATGCCCCACGCATCTCCTGCCAGCGTTCTTTAGCCATTTCAATAATTTTAGGTTCTGTTGATGCCTTTTGTTTTTCCAATACTTTAGAAAGGTACCTAGCGGCGTCTTCATATTGTTCCAGCCTTCTATGTAATTCCGCAATTAAATAAGTAAGTTTTACTTCTGTCATAGAAGAACCTTGGAAGTCTCCAGTTGAATAAGATTCCATATATTCATGAACAGCAAGCCTTAAAAATCTTTGTTCTTCCTCTTCCTCTGCGGAATATCGGTATAACCAAGCTGTCCGTAAATATAATCCAGCAATCGTGATTTTCTTTTCACGTTTAATAAGGGCACAGTATGCTCCGAGCTTATAAGTATTTATTGCCTCTTTATAGCTTCTAATCTTACCATAGTCTTGTTTTGTCCAATGGAGGCTAATCTTTTCTTCTAGCTCTTTTTGAACAGCTGGTACCATGTAACGATTGAAGTCTTCGGTAAAAGAAAAACCACAAGAAGGACAAACGTGTATATTATAAAGCAAAGGATTTATATCAGTGGACGCGTAAATTGGACAAAAATCTCCATCGTGCCTACTAACTTTTACAAATCTGGAGCGGATTTTTGTTGTTGAAAATGAGTTTTTACACGATAGGCATTGCACCTGTTTTTCATAAAACGGAGTGATCTCTGTCATGCTTCACACCTCTTTCTGAAATAGATAATAGGACTATTATACTTAATTATAATACCAAATGAGTATAAAAGACTAGTTTTTATGAAGGTGAATAGAAAAGTTGTCACACAAGCTCCATTGGTTGAGTAATAAAGAATAAAAGAGTATACTGAAAGTAAAATACAAGGTAGATTACAGTGGAGGTGTAGAGAATGAGTGAAGTTGTTATTCTTACAGAAGCCGCTGCCCTTCAGATTAAGGATATGATGAAGGAACACGATGAAGCGGATGCTTTATTAAGAGTAGCTGTTAAAGGCGGAGGCTGTAGTGGACTTTCCTACGGTATGGGTTTTGAAAGTGAAGTAGGAGAGGATGATTCCTTATTAGAGCAGCACGGTATCAAAGTGGTTGTGGCAAAGAATGACGCAGCTATTTTAAATGGAACGAAAATTGACTATAAGCAATCCATGATGGGCGGCGGATTTACCATCGATAATCCAAATGCCATTGCATCTTGCGGTTGTGGTTCATCGTTTAGAACTGCTACGAATGTAGGTACTCCAGAAAACTGTTAATAAAAAGCTGTCCTAAGAGCTTAATACTCTTAGGACAGCTTTTTTCGTTATAAAATATTCGCATGGGGAAAACTTTAACATTAAAGTGATTTAGCCACTCAAGCGCATAAGCCAATCATCGCAAAAGGCATAAAAAGCACCTTTCTAGGATGATTGGCTTATGAAACTTTTAGGGTGTTCAAGGCGCTTACGTTTTTGTTATTCAAACATAGATGTACTATGCATTGGTTGAACTCTTGCTTTTGGATCTAAGTATGTTTTCGCATTACTAACCGCTGTAGGTGCCTCACCGAAACCGCTGGCAATTAATTTTACCTTTCCTTCGTACGTACTGACATCTCCAGCTGCGTAGATACCTGGAATGTTCGTTTCCATTTTAGAATTAACGATAATGGAGTTCCTTTCAATTTCTAATCCCCAATCCTTAATTGGTCCAAGAGAGGAAACGAAACCGAAGTTAACGATAAGCTCATCAAGCTCTACTACTTCTTTTGTATCTCCACGGACTTCATCTAAGATGAGTTGAGTGATTTTTTCTTCATCATGAACAACTTCAACCGGAACGAATGGAGTTTTGAGTTCTACAGCCGAGTTTTTCAACTCCTCTACACTACTTTCGTGTGCTCTAAACTTATCACGGCGATGTACAAGGGAAACTTTTTCAGCAATTGGTTCTAGCATTAGTGCCCAGTCAACTGCTGAATCTCCTCCTCCACAAATAACTACTTTTTTATCTCTAAAGCGTTCTAAATTATCAATAAAGTAATGCAAGTTTTTTCCCTCATATTTGTCAGCATTCTCAAGTTCTAATCGTCTTGGTTGGAATGCACCGTTTCCTGCCGTAATAATAATTGTTTTAGAATAATGGACTTCATTGTTCGTTGTAAGTTTAAAAACACCATCTGCTTGTTTTTCTAAACCTTCTACAGCTTGTTCAAGGCAGATAGTGGGTTCGAACATGGCCATTTGTTCTTTAAGGTTATCCACAAGTTCCTGTGCTTTTATTTTAGGAAAACCCGCAACATCATATATGTATTTCTCTGGATATAATGTAGCTAACTGTCCACCTAATTGAGGTAAACTTTCGATAATTTTTACAGATGCTTTTCGCATTCCACCGTAAAAAGCGGTAAACAAACCTGTTGGGCCGCCTCCAATAATTGTTATATCATAAACTTTTTGATCTTCTCTCACGTGAAATCCCTCCTGAAAATAGAACCATTATTATATTTTATCCCGAAGAAACGAGTAGTAAGCCTTCTTCCGTTATATTTAATGGTTCAGAAATAGCTAAATCCCCTAATTCTAGAGATTGAAGGCTAGACTGATCTCCAGTATCATTAAGGAATTGTATCCCTGTTGTTGGAAATCCCACTTCATTCTATCACATTTCACTCCATTCTTCGGTATTTTTGCTTTTCGTGAAGTAAGAGTAGTCCCCATTTCTATCGACTTTTCATAATTTTCTTAAGTTTACTTATTTCTTATATATATCTTGAAAAACCCTAGTAAAAAGAATATTATGTAGTGGAGACATATTGTTAAGATATTATGACATTTTTCGAACATTTTTGTTTTAGTTCGTGAAAAGTGTCACAATTTTTTTGTTTTAATTTATTTATTATATTTTATTACCTAATTGATATTTATCACGTTTAAACTATTATCACTACTAGTTAAAGCTTGGCTATAGATTGAACGGGATAAAAAAGAAACATGTGGAGGAAGCTAAGTATATCTTTCACAAAATCAATAAAAAAAGATGGATGTGATTTAGTTGAGAAAGCCAAGAATCGTCGTTTTAGGTGCAGGTTATGGCGGATTAATGACAGTAACTCGTCTTCAAAAAGAAATGGGTACAGATGCTGCCGAAATTATATTAGTTAATAAAAATGATTACCACTATGAAACAACATGGTTGCATGAAGCTTCCGCTGGTACTCTTCATCATGATCGCGTACGTTATAGTATCAATGATGTAATTAATCGCAGTAAAGTAAACTTTTTACAAGCAACAGTAGAAGACATTAAGATTGAAGAGAAGAAGGTCATTACAGACCAAGGTGAATTGGAATTTGACTATTTAGTAATTGCATTAGGAGCAGAAGCAGAAACATTTGGCATTCAAGGATTAAAAGAGTATGCTTTCATGATTTCTAATGTTAATTCTGCACGTCAAATTCGTGAGCATATCGAATATCAATTCGCTACTTACAAAACCGAAGATGAGAAAAACGATGAACGTTTAACAATCATTGTAGGTGGAGCTGGGTTCACAGGTATTGAATTTTTAGGGGAGTTAGGAAATCGTATACCAGAGCTTTGTAAAGAATACGATGTAGACCCTAAAAAAGTACGAATCGTTTGTGTTGAAGCTGCTCCTATGATCTTACCTGGATTTGATCCAGAACTTGTTAAGTATGCAAGAGCAAAATTAGAGAAAAAAGGTGTAGAATTTTCTATTGGTACACCATTAAAAGAAGCAACTGAAAATAGTGTGTTAATCGCTAAAGGCGAAGACGAAGTGGAAGAAATCAAAGCTGGCACTGTTGTTTGGGCTGCTGGTGTAAGAGGTAATCCTCTAATCGAAAAAGCAGGCATTGAAAACATGCGTGCACGTGTTAAAATAAATAAAGATCTTAGAGCTCCTGGTCATGATAATATTTTTGTTATCGGAGACTGTTCTTTAATGATCAATGAGGAAATTAATCGACCATATCCTCCAACTGCGCAAATTTCTATGCAGCAAGGGGAAGTATGTGCGCGTAACATCGCTAGCTTAGTAAAAGGAAGCGAGCATTTAGAAGAATTCACTCCAGATATTAAAGGTACAGTGTGTTCCTTAGGTGAAGATGATGCTATTGGCGTTGTATATGGTAAAAAGCTGACAGGTACTAAAGCTTCCTTTATGAAAAAAGTGATAGACAACCGTGCATTATACATGGTTGGCGGACCATCACTAGTATTCAAAAAAGGAAAATTTAAATTCTTTTAATAGAAGTATTCAATGACAGAGCAATATTGCTCTGTCATTTTTCAAATATTCTGTAAAAGATAAAAAAACTGAGATATTGTGAGATAACCCCACATGTATCCGTTTACTTAGAAGTACATACTGTATTATGTCCCTTTTCAATTTCAAAAGATGATGGTATTATTATCTGAAAATTAAGAAAAAAGGAGAGGGTAACATGAGAGCTACTGATAAGGAGACATGTGTTTATTGTTCAGGAAAAGGGTATTTTCAGTTAGTATTGGGTGGTTCTGAGACCTGTCCGCGTTGTAAAGGCAAAGGGAATGTAAAATGAAAAAATATTTATAGTGGGTTAAGAGGCTGGGACATAACTAAAGTACTATCCCCTAAAGACGAACAATGTCAGGTTAAATTGTTTAGT
>NZ_JBHUMF010000012.1:0-129641 GCF_042684945.1 Bacillus seohaeanensis | reverse complement strand
ATTAGCTCTTTTAAAATAAAACTTGAATTAACGTTGACGTTTTGCTTTGTTCAGTTTTCAAAGTTCAATGTGTTCCTCGCTTGTTTTCAGCGACTTTTATATCATAACACTTCATCAAATTGTTTGTCAACAACTTTTTTCGAAAGTTTTTTATGGTCGCCACTGACCGGTTAATAACATCGTTCAGCAGCGACGTTTATTACTATACCAAGTATATTGGATTGCGTCAATACAAAATTAATATTTTGCTATAATTTTTTTGGAACCCGGTAATAACGATGATAAATACCTTGTCCTTTAGTCTCTTTATCAACAATCTCAATCAATCCTTTTTCCGTTAAGAACTCAATTAACATACTTAGATCAACTGAATAATACTGAATTTCTTCGTGGTTGGAAAGCTCTTGAAAGCTCCATTGTTCTTTTTGTTCTACAATACTCGTTAGGTGCTCTGATGCTATTGCAGTTTTAGAATGAATTAGAAACTCACTTGCTAAAAACAGAAGTTCCAATCTCTTTTCTAAATTTTCTTCACTTGTAACTAACTCTTCATATAATTTATAAATTTCCGGCTCTATCTGCTTAACTTGACTCCAAACCGTTACTTCTGGATGAAACCCATTTTCGATTACAGAAAGTCTCGCTAAGTGATGCAAAGAATGCACTATATGATTATAAGCATCTAGATAATGTTTACTTTCAAAAAAATCTTTTCCATCTACATAGCGACGAATTAATTTTGCAAACTCTAATCCCATTTTGATTTTTCTTCCGTAAAACGGAAAATCTCTTAGTTCTAGTTTGAGATTTTGCACATATTCGTTCCGGTCAAATAAAACCTTTCCACTAAATAACCAATCTATTATTTTCCGATTTGAGCCAAGCAAAATCCATTCTCTTAGTTTTGCTTCTGTAACTATATGCAATGCCGCCTTATGTTCTTTGTACGTATAGTGCTTAACATAAACTGGCTCTTCCGCTTCTTTTACAATAAGGAATAAAACAATATCAAATGTATCCGTAATAGGGCTTGATTTCTCATTATGGTCAATTAATAAGACACCTAATGTATTAGGATGACTCGTTCTCTCCTGATATATGGGACGTAAAATATCCTCCATAACTAATTCCTCCATCTAACTTATCGGTTGCTAAACTATTTCGACGTTTATAGCAAATTTCCTTCCAACATTGTAGTCATTTTTCGACAAACCACTTTTCATTCCTAACTTTACTTTAAATATGATATAGTATTTTTTTAGGAGGGACAATCATGGCCAAAAAATATTCAAATAAAATAAACAAAATTCGAACGTTTGCACTTAGCTTAATTTTTATTGGAATTATCATTATGTATGTAGGGATTTTCTTTAGAGAGAGTCCAATTATTATGACTACATTTATTCTTTTAGGATTTCTAGGGATTATCGCAAGTACTGTTGTATACTTTTGGATTGGAATGTTATCAACCAAAGCTGTACAGGTTACTTGTCCGGGTTGTGGGAAAGTTACCAAGGTTCTCGGTCGTGTTGATATGTGTATGTATTGCAATGAACCGTTAACCCTGGACCCATCTCTTGAAGGCAAAGAGTTTGATGAAAATTATAATAAGAAGAAACAGAATTAAAAAAAGAATGGTTCGATGTTGAACCATTCTTTTTTTAATGAGTTTCTTTTTGATTAGCGCAATCAGCGCAAGTTCCGTATATCTCCATTCGGTGATTACTTACTTTAAATCCTGTTACGTGGGAAGCTAATTGTTCCACTTCGTCAAGTCCAGGATAGTGAAAGTCCACTATTTTTCCGCAGTCGTCACAAATAACATGATAATGGTCTGATGTAACAAAATCAAAACGGCTAGACGAATCACCATATGGTAATTCTTTAACTAATCCAACCTCACGAAAAACACGTAAATTATTATAAACTGTTGCTACACTCATATTCGGGAATTTTCCTTCAAGTGCTTTGTAAATATCATCTGCAGTAGGGTGAGCCATGGATGCAATTAAAAATTCTAAAATCGCATGACGTTGTGGAGTTATACGGACTCCTGTTTCTTTAAGCGTCGAAATTGCCTCTTTTAATTGTACTTCTGACATCGCCATGCACCTCTTTTCCATAAGAATTATTACTTTATAATCTTTATAAATAGTGTACTAGCGAAACTCCTAGTTTGTCAATAATTCCTCCCTATCACTCATGTAAATTCTTTTCCTTTTCACCTAACTGTTGGTTAATGTATCTTGCGGCAACGAAAAGGAAATCAGATAAACGGTTTAAATAAGAAAGAACTAGGGGGTTTATTTCGTCACCCAAGCTAACTGCCTCCCTTTCCGCTCGCCTTACGATTGTTCTTGCAGAATGAAGCGCAGCTCCAGCAGGATGACCTCCTGGTAAAATAAAATTTTTCAACGGTACTAATGTTCCATCTAGTACATCAATTTGCTCTTCAAGTTCTTTGATGTTACCCTCCTCCAACTTCCATTTCACTTTCTTTCCTGAAGGTGTGGCCAATTCAGCTCCAACATGAAACAGAATCGTCTGCACTTTATGAAAGAATGCTTCAAGACTTTCTTTTTCTTCATAATACTCCGATTTTAGATAGCTTAATGCTAGCCCGATTATTGAATTGGCTTCATCACATGTACCATATGCTTCTACCCTTTTATCTGCCTTTGATACTCTATTACCGTATATAAGTGACGTTGTGCCTTTGTCCCCTGTTTTTGTATAAATTTTCAACTTAATAGCCCCTCTCTAAATCAAACATATTCATTCTTCCTTATTAATATATGTAGATGCATTCTGTTTAAATATTTTTGTTCTATTAAGTAGAAAACTTTTTTTATTTTTAGCTTTCAAGATAAAAAAGAGGACCGACCAATGCCGATCCTGTAAAACGAGACTTATATGAGGAGGTATGCCCTACTTTACCTTATGTATATTTACAAAAATGGAATGGACAATAGCCTTTACAACGTTAAAATAGGCCTTATCTTTTCTAAGAAAGGTTGTCTTTAATGTATTGTAGTGCCTCTTCTACATGCCCCTTTACTTTCACCTTTCTCCATTCCTTAACTAAATTTCCATTTTTATCAATAATGAAAGTCGAACGTTCAATTCCCATATATTCCTTCCCAAAGTTTTTCTTCAATTTCCATACACCATATGCTTCTGCTACTTTATGATCTTCATCTGCCAATAGTAAAAATGGAAGACCATGCTTATCTATAAACTTTTTATGTCTATCAACAGGATCCGGGCTAACCCCTAATATCACTGCATCCAATTCCGCAAAACTCTCATGCTGGTCACGAAAATCACAAGCTTCCGTCGTACATCCTGGAGTCATATCTTTTGGATAAAAATAAAGTACAACATTTTTCCCTTCATAATCAGAAAGTTTAACCTGTTCTCCATTATTCGCTAAAAGTTCAAATTGAGGTGCTTTGTTTCCAATTTCTATTGCCATTTCTATTCCTCCAATTAAAAAGTTAGTTACTATGGTGAAACATATTTGATATTAGCGTAACGAAAAAAGTAGGTGAACTCAAACCTAAAGGCTCCCTACTTCTTTTCATAGGTCAGAACCGATTTGACAACAAAGGCAGCCGGGATTGTAAAACCTAACCATGATTCAATTAATGCTACTCCTCTTCCAACCCCAACAGGAGTTACATCCCCATAACCGACACTAAATAAAGTAATACCACTAAAATACATAGTAGTAAAAATATAGTCAAAAAAATCACCTGAAACATGTTTTCCGTTTTCCATAAGTATAGGGATTCCTTCTAATTCAAAGAGCGTATACAACAGCCCAAACCCTAACGTAATAGTGGCAAAACACATACCTAAAAACAGGAAATTTTGAAACGAAACAAGCCGTTCTTTCCATCTTGAAGGATAAAATAATGCCCTTAAACTCATTAGCATACAAAAAATGATAAGAATACTTAATATATATAACACTAAGGAACCACCCTTCCTCAAGCCTGTCTACTTATTCATACGCTGAATATTATTGATAAATGTTATCGTTTTTTTATGCTGACCCTATTTAAACCTTGCCGCTTCATACTTAAAAGGTACATTACGCAACCCATCATTATTGCCCTTTGAAAAACTCCGTACTACAATAGGAAAGTATGAATACTATTTAAATCCGATATTTTTAATCGGTTTATATTTAAAATGGAGACGGAGGATTATAATGAAATTCACAGAATCAGAAGCAATACATAAAGAAGCACTTGAGCATATTGTCGGCGGGGTAAACAGCCCTTCAAGATCATACAAAGCTGTTGGCGGCGGATCTCCTGTTGCAATGGAACGAGGCAGCGGTGCTTACTTCTGGGATGTTGACGGAAACCAATATATCGATTATTTAGCTGCTTACGGTCCTATTATTACAGGACATGCACACCCTCATATTACGGAAGCAATAACAAAAGCAGCAGAAAACGGTGTGCTATACGGAACCCCAACAAGACATGAAGTTAAATTTGCGACAATGATTAAAGAAGCAATGCCAGCCCTTGAGAAAGTACGCTTTGTTAACTCAGGTACAGAAGCAGTAATGACAACAATCCGGGTAGCCCGCGCCTATACTGGCCGCGATAAAGTAATCAAATTTGCTGGATGTTACCATGGCCATTCCGACCTTGTCTTAGTAGCTGCCGGTTCAGGGCCATCAACTTTAGGAACTCCCGATTCAGCAGGTGTCCCTAAAAGTATTGCTCAAGAAGTAATAACTGTTCCATTTAATGATATCGAACCTTTTAAAGAAGCAATGGAAAAGTGGGGAGATGAGATTGCCGCTGTTCTAGTGGAACCTATCGTTGGTAACTTTGGAATTGTGGAACCGAAAGAAGGTTTTCTTCAAAGTGTAAATGATATTGCACATGAAGCAGGTTCTTTAGTAATTTATGATGAAGTTATTACCGCTTTCCGTTTCATGTACGGTGGAGCTCAAGATTTATTAGATATTAAACCCGATTTAACAGCACTCGGAAAAATTATCGGTGGCGGACTTCCAATAGGTGCTTATGGTGGTAAAAAAGAAATTATGGAAACAGTCGCACCTTTAGGGCCTGCCTACCAAGCTGGTACAATGGCAGGAAACCCTGCTTCCATCTTATCTGGAATAGCTTGCTTAGAGGTACTACAACAAGACGGTGTCTACGACCAGCTAGATAAGCTTGGAGAAAAATTAGAAAAAGGAATTATCAAGGCAGCTGAGAAGTACAATACGCCAATTTCTATTAATCGATTGAAAGGTGCGTTAACTTTATACTTCACAAATGAAAAAGTTGAAAATTATGACCAAGCAGAAGCAACAGATGGAGAAATATTCGCTAAGTTTTTCAAATTAATGTTGAATAAAGGAATCAATTTAGCTCCATCTAAATATGAGGCATGGTTTTTAACAACTGCTCATACAGAGCAAGATATTGATGAAACTCTTGCAGCTGTCGATTATGCCTTTTCAAAACTCTAAAAACGGGTAGACTATACAAAAGAACAGACTTCGTTTCTGAGTCTGTTCTTTTTAATCCCTATTCTTAAAATAGTCACACTCCCCCCCCACTATTTAATCCTCGTTTCCGTTTCTGTAAATACAAACTGATTCTAGAAAATTACTATATGGTACTTATTTACGTTATGAGGTACTATATATTGTCGTAGAGTTACCTAGCATTTTACTTTTAAGTCCATCTTTAAAAACAGTAAAAAAAAGGTGAAATATATGGATAATTACCTATTGATATTGTTTATTGATAAATGTATAGTACACTATTGTTTATCAATAAAGTGAAACTTCAATCAGTGGGGGGCTTCTATCCCCCACTGATTATTAGTCCGTTCTACTGTCGGTAAAGTTCCGCTTGTCAGTGGATACTTAACCAACAGTATGAACCCGGTTAGTTCAACTAAAGCTTCGGTAAGTTTCACTTTATCTCACCAATCGAGCGTTTACGGGCAGTTCCCCCTCCACCTACGCTTCTCTGATTCTCTTAAGCCTTGAGGTGGAGGCCTTACTGCCCGTTAATGCGGGATAAATAACTAACAGTAATGGTTACTCCCTTTGTCCTTAAAACGAATGGAGAGGAGTTCCGTAATATTTAGTAAAACAGCAGTTAGTCAATTGGGTGTTTCACAAATCTCTAAATAAACACAGAAAGGAATTTATTTTCCATGAAGCTTGGTGCCCGCATCTTTAAAACGGGAATTGCGATTGTCCTCGCATTATTTGTTACAGAATTATTGGGGCTTCCATCCCCTGTCTTTGCTGGAATTGCAGCTGTATTTGCGGTACAGCCCACAATTTATCGGTCTTATTTGTCTATTATTGAACAAATTCAAGGAAATTTAATTGGAGCAGTCATTGCCGTATTATTTGTACTTTTATTTGGAAGCAATATACTTGTCGTTGGATTAGCTGCTATTATAGCCATTTCATTAATTTTAAAATTCAAATTAGAAAAAACAATTGGTCTTGCTCTTGTAACAATGATTGCAATTATGGAAGTGTCTCATGATTTATTTATACAGTATGCTTTTATCAGATTTGCAACTATAATGATCGGAGTTTTCTCTTCATTTTTAATTAATCTTATTTTCTTACCTCCTAAATACGAAACAAAATTATATCATCGTATGTCAGACGCAACAGAAGATATTTTAAAGTGGATTCGATTAAGTACAAGACACGCTTCTGAATTTCACTTATTAAAAAGTGATTTGGAAAAACTGAAAGAAAAGTTAATAAAAGTTGATCAAATCTATTTACTATATAAGGAAGAACGAGACTATTTCAAAGCTAATAGTGTCGTCAAAGCACGTAAACTCGTTGTGTATCGACAGATGATTTCTGTAACTTATCGTAGCCTAGAAATTTTAAAAAGGCTTAATAGATATGAAAATGAATTATCTCAATTACCTGAGGATGTTAAGAATGTAATGAAAGAACAACTAGATTGTTTACTCACCTATCATGAACAATTATTACTAAGATTTATTGGAAAAATGCATTCTCAAACAGAATCAGAAGTACAAAATGAAGTTAATATTTATCGCAAAGAACTAATGAACTTTATGATAAAAGAAATTCAAACACAAAATACAGAAGACAATATACACACCTTCCATTTGTTACACATCTTTTCTGCTATTTTTGAATATGATGAGCAACTAGGACATCTAGAAACATTGATTACTAGTTTTCAGTCCTACCACACAGAAGATAACGAAGTAGATATAGAAGAAGAGGAAGAGTGAATAATCTATTCAAAAATAATACTTCTTCCCCTATAAAGAACATCAATTGTAAGAAAAACACCTATAAAAAAACCGTCAAGGATCTATTAGAAAACATAGATCCTTGACGGTTTTAATTTTTCATTTTAGGGTCAAGTGCATCGCGCATTCCATCCCCCATTAAGTTAAACCCTAAAACAGTAAGCATAATCGCAAGACCTGGGAATATCATTGTCCAAGGTGCCTGTAGCATAAATGTTCTTGCATCAGAAAGCATCTTTCCCCACTCAGGTTCCGGAGGTTGTGCGCCCAAACCGAGAAAACCGAGAGCAGCTGCTTCAATAATTGCTGTTGCAATCGCCAACGTTCCTTGGACGATAATCGGTGCCATACTGTTCGGTAATACATGACTAAAAAGAATCCGCATGTCACTCATACCAATGGCTCTTGCAGCCATAACATATTCTTCTTGTTTGACACTTAGCACTCTTGACCTGATAAGTCTACCGAAGTTCGGAATATTGATGATTGCAATAGCAATTAAGGCATTTCTTAATGACGGTCCTAAGGCAGCTACTACTGCAATTGCCAATAATATACTAGGAAATGCAAGCATAATATCAAACATACGAGAAATGATTGTATCTACCCATCGTCCATAATAGCCTGCGATAATTCCAAGTAAACTACCGACTGTCGCTGAACCTACTACAGCGAAAAAGCCTACCCATAAGGATATTCTTGCCCCGTGGATAACCCTCGACAAAATATCCCTTCCAAAGTCATCCGTTCCAAACCAATGATCCGCTGAAGGAGCTTGTAGCCGTTTTGATAAGTCCTGTTCATTAATTCCTTGAGGAGCAATAATAGGAGAAAAAATTGCTAACAGGATGAAAAATAAAACAATACACAAACCAACTAGTGCTGTTTTATTTTTCCTGAAATTATTCCACGCATCTTTCCAAGGTGAAATTGTTTCATCTTTTAAGGCATGATTTACTTCTGTCGGTTGAGTTGAAAGTTCTGGCACATCATTCACCCCATTTCTTTGTGATGTTTAATTATATTTAATTCTCGGATCAACAGCCGCGTATAATAGGTCAACAATTAAATTAATTGCTACAAATATGATAGCCACTACTAGGATCCCTGATTGTATAACAGGATAATCACGGAAACCAATAGCTTCATAAATATAACGACCAATTCCAGGCCAACCGAAAATTGTTTCCGTTAAAATTGCTCCACCTAATAGTAGTCCCATCTGTAATCCGATAACAGTTAAAACAGGAATTATTGCATTTTTGAAGGAATGTTTATAAACAACCCAAAACATTCTAAGCCCTTTTGAGCGTGCAGTCCTAACATAGTCAGATCGCATTACTTCAAGCATACTTGATCTTGTCATTCTGGCAATTATCGCCATTGGGATCGTTGCCAATGCAATACCCGGTAAGATAAGGTGTTTTAAAACTTCACCAAGTTGGTCAAAACGACCTTGGATAATTGTGTCTACAATATAAAGGTGAGTAATGGCCTCGACAGGATTTCGAATATTCTCCCTACCTGTTGTCGGTAACATATCTAGTTGAATTCCAAAAATCCACTGTTCCATTAACCCAAGCCAGAATATTGGCATAGAAACCCCTACTAAAGCCAATATCATTGCGGTATAGTCAAACCAAGAGTTTTGAAACCAAGCACTTATAATACCGGCATTCACTCCGATAAACACTGCAATAATAATGGCAACAATAGCCAGTTCAAATGTTGCAGCAAGATAAGGCCAGATTTCATCTTCAACAGCAGTTTTCGTACGAATTGATTCTCCTAGATCTCCTTGGAACAATCCTTTCAGGTAATCGATATATTGAACAAACCAAGGGTTGTCCAATCCCAATTGACTTCTTAATGCTTCTACCGCTTCCTTTGAGGCTTGCTGTCCTAAAATCACTTGTGCCGGATCACCTGGAATAGCATGGATAATACCAAAAACAATGATTGTCATTCCAAGTAATACGGGGATCAGTTGTAACAATCTCCTTATGGTGTATTGAAACATCTCATTCACCTCTCATTTACAGAAAGTTTTTCTACAAAAAATTGTTTGCCTTTTTTATGTACAAAGGGGAGAAATCTGAGAAATCTCCCCTTCTTTCTTTATTTTTTATTGCTCGATATCTACCCCACTAAGCAAATCTGATCCAGTTGGATGTGGGAAGAAATTTTTGATGTTCGATTTACCTGCTAATAATGGTGTAGAGTGAGCTAATGGAACCCATGGAGCATCCTCATGAATGATCGCCTGAGCTTCTTTATACAGCTCTTTACGCTTTTCTTCATCTACTTCTGTTTGTGCTTCGATTAACAAGTCATGAACCTTGTCATTGCTGTAATAAGAATAGTTGTTGCTTCCAATATTATCTTCATCTAGGAGCACGTAAAGGAAGTTGTCTGCGTCCCCATTATCACCTGTCCAACCAAGCAAAAATGCATCCGCTTCTCCATTTTTAGCTTTTTCTAAGTACGTTGCCCATTCGTAAGAAACGATTTCCGCTTTAATTCCAACGTCTGCCAAGTTAGATTGAATTGCTTCCGCTACCTTTTGACCATCTGGCATATATGGACGCGGTACAGGCATTGCCCATAGTTCCATTTCAAAGCCATCTTCTAGTCCCGCTTCCGCTAATAGTTCTTTTGCCTTTTCTGGATTAAATTCATAACCTTCAATTTCATCATTGTAGCCAGCAATAACTGGTGGCATTGGATTTTTCGCTACTTCTGCTCTACCTTCGAAGAATGCGTCAACAATTGCTTGTTTGTCAACTGCATAGTTTACTGCTTGACGTACTTTAGGGTCATCAAATGGTTCTCTTGTTGATGTTAATCCAAGGTACCCTACGTTCATTGATGGACGTTCAAATATTTGAATACCATCCGTTGATTCTACTTGTGCTGCATCAGTTGGAGCAATTCCATCTGCTAAGTCAATTTCACCGGAAATAAGTGCATTTAATCGAGCAGAGTTTTCTGGAATTGATTTAAAAATTACTTGGTCAAGCTTCGGAAGATCCTCTTGCCAATAATTTTCATTTTTTTCTAAAACAACTTTGTCGTTACGTTTCCATTCTACGAATTTGAATGGTCCCGTACCTGCATCAGTAGGAGCTTCTCCTAATTTATCGCCTAATTCATCAATAGCTTTTGGGCTAGCAATACCAAACGGGCTCATTGCTAAGTTTTTCAAGAAAGGTGCTTGAGGACGCTTTAAGGTAATTTCAACTGTACTCTCGTCCACTGCTTTTACTTCTTTGATAACATGACCTTCTTCTCCTTTGAAGCCGCCAAACATGGAAGCATAGTACGGGAATTTATCATCCGAACCATTCATCCAACGATCAAAGTTCTTTACAACAGCATCTGCATTAAAATCAGTACCGTCTTGGAATTTCACTCCTTGACGTAGATTAAACGTATACGTTAATCCATCTTCAGATACTTCCCATTCTTCCGCTAATCCTGGATTAACTTCTGTGTCCTGTTGACCAAAGTTAACAAGCGTTTCAAAAATATTCTTTGTGACTTTAAACGATTCTCCATCCGTTACAGTAATTGGATCAAGTGCGACAGAGTCTCCACCACGACCAAAGATTAATACTTTTGGATCGTCGCTACCGCTGTCGCTTCCCCCTTCACTGTCACCGCTTGATGACTCAGACCCACAACCGTAAAGAACTGAGGAAACAAGCAAAATTAGTAGTAAAGCAATTGACCAGCCTTTCTTTCTCAAAGAAATCCCCTCCTGTTAGCTTATATATATATGAGACTTGCACCCTAATAAAGGTGACAAGCGACATAATGACCTGATTGATGTTCTTTAAACTCTGGCACCTGTTGTTTGCAAACGTCAGTTGCGTGTGGACACCTAGTATGAAAAGAACACCCTTTTGGTGGATTTGATGGACTTGGAATATCACCTTGTAATAAAATCGTCTCTCTTTCAAATGATGGATCTGGAATTGGCACAGCTGAAAGTAACGCCTGTGTATAGGGATGAAGAGGATTATCATAGATGTTTTCACTTTCACTCAGTTCAACCATTTTCCCTAAGTACATGACCCCGACTCGATCACTTATATGTCTCACAACACTTAGATCATGAGCAATGAAAATATAGGTTAACTGAAACTCTTTTTGTAAATCCTGCATCAAATTCAATACTTGTGATTGAATGGAAACATCAAGAGCTGATACAGGTTCATCTGCAATAATAAGCTTCGGTTTCGTCATCAAAGCTCTTGCGATCCCAATTCTTTGGCGTTGCCCTCCACTAAATTGGTGAGGATAGCGTTTCGCATGATAGCTACTTAAACCGACGATATTTAATAATTCATGAACGCGCTCTTTCCTTTCTTTTGCAGAACCCATTCCATGAACCTTCAGCGGCTCTTCTAAAATTTTCTCAACAGTATGCCTTGGGTTTAACGAAGCGAAAGGGTCCTGAAACACCATTTGCATATCACGGCGGATTTTTCGCATATCACTAGTTGATAGATTAGTAAGTTCATTGTCCTCAAATGTCACAGAGCCCTCACTTGGATCGATTAACCTCATCAGCATTCTGCCCGTAGTAGATTTCCCGCATCCACTCTCTCCTACTATCCCTAATGTTTCTCCTTTTTTAACAGAAAAAGAAACGCCATCTACCGCCTTAACATACCCGACAGGTCGGCCAAGAATCCCACCCGTAATTGGAAAATGTTTTTTAAGATTATCAACTTTCAGCAACGTCTCTGTCATAAGCTGCCTCCTCTGCCTCATGGAACATTGCATCTTTTTTTGATGAGCTATTTCCACTCTTATGTTGTGACCCGTCGTATAGAAAACATCTCGTACAATGTCCGGTGGATGTTTCGTATAATTCAGGAGTTTCAATTAAACAGCGATCAAAAGCATGCTCACACCGCGCGGCAAATCTACATCCTACTCTAATGGAACCAGGCTTTGGAACATTACCTGGAATAGAGTACAACCTTTGTTTTTTTGAACGCATATCTGGTACAGACGAAATCAGCCCCTTTGTGTATGGGTGCTGGGGGTTTTTAAATATTTCCTCTACGCTGCCTTCTTCTACTACTTTACCTGAATACATAACTACTACTCTCTCACATGTTTCTGCTACAACCCCTAGATCATGGGTAATTAGTAACACCGCTGTATTCAATTCTGTATTAAGCTTTTTCATTAGTTTTAAAATTTGTGCCTGAATTGTTACATCTAGTGCCGTCGTCGGTTCATCAGCAATCAGCACTTGTGGATCGCAAACCATTGCCATTGCAATCATAACTCTTTGTCTCATTCCGCCCGATAACTGATGCGGATATTCTTTTAAAAGTTCTTCTGCTCTAGGCAGACCAACCATTTGCATAATTTCTACCGCTCTTTTATTTGCTTCTTTTTTACTAATTTTATTATGTATTTTTATAGCTTCCGTTAATTGGTCACCTATTGTAAAGACTGGGTTTAAAGATGTCATTGGCTCTTGGAAAATCATCGCTATGTCATTTCCCCGAATTTCTCTCATTCTCTTTTCTGAAGCCTTCGTTAGATCCTCCTCTTTATAAAGGATTTTCCCGTCTACTATTTTCCCTGGTGGACTAGGTACGAGCCCCATTATAGATAGTGATGTGACACTTTTTCCGCAGCCACTTTCACCTACAACACCAAGTACTTCCCCTTGATTCACATGAAAGTTCACTCCATCAACTGCAGGTATTTCACCATCATCTGTAAAGAAAGAAGTTTTTAAATTCTCTACCCTTAACAGAGGTTTACTTTGTTCCATAGGTGTCCCCCCTTTGTAAGTATCTAACTTTTCTAAAATGTCATTAATTTCTGAAATCTCTTTGTAATCTATTATACATAATGTGATAATAGTTGCAACATACAAAAGAAAGTTTATTGTTGGCAGGAAGAATCCCGCCTTCATGAAGATCGTTTTCGTAAAGCTTGTTGCTTGTGGGCAATGGAACCGTCCCTTTCCCTATCAATACCTCCGTACATCGAGACAAAAGACCTAAATTATTTTAAAATAAAAAAATCGTGATGGTTTTTTGAGAGAATTAATCTCAAAAAACATCACGATAAATTATTTATTGATCTAATTGTTGAACTTGGAACAGTTTGTAATAATGTTCTTGTTTTTTCATCAATTCTTCATGTGTACCCATTTCTACAATTTCTCCATGCTCCATTAAAATAATTCGATCTGCATGCGTAATCGTGGAGAGTCGATGGGCTACAATAAATGTCGTTCTATCTTTTGCTAGAATTTCTAATGCTTCCTGAATAAGGTGCTCACTCTCTAGGTCAAGAGCTGAAGTTGCTTCATCTAAAACTAGTAAAGGAGGGTTTTTCAGAAACACCCTTGCGATTGCAACTCTTTGCTTTTGTCCTCCTGAAAGCTTCACTCCTCTTTCCCCTACTTTTGTATCGTATCCATTCGGAAGATTAAGGATAAACTCATGTGCATTCGCTGCTTTTGCAGCTGCAATTACTTCTTCGTCAGAAGCATTAGGTTTACCGAATAATATATTCATTTTTACTGATTCACTAAAGAGAATGTTATCCTGCAATACCATTCCAATTTTATCACGTAAACTTCTAACATAATAATTTCGGATATTTACCCCGTCTAGCAATATTTCTCCGTCTGTAACATCATAAAACCTTGGTATCAATCCTACGAGAGACGATTTTCCTCCCCCGCTCATTCCTACAAGGGCAACCGTTTCTCCCTGTCTAATATCTAAGTTAATATTTTTTAAAACATTCTCTTCTTCCTCTTCATATTGAAAAGATACATTTTTAAATTCCAAATGTCCCTTTACATTTTCACAAGGAATTGCTCCAGGTTCATCATCCACATCGTATTTTTCATCCATCAATTCAAAAACGCGGTCCATTGATGCAATGGACTGTGTTAACGTTGTCGACGAGTTCACAAGTCTTCTTAGTGGACCGTAAAGCCTATCTATATAGGCAATGAAGGCAGCCATTGTACCAATAGTTAAATCTCCTTGAATAACTTGATAACCTGCATAGCCTATCACAATTAAAGGAGAAATATCTGTGATCGTATTTACAACGGCAAAGGCTTTTGCATTCCAGCTTGTATGCTTTAATGCTTTATTTAAAAAGTTAGTATTCTGTCCTTCAAATTGCTTTTGTTCATGGTCTTCTACAGCAAAACTCTTAATAACAGCCATCCCCTGCACCCGCTCATGCAAGTAACTTTGTACTTCCGCTAATGCCTGTGATCGTTCACGAGTCAACCCTCTTAAACGTCCAAAAAAGTATTTCACGGAAAATGCATAAAATGGAAAAGCAACTAATGAAACAATGGTAAGCGAGAAGTCCATCGTAAACATTATAGTTAGGGCTATTATAATTGTGGCAGCATCTATCCATAAATTCATTAACCCGGTAACAACAAAATTTTTCGTTTGCTCCACGTCATTGATTACTCTCGAAATTATTTCTCCTGCTCTTGTATTGGAGTAATATTTGAAGCTTAGCTTTTGAATATGACTGAACAACTTATCCCGTAAATCATATAATATTTTACTAGCTGTCCACTGTGCAAAATACTGTCTATAATATTCAACAGGAGGGCGAACTATAAGGAAAATAACAATCATTATCCCCATTACCATCATTAGCTCTGACGTCTTTTCAGCCGATGATAATGCCTCATTGCCAACAATATCATCGATTACGTATTTAATTAGAACAGGAATAAGAAGTGGAATTGCGAACTTTACAATCCCAATAATAAGCGTCCCGATGATTTTCCATTTATATGGCTTTACAAAATGCATGTATCTATTAATAACGCCCAACTAGTACACTCCTTTCTTAGGTGAAAATTAATTATATTAGAAGGTGTTTAAAAAGTCCGAGAAAACAACTGTCGAATCTCCGACAACTCTTCACATAAAAATACAGACGGTTTAAACCATTTAATATGTATTTTTTCCTACTCTGTCTATATTAAAGCAATTAACTGAAATACTAAATTAATTAAGCTTGTGAACTTTTCAATAAAGAGAACTACCAATTATTTAGACTACTTTCGCGAAGCTTGTTATTTGTAGACACCGAACCGTTGCTTTCCACTCTAACCCACTCTTTATTTTCAACTGTTGTAAAAAACAACAACAGTTTAGAAAGCAGCCATTACTTAAAAGCATAAAAAAACCTGTTGAAATATACCAACAGGTCATAATCTTTACTCGTACGGTGAGCCTAATTAAATCTGTCACCCACGATGCATCAAATATCTTTCATACCATACATCGATAAAGTCTGGAGCAAATGGTCCTTTTCGCTGTCTGATCCAGCGGACAAGCTTATCGACGTTTCTTTTTAAAATATGGTCGATAACATCCGGATAGCCATAAAGTTTGCGATGTGCTTCATATTCATCCTCGTCCAACAAATTATAGGTCATATCAGGAAATACTTTAATATCGAGATCATAGTCAATATATTTCAGTGCCTCTTGGTCGTAAACAAATGGCGAACTAAGGTTACAGTAATAGTAAATTCCATCTTCCCGAATCATACAAATAATATTAAACCAGAGCTCTGCATGAAAGTAACAGATAGCTGGTTCTCTTGTAATCCAAGTACGGCCGTCAGATTCTGTCACCATCGTCCGGTCATTTCCGCCAATAACGAGATTCTTTGTTCCTTTTAAAACTGTCGTTTCATCCCACACACGGTGAATCTTCCCATCATGCTTATAGCTATGTATTTGTAAAGATTGCCCTTCTTTGGGAACCGCCATCGTCTCCCCTTCTTTCCTTGCAAATTGCACTAGTACGAATAAGTCTATTTTATTATTATAACGTTTCCATATAAATTTTAAAAGCGAAAGCGATTTGGTTAGCCCTGACAAGCATAAGACGAGCATCTTGGAAAGGCACCTTTTGCCTTTGTAGGGTGCTCGTCTTATGACCTCGAGGGGGTAACTGCTGGAGCTAGACAATAAAAGCGAAGGCGGGTTGGGCAGACCCGACAAGCTTTTTCAGGATTATATTAAACCGATAATTTCTCTTGTTGATAAGTCAATACTATCTGTTCAGTCTGTTCTTGGAAAACACTTTGAATAGCCTTTAGCTCCTCTTTCATTTGGTTTATTTCTATTGTTACTGATTGAACTTCAGTCAACTGTTGCAACTCAGCTAATTCTGCTTCAAGCTTTTGACATCTTTCAATTTCTGATTCTAGGAACAATAACTTATCCATTGTTTTTACCTGATCCGCCACTAACTGATTAAACTCCATCATTACTTATTATCAACTCCTATTATCACTTCTCCCACAAATTCCACAATACTACCTCCATTCCCTTTGACTACTTCTGTCAAATCCTTACCACTTTTGTCGCTTGAATCCAGAGTGGCTTTGCTGAAATACTCAAGGTACCTACGAATTGATAATTTTGCAGCCTAGCTGTCTAATTAGAAATACTTTCATAGTAGGAATTCAGCTAGGTATGTCTTTATATCTCCAATTACTTTCCATCCCTAGCGTCTTAAACTTTGGAACTATCTATTGATTAACCTGGAAACAAGATAATTATTCGGTTCGTCCTGCTGCCATAAAATAAAAAAGCACCCAAAAGTGGGTGCTTTTTTAGGTCAATTATTGTTGTTGACCGCCTGAATTTTTAGCTTTACGAGCTGCTGATTGTTGGTTTTGTTTTCTTACTTCTTGTGCATTAGTCTCGGAAGCAAACTCAGTACCGAATTGTTGTTGAGCTTGACCTTGACCTTGAGCAGATTGTGCATTTTGTTGTTTCACATGTTGTACGTTAGTACCAGACGAAGTTTTGTTTGGTTGTTTAGCCATTGTAATCACCTCCACGCCTATTAATGTGTCCAGGCGTAAAAGTAATTATCCAAAAAAATTAAAGAAATTTTTTAAACTAAAAGCGAGCGTCCTCCATCAACAATAATCGTTTGTCCTCTAATCATCGAGGAATCGTCAGACACTAAAAACATTACTGATTTAACTAAATCGTCAATCTCTACCATTCTTCCTGCAGGTGTGTTTCTTCTCGCATCCTCTAACAATTCTTCGCGATTTGGAAAATGCTTCAACGCTTCCGTATCGACGGCACCGCCTGATACAGCATTCACGACAATATTTCTTGGTGCCAATTCAACTGCTAAATAGCGTGTCAATGCTTCTACCGCTGCTTTTGACACTCCTACAGTGGTATAATTATCTAAATAACGAATCGAGCCTAATGAACTAATGCTAACGATTTTTCCACCGTCCTCCATTAGTTTCGCTGCTTCTTGGGCACAGAAAAGCAATGCTTTACTATTAATATTCATTGTCCAGTCCCAATGCGTCTCTTCTAATTCCATCACTGGTCTTAATACACCAGAGGCTGCATTGCTTATAAAAACATCTAGCCTTCCGAATTCTTCGTTTATTTTTTCAAACATTGTTTTTATTTTTTCTACATCACCGACATTTGCTCGAACAACTAGAGCTTTTCTTCCGAGTTTTTCAATTTCTTCTGCTGTTTCTAAAGCAGCTTTTTTACTACGAGCATAGTTAACAACGATATCGTATCCTTTTTTTGCTAATTCAATTGCTATTGCTTTACCTACTCCACGGCTACTGCCAGTTACTAATGCTACTTTTTGATTCATGTTTTTCATCCTTTCTATCACTGTTCATCATAATATTTGAAGCATAATACAACAAGGAAAAGTTAAACTAACATTAGAGTTTAAACATTTTTTGGAGGTAAATATATTATGTATGTTGGTCGAGACATGACGGAACTATCAATGATCCCTAAAAACCAATGGGAAAAAAGTGAACTCGCTTTTTTCCATCACTCTCTTCAGCAAATGGTCCCTTATCTAAATGCAGAAGGACAAACGATCCATAGAGAAATTGTGGAAGAAATTGAGAACCGCGGTGGTTTAACACGAGCTGAGGCCGATTACACACACGGTACAAAAACTATTTATGATTGATTTTAATGTAGGGGGACAGCTATTTATAGCTATCCCCTTTTCCTACCTTTAACTTTCTGTTTTTTCTGCTACTACCGTTTTCCAAATTTTTTGATGTGAAACCGGAAAAGCATACTTACTCAATTCTTCATCTGTAACTATTTCCAAACGCGGAAGCTTTTTTTTCGTATGAAGAAGTTTTCCTGTGTATACTTCAATTTCCCAAGTTAAATGAGAAAAAACATGGCGGATAGTAGTAATTACTCCTGGGTTAATAGCTACTTTCATACGATACTCTTTTTCAATATACTGTTCAAGTTGTTTTCTAGGACTTTGAAGATCAACAACTTCTGTATTAGGAAACTCCCATAAGTTTGCTAATAACCCTTCTTCTGGACGCTTATGAATAACGACCTTATTGTCTTCTGTAAACAAAACAACAGCACTCATCTTAACAATTCGAGTAGATTTCTTTTTGGTTTTCACAGGTAGTTCTGCTTGAACACCTTCATGGAAGCCGTGACAATGCTCTCTAACAGGGCATAGCAGACAGGAAGGAGATGTTGGTGTACATATTATTGCCCCTAATTCCATTAAAGCTTGGTTAAAAAAGGATGGATTTTCATGACTAATTAATTTTCTAACCGCTTCTTCAAACACTTTTCTTGATGAAGGTTTAGCAATATCTATCCATATAGAGAGAATTCTTGATAACACTCTCATAACGTTTCCATCAACTGCAGGTTCTGGAATTCCATAAGCAATACTTAATATTGCTCCTGACGTATAGGGCCCAACACCCTTTAAGCTAGAAATTTCTTTTGGAGAGTCTGGAACTTTCCCGTCATACTTAGCCTTTACTTCTTGAACAGCTGACTGAAGGTTACGGGCACGTGAATAATAACCTAGCCCTTCCCATGCTTTTAATACATCCTCCTCATCAGCCGTAGCCAGAGCTTCTATCGTTGGAAACTTTTCTATAAAACGATTAAAATAAGGAATAACAGTATCTACCTTTGTTTGTTGCAACATAATTTCAGAAACCCACACTTTATAGGGGTCCCTGTCCTTTCTCCACGGCAAATCCCTCTGCTCTGCAGAGAACCAAGCGAGTAAATCACGCTGAAAATCATTTATATTAACTTCATCTATATTTTTTAATACTTCTTTCAAACTTTTGTACCTCCAAAATGTTAGAACTTCTGTAAAATAGGGAATATATCTACTATAACTTTGTTTTTTTACCAATGCACATAAATTTCTTTTACTAAACTCTAAATAAATTTTCCAACTTTCCAAATAATAGATGAGAAGAAGAAATACACAATTGTTTTTTTCAGCATTAAAAAACCTCTAGAACGCAGTATGATTGTATAGTGAACCATCGTATACTATCCAGCTTTTAAGAATATTTTATTTTATAAAAATATAGGATAAAGCTGATTTTTTTCAATAAGTAGCTCGTTTTTTTATCCATCGCGTGTTCAAAAAAATGACACTAATATAAGCTAGAAAGGAGGAAATGTAACTTGGACACAGGTACCCATGTTGTGATGGGTTTTGCTTTAGGTGGGTTAGCGACACTCGACCCGGTTGTTGCGGAAACTACAGCCACATCACAAAGTGTTTTAATTGCAGCAATTATCGGCTCTCAAATTCCTGATATCGATACAATTCTTAAGCTTAAAAACAATGCAGTTTATATCCGTAATCATCGGGGAGCGACTCATTCAATACCGGCTGTATTGTTATGGCCATTAGTAATTTTGGCGTGCCTTTATCCTTTTTACCCGGAAGCAAATCTATTTCACTTATGGATATGGACATTCCTAGCTGTTTTCCTCCATGTATTTGTCGATATTTTTAATGCATACGGTACACAAGCTATTAGACCAATCTCATCAAAATGGGTCGCATTGGGAATTATTAATACATTTGACCCTATCATCTTTGGTTTACATGTTATTGGGCTTATTCTATGGGGAATTGGTTTTGATCCTGGGTATACGTTTTTAGTTATTTATGCCATTCTCGTCTGCTATTATCTTCTCCGCGTTTTAACGCAAAGAGCGGTGAAGTCTGCTGTTAGACGAAAAATACCAGATGCCGAGAAAATTATCATTTCTCCAACGATACGATTTTTCCAATGGCGGCTCGCAGTCATAACAAAAGAACATTTTTATGTTGCACGTGCCTACAAAAACTCCATCGCGATTTTTGATAAATATAAACGTATAAAGGTACCAAGTCTTCCCATGATAGAGGAAGCAAAAAAAGACAAAAACTTAGCGGCTTTTCTTTCCTTCTCCCCTGTTTATCGATGGGAAATCAAGGAATATGAAGAACATTATGAAGTAAAATTCATTGATTTACGATACCGAAGCAACGGACACTATCCATTTGTAGCAATAGTACAACTCGACTCCGAACATAACATTGTTAGCTCGTACACAGGTTGGATTTTTAGTGAAGAAGCTCTCCGGAAGAAATTGGAGATAATACCTGATTAAACTAAAAGTAGGTGCAGCTTGAGTAACTCGCTCGAGCTAAACGCATTTAACTCGAATACATTAAAAAGGAATGACCAACTAATTAGGTCATTCCTTTTTAATGATAAAGATCTCCGTCGGTATTAAGCAAATGTTTATATTTCTCATTCCTTGCTGCAAATTCATGTATTCTTTCTCCATAGTTTTCAATCCATTGCCGTACAATTTTTTCTGTCATTTGCTTTCCTTTATATTCGTACCCCGCTTTTGCATAAGTTGCTTCAAAATCTTCCCATAGCAGTTCAACCCATGTTCTAGCTCTTTTATAAGAAAGATTTTCATTTTTTTGTAAAAGTAGGTCCGTCAGTACTTCAAAGGTTTTATCCATGAAATCCCCTCATTCCCATATTTTAAATTTGTTGTCTGTTGATAACGAATAACTGATTGTACCATACTATTAGTACGTGAAAAAGCTTAGTATTCCCTTTGCCTTTTCACGATCATGTTAGTTAGAAAATACCCTTTAGGAGGCAGATTATGCGTAATAAAGAAAGAGGCTTCCCAAATCAAAATAATAACAAACTTGAAGGTGAACCAAGAGCAAAAGCAGAATATGCTTCTAAACGAGCAGACGGCACCATCAATACACATCCTGCAGAACGTATGCAGGCCTCCGGACAACGCGAGTCAGATTCTCTTTAATGAACACGACTTTGCTTTTAAGGGATTGTAATGGTGGGGAAACGTAACTTTCTACTAACAGATATAAAAGTCCATTTATTCTGGCATTCTTTAAGTCAAAGCATTCACATTTCAAATAAATGGACATAACTCAAGATCTAGTCATTCTCGAACGCCAGACTGATAAGCGTTCGTAACGTAAATCTTTTGTTTCATATTTGGAGCTGACCTTGGCCAAGTCAGCTCTTTTTTCTTATTTTTTCGCCAGAGTTAGCAGCGAAATAGGCAACGCTTCTTCCTTGCCATCTCCACCTAATCGATATCCCCAAGCAAAAATACCATTCATATAATCAATTTTAAAATATACTCCTGGATCGCTTTCAATTCCATATATTTCTCCAGCCTTAAAGTCATCAGGATTCATTAAATAAGCCCTTGCCATAATTGTTTTTCGCTCTAATACTGCGAATTCATTCACAATACCAAGTTGCTCTGCTTTTCTAGCTTTTTCTTTTAATTCGGCAATTTCTTGTTTCAATTCATATTCAGACAATTCACTATATCTTTTTTCTTGTTCCATCGTATCACCTCATTATTTTAAGTATAGTGAAAATGGTACAATATGCAAAGAAATTATTTTGAAGGGATGGAGTTACATTGAATACAGCAGTTATTACTGGCGGTGGTTCTGGATTAGGAAAAGAACTTGCCGTTTTATTAAGTAAAAAAGGTTATCACGTTCATTTGCTAGGAAGAACAGAACAAAATCTTAAGAATACAGCTCTAGAAATTAAGTCAAATGGTGGGGAAGCAACATTTCATTCACTCGATTTACTTTCCTATGAAACAATACAGAAGGTTGCTAAAGAAGTCAGTGATCGTTTTAAAATAGAACTTCTTGTTAACAATGCTGGGGTTGGTTATTTTGGATCTTTTACGGAGTCGACGGATCAAGAGATGGAAGAAATGTTTTCTACAAATGTCTTCGGTCCAATTCGATTAACGAAAGAACTGCTGCCAAGTTTACGAAAACATAAGAAGAGTGCTGTACTTAACATTATTTCTACTGCGGGACTTAGAGGGAAAAAACATGAATCATTATATGTTGCATCTAAGTTTGCTTTTAGAGGCTGGGGGGAGAGTTTACAGAAAGAGTTTGAAGGAACTCCACCAAGATTTATAAACGCCTTTATGGGCGGAATGAATACACCTTTCTGGGACAAATCAGACCACGTAGGAAATCCAGAAAAACTCCGATCACCTAGTGAAATTGCGGAAATTATCATCAATCAATATGAAACAGAAAATGAAATTGTTATTGAGTCAAAAAAATGAAGAATGGGGGATTGACTTCCTCCCCTACTCTTCATTTTTTAATTTCTCAAGAAATGCATCAATTTTTTCAAGAGAGAATCCTTTTCGATAAAGTGTTTGCTTCATTTTTTGTTCATACTGTATCCCTGAAAATTTGGATTGCAGGCGTTTATGCACTTTCATTCCTTGATGGGTGAGCGCTTCCCATTGTTCGTCTGTACTCCTATCCGTTTCAATGGCTTCCCACACTATTTTATTTATCGAAGAGGTATACCCTTTCCTAAGAAGATTCTGGTTTATCTTTTGTTTTGCTTGCACTAAAGAATCTTTGCGGTATTTGTGAAGAAGCTTCTGAGCGATAGCCACACCCTTATCAACTTGAAGCTCCGTTGTAAAAGAGGTTAACGCATTTTCTACTAGTAACTCATCGACACCCTTTTTAGCTAGTTCCCCTTTAATCCATTGTGGTCCTTTGTCAGAAGTGTTCAATTGAGTTTGAACAAAAGCTTCTGCAAATTCCTTATCATTGATATATTTGTATTCGCTTAATTTATGAATAACTTCTTGGATTAGACTGTCGTCTAACTCTGCTTCCTTTAAATGATTGCGTATTTCTTTTTCCGTCCGCATTCGATAAGAAAGAAAATGCAGTGCTTTATTAAATGCCTTTTTTGCTTCATCCTTATATTGAAGCTCTGACATCATTAATTCATCTAATTCCAATCCTTTACGAAGTTGAAATTGTGCAAGCACTGACTCATCCACGCTAAAGGCGTATTTACCGTCCATAAAAATATTGTATCTTTCATCATTTTTTACCTGTTTGGTTATTTTGGTTATTTCCCCCATGTTTTTTCACCTCGTTTTCATCAAACTCTCCATTTGTTACTGATTTTATTAATAAGTAAATTATATAACAAATAAAAAGATTAAGCAGAAATTATGTATGTTCCTTTCTATAGAAGGAAAAACTAAAATAAACTTTCTAAAATTTTTCAGAGAAGGGATGTACATACTATGCCAAAAAATAAGAAAGACAAAACAAAATCTGTATTATCTAGTATGCAGGAAGTGACATATGCAAGAGAATTTAAAGCAGCAGATCGTGCTGGTGGATACACGCAAAAAAATAACAAATAGTAAAAAACTACCTAACTAAAAAAACACTTTTCATCACATGATAAGATAGGAAGCCCTTACTAAAGGCTTCTTACCTTTTAATGACGGAAGGGGTTTTAAACAATGGGTAGAAACCACGGACATAAAAATCGAGATAAAAACACAAAAAACTTACCTCAAACACCTAAACAGTTAAAGTCTGACGGAGTAGATGAAGAATTCTCACGCGAACTCGCAGACCAAGCTGATATGGAAGCGCAAGCACGTGCAAACGCTGCTAACCAAAGACAAAGTGTACAAAGTAATCAAGGTAAATAAAGTGAAACTTCAATCAGTGGGGGTTTTCTTTCATCCACACTGATTGTTAGTTGAACCAATCGGGCGTTTACGGGTAGTTTGCCCCCCCACCTACGCTTCTCCGGTTTCCTTAAGCCTTGAGGTGGGGGTCTTACTACCCGTTAATGCGGGATAAACAAAAATCGGCCGGGATTTCCTCCCAGGCCGATTTTTCATTAGTATACTACAGCTTTTTTAGGTTCGTGTTTATGTTTATTTTTAAAGAAGTGACCTTTCATATAAGGGATAAGCCAACGGTCTCCTCCATAGTTATAAGCTCCCTTGCCTGCGAATAACAGGATGATTGCTGCTGTAAAAAGAATTGGATTTGTGCTGACTGTTCCTGCCATTAAGAAGTTCAAGTTCATAAATGCTCCGGCGATTAAAGCTGGGATTGTTGCTAACCCTGTAATAAGTCCAACACCCACCAAAAATTCTCCCCAAGGGACAAGAACATTAAACAATTCGATATTCGGTACAGCGAAACCTTCAAGGAAACCTGCATACCAGCCTTGAACGGCAGGATGATCTCCACCTGCTTTTGCTAATGCACCTTGTAGAAATCCGCTTGCATCAAAACCATCGTTAATTTTATGCCAGCCACCTTCTATCCACTGTAAACCTAACCAAACTCTTACTACTGTCCAGACTACACTAACTTTTGGATTTTCCCACCATTTCATAATGGCTCCACTCCTTTTGTTTTAATTGTGAAATATTTCACAAGTTTAGGTAAAAAAATAAATTCCTTTATTAATAATGATCATCTTTTATGTTTGTGAATTATTTCACATATTCTTTACACTCTTAATGTACTACTTTTTTCAATATAGCGCAATAGGTTTTTGCAGCTGTCATATTTTTGTCACATCCTTTTATCTCCTCTTTCTCAAAAAAATACGCATCTACCATCAGAGGCAGCAGATGCGCATTATATTGCTTACTCCTCCACATCCAACTTTACTTCACCAAAATGAGCAAAAACTGCACGATAAGTACCCAATTCTAATGGAATAGGGCTAATAAATGTACCCGAGGATATAATCATTCCCTTTCTCAGAACGCTTCCTTGTGTAGATAACTTATTATTAAGCCATTCAACAGCATTGATAGGATTATCTAAAACAAAATTAGATTGTCCACTAACAACTTGTTTATCATTATGATAAAGCGTGACAGAAATATCTTCTAACGTACTCTTTGAATCTATTTTAATAGGCTCACCTACTACTACTTTACCAGTAACCGCATTATCCATAATTAACTCTCCAATGGATAGCTTCGGGAACCAATCTTTTATCCGACTATCTGGGATTTCAAGACCAGGAGCAATCAATGTCTTTTCAATAATTTCCGACACATCTGCAAATGGTGAAATATCCTCTGTAACCATGAACATTAGTTCCGTTTCCAATAACGGGGAAAATAGTTCTTTTTTATGTATAACACCATTTACTACTGTATTATCCGTTAATGTTCCATATATAGGAGAGTCTGTATGGAAAATTTCCTGCAAGCCTTTATTCGTTAAGCTAATCTTATAACCTTTGATATCTTCGTGAGTACCCTCAATTTTTCTTTGAATAAATTCATCTTGGACTTCATAAAAAGCAGCTTCTGTCGAAAAACCAGCTGTTTCTATACAAGATAGCGGACTCTTCTTCTTGTATGTATCTAGTAACGTTGTCACTATATCCTGCGTTTTCGTTGTCATACTGATGCATCCTTTCTATGTATAAATAAAGTGAAACGATAATTCTTTCCTTTAGCAAATAATTCGACAACTATATGTTCATTCCCTGCAATTGGCTACAAAATGA
Organism: Bacillus seohaeanensis; assembly: GCF_042684945.1. Taxonomy (NCBI): domain Bacteria; kingdom Bacillati; phylum Bacillota; class Bacilli; order Caryophanales; family Bacillaceae; genus Bacillus; species Bacillus seohaeanensis. The sequence goes on along the minus strand of NZ_JBHUMF010000012.1, from coordinate 103,574 downwards.
CAGAATATCTAACTAATTAGTTTGTAAATTGGAAGTGTAAAAAAGATCCCCCTAGCTCCTACAGAGTTGGGGGATCTTTTTTACCTGAAATTAGATGTTAGAAACGGGTAGCATACTCCCTAAAATGGTTTTACGGACATCAAAAAAATCATTATAATAGCAATTGCACTTGCTGTGGCGAGAGCTTTATCTGCTTTTTTATTAATTTCTACTACTTCTGTTGGTATTGCATTTCCTGTTGCATTCTCAAGTATTTGTACGGATTCTTTTGTCTGTTTAGCAGCTACTCCTATTACTAATACTTGAGCTACTATATAAAGAATAATAGAAGTGATATACCACCCCTCTTTAAATAGGTTTGGATTAATAACCCCCATAATTAAACCTGTTACCAGTAAAGCTATACTGCCAATCTTTACAGGCTTTTCAATTTTTTCCATTAACTCATTTGACCATTTTAACTGTTCTTTTGTTTTTGCGAATTTTCCTATTATTGGAAAAATAAATGTTGGTCCTAATCCCACTACTGCTGCGATTACGTGGATCAGAACTAATGCTCCATATACAGTCATCCTCATCCCCCCTTGTTTTTTAATACCCCTTACTCCCTTTTGCTAGCAGAAATCCCTCCTACTCGCTCGTAAGTTATCATAGTATATAGAGACTGTGAATAATTGACTATTATTATATAAAAATTTATAGGAGTTTATCACTTATTATGTAAAAAATTATTATTTTATTAGATTAAAAGAACTAAATAAGAGGATGCGTCTAACTCTAATTAGAGAGGCCTGTTTCCTATTAATCATAACTAAAAAGGAAAACTGATACCTTATGAGTATTTCTTAGCCTGTGCTTTTAGTACTATTCACTCGTGATACCGAATAATTTAGGTCTCTGCTTCCAGTCTCAAGTTTTAAAAAGTTTCTTTTCATTATATAATTGGTTTGTTTCACTAAATTAAATTCTTTATTAGAAATTGAGGCTATGTATGGGCAAACAAGTAGCATTAGAAAAGAAAACAATTAGACAGGTGCTTCTGGTTTTAGGAATTATTTTTGTTGCTTTTAATTTACGTCCAGCAATCACGGCGATTGGACCAATTATTGGGTTGATTCGTAATGATCTAGGAATATCGAACGGGGTAGCTGGTTTTATTACAACTCTCCCTTTACTATCATTCGCTATTCTTTCAATTCTTGCCCCAAGAATTGGACAGGTGTTTGGCAATGAACGGACTGTTTTCTTCGGGTTAATTGTATTATTCATTGGAATTGTGATTCGTTCTACTGGATTTATCTCTACACTTTTCCTCGGCACCATACTAGTAGGTGTTGGTGTTGCTATTGGAAATGTTCTCTTACCAAGTATTGTAAAGCTGAAATTCCCTGAAAAGGTTGGGATTATGACAAGTACCTATACAACATCAATGAATACCTTTGCTGCGCTCGGGTCAGGGATTAGTATTCCACTTGCACAAGGATTGGCGTTAGGTTGGCAAAAAGCACTAGCTGTTTGGGCAGTGATAGCGGTGATTGCAGCAGTTATCTGGTTACCACAGTCACGGCGGAATAATCAACAAACAGCTACTCAGAACAGCCAATCTTCTAGTAAAGACCTCTGGCAATCACCACTTGCATGGCAGGTCACCATTTTTATGGGGTTACAATCGTTTTTATTCTATTGTACGGTGGCATGGTTGCCAGAAATATTGGAAAGTAACGGAATGGATTTGTCCTTAGCAGGTTGGATGCTTTCCTTAATGCAATTGGTCGGCCTACCGACAACCTTTTTCGCCCCAGTGTTGGCTGGCCGTTTTAAAAATCAGAAGGGCATTGTGCTAACCATTGGGTTCTTTTACTTTGCGGGAATAATGGGGATCCTGCTTGGTGCTAGCCATGCTCTATTAGTAGTGTCGATTATATGTATAGGAGTTGCCCAAGGTGCAAGTATTAGTTTAGCACTTACTTTTATTGGCTTACGAACAATTAATGCAAAGCAAGCAGCTGATTTATCTGGAATGGCACAATCCATCGGCTATTTACTAGCAGCAATTGGACCAATTTTAATCGGATTTTTATTCGATCAAACCCATTCCTGGACACTCCCCTTAATTGTCTTATCTATAGTAGCAATCGTGATGATACTGGCTGGTTTGGGCGCTGGTCGGAATCAGTATATTGTGAAAGAACAACACCAAAATTACGATTACTAATAATTAAAATCCCGCATTTTCATCAAGCGGGATTTTACCTATACCAAAAAGCTACCTCCTAATGCAATTTTTCATCCACATACTTACCATAGTCTGGAATCGCAATACGATCGAATTCTCTGACTAACCTATCTAGGCTCTTAGACAATAGTTCCCCTCTCATAGGCAGTCCATGTCCCGTTACTGCCACAGATGGTTTCAACGCTTCCAATTTTTCAACGGATTGCTTAGAAGCTTTCCAATCTGTCGTTAAATACCTTGGAGGTCCGCTTATTTCCTGTTCCTGTGTGAAAACTTTATAAAGTGACTCTTGTTTGACAGTAACAAATGCATCCCCTGCTATTAATGCTCGGTCTTTCTCTCTAAATAACGAAACATGTCCAGGCGAATGCCCAGGCGTATGAATCCAACGAAAACCTTGCATATGAGGAACAGTCCCGTCAGAAGGTAGCTTTTCAACATGATCACTTAAATCAATAGCTTCATTTGGAAATAACGGCGACATTTTTGCGACCATTCCACCCTCGACCGTCGAGTCTGGTTCTGGATAACTCATTTGTCCTGTTAAAAATGGCATTTCCAATTCATGTGCATATACAGGAACTTCCCAATGGTTAACGAGCTCAATAATAGCACCAACATGATCGAAATGACCATGCGTTAAGATTATTGCTTTAGGACGACTATTTGGACCGAACCGTTCTTCCGTAGCGGAAATAATCTCGTTTGCCGAATCAGGCATTCCGGCATCAACCAAGACAAAGTCCTTCGTTTCTGGATTTCCAACTAACAGAATATTGACGATTTGAACCGTATGACAATATAAGTCTGGTAGTACCTCCATGCCTACACCACTTCCTATAGAAGTTGCGGGAATATATTTATAATCACTTCCATAGTTCATTTCCTTACCCATCGCATAATCCTCCCTTTATAAACACCTTTTATACTAGTACAAGAATATTGTTTCCCTGTTTTGGTATATTATTTAGTAAGGATTTTGTTAGGAACTCTCATCTTTTTATACATTTCCTGCCTCTTGTCTACTTCTGAAAATATCCATGTTAATTTTCCCCACTAATATTTTAGTGAAATAATTTAACCCAATTGAAAAAGCGTTCCCACTTATTTGTGGAAACGCCCTGAATAGAATTTCATGATTACAATTTAAGAGTCCAGCCAAATGGATCTGGTTCAGTTCCCTTTTGAATTCCAGTCAATGAATCATATAGTTTTTTTGATAACTGCCCTATTTCTCCGTTATTAATCGCTAGCTTTTCGTTTTGCCAGAAGAGTTCCCCAATTGGTGATATAACTGCTGCTGTCCCTGTTCCAAATGCTTCCTCTAATAAACCGTCATTATAAGCCTGTTGAACTTCGTGAATGGAAATTTTTCGTTCCACGACAGGTATATTCCAATATTTTAGTAGTTCAATAATTGATTTTCTAGTTATTCCTTCAAGAATACTTCCATTTAATACAGGTGTAATGACTTCCCCGTTAATTTTAAAGAAGATATTCATGCTTCCAACCTCTTCAATGTATTGCCTTTCTTTTCCATCTAACCATAACACTTGGGAATAACCATTTTCACTAGCACTTTCTGATGCCTTTAAACTAGCAGCATAATTTCCAGCCGTTTTCGCATTACCCGTTCCACCTGCCACAGCACGGACATAGTCACTTTCTACAGCAATTCTAACAGGGTTAATTCCTTCTTTATAGTAGGCACCAACAGGCGACAAAATAATCATAAATCGATAGTTTCTAGCAGGTTCCACACCAAGATGTGGTTCTGTCGCAATAATAAACGGTCGAATATAAAGTGAAGTGCCTTCTACTGTCGGAACCCAATCCCTATCAACAGCAATCAATTGTTTCAAAGCACTTAACGCTAATTCCTCATCAATTTTCGGTATACACAATCTGTCATTTGATCGATTTAACCTTTTCATATTTTGATCAGGCCTAAATAACAAAATTTGTTCATCTTTTGTATGATACGCTTTTAACCCCTCAAAAACGGTTTGCCCATAATGAAAAACTGTCGCTGCAGGATCTAAGGCAATGGACTGATAAGGTACAATTCGAGGGTCATGCCAGCCCTTCCCTTCTGTATAATCCCAAATAAACATATGGTCGGTAAAGGTCCTTCCGAACTCTAATTGGTCAAAAGGAGGGATTGTTTTTTTCTTTGAACTAAGTGTGATTTCAATGTCTAAATCTTTCATCGTCGTTGCTCCAATCTTTAGCTTAATATGTGTCTGTCATGCAATTTGTTTGTACTACATAAATAAAAATCATATAATTTTGAATTCCTTAACTATTTAACTATTTTACCACAATTTTTTTGTTAGTGTTGACTAAAATGTTTGCGGAGAATATTATTCTCGTGTACTTTCCATCTGCTTACATGAGCCGATAAAAAAACACTCTCCGTTCAATCAATCTATCCTTTCTCATAATATTTACTATAGCCAGACATATCCTCTCATTTTAGGAATAACTATAGGGCTCTATTGAATATACATAATTTTAAGACTTAACGCTTTAGCAAAAAATGTACCTTCCATTATTTCTACACTCGACCTGATTTATATACACCACGTGAAATTCTAGTAATTATTTTCAGTTTATTAAAAAGTTCACTTTCCAAGTTTCGGTTGCTATGAAAAGAAATGGTTCTACATGTAGTTTCCCACACAATAAAAGGGGTCTTATCATAAGATATAGGGTGAATTCACATCTCTACATTCATCATTTGGCTAAGAAAGTTGTGGTATGACAGTATGAAAAACTATTCAGCTACTCACTATTCGTTTCAAAACCTACAGGAAAATAGAATGTCATTTGACCAGGTGTTTGAGCATATTATGACGTTCATGCAATCACAACCATGTGGTAACTATCGATTAATGGTAGGAACAGATTCTCAAGTTCATCACTCACAGACTACCTTTATAACAGGGATTGTCATACTAAATGAAGGAAATGGTGTGTGGGCATGTATAAGAAAAGTAGTTGTTCCAAGGAAAATGTTGCATTTGCATGAGCGAATTTCCTATGAATTATCTTTATCGGAGGAAATTGTTTCTTTATTTACGGAGGAAAGAAAAAATAAATTAGTCGATATCGTCCTTCCTTACCTTTATCAAGGAGCCACATTTACAATGGAAGGCCATATTGATATCGGGGCTGGAGAAAAGAACAAAACACGTAAGTTTGTTAAAGAAATGGTAGCAAGAATGGAAGCTATGGGTGTAGAACCAAAAATTAAGCCGGATGCTTTCGTAGCCTCGAGCTACGCAAATCGGTATACAAAATAACCGGTTGTGATGGAAGTTGAAAAAATTAGATGGGATAAAGAAGATAATATCTATGTGAGTTGGACAAGTAATTAAAATTCCCTTGAACAAAACGTAGACAATGTTACTTGAAGGAAAATAGATACAACCTTTATCACCTACTGTACTTTCGATTGGTCTCTCTATTCATTCACTCTCCAAAGTTTAGGGAATTTTTTCAGCGGAATAAAAAAGATGGTACATTCTTGATTACTTACTGTCTAGTCTCTAAAAAAACTATATCAATAGCCCAGTCCCTAGACTGAGCTATTTTCAATTTAACCCTCACTTTTCCCGTAACATCGGCGACACCCCATGGTGCTATTAGATAAGTCTCTAATGATTTTTACTGCCTTTTAATAGGTCACAATATTCTACACACATAGTAGGAATAACAAACTCTTAATGGTCCCGATTCACAATATAATTCAATAAATGCTTGAGAAAAGTAGTATTACGTGGCACCTCCTGCAACGTTTCCATTGCAAGGCAATAATGTTCCCACATCGCTTTTTTGGCACCAACAGAACCTAGGATTGATATAAAAGTCGAATTATTGTTTTTGGCATCTTTTCCAATGGTTTTCCCGAGCAAGGCCTGATCCCCTTCAACATCAAGCAAATCATCCTTAATCTGAAAAGCAATACCGGCATGATAGGCGAATTTTTTCAATGCTTTCATTTCAACTTCCTTTGCATGAGCAAGAATTGCAGGCATTATAAGAGAAGCTTCGAATGCTAGCCCAGTTTTATAAAAGCTCATCATATTCAATTGTTCGAGTGTCAATTGTTTCCCTTTGGAGTCCAAATCCATCGCCTGTCCCTTACATATATCCTCTGTCATTTTGGACGAATATTGAATCAAGTTAAGCACCGTTTTCGAATCAAACTGGTCAAGAGACGCTTGTTCCCAGGTAGCCCTCTGGGTCAAAAAGAGACCGGTTAATTCTGCTACGGAAACACTATATATCGTATGTAGCGTTGGACGCCCCCTACGAATAGAGGCATTATCTTGAGATGGCAGATCATCAAAAATTAGGGAAGCAGTATGCATATATTCCAATGATTTCAAAAGTGGCACGATAGCTGAACTTTCTAACCCATACCCGTTAACACCCATGACCCAAGTCATTATTGGTCTCAACCGCTTTCCATCGCCTTCGAGACTGTAATTTGCAGCATCAATGATTCGCTCTTTCCCCAAAGAAATATTATCCGTTTTAGGGATATGTAAGGCGTTATTAATCTGATTGCGTACCGTTTCGATAGTATTTAAAAATTCTTCCTGCTCCTTCCGTTCATTTTTCAAATTAGTAATTATACGGTCACGAAGCAATTTATCAAAGAAATCCACATCATCCGCTTTTCGAACTATATTTTGGATAACTTTATTGAATTTTGGATTTCCGGAAGCAAATAGCTTCATAACTTCGTTGTATTTTTTAGTTCCCATGCGTTCTTTAAATCGTTTTAGACCGTTTATTGCTCGACCCAATATCACCTCACAGGTCTTGGTATCTGAATTATACACGTTATGTATTAAATTGGAGATGACCGTCCAATATAATTCAAAGGGATTTATAAGATCCGGACGTTTATCATGATATTTCATATAATAGGTATAAGGCGTTACAGCACCATCCTTCATATCATCAAACATATCAGCAAAATCATCAGCCAGCTGGTTATAAATACCATAAAAGAAGGTCCTGTTGTCAAAGCCCTCATCCCGAGGAGCGCTAATGACGGAACGGACAATCAATCGTGAAGAAGAAGATTTTAAAATGATCGGTATATAAAGGTCTTCATTGCTGTAATGTGCATTTGATAGGTCCTTTACACGATCCACTTCCTGAGAATGAAAAAACACATAGCATTGTTCAAAAAAAGACTTCATTGTCTCTGGTCGCTGATGAGCCTTAATATACTCAAAGGCATCCCGAAGCTCCGAATGAATATATCGGATTAACTCTTTTGTTTTTCCAGTCCACTCACCCAATTCTGGTACAGACCCTGTGATAAGGGTAGTACGTATCAAATCGGCATATTGTTTTTCCTCTGCAGCGGATAAAATTTTGGCATCCAGAAGATCGTCAATAAAAGGATAGGTTAAACCATAGCAATAGCCTAATCTGATAGCTTTATCAAGTTTCTTGGTACGTTCTTTAGAAGATATGCCATCACCCATTTCTTCCACCTCTTGCATCACTACCCCAGCAATGATTTTAATAAGTTTTCGCTGGGCCTGCTCAGCATCCATCCCCTCTGGAATATTGGAAGATACAGTCTTTAGTTTGTTCATCACCCAGATCATGGCAGACTCAACGCCTTCCTTCTGGGCTATCCGATACAACCCGGCCATGCTCATCATCTCTGTTTCGTTCCCTCGATCTGCTGCTGTGGAATGAACTAGATGATTTTTCAAACTATCAACTATACTTCTGACCCTAGTCTGTGTGTCAGTTGAGTTTAAGTCTTTTCCTAAATCTCGCATGAAAATATAGGAGATGCTTCGATCCAAGTAATTATCTAGTTTTCCTGTATAATCCAACCACCGGATATAATTATGATACTCACGGGGATTAGCTTTTTCCTTTCCACGCGAAAAAAAAGATAATAGTGAATGATGAATATGCTTGTGTTCCCACGATTTTATATCTTTTGTTAGGGTCGGGACATAACTCTTTTCCACAACTTGCACATAAAGTGATTTAAAATAATGAGCAGCCTTCTGCTCAGCCAGCCGATAGCATGTATCGGCATTTTTTACTAACTCTTCATTCATACTATACATTACCTCTACTTCATGTTTTCCTATATATTTTGCAATATAATTCAAACCAATATTACTAACTCTGACATCCTAGTTAATCTAATATAATTTTACCGTATTTTCGCTAAATAAGTATAGACATCCGATAAATTAGAAAAACCTAGTTGTTGAACGGAATGAACACTCTCTGCCCAAAGCTTTGCCGTTGCAATTGCATCATGTAATGCATGATGTCTTTTTTTTATGGAAATTCCGAAATGGTTACAACAATCATCCAAGGTTACCAAATTTTTTTCAGGTTCGATAATCTTGGTTAAAAAAGACGTATCCATAATACGGTGATGAAAATTCATCTTTAAACTTGACCAGGTTGCATGCTGCATAAAGCTTTTTTCATGATTGGCATGATGGGCAACTAGAGGCAGACTTCCAATAAATTGATAGAACTCCCTAAGTACGTGTTCTAACAAAGGTGCTTCAGCAAGTTCCGCATCACAAATACCGGTTAATTCTTTCACCTCTTCTGAAAGGGGTTCGATACAATTTACTACGGAATAAAACGTTTCATTCTCCATGACTTGGTCACCTATCACCTTTACAGCACCAATGGATAAGATTTTATCTCCCTTTTGTGGATAAAAACCGGTTGTTTCTAAATCAAACACAATTACCTTTAATTCTGAAAATGGTATCTGAAGAACATCGTTGGCTTTTATATCTCTTCGTAGCTGCCTAAGAAACGCAATACTAGCAGCATCGTTTTGATTAGCAACAGATGCGTACATACTCGGACTTAGCCTTCCAGATAATTGTTTCACAAAGTGAACCATCTGATTAAATATCATGATGAACACCCTCTGATAATGATATTTTTTGTTTCAGCAAAAAGCTTATAACCATTTTTCATGATTTGCTTTAGTTCTTGCTTTTCAGATTTTGATAAAGAAGTAATCTTTAAAAAGTGGACATCGGCATAACTCTTAGAATACTTTTTATAATAAAGACGAAACTTTAATAGCTTCTCAAAATCTAACTGATATTTCTTTATATCTTTATAATCATTTGATAACTGTTGGAAACGCGTTAAAGTGGATGGAGCTAAAATCTCCTCTTTTAGTGAGAGTAATCGTAGGGAATTTACATAGGAAAAGAGGATGACCTCCTTCATATTAATGTAACCTGTTTCTTTCCCTGAGGAATTTGGCAGAAGCTGTCCAAGAATACCGATCCCTTTCTTTATATGACTTATATTTTCTAATAAACGGATATACAAATAGGGTTCTTCCCTCAAATGTTGAAACGCAAGTTCTTTTAATTTGGATAAAAAGCAATCATCTCCTAGTAGAACACGAGAGTCAAAGAAAGTGGAGAAATAACGAAGCGATTCCCAGCTTGCTTCTTTTAGCCAATCGCCAATTTGCTGCTCCCAGGCATTCATGGAGTTGCACCATTTCGGATTTGACGCCATTACTTTCCCATCACAACGTTCATAACCAACGACACTTAACCCATTAGAAATTTCTATTCCTAGTTTTAAAAAATAGGGTTTAGATTCCTCTCCACCAGCAAAAATAATTCCATGGTCTTGATCACTCCAAATAGCTTGTTCAGACCTCCCAGCACTTCCCATTATAAAGAAAGCAAAGTGAGCTGGGGCTGGCCCAAGCTCACTCTCTATTTTCTCAATTGCTTTCTGAACAGTTTCCTTCATTAATCTATCATGGAATTGATTAAGAACTGTCGGATTATCGCAAGCGTTATGAATATGTTTCTCTCGCCACTCTCTCATTTCAAGATAACGATTTACATGTTCTTCAGAATCACCGTTTTCTGAATGGTTCGTAACAACCATTTTATGCACCTGCTTTTTCTTTATTCTGAGGCAAATTTTCTGGGTAACCATAACTTCCATGTTCACTCAAGTCAAGTCCAATGATTTCTTCTTCCTCCGTAACACGGATACCACCCATTGCTGCATTCATTACTTTTAGGATAATGTATGAAACGACGAATGCGTATACCCCTGATGCTACTACACCTAGGGTTTGAACACCTAATTGTGTAAAGCCACCACCGTAAAATAAACCAGCTTGCCCCCAACCAATATCCGTTGAGAGTTCAGGTACTGCAAATAGTCCATTTGAAAGTGTACCCCAAATACCAACTGTTCCGTGAACAGATAATGCAAAAATTGGATCATCTATTTTCGCTTTATCAAACAACTTCACACTATAGAAAACCATAAGTCCCCCAACGATACCGATAACTACCGCTGCCCAAGGTTCAACGAATCCACAAGATGCCGTAATGGCAACAAGACCCGCTAATGCACCATTTAAGGTTGTTGGAACATCTGCTTTACCTGTTACTACCCAAGCGATAAACATTGCAGCAACAGCGCCAGCACCAGCAGCTAATTGTGTATTTAATGCAACAAAACCAAAGAATGCATCTGCAACTCCGAATGTACTACCACCATTAAATCCAAACCAACCTACCCATAAAATAAGAACACCTAATGCAGTAAATACTTGGTTATGACCAGCAATATCATTCGTTGAGCCGTCTTTATTAAATTTACCAATACGTGGTTTTAAAATCATTGTAGCAGCTAAAGCAGCCATTGCACCAGTTAAATGAACAACAGTGGAACCAGCAAAATCCTGTTTGCCATGTTCACCTAACCAGCCCCCACCCCAAATCCAGTGAGCAACTACAGGGTAAATTAATGCAGAGAATAAAATGGCAAAAATAACATAAGCGGATAATTTAGCCCGTTCAGCAAATCCACCAAATGCAATTGTTAGAGAAACTAAGGCAAACATCATTTGGAACATAAAATCTACAGCGGGGACTAACCCTTCATCAGCCGTTGATGCGTCACCATAAAAGAAATTTGACAATCCTATAAATCCGTTGCCTTCCCCATAAATAAAACCATATCCAATAGCCCAGAAAACTAAAGATCCAATTCCAGCAGTAAAGATTGTCTTGCCAGCAATATGACCCGCATTCTTCATTCTTGTTGATCCTGCCTCAAGTAGTATAAACCCACCTAGCATAAAGAAAACTAAAATCGTACCAATAATGACCCATAAATTATCCATCAAAACAGTCGTACCCAACCAACATCCTCTCCTTCAGAACAAATTTTAATGTAGTTCTGATTATAAATTCTAAAAATTCTAACTTCACTAAATTTGTTAGACTTTCTGACAAAGTATTTTTATTCCGATAAAATTTTTCATCCGCAAAAAAGGATATAATACCCACACCCAAGATAATTATTACCTTACACGCATGCACAAACCCTTATTTATATGGCTTTAATCAGATAATAAAAAAAATTTATAATATGATATAAAAGTTAACATAATTATTGTAAATAATTTAACATCAAAATTTTTCTTTTAATCTATTTGAATATATTAATGGAGAAGAATATGGAATTGCCTTACTCAAAAAAAGAAAGCAGGAAACCTTCACTGGGTTTCCTGCTTTCCTTTTTTAATTAAGTACCATGTATCTACATTGACTTCCCGATTACTCGCTTGGCATCGTAGATATATATTCTTTTACCACTTCATAAACATATTCTTGATTTGCAGCTGCTGTATTTGGGTTATATTTTCCACCATTCACTTTATTATTAGAGAGTATTCTAATACCCAAGAATGGTGTATCATAAGCTTTTGCAATTTGTGCTGCTGAGGCAGTTTCCATTTCCTCTACAGAGGTGCCATACTTTTTGTGGAACCAATTAATTCGATCAATTTCGTTATTCCAAACGTCTGCAGAACCGATAGTCCCCTCAACAATCTTCCCCTTAGTGTATTTATCTTTCACTGCATTAGCAGCTGCGAGTAAATCCTTATCTCCCTCATAATAACGGATTTTTTCAGCATCAGGGTCTTCTCCTGCACTTCCTTCCGAAGCCATTAAGTCCATCGGTTTCCATACAGTTGGATCCATTCCTTCGTTTTTAGCCTTGTCTGCTGTTTTCATTGAACCAATGTTGGTCGTTCTCTTTCCTAGAACAATATCAAATACATTTAGATCTGGGTCATGTCCACCTGATGTTCCTTGATTGATAATCGCTATAGGATTATATTTTTCAATTGCAATAGCAGTAGCTGCTGCTGTGTTTTCCATTCCCTTACCTGTTTTAACAACTATTACAGGATAATTATCTACCGTTCCTTTGTAAAATACAAAAGTTCCTGATTTTTCTTCCTTAACATTCTTTAACTTTTGTGCAAAGTTTTCCGCTTCAATCGGCATTGGACCTTCAATCAGAATAGGTCTTTGATCAGTTTCTTGAGATGCCTCCGTTTGTGAAGCTGAACTACATCCTACCAACACGGACAATAATAATAAAGGAATAATTGCTAGTAAAACGTATCTTTTACATACTTTATTTATCATATATTCTCTCTCCCTTTTACCATAATTTGAAAGCTGTCTTCTCCATGTAAAACTTCTGTGCAGGGTTGCTTCTAGCTGTATTCCTCCTTGCTGTTTGACATACCCGTAAGTTTGGTCAAAAGAAAAGGCCTAGAAAATGTAGAACGACCTCTACTTTCTAGACCTACGAGAGTTAAAGTATAGATAATTAAGCAACAAAATAAAACTAAGGCTTAATTATAGAAATAGCAGTAGTTTAAAAAAACAATAGCTAAATACTTTAACTCGTAGTCCGGTTCTTTCATTGGGAACCAGGTAGAGACACTCAGACCATATTACCGAGATTATACGAGTGATAATATATAAAATTATTACGTTGATAATATAACAAACATATACCGGATAATCAATAAAAATAAGAACATTTATATAAAAAGATGTTTAAATGTTCGTGTTTAGGGAGATATCTGAAAGAATATTAGGTTTTTATTCGTTTGTTTTTGGAAAATCATTCATATTGATAGGGAATTAGCTTCAGTCTCCGCAGTGTCTTTCCATTTTTTTACGTTTGGTACTGCATGTCAAAGAACCCTTTCCCTTATTGTTTTTCCGTATTAAAAATAAGCCTACTTCCTTTAGCGAAGTAGGCCAATCAAAAAGTTTTATGTTATGGATTTATTTCATCGTTCTCTCGCATCAACTCAAATAATACTGACTAAAATAAAGCATTAGCATTACTTTGTATAAAAGTAACCCCATCAGGCTACCAACTTGATTTCAAAAAGCAGGAAGATATTCCCTAATACTCCGACATCATGTACCACAAAAAGTTTGGTAAGGACGTTTTGATGGCGGAGGCGGTGTGGAGTATTCAACTTGTTTCGAAGAATGCTCGTAAGGCGTTGATAGAACTTCGAGTAACTTCTCCATCACGCTATAGTCGTCTTGTTCTACTGCGGCTTCTAGTGCCTCTTCTACCCGGTGGTTCCGAGGAATTATTGCTGGATTACTTTTCCGCATTAACTGATGAGAGGATTCTTGTGTTTCCTGCTGCCTGCTCAACCTCGCCTTCCAGCGATCCTTCCATTGAGCAAATTCGGAAGTGCTGAACAAACCTGCGTCCTCTTCCTTATCAAAAGTTAAAGCAAGGAAAGTATTCGTATAATCCGCCTGATTCTCCTTCATTATACTTAGAAGTTCTTCTATAAGAGATTGATCTTGTTCTTCTTCATTAAAGATTCCTAACTTTGCTCTCATTCCAGTTAGCCAATTAGAATGGTACAATTTAGGAAAATCAGAAACCGCATCTTGAGCCAGTTTGAGAGACTCTTCCTGATCATCATGTAACAGCGGCAGTAGGGATTCAGCAAATCGTGCAAGATTCCACCCGGTAATAGGCGGCTGATTGCCATAGGCATAACGCCCTTGAATGTCAATGGAACTAAAAACCGTTGCTGGATCATAGGTATCCATGAATGCACACGGACCATAATCTATTGTTTCTCCACTAACAGTCACGTTATCTGTATTCATCACCCCATGAATAAAACCAACTAATTGCCACTTGGCAACGAGAGCAGCCTGGCGCTTGATGACTTCCTGAAGTAGAGAAAGATAACGGTTTGGACTATTGTTAGTTTCTGGATAATGACGTTCTAATGCATAATCCGCTAAAGCCTGAAGATCCTTGTCAGAACCCAATTTTGAAGCGTATTCAAAAGTACCAACACGCAGGTGACTAGCAGCTACACGGGTCATAATCGCTCCAGGCAAGTCTGTTTCACGAATAATCGACTCACCAGTTGTCACAACTGCTAAGCTGCGAGTAGTAGGAATACCTAGTGCGTGCATTGCTTCACTAATAATATATTCACGCAACATCGGTCCAAGTGCCGCTCTCCCATCACCACCGCGGGAATAGGGAGTTCTACCTGAACCCTTGAGCTGAATATCAACCCTCTCCCCTTTAGGCGTGATTTGCTCTCCAATCAGCATAGCCCTACCGTCTCCTAACATATTAAAGTGCCCAAATTGATGACCTGCATAGGCTTGAGCAAGGGGGAAGGCACCCTCAGGAACACCATTACCAGCAAACACATCTATTTCATTTTCACTCTTTAGCGACTGGACGTTCAATCCAAGAGACGATGCTAACGACTCGTTGAGAATAATCAATTCCGGTGAGCGTACAGGGTTAGGCGTAATACTTGAAAAGAATGTTTTTGGTAGGCGAGCATAACTATTGTCTAAGTTCCATCCTATTTCGTTTCCTTCTTTTCTTTGTGTCATTATATCTCCTTTTCTTCTTTTGTCTTTTGTATTCTAGCTTTTTCTTTTACTTAGGGTGTTTTCTATGTAAACATAAGTTAGTTTCTTTTAATGTCTACTTCCACCAATTTATTATACCGTTTCCACACGAAGATGACGCCTGTTAGGTATTTTTTAGATATATACTAAGTATGTAATGTTACCCAAATAACTATTATTAATCCAAACATCATTTTTCTTTAAATTTAAATATATTTAACAATAATCTAAAACTAACATCTTTTTAACGAGAAAGCTAAATATGAATACTCCCCCACTCTTTCACCAGAGCCCACAGCACAGCATAATCTATTTCACAAGTATTTTTTCTTGTCATTTCGCATAGAAGGGGGTTTTCGATAGATGGAATTAACAGCTGCCCATTGGATGTATTTAATTGGAACATGTATCATTATTTTAACGATGCTGTTCCGGCAGAATGTTGTTGCACCCTCCATTATCGTCACATTTTTAGTTGGTTGGATTTTTACTGGCTCCTTTACCGTTGGGTTGCAAACAATTTTCAACGCCAGTTTAGTTGCTGCCGGGGAGTTATTTAATATCTTCCTTATCATCGCAATCATGACCGCCTTATTACACTCATTAAGATCACTAGGTTCAGATGAACAAATGATTACACCGTTTCAGCGGGTGATGAAAAATGGCCATATCTCGTACTGGATCATTATTTTTGTTACGTATACCATCTCCTTGTTCTTTTGGCCAACGCCCGCTGTACCACTCGTTGGAGCCTTGCTTATTCCCGTTGCTATTCGAGCTGGACTTCCGCCAATTGGTGCGGCAATTGCAATTTCACTAGCCGGTCAAGGAATGGCGCTTTCCTCTGACTATGTCATCCAAATTGCACCTACTTTAACAGCGACATCAGCTGGCGCTGATGTTGATATCGTAGCCGATCGAGCTTTTGTTTTATCTATTATTACAGGAATCACCGCAATTGTTATCGCCTATTTATTTTTAAGAAAACATATTTTGCGCCCTTCAAATAAGCACCTTATCGCTTGGGAAAAAATTGATCAAAATCCCCATCAACATATAGAGGACTCAGAAAAAAATCAGCAAACAAAAAGCAAATATAGCTTATTATTTTCCATACTTGTTCCTGTAACATTTTTAATTATCATCAGCTATATGTTTCTTGCTAAATTTTCCGATTTCATTCCTTCCGTCGAGGGTGGAACAGGAGCAGCTTTAATCGGCGGGGCATCAGCTGTTCTCCTTATTGCCGCTTCCATGTTTAAAAATGTCCGTTCGTCTCTAAATAACATTAGTGACAATCTGGTAAAGGGATTTTTATTCGCTTTTAAAGCGATGGGGCCCGTCATTCCAATCGCTGGATTTTTCTTTATTGGGAGTGGAGAATTATCAGCAAAAATATTAGGCATGAATGCAGAGGAATCTCCATCTTTCCTATTTGATTTAGTCGTTTCTGGTCAACAATTTATACCAGAAAGTCCCTTTATCGCCGGCTTTGGAATCCTGCTGATTGGAATGATTACTGGATTAGATGGTTCAGGGTTTTCAGGTTTACCATTAGTTGGATCCTTATCAGGCGCATTAGGTAATAATGTTGGTGTCGATGCAGAAACGTTATCTGCCATTGGACAAATGGGCTCTATATGGGTAGGCGGTGGAACATTAATTGCCTGGTCATCCCTAGTAGCCGTGGCAGGCTTCGCAAAGATTTCGGTAATGGAGCTTGTTCGAAAAAGCTTCTTTCCAGTTATGATTGGACTAATTTTATCTACCACTATAGGATTGTGGATTTTCTAAAGAAATAACAGTCTCTCACTACGTAATTCTTTACATTAGTGTGGGGCTGTTGTTGAAAAATGACTAGTCACTCCTCAAAGTTTGTTAGGGTTCATCGAAAAAAATATTAGTGTCAAAGAGTTCTATGTCATTCCATCTTTTACCCTTTTTATTAGAATAGGCCCACTTCCTTTAAGGAAGTGGGCCTATATCAAAAATAATTTATTTCACAGTCGTCTTATTCGTCATAGCCGAATTATTTTAATACTAAGCTTGCCACGCACTCGACATGAACAGTATGAGGGAATAAATCAACCGGCTGAACAGCTTCTAACGTATATCCAAATGGTTCAAGTTCCTTAATATCAGTAGCGAATGTATCTGGATTACAGGATACATACACAATTCGTTCTGGTTTGGAACGTCCAATTCTTCTCATTACTTTCCCGCCTGCACCTGAACGAGGTGGATCAAGCATCAGCAATTCTGGATGTCCAAAACTCTCCAATACTTGGTCAATTCCTTTTCTTGCATCTTTCGCTAGGAAGGTTGTATTGGAAATTCCATTATCGTCTGCATTACGCTTTGCCGATTCAATTGAACTCTCGACAATTTCAATTCCAGCAAGCGCTCCTACTCTATTAGCAAACGGAAGAGAAAACGTACCGACACCACAGAAAAGATCAATCATTTTTTCCGTTTTCTTCGGTTGTCCCATTTCAATTGCTAGGTCTACCAATTTCTGGGCCTGCGTCGGATTGGTTTGGAAAAAGGTATCAAACCAAAGACGGAAACGGTACCCATCCATTTCATCATAGATAAAATCACGTCCAGCTAGGAGATGAATTTTCTCTGCTTGCGTCCGGTCCGCCCAAGCTGTATTTTCAAGCCATAGCAAACTTTTTACATGAGGGAACTTCTCTCCTATGCGAGCCATCAAATCATCAACTGCCTTTTGATGAACATCAGGTGCCTCCGTCGCAAACAACGCTAGCATGAGTTCTCCTGTTGCAAACGATTGTCGAACCATTAAGTGACGAAGCAGCCCTTCATGAAGGTCCTTGTTGTATCCTTGTAATTCATGATCCTTCACCCAACTTGCCACTTCCATCGTTGCTTCTACCATTTCTTCGCTAGCGATTAGGCATGTTTCAAGTGGAATGATTTTACGGAAATTTCCTTGCTCATGTAATCCAAGAGAACCATCTGGGGCAAACGTAAATTCCATTTTATTTCGATACTGCCAAGGCTCATCCATCCCAATTGTGTCTCGAACGAGAGTAGGATCAAAACCTTCCGTTTCTAAAGCATGCTTCACATGATTTGTCTTTTGCTTTAACTGACCCTCGTACCCCCAATGCTGCCATACGCATCCTCCACAACGTTCAAAATGAGGACATGGAGCGTCTGTTCTTTCAGGATGAGCCTCTAGTATTTCGTCGGGCATCGCCTTTCTTCTTCTTCTGTCAGGCTGATCAACCGTCACACGTACTTTCTCCCCGGGGAGAGTCTGCGGGATGGTAAGCTTTAACTTTTTAGGATTGCCGTGTTCATTTTCACGCCAAACCGCTGCCTGTCCGGAACCTTTTTTATCTAATTGTTTTATATTAGTAACCATTACTTCTTCGTTGGTATTCGTCAATTTTGGGTCCTCCTTAATGCATTCTCCCTAAACTTATACTTTAGTAAAATCAGGGCAAGATTGCAACTTGTAATTGATACGGAGAGACCGGTATCTTATACCAACTAGTGCCCGCCCTTCCCTGTAAGTTTTCCATAGAGGTAAATATCATAAGGGCACCTCCTTTGCAATGAGCTTGTTTTCCAAGTTTGCTAGAGCTTCTTCAAGTGCTAGTAAGTTATTTTCCTCCGTTTTCTCTGCTGTAACACCAATATGTTGTAGTACCTTTTCAATGTACTTCGGACTATGTATCGTTTCTTTCGGATTTTTTTGATGATAATTTTTAAAAATTCGCTTCATCATGAATAGTAGATCCTGACTCGAGTATGGCAACTTGCTTATTCGCTTTACACTTTCACAGTCTGCTTCGGTTAAATACGTTCCTTTGTTTCGAAATTCAATAAACGTTGCAGCGATTTCTTGCTGTTTGGCTACATTCTGCTGCTCGGCTGTCTTCTCATCATCATCTTCTTTTCTTTCTATCTTTCTTTCTTTTTCTGTGACCACTTTTGGGCCATTTTCAGACCACTTTTGCTCCACTACCGTTTCGCCTATTCTTTCGTCAAAAGCATCCATTTCATTACGTATAGGGAGAACTGTAAACAAAAAACCGTATTTCGTTTTTTTCGTTTCGATATATCCTAAAGACTCTAGAAATGTAATTGCTCTTTTAATAGTAGTGGCTGGAACTTTTTTCAGGCCCCGACCGACGACATAACTAAGATCATCTGTTAAATGAGAAAGAGATCGAATATATTGCCCTTTCTTCAGCGTAAGTTCTCGAACTTTTACATTATTTTGATGGGTAGCATTTAGTACTAACCAAAGATACAAACGAAGTCCAATAAAATCATGCCAAATTTCACTTTTAACTAATTCCTTCTCCATTTTTACCCATCCGTTCATCTTGATTACCCCCTACTATTTCTTTTCACTCTCTAAATAGAAAAGAAAAAGAAAAAAGGACACCCTAAAACAAAAAAATTTTAATTTGCGCTATCTCCCTTCTTCCAAGAGGCTACTTGCTATCGAAAGACAGTTAGAAGCAGGGAATTTGAGCCTTTAATTAGAAAAGGCCTACTTCCTTTAAGGTAAGGAAATAGGCCTTCTAAAAAAATTATTTTACTGATTCATTTCATACTTTCCTTGTAATAGCTCAAATGGCCGTAGCCAAACTATTTCAATACTAAATTTGCAACAGATATAATACTGATGATTTACACACTAACTTGTAATTCAGTAAATGTTGTTATCCCATTCTATTTAATCCTTATTCGGTAAAAGACTCTCATTATTATAAGAACCAATCCAATGATGAAAACAATCGCCAATAAAAGCATCGCGGCTGGCCAAATACCAAAAGCATCTATTATTGTAGAGCTATTATCCTGTAGTGTCGGAACAATAAAGAATAACCATCCGATACCAACGACTGGCACCAATTGCGGAAGTAACCGCAGATAGAATCTCCAAGCGGGATGTTGTTTGCGGTTACCCGACCAGTTTTTACTACGAATAATACCTCTAATTCCTAAAACTAAGTATATCAATGTAATAGCGCCAAGGGATAGATCAATTATTTTCGGTGTAGGGGCTTTCGTTTCGGGTGCATGCCCCTCCGTCAATTGGATAATTCCCGAACTAATCTCATAAGCATGTTCTAATGTAGGAGTAAAACTATTAAGTAACACAGCAACGGCATAACCACTACTTGGCACGATATCTTGTTGCGTTTGGTAAGTAGTTAATGCACCGCTATGTGAAATGCGAGCAGGTTTCACGTTTGGAGAACTTAATGACCAACCAAGCCCATATTTTTCATTTCCAAGTTGTGGTGAATAAGACTCTTCCAATAATTCTTTTGATAATAATTGTTGTCCTGATTCATTTTTCCCTTCGTTCGTGTGCATAGAAAGCCATTTCCCCATATCTGAAGCTGTTGTTACGACTCCTCCAGCCCCCATGAACATTTGTTCAAGCTCTGTCCAAGGCATTGCCGTTCCATATGCTGTTACATACCCTTTAGGTAACCCTTGTACAGGATCTCCAGAGTTTACAGCCGTGAGCGAGTCAGTCATCCCTAGTGGAGAAAATACTTTTTGTTTAAGATAATCAGTAAACTCGATACCACTCACTTGTTCGACTAAAAAAGCTAGGATCCAGTAATTCGGATTGCTATAAGCGTACTTCTCTCCAGGATTCGATTGAAGTTTCCAGTCATGTAAACGATCCACACCTGCTTTTATGTTATTTGCTGAAGCTACAATGGTTGGATTAGGAATCCCTGATGTATGGCTCAACAATTGACGTATTGTAACTTGATTCCATCTAGAATCGTCAAGTTTCACTTCTGGAAGGTGTTTCACTACTGGATCATCCAGTTGGATTTTTCCTTCATCCACTAGTTGTAAAACGGCAAACGCCGTAAATGATTTGGATACAGAGCCGATTCTCATTAATGACTTTCCCGTTATCGGTTCTCCGTCAGAATCGTGCCCATACCCTTTTTCGTATACTAATTTTCCATCTTTCACAATCACAATGGATGCACCAGGCAGTCCATTTCGTTCAAGATAATTCGTAACAAATTCATCCACATCCGCTGTATCAAATGACTCAGCAGCTTGAGCTGATAAAGAAGTGTTCCATAAGTTCAATAAAATGACTACCATTAGAAAAATAATACCTAGTTTCTTACGCATATACTGTACTCCATCCTAAATTCAATATTTATTGTTCATTGTTTTCCATTCACATATAATAGACAGTTGCCCATCATATAACTGTCCCGTAATTGTCCCATTCATTTTTTCCATAAAGCTTTTTACAATCGACAACCCTAGACCAGTGCTTTTGCCAGAACGGGATCGATCTGCCATATAAAATCGGTCGAAAATGTGGTCGACATCTTTTTTTGTTAATGAGTGCGCATCGTTTTTAATAATTAGTCTAGCCGTTGAATCTTTTTCCTCAAGGCTAATAATGATATTTCCATCTGAGTGGGTAATAGCATTGGAGACCAAATTTTCAACGACTCTCGCTATTGCTGATTCATCAGAGACAATGAATACATCGTTTTCCGGCATTTGAATAATTGGTTCTATATTTTTCTCATTAAAACGATCATAAAAATTCATTAATGCATCTATTGTTACATTCTTAATATTGATTCGTTCAGATTTCAGCGGATTATCCGTAGATTCAATAATGCTAAGTTCAAAGAAATCTTTTAACAATGTCTCTAGTCTTTTTGCACGTTTATTTGCAATAGCTAATAATTCTTTTTTTTCATCCACTGTAACATCATCCGATTCCGCCATCTGAATGTACCCCAAAATAGAAGTTAATGGTGTTCTCAAATCATGGGACATATTAGCAACTGCCTGTTTTTGTTCATTTTCAAAACGTACTCTCTTCCTATTCTCTGTCACGTACAAATCAATAAGTTTATTAATTTCCAATCCCAGATTTTCGATATCTTTATCCAAAAGTGCCATATCAATTTTTTTGTTCGTTTTTCGATGATTATAAGTTTGCAACTGCTTACTTATTTTTTTCACTTCTTTTTTTAGCGCAAATAAGCGAGTGAGCAAAAATATTGTCACTAAAGATATAATTATTGTTACATACATCATTACTCTCACCCGCTTATCTGAAAGTTACTTAATTTCTTTTCGATTGATCATAAAAACTCCACATAAAAGGATGACCATTAATGATACTACCCCAATTAGAATGGACTTTATAATTTCACCGCTTGTCATTGTATACTTTAATACTTCACTAAATTGATAAAAGAAAGTGTTCTCATATAATATTTTAATGAATGGTGCGGTAATTAATTTTTCAATTACAAACATCACAATGGAGAGTAAAAGAGTAAAAATAATGGTTTTCCCACTATCTTCTGTTGCAATAGCAATCAATAACACAATTGCTGTAAAACACAAAAATTGCAGTGTAAATAAACTAAATGCTCTTCCTAGATACATAAGATTTGAAAATGTTAATATATCCCCATATCCAAATAGGATAACCAGTATAATAGCTGTTAATAATGGAATTACAACCGTAACAATGAAGGATCCTAGTGAAAAGATAAGAAACTTCGCTATAAAAATATGCGTTCTTTTATTACCGCTCAACATTTGATTTTTGATTACACCGCTTTGTGAAAACTCGGTTGAGATATAAAAACCAGCCAACGCACTGACGATCAAGCTAAAGAATAATGGTATTGTAAATGAAGATAAAGCGTTCAATTCACTTAACCCAGCCTTATCAAACTCAGTTCCTGATAATAGCCACCAGTCCATGATAATTAGGCAATGTAACAATACACTTAATCCTGTTATAGTTCCTATTAATACCCAAAATGTATTATTGCGTTGTAATTTAAATAATTCTGCCCGGATAAGATTAGTCATGCTCAACACCCCCTACAAGCTTTGAAAAATAGCTTTCGAGACTATCCCCATTTTGTGAGAGATGTTCAATCACGAGACCATTGTTTGTTAATACACGTGAAACGGTACGTACATCATCGAGATAATGGTAAAGTTTGATTGTGCCATCTTGCATAACTTCAAACTCGGTAGTAGATAGCTGGTTTTCGAGTATGGTTGCTCCCTTAGTTGGCTGATCAACTTTTATTCGTAAATGTTGTCTGCATTTTTCATCCAGCTCTTTTGCCGTCAGTTCTTCTAAAAGCTTCCCCTTGTGAATAATGCCAAAACTAGTTGCAAGTTGATGGAGTTCACTTAATATATGGCTTGATATTAAGACGGTTAACCCTTTTTCTCGATTTAGTTTTTTTATTAATTCCCTAAGCTCAACAATCCCCATTGGATCCAATCCATTTGTGGGCTCATCAAGAATCAAAAATTCTGGATCACTCAATAATGCAATCCCAAGTCCAAGTCTTTGTTTCATTCCAAGTGAAAAGTTCTTCGCTTTTTTCTTTCCTGTATCTGTAAGTCCTACAAGCTCTAGTGTTTTATTAATACAGACACTACCTGGAATACCTTTTTGTAACCGATGGACTTCCAAATTTTCATATGCCGTCATATTCGAAAAAAGTGCAGGCTGTTCGATAATTGCCCCCATTCTTTTTTGTACATCTATTAGCTCCTTGGGGTTATCATTTTCAAATAGTTCTATTGATCCGGTTGTTGGGAAGGTAAGCCCTGTTACTATACGCAACATCGTTGATTTCCCAGCCCCATTTTGACCAATAAAGCCGTAAATTTCTCCCTTTTTGATCGTGACATTGATGTTTTCAAGGGCGAAATCATTTCTATATTTCTTTGATAGTTTGTTGGTTCTTAAAATATATTCACTCAACTGATTAGCCTCCTTACTCGCTCTTTATTTAGTATGGGGCATAAATCATTAGAAAAACTTAAGTCAAACCTTAAGAAAACATTAAGATTTAATCCGATACCCCATTCCCCAAATCGTTTCTATATAGTCTTCATTTGGATTTGCTTTCGAGAGTTTATTCCTTAAGTTACTCATGTGAACATTCACTGTATTGTCATGGCCGAGAAAAGGTTCATTCCATACACTTTCGAATAAATTAGATTTTGAGAAAACCTTTTTGGGGGATTTCATAAGAAGGACTAATATTGCATATTCGCGGACTGTTAGTGTAAGCTTTTTACCATTCGCATAAACTGTTTTCGCTTCCAAATCAACCATAATATCTTTATGCGTTAACTGATTTCTCATAGGCGATTCACTAGTATGTTTGTATCTTCTTAGTAGAGAATCAATACGAGCAGATACTTCTTCAACATCAAACGGCTTTGAAATAAAATCATCTGCGCCAGATCGTAAACTATTAATTTTTGTCTGCTGTTCGCTTTTGGCAGAAATAATAATGACTGGCATAGAACCTTTTGCAGTAATTTCTTCTAGGATTTCTTCTCCCGTCATACCTGGAAGCATTAAATCGAGTAAAACTAAGTCCCACTTCTGTTTTTCTAAATAAATTAATGCTTCTGTCCCTGAATAGGCAGGTTGTGCGTCGTAATTGCTTTTTCTAATAATTTTACATAGCAATTGATTAATATCATTATCATCTTCCACGACTAAAATGTTTATTTGCTGTTCCACTTATATTCTCCCTTTCCAAATGGTCTATTATAGTAAAAGAACAAAGAAAGAAGCATCACATTTCAAAATGTCTTTTATGTAGTAACAAGTTTAGTGTTAGTTTCACAATTGCTTCTATATGTCATTTAATAAAAAAGAAAGGAGGAAGGATTGTTGGTCCTTCCTTCTTTCTCCTTAAAACTTATAATAATTTTGAAGTAAATAATAAATCCATTTACAATATGGATGATTTCGGATATTTTCAAGTAGCCCTTTTACAATAGCGGGGCTATACGTCGATTCCAGTAACTGTTGTTTGAGAAGTATTAATGATTCTTTTTCAATCGACTCTTCTACCTCTTCTACTTTTTGTTCCATTATTTCTAAGATATGTTCCTTCGTTATCCCTTCATTCTGCGGTTGCTTAAACATTTGCATAAACTCTTCGGTAATAAAAGGAACGGTAGAATGCCTTGCAAGTAAATCCGTTTTTTCCATAAGTGATTGAGACATTAAGTTGAGATCTAGTGGTGCATCGTGGAATAAAAATAGCTCAGAAAAAGTACTCATAAACCCTTT
The DNA here is from genome assembly GCF_042684945.1 of Bacillus seohaeanensis. Lineage (NCBI taxonomy): Bacteria > Bacillati > Bacillota > Bacilli > Caryophanales > Bacillaceae > Bacillus > Bacillus seohaeanensis. The sequence continues at coordinate 78,403 of NZ_JBHUMF010000012.1, read as the reverse complement.
AATCGAATACATTAAATCGTATTTTGTATCTCTGACGTCTTCTCCATATAAACGTTCAAGCATCGTTATAATCGTTTTTTCTATTAAACTGTCGTAGTAGCGGATTTTTACTAAGAGTTCCTTATTAAAGGATTGTGTCTGCTCTTTCATAAATATTTTCGCAAAGTCTGAATGCTTATAAAACGAATATAACGTTGTATAGTAAAATTTATAAAGAACCTCTTCATCATTTTTCACATTGTTAACCGTATAGTCAATCTCAGAGGTAATCTCCTTCATAAAGTGGTCAATCAACTCTAAAATTAATTCATCTTTTGATGTAAAGGATAAGTAAAAAGCTCCTTTTGAAATTCCACAATAGTCTGTTATTTGCTGAACAGATGTGGCCTCAAACCCTTGTTTTGCAAAGAGCTCTATCGATTTTTCTATAATTAATTGTTTTTTTGGCATATTATCTTCTCCTACACTTATTGTTGACATTTGACCGAATAGTCATTATTATAATTACTTGAGTATTTAAAGTCAATTAAGGGTAGGTGTCAATTTGAAGGGTTTAGTAAATTTCGTATTAAAAAATAAACTTGCAGTATGGTTGCTTACCATTATTATTACTGTTTCAGGTATTTACTCCGGTACACAAATGAAAACCGAGACTATTCCAGATGTTTCGATTCCATTTTTAATGGTAATGGATGTATACCCGGGAGCAACTCCTGAACAGGTAATGGAGGAAGTGTCCATACCGTTAGAAAAAGCGGTAGAGGGATTAGAAGATGTTAAGTCTGTGTACTCCAATTCGTATTCTAGCATGGCTAATCTTCAAGTCGAATATGAATACGGAGTAGATATGGATGAGGCGGAGCGTGAATTGGAAGCGGCACTAGAATCAGTGACCTTACCAGAAAGCGCAGAAGAGCCAAGTATTACTGCAATTAGCATGAACATGATGCCAGTAGTTGCATTAAGCGTAAGTAGTGAGGAAGAGGATATCGTTGAACTAACTTCGACAGTAGAAGATATTATACTTCCAAATATCGAAAAGATTGATGGCGTTGCATCTGCAACGATGACAGGTCAGCACATCGAAGAAGTAGAACTTACTTACAACCATGCAAAAATGAAAGAACTTGGCTTGACAGAAGATAAAGTTAAGCAAATGGTTCAAGCTAGTGATGTAGCTGTTTCACTAGGTCTTTATGAGTTTGAGGAAGGGGAACAAGCAGTAGCAGTCGATGGTAAGTTCATGACTGCAGATGAATTAAAGGAAATGCTTATTCCTGTAACACCAAGTGAAGCACACCCAAATCCATTTGTGAAGCTTGGGGAGATCGCAACAATTGAAGAAGTTGGTAAAGTACAATCCGTCTCACGTACAAATGGTGAGAATGCCATTGCGATACAAATTGTTAAAGAACAACAAGCAAATACAGTTGATGTTGTTAACGCAGTGAAAGATTTAGTTAAAGAAGAGGAGAAAAATATCGAAGGTCTTGTAGTCGATATTTCCCTTGACCAAGGTGAACCGATTGAAGAATCAGTTTCCACAATGATTGAAAAAGCAGTATTTGGAGGTTTAATTGCTGTTTTAATCATTCTTTTATTCCTACGAGATTTCAAATCTACTATTATATCGATTATTTCCATTCCAGTATCAATTTTTATGGCTTTATTGCTGCTAAATTGGATGGAAATCACGCTAAATATTATGACGCTTGGTGCCGTTACGGTTGCCATTGGTCGTGTTATCGATGACTCGATAGTCGTAGTGGAAAATATTTACCGACGTTTGCATTTAAAAGGTGAGAAATTAACTGGTCGAGCACTTGTACGTGAATCGACAATTGAAATGTTCAAACCAATCTTATCGTCTACGCTAGTAACGGTAGCGGTGTTTGCACCATTAATTTTCGTTGGTGGTATGGTTGGCGAACTGTTCATGCCATTCGCATTAACGATGACGTTTGCACTTGGAGCTTCGTTGCTTGTTGCCATAACGATTGTTCCAGCGCTATCTCATTTCTTGTTCAAGAAGAAGTTATATAGCGAAAAAACAGAAAGCCATCATAAAGAGGCTGGTAAACTATCTAATTGGTACAAAGGCATTCTTGCTTGGACATTGAACCATAAAATTGTTACTTCACTAGTTGCTATCGTATTATTAGTAGGTAGCTTAGCCTTAACACCATTAATCGGCTTCAGCTTCATGGGTAGTGAAGAAGAAAAAGTTATGTATCTAACATACACGCCTGAAACAGGTGAGAAAAAGGAAGATACATTAGCCAATATTGAAGTTGTAGAAGAAAAATTATTAAAGCATGAAGATATTGACATTGTTCAATTATCTGTTACAGAAAGCGGCGATCCGACGGCAGCGATGATGGGTGGCGGAGGAGATGGTGCATTAATGTACCTTATCTTTGACCCAGAAATGGAAGACTTCCCGGAAGCACGTGAAGAAATTGAAGAATATGTGTTTAACATTGACCAATCTGGTGAATGGAAAAGCCAAAACTTCACTTCCATGTCCATGAATACTAATGAAGTGAGTTACTCCTTCTACAGTGAAGATTTAGATAATCTAAATAAATCTGTAAAAATGGCAGAAAAAGTTATGAAAGAAAATGATGACTTAGAAGATGTCTCTTCAAGTGCAGAGGATGCATATGTTGAGTATACTTTCCATGTCGAACAAGAGGAATTACTGCAGTATGGTTTAACTACGGGTCAAATTGTTATGATGTTGAGTCCTGACCAAACACAGGAAACCTTGACAACTGTCGAAAAAGACGGTGACACGTTAGATGTCATCGTGCAACAAGAGCAAACAGAAAAACCAAAGTCAATTGATGAACTATTGGCAACCAAAGTACAGACAGCAACTGGTACAGCGATGCCACTTTCTGAGCTCGTAACAGTTAAAGAAGGTACGACATTAAATACACTTGCACGTAGTAAAGGTGAATACTATGCTACTGTCTCAGGAACAGTCATTGGTGATGATATTTCAAAAGCAACATCGGAAGTCGACGAAGCGATTGAAGAACTAGATTTACCTAAAGGCGTAACGACTGGGGTCGGTGGTGTTGCTGCAGACATGACAGAAACATTCACACAACTTGGTGTAGCAATGCTTGCAGCCATCCTAATTGTATACTTCATCCTTGTTGTAACATTCGGGGAAGGTCTTGCACCATTTGCTATCCTATTCTCCTTACCGTTTGCGGTAATTGGTTCCTTTGTAGGGTTATTAATCGCAGGTGAAACAATTTCTGTTTCCGTTATGATGGGGCTATTAATGTTAATTGGTATTGTTGTAACAAATGCCATTGTACTAGTAGACCGTATTATACACATGGAACGTGATGGCATGAATATGCGTGAAGCAATTCTCGAAGCTGGATCAACGCGCTTGCGTCCAATCCTCATGACCGCAATTGCAACGATTGGTGCATTAATACCATTAGCAATTGGCTCTGGCGGAGGCGGTTTAATATCAAAAGGTCTCGCTATTACGGTAATTGGTGGTTTAACAAGTGCAACATTATTAACATTAATTGTTGTTCCAATTGTTTACGAATTATTATCGAAGTTATTTAAGAAAAACCGTAAAGATATAAAAGAAAACTAATAAAAAGGCCCTACAGGATGATTTCATCCTGTAGGGCCTTTGTTTGGATTTACTCACACTACACTGTATCCTTCAAAAACTGGAAGGTGGTTCAAAAGAGTCCCCCATCTAAAGGCGTTCTCTTCACCTCTTATCCCCAAATCTCTTTAGAAATATCTACAATATACTTCAACTTCGTCCATTGCTCTTCCTCAGTTAAAATATTTCCATGATGAGTAGAAGCAAAACCGCATTGTGGACTAATACATAATTGCTCTAATGGTACATATTTTGTTGCTTCTTCCACACGCGCTTTAATGTTTTCCTTATCTTCTAATTCACCATGCTTCGATGTGAATACACCTAGCACTACTTGAGGACCTCCAGTTGGAATGTATTCCAATGGTTTGAAATCTCCAGATCGGTCATCATCATATTCTAGGAAAAATCCATTTACTTTTTCTTTTGCAAATAATGTCGGGGCAATCTTAGCGTAACTTCCTTCAAATGCCCAATTAGACCGGTAGTTACCACGGCAAAGATGAGTCGTTACAATTAGATCTTCTGGTTTATCTTCTAGTACACCATTAACAACTTGTAATGCCAAGTCAATTAATTGTTCACGGGAATAACCACTATCATTAAATGGGATTTCCGGTGCATTAAGACCAGCAATGTATACATCATCTAGTTGTAAGTAACGGCAACCTGCATCATAAAAAGCTTGGATGGCATCGCGGTATGCTTTAATAATATCATTTGCATATTCTTTAATATCCGGATAAATGTCTTGATTACGAATACCGGCGTTAAACAATTGATTTGGACTTGGAATCGTTTGTTTTGCAATCGCACGGTCCCCAACAATTTCTTTAAATTCGATAAAGTCTTTTACATGTGGGTGATCCTGGTTAAAAGAAATTTTTCCGATAACACGCACATCGTATCTTTCCGTTTCTTCTCCTTTAAATTTAAAACCATGGTCTGGAACATACCCTTCTACACCATTTAAATGTTCTAGAAAATCTGTATGCCAAAATCTACGGCGAAACTCTCCATCTGTGACAGCTTGCAGTCCGACTTCGATTTGCTTATCAACGATATTTTTAATTTCTGCTGTTTCAATGTCACGTAGTTCTTGTGCAGTGATTGTTCCTTCTTGAAATTCTTTTCTCGCTTTATGTATTCTCTCTGGTCGTAACAAACTCCCTACATGATCTGCTCTAAATGGTGCTTTAACTAATGTTTTTGTCATTTTAATCCCTCTCCCTTAATTTTTATTAGTGGAATGAAAACATACTGCCAAATCCTCTTATCCAATCCGTACACAATGCTGCAAATGTACCTGATTCTATGCTAGAAATAAAAAACCCCTCTTCCAAAATAAGAAGAGGGGTTAATAGACAAATGAGATTACCTACTCCTCTTATCTTCTAGCATTATGCTACTGGAATTGGCACAGTACTCTTAAAAGTCTGCTGCCGAGGCTTCAAAGGGCCAGTCCCTCCACCTCTCTAGATAAGAAAAAATTTAGAAATATTAAATTATTGAGTTTACTATAAACCTAAAAAAGTAGTTTGTCAACACTAATAAAAAGTTTCTCCATTTTGTTTTTCCTGTAACTTCCCGAAGATTAATAGCTTATAGCAAATCCTACGGAATTATATTATGAGGAAAAACATGGAGAGAAAAGAGCCAATAAAAAACTAAGAAAATTAATATGAATCCTGCTTTTATTCCATTAAGAGCACTGTTAGATAGAGAAGATTTCCACTTCAAGCTCTTTTCAATGTTGTCACATAAGTATACACCTGAAAATTCCACTATACAATTCAGTCTAATATGCTTCCTTCTCTTCCGCCACTCATTCTTATACTAAAATATCCGATTATTAAAGATCTTCATTACTACGGCTTGTTAAATTAAATAGTTAATTTAGCAACTATTTTAAACAAATAATATAAGGGCAAACTTTGAGAAAAGATACTCAAAACCTGCCCTTCTTTAGTTAATTTGTTAAGTATTGTATTTTACATATCTAAATCTGTAAAAGCGTAAGGTAATAAATCTTTTAATGTTAACTCTAATATATCTTTGTTCTCATTTGTTAAATAAACTGGCATATCAGGTAAACAGAATTCTGCTAGAACTTGTCTGCAAATACTACAAGGTGGGAGGAAATCTGCCGTATCACCAGCAACAGCTATAGCTTGAAAATCACCTTTTTGGTAACCATTTGTTACTGCAGTAAATACAGCCGTTCGCTCAGCGCAATTTGTTGCGCCTAAAGAAACATTTTCCACGTTTACTCCATTAATAACCGTACCATCTTTTAATAGTAGTGCTACTCCTACCGGAAATTTAGAATAAGGTACATAAGCTCTTTCCTTCATCTTACGTGCACTTTCCACTAGTTGCTCTTTATTCATATTATCCATCCCTTACATAGAAGAATGAACTTTTCACAGTCCCCTTTACGCCAACCGTTTGATTGGCAGGATTTTTATAATACATTTTTTTGAAAAGTTTGTCAATATTAGACCCAGCTGAAATTTTGGTGTAATTAGTGGCGCAGGAATTCTTGTAGATGCAACTCCACCTTCTACTCGGGCTAAAAACGCAGCTTTTTAGGGGCTGCACATTTGCGATAAAATCTATTATTTTGTTCAATGGGGCTGACAAAGGTGGGGGCGCCCTTATAAAAAAGGCATGCAATAAGTTGATTTTCCAACTATTGCATGCCCCTTTTCCCACTATTTAAATAGATCCACTAACAATTCCCAGAACCCTTTCTCTTTCTCAGGTTCCGCTTTCTTCGTTTCTTGTTCTTCTTTTTCAATGCTCTCTGTCTTGATGACAAATTGAACAGAAGAGACTTTTTCGTTTTTAGAGGAAACAAAGGATACAGGTTCAAAATCCGATTTGTCGTATTCCTGGATCATTTTATTGATTTCCTCTTGCATTTGGCTTGGTAAGTTTTTTGTTTCCTCGTATAATTTGTTGGTCCCGTTGTGGAGTTCGCTAACACCCTCTTCTAATTCGCTTGTTCCGCCAGTCAGCTCCACAATACCTGAATGAAGCTTGTTATAGGATGAAGATAATTGACTCACCCCATCTGTATAGCTAACTAATCCGGAATGGAACTCGGTGTAATTAGAAGACAGCGCTGCTAGACCTTTTTGTAATTCACTCAGTCCGCTCAGGTTTGTCTCTTTAAGAGAGGTAGACAGATTAGTTGCAGTAGACGTCAGTTGTCCGCTCATCTCTCTTACCGATCCACTGATCTCATTCAAAGTCGGTTCTACTACAGCAAAGGCTTCTTTTACCCGAGCATAGGTCTCTTTTACTTTTTGAGCAGCTTTATGGGATGCCACCAGTTTGTCCACGACCTTAGCATCGGCCCCACTCTCATACAATGCGGCAATCTCTTCAGCGGAGATTTGCTGAGCTGGAATTTCCACAATCGCACTATCTAACGCCTTATATGCTTGTGAATAATTTTTTTGTAAGGTGGATAAACCATTGGCTGTTTCCGTAAGGCCATCTGCTAATTGAGTAAGACCTGCCGGCAGTTCAGACAAGCTCGTTAAATCTACTTCAGCTGTTTGGCCAGACAGGGATTGATTAATCTTACCGAGTGCTTCGCGAATAGATCCCGATGCACCAATAAGTTTAGAAGAGGAGCCAGCCACCTCGCTCATTCCATTATTGTACTCTGCAGAACCATCGCGTAAGCTGACAGCACCACTACTCCATTCGGAAACACCTTTTTTAAGGTCAGCGACACCGTTATTTAATTCCCTGATGCCATCAGATAAAGCGGACATGTCTTCCGTCATATTTTCCGTGCCCGATGTATCGATTGGCAGTGTAGATGGAACCGCTGCGATTTCCACTCCTTGAAATTCAAAATCCTCGACATCTGCTTTCACACTAAGCTTTTCCTCTTGTCCAGGCATGACGGTAAACGTAATTTGCTTATTTTTTCCTGCATTCGCAACCATTCCGCCTGAAGCTTCAATGTTCTGATACGTATTCGGAAGCGTCAAGGAAACTTGTAATAAGTAATTTTCATAGAATACCGAATCAGTCTCTTTATTCTGAGCTGTATCGATGTTGATTTCAAGATGACCATTTTCCCCTGCAAGTTCCGACGGTTTCACATCCTGTCCATCTAGCAGATAAGAAACATTCACATCCCAAGGCAGTTCGGTATCCTCTTTCATATTTCCTTGATAAAAGTATTTTCCTTCCGGAGCCTCCATTTGCACTTTCTGTCCCTCTTGATCAATCTCCGTTAAATCAGTCAGATTTTTGACACTGCTGTACTTTCCGTAATCCAAGATCTTTCCAGCCTGTGCTACCTCTAGGGTATTCACGACATAGATATGATTCAGGTCTCCATTGGCATTTAATGTTGCATACACCACTTCATCTTTTGAGGTGACTTTGCCTTCCATTTCTGCCTGAGCAGGATAACTAAGAAATGAGGGCAAGAAGATCATCGTAGCGAGAGCAGCGTATCGTAATTGTTTTTTTCTCATCATCATTTCTCCTCATAATAATTTGCTTTATAGGTTGTTTTTTTAATCAATTTATCGAATACCAACAGCATCGCCGGTAAAACGAGCAGAACCATTACAAAGGCAAGTAACGCTCCTCTTCCTAGCAATAGGCCAATCGATGCCACAATCGGGTTGGAAGATGTGATCCATAAAATAAAGCCCACACTAGATAAAATCCCTGCCGAAATCGAGATGGAGAAAGTTTTTTCATCCAATGTTTTCACCATTGCCTTTTTGGCAGACATTTCCTTGCGATAATGATTATAAGCCTCCGTAAATAAAATGGCGTAATCCACTGTCGCGGCAAGCTGTACCGTACTGATAATCAAATACCCTACAAACACCAGTGAGGTATTTGTAAAATAAGGAATCGATAAGTTAATCCAGACAGCTGCTTGAATTGTGATAAGCAGAACGATTGGAACGGAAATCGATTTAAAGCTAATCAGTAGGACAATTGCAATTGTGACAACCGTCAACACATTTACAACGACATTGTCCTTATTGACGGTATTTTTAATATCATATAGCGTTACACTTTCCCCTAAGGCGAGTGCCTCATCTCCGTAATATTCCTCCGCTGCTTTTTCTACATTTTCTACAATTGCAAAGGGGACTTCCCCTTCTGTTCCTTGACTTGTATTAATGATAATCCGGCTGTAGTTTTCTGAGTAGAATTCATCCGTAATCGATTTATCCAAATATTCAGGTGGAATCTCGGCTCCAACTTGGTTCACATAAGCCATAACACCTGTCACATAGTCCATTGCTTCAAGATCATCAACAAGCTCCGCCTCTTTTGCCGCATCTCCTCTAGGGACTAAAAGAACAATGGGCGTCGTTTCTCCAAATGCCTCATTGATTATTTTAACGTCACTTCCCACACGTGTGTTTTCCGGCTGTTCACCCGTCCCATACACAAACGAGGTATTACTTTGCGCTAAGAAGGCAGGAACGAGAATCGCAAAAACTAGAAGCAAACTTGGAATTTTCAATTTTAAAACTTTATTCCCAATACCGCTGAAGCTCGGTACAAAGTTTTTATGCTTGGTTTTATCCATCCATTTATAAAAATAAAGGGTCAAAGCAGGTAAAAATACCATGACACTGATAAAACTCAAGACGATTCCCTTAACCAAATTCAGTCCCAAGTCGGAACCAATTTCAAACTTCATAAAGGTTAAGGCAATAAAGCCGAAGAAGGTCGTGGCTGCACTAGCCGTGATTGCCGGGAATGACTTCTTCATCGCAAGCTCCATCGCTTCTTCAGGATTATTGGTTGTTTTTCGGTAATCAGAAAAACTATGAAGAAGGAATACCGCATAATCCAGTGAAACGGCCAGCTGCAAAATTGGAGCAACTGACTGGGTAACGAACGAAATCTCTCCAATAAAGAGGTTTGTCCCTAAGTTAATTAGAACCGAAACGCCAATTGCCGTCAGGAAAAACAGCGGTTCTATCCACGAAGTTGTAGAAAGGACCAGAATCAAAATAATGATTGGCACCAATAATAGGCCCGCATATAAAGACTCCTGTCCGGCCATTTTTTGCGAGCTTGCCGTATTGATGGCCTCTCCCGCAATCGCACCATCTTCCCCGATTAATTCATAAATAGCATCGGTTATTCTAACTTCATCCCCGGTACGGACACTGATAGAAAACAGCGCATTTCCATCCTTATAGTAGTTTTCCACCGTCTCTTCTTCTGCCACTTCCAACGGAGTTTTCAAATCTACCATATCATCTAGCCACATTACATCGGAAACTCCGTCAATGGCGGAAAGCTTTTCTTTATATTCGAGTGCTTCCTGTATGGTGACATCCGTTACCATGACCCGCGTATCTGCGACAGCACCCGTAAACTCCTCTTCCATAATGTCCATCGCCTGTGCTGATTGAGCATCCTCTGGTAAATAATCGACCATATTATAATTGACCGATACAAAGAATTGCGCCACTATTGAAATGACCGTCGCCAGCACAAACGCAATCAAAACAGCTTTTTTATGCTTTATGATACGTGATGCTATATTTATCATTTTTCATCCTTTCTTGTTTCTTTCCGATTTTCACTTTATTATTATATTAAACACAGTGTTGGATATTCAACAAACAGTTGTCTATATAATGTTTAGTCCCCAACAGAAAGTCACTTTATGTTGGGGAACTTGTAATTTTTTTAAGAAAGGATCGTTAATGGTGAATTCGAAAATGGATCGACGCAAAAAGTACACGCGGATGGTTTTAAAGGAAAGTTTAATGAAATTACTACAGAAGAAACAAATTTCCAACATTACTATTAAAGAAATCTGTGAACTGGCAGACATCAACCGGTCTACCTATTATGCCCACTATTCAAACCAATACGAACTGCTCAATTTAATCGAAGAAGAGTTCATCGAGGATTTAGTTGCTACCCTCAGTCAATACAATTTTTCAAAAGAAAAAGAAGCTCTGCAGATGACAGAAAAACTGTTTGAGTATATAGCAAAAAACAGTGATGTATGCCATATCCTCTTAAGCGAGAACAGCGATATCCACTTTCAGAAAAAGGGCATGAAGATTACGCAGCAATTCATCTTCAAAAACTGGATTACAGACAAAACGCTAGATAAGGAAACATATGAATACATCAACCTTTTTTTAGTCAGCGGCAGCATTTATGTCATTAAGAATTGGCTGGAAAATGGGCAAAACAAAACACCTAAGGAGATGGCGGATATTCTTCATAATTTTATCAATAAAGGCTTGTCGAATATACGTTAAACAAGCTCCTGAGATAAGGAAAGCCCCTGGCAACTGAGTTGCCAGAGGGGCTCTTTTGCTAGCTGGATGTTCTGGTGGTGTGTTTTTTATTTTAGAACTAACTGGGTGACACACTCGACATGTGCCGTCTGCGGAAACATATCCACCGGCTGAAGATACTCGACTTTATATTCCGCTTTTAAATAATCTATATCCTTCGCCAACGTTGAAGGGTTACATGAAACATACACAAATTTTTTCGGTTTTACTTGTTTAATGGTGTCAAGGAATTTCCGATCACAACCTGTTCGAGGTGGATCGACTAGTACTACGTCTGGTTTCCAACCTTCTTTTTTCCACTCTGGAAGCAGTTTCTCTGCACTGCCTACGTAGTAGTGAGCATGGTCAACGTTGAATTTCTTGGCATTGTTTTTAGCGTCGTCTATTCCTTCTTTTACAACGTCCATACCCCTTATCTCTTTAGCTTGATCCGCAAGCCATAAACCAATTGTTCCGACACCACAGTAAGCATCGACAACCTTTTCCGTTCCAGTTAAGCCGGCTGCTTTTTTTGCTTCATTATAGAGCTTCGTTGTTTGGATAGGGTTAAGTTGGAAGAAAGCTCTGGCTGATAGTTCATAGGTGAATTCATCGAGTCTTTCTTCAATTGATTCTTTTCCTGATAAATGATAGGTATCATCCCCGAAGATAACGGATGTTTTTTTCGGGTTCACATTTTGAGCAATGGACACTACTTCTGGTAATCGTTTTTCAATTTCCGCAATTAATAGTTCTTTGCGTGGGATAGTTTTCTGTGTTGTCACTAATACTACTTGCACTTGACCAGTTTCAAATCCTACTCTTGTTACAATCGTTTTAAGTAGCCCTTTTTTATGTTTTTTATCAAAAACAGGGATATTTAAGTCATTAATAATTCGTTTAATTTCGGTTGTTACTTTATTTGTTGCGGAGTGTTGAACGATACATTCGTCAATGTCCTGTAGTTTATGGGAATCAAGGCTATAGAGACCCGCAATCACTCTACCTTTTCTTTCACCAACTTGAAATTGACTTTTATTTCGATAATGCCATGGGTTATCCATTCCAATTGTTTTTCGAATATCGAGCGTTTCCAAATCCAGCTTTGTATGGCGTTCTAGAGCTTGGATAAGAATATCTCTTTTTGCTTCGAGCTGCCCTTCGTATGTTATATGTTGCAGCTGACAACCGCCGCAAGTTTCATATACTAAACAAGGTGGAGTCGCTCGGAGCGGAGACTTCTTCCGTATTTTTTTCACTCTGCCTTCGGTAAACTTCGGATGCACCTTTGTTGCTTCCACTACAACTTCCTCGCCAGGCAATGCTCCTGGAACGAAAACAACCTTCCGTTTAAAATAGCCTACACCTTCTCCGTTAATTCCGATTCTTTTTATTGTAAGCGGAAATTGCTGCTTCACTTTTAATTGAGTGTCATTGTTGTTCTTCAGTTGTTTTTTCATATATTCACTTCCTATTTTATTCGATACTTCTCCATAAATATAATGACGCGTAACTTAGATATGGATGCCATGGTATGCTTAATTCTTCTAGTTCTTCTATCGTCGGCTTTTTTTCCATTTCGTATAACTTTTTGACAGCATTTTGAATACCGATATCTGCTTTTGGAAAAAGGTTCGGTCTGCCTAAAGCAGATAATAAGTAGTTCTCTGCAGTCCAAGGTCCAATACCTCTTATTTTTGTTAATATCTTAATAACTGCTTCATCCGATTCTTTTTCTAATTGAGTTAGATTTAACTCCCCCGATTGAATCTTTTCCCCGACTCCAATGACATATTCTGCTTTCCTTTGGCTGAATTGCAAATCTCTCAAGTCTTCTACTCTAATCCTGGCGACTGTTTCTGGTCTTGGATAAAACCATACACCATTATATTTCCAGCCGTACTTTTGGACAAATCTTTCTGTTAATGTATGAGCAAAAGATAGGTTAAGTTGCTGATGAATGATACTTTTTACTAATGATGCAAAGGGATCAAATTCCAACACTAATGGCGTTCCTATGTGCTCTGTAAAAATTGAATGTAGCGCTGTAGTTAGAAAATGGTCGTGTATGTCACCGAGAGGCTTGTCCCAATGAAAAACCTCACGAATTCTTTTTTCTTTTGAATTACTATCCTCGTCAGTTTCAAACGTAATATGAAATTGTGGATCATCTATTGTACCAATCGCTTGGACTGTAATAACTTCCCCTTGTCCATTAGGTTGATAATAAGGAAGTTTTATTAAACGCTCCTCCTTGTTAACAGCGTTTAATGGATCAAGCGCTAACCTTTCCAATACGCGGTCGAAATTGTATGGTGGGGTAATACTAATTGTCTTATCCATGAAAGCCGCTTTCCCTTCGTCAAAATGATAAGTGTATTATATCATTTCTTGATTGGCAATCCAGTTTAGAGGTCCGTCCCTCACTCTACTAAAGTGTTAAAGCACCGTCCATTATCGGACGGTGCTTTGTTAGTGAGTTATGATTTTTTCTTTAAGTTGTCCAGGCTTTTGAAGGTGTAGCCTTGTTTTTTGAGGTCCTGGATCGCTTTTTCTAGGGCATCTGCATTATCTTTTGAGACGGTATGAAGGAGGATGACCGCTCCTGGGTGTATTTGTTTCATAATATTGTCGTAAGAGTACTTCCAGCCTTTTTGTTGATCTGTTTTCCAATCTACAAATGCAACAGACCAAAATACATGTGTGTATCCTTCTTCTTTTGCGAGTTTTAATGTTCTTTCACTAAATACGCCTCGCGGTGGACGTAAGTATCCCATTTTTTCTTGCCCAGTAAGTTCTGCTGTTTTGTCTTTTACTTTTTGAAGTTCTTCTTTTACCCGTTGGTCGGATACTTGTGTGAAATCGGGATGGTGCCATGAGTGATTTCCAATGATATGACCTTCTTTTACCATTCTTTTCACAAGGTCAGGCTCGCTATTTAAATAATGGCCTGTGACAAAAAAGGTCGCTGGAACTTTTTCCTTTTTTAGAACATCGAGAATTTTTTCTGTGTATCCATTTTCATACCCATTATCAAATGTTAGATAGATCTCTTTTTTATTAGGATCCGCTTTATAAAACGCACCGTATTTTTGTAAAAGTTCATCATACGCTTTTCCTGCCTGTGCCGGTTCACCATTTTCCGCCTTTTTAAATCCCCAGCCAATTTTTGAATTAGAAACAGCATTAGCTTCGACCGTAAATGAGAATAATAAAACGATTGCTGCTACAAAGTATTTTATATACCTATTCATGATGACCCATCCTTCACTAGTTGTTTACTCTTATTTTCTAAAGAACAGGATGGTTTCATGTGTGCTAAAAGCTTCCAGAATCATTTTTGTCTTGCTTCATACACTTATCCCTCATAATTATGTCTGTATCTATCACAAATGTGTCAATATCTAATGTATTTGTAAACTTCTCCATTACAAATGTGACGATATCCAACACATTTGTGATCTTATCAATTTACCGTTCTTTATAAGCGTGCTTTCTCTATTTAATAGTGACTAGAAAAAAAGGAACTGCCCCAAAAGAGAGCAGTTCCTTTCTAAATAATGTTATTTAAATACCGGTTCCTTAAATTGTGCTAGTTTTTCTAATGAAGATTTATCTACATCTTCGTGAAGGCTTTTGCCATGGGAATCCATTGTTACTACTGCTGTGAAGCCTTCTACGTTTAGATGCCACATTGCTTCTGGAATTCCAAATTGCATTAAGTCGACGCCATCAACTGATTTGATGCAGTCTGCATAGTATTGAGCAGCTCCTCCGATAGCATTTAAATACACTCCACCGTGCTCACTTAATGCTGCAAGTGTTTTTGGTCCCATGCCTCCTTTACCGATAACAGCGCGAATACCAAATTTTTTCATAATATCGCCTTGATACGGTTCTTCTCGAATAGACGTTGTAGGACCTGCGGCTTTTACATGCCAATTGCCTTCATCGTCTTTTAACATAACAGGACCACAGTGGTAAATGACTTGTCCATTTAAGTCAACCGGTGCATCGTTGTCGCTTAAATGTTTATGAATCGCGTCACGTCCAGTAAACATGCGACCATTAATACGTACAACGTCTCCAACTTTTAGTTCACGAATTTGCTCTTCCGAAATCGGTGCTTGAAGTTCGATAATGCTATTTTCTTCAGAAGCTGCGGCTGTTTCTTTTTGAGCCGTTTCTGCTTCTGTAAGATCTATTTTTTCTCCGTCTTGATACAACCACTCTGTGATATCGCCACTTTCAGGGTTTACTTGTACACCAAGGCGTCTGAATGCCCAGCAATTATAGGCAACAGAAACGAAGAAGCTTGCTGGAATACGATTCATTACTCCAACTTTACACCCAAGTAACGTTGTTTCCCCGCCAAACCCCATTGTACCGATACCTAATTTATTGGCATTTTCCATTACATATTCTTCTAATTCTCTTAAGTTTTCATGTGGATTTACGTCATCTGCAGAACGGAATAACTGTTCTTTTGCTAGGTCATATCCAGATGAACGGTCTCCGCCGATTCCAACCCCGATAAACCCAGCACTACAGCCTTGTCCTTGTGCTTGATAAACAGAATGCATAATACATTTACGAATACCATCTAAATCTCTTCCTGCTCGACCTAAACCATCTAGCTCGCAAGGTAGGCTGTATTGAATGTTTTTATTTTCACAGCCACCACCTTTTAGAATTAAGCGAGCATCGATATAGTCTTTTTCCCATTGTTCAAATTTAATAACAGGAGTCCCTAAGCCTAGATTATCTCCACTATTTTCACCGGTAAGTGAGTCTACAGAATTAGGGCGTAGCTTACCGTCCTTTGTAGCTTGTACCATCGCTTTATAGATAGCCTCTTTTATTTGTAATTGATTCACACCAATTGGCGTTTTAATTTTGAATGTAGGTAAACCTGTGTCCTGGCATATTGGTGATACATTATCGTCTGCCATTTTAACATTATTGGAAATAGTGGCAAGACTCATTGCCGCTCTTGTACCAGCATTTTCAGTTTCTTTTGCTGAACGTATTGCCCTTCTGACGTCCTTTGGCAAGTTAGTAGATGTTTCCACAATTAGCTTGTACATACTTTCTTGTAATGTCTCTAAATTCATAAAAGTTTCCCCTTTCCCTTCCTAGCTATTTTTCCCCTGACAATGTGCTTTTTTTGCGCTAAAGCACTGTTATTAATTCCAATTTTATTATACTCCTATAGGTTTTATTTTGAAAGGGATTTCAATTTTTCAAATCTTTTTTCAAGTGAAAACTTCCAGAGAGGATTCACCTGTTAAAAATAGATGTTATTTCAACAGGTGATTATCAGAATAAAATCACCTGTTGAATAATAAAAGCACAAAAACACCATAAAAAAAGAGCCCACAATTGGACTCTTTACGATTTTTTAAATTGCTCACATTTTGTTTCAAGGTCGTCGATCATGGAGATCAGACGGTCAATATCATCTAATTCTGCATGCTCGGGATCTATAGAATCTAGAACTTCCATAAACATGGAAAGTCTTTGTTTTAAATACGTCATTTGTGAATCTTTATCATAGATAGCTTTACCCAACATATTCTCTCCCTTCATATTATCTAATCGTAACGAATAATATTTGAATTGACAAGACGCATTTCTTTTTTCGATAATGAGTAGGGCAGTAATGAAAAGGAGTTTTTCGATGACAACCAAAACATACAACAATACACTAAGTATTGACCATGATCCTTGGGAAGCATACCTCGATGTCGAGGAACATGGAAACCTAACTTTATCCAATATTGAGTTTACAACAACTACACTTTGTAATATGAGATGCGAACATTGTGCTGTTGGCTATACCCTTTCGCCAAAGGACCCTCAAGCTTTACCAATTGAATTAATGTTAAAAAGGCTTGATGAAATCCCAACGCTTCGCTCTCTTAGTATAACCGGAGGAGAGCCGATGCTATCAAAAAAATCGGTTGAAAATTATGTTCTCCCTCTACTAAAGTATGCACATTCTAGAGGCGTACGTACACAGATTAATTCAAACTTAACGCTTAATCTGGATCGTTATATGATGATTGCACCGTACTTGGATGTATTGCATATCTCTCATAACTGGGGCACGATAGATGAATTTATTGATGTTGGTTTTGCCAATATGGAACGAAAGCCAACAAGGGAGCAGCGAAAAAAATTATTTGACCGAATGATTGAAAATAGTCGAGCACTCTCTGAAAATGGGGTTCTCGTTTCAGCTGAGACTATGTTAAATAAACGGACACTTCCATACATAGAAAAAATCCACCGTCAAATTGTAGAGGAAATGAAATGTGGACGCCATGAGGTCCATCCTATGTACCCAAGCGATTTTGCTTCAAGCTTAGAAACACTGTCATTAGAAGAAACAAAGGCGGCTATTCACCAATTACTAGATATTCGAAATGAAGATGTATGGATGCTTTTTGGAACACTTCCTATTTATCCATGTAGTAGTAATAAAAGTGATTTACAGCTATTGGAGAGATTGTATAGTGCTAAAAATGTAACAGTTCGAAATGATCCCGATGGACGTTCTAGATTAAATGTAAATATTTTTACCGGCGATGTAATCGTTACAGATTTTGGTGACACCCCACCACTAGGCAATATTCAAACAGATTCCTTGCCAGATACCTTTCAAAAATGGCTTCAACAACCGTTGGCAAAAGAATTAAACTGCCATTGTCCGATGGCAAAATGTTTAGGACCTAATGTTTTAGTAAAGTCGATGTACTATCAAAACACAGATTTTAGTAAAAAAACTGCCAATATAAGTAGACCCTAGCTAAAAAAGGACCAACTCTCTATTAAGAGTGGTCCTTTTTCTTTACCTTGGTGAATCGCTTGCAACGAAGCCGAATGAAACATGGTCTTGAACGGGGATCCATGCTCCAATTCCTTGTGATGTTACATTTTTAACAACAATCGTTCTTTTAGAGCCTTTCATTACAAGGTACACCTCGCCATACGTAATTTTCCCTTTTTCATTTACTGCAGGTGCATAGGCATATAAATAGCCTAATCTTTTTGGCTCAATATTATAAACCTGATCTTTTTTCGTTCCCGCACCGATAATTGTTTTAAAGGAAAGTGGTAACTTGGTTTTCTCCATTGCTTTCAGAAGCATCATTTTCTGTACATCTTCCGAGTGAGGAACCTTTGCCGTCAATCCTCCATTTACTTTTTTCTGTGCTTCTTGAACGTAGTGAAGCTTGTAATTTGACTTACCACTACGGTTGTCATAGTAGTTTGTATTAATTTTTTGATACTCCCAATTAGGTGCCGTTTCCGTTGATGAATAGTTTAAGGGCCATTCTCCTAAATAAATGGTTGCCCGCATTCCAATTGAAAAGGGACTCTTATTCATAGTAGATTCATTCAGCATGCGAATAAGGTTTGGATTTTCAATTTCCACCTTTGATGTATCAATCAATTCCTGTGTTAACTCACTAGGCTGTAAGTACGGTAAGTCTTGGGTTGGATTAGGATACGTATTTTCTTTTGTTATATCTAACACAGAATTTGGAATGTTTGCTTTTTGTTTATCAGACGGAGATGGCTTTTTATTTTCCGCTTGAATAGTAGAAGATAGGACTAGTAAGGACAATAACAGTATAAAAATAACCCGATACTTCTTCATGAGGTAGCTCCTTTCTTTCCATAGAATGCTTTTAGTTTTTAATTAGTTTTTTCCTAACTGCTTACAGTTATCCATAAAAAATAAATCTATCAACACTTTCTTCAAAGAAAGAAGTATCCAATTTTCCTTGCCAAAGAATACACGGATAAATTTTTTATAAGAGATAAAAACCAATCGCCATAATAAAGTAAGCCGCTAATAGCGTCAGGCCTTCAAACCAGTTGCTCTCCCCGTCATTTGAAATCACAACCATTAATAATACCGATGAAACCATAGCGACAAGCTCAGGTACGGTAAATACTAATGGCATATGCGTACCTAGAAATAAGGAAATGATAACAAGAATTGGTGCAACAAACATTGCTACTTGAAGTGTCGAACCGACTGCAATTTCTACAGCAACATCCATTTTATTTTTATAAGCCATGATTACAGCTGATGCATGCTCTGCTGCATTACCGACAATTGCTACGATAATTACCCCAATGAATAACTCGCTCCACCCAAATGTCTCTCCAACCTCTTCAAACGTGTGAACTAAGTTCTCAGAAACGTAAGCAACGGCTGCTGTTGCTAATGCCAAAATGAGTATTGCCTTGCCTTTACTCCATTCCGGTTCTTCATGCTCCTGCTCCATTTCGCCATTATGTTGGTACACGCCACGATGTGTGACAAGCTTAAAGAATAATGCCGCTAAGTAAAGTGCAATTAAAATAATCGAAACCCCAACACTTAACGATATTGTTGTTGATTCATCCATTGTTGTTGCAAATACTTCTGGAATAACAAAAGCAACAATAACAGCAAACATTAATAACCCTGAATTATGACGAGCATCAAATACATTAAATTTCTGTCTTTTAAATTTCACACCGCCAATAAAAAAGGAAAGTCCAGCTACTAACAGTAAATTCCCTAACACCGACCCTGTTAATGACGCAAGTACAACTTCAATGAGGCCTTCTTGCAAAGCAAAGATCGAAATAATTAATTCTACAGCATTTCCGAATGTAGCATTAAGTAATCCTCCGATTCTCGGCCCTGCCACAATAGCTAAACTCTCTGTTGAACGCCCCATAAAACTTGCAAGAGCAATGATAGTAACACAATAAACAACAAACATAATGACACTAGACCAGTTTAGTAATGTCCCGATAATAGATAATGGAACACCCACAAATACAAGGATTGAAAATATTTTACCCATTACTTTTCTCCCTCTTCTCTATATTTTTAGACTTCTTACCAAGTCACAGGAACTACAAGTTTTTTTAAGAGCCGCTCTAATCAAATACTGTTTTTTACAGCACAGAGCCCGCAATTCCTCTTTCGTTTCATTAGCAACAAAATTAAATTCGAGTTTTACTCCATCACTTTTTCATCTTGCCAATAACCCTAAATGACGATAACATCAAATAGTAGAAAAAATTTGGTAATTTACGATAGAAACTGGGGTTGTTATATGAAAAACGAGGATCAAAAATACAGGTTTTGGATATTAGTGAGCGTTGTTGCTATATCTGGTTTTAGTCAAGGAATGCTCCTTCCCTTAATAGCAGTCATCTTTGAGAGTGATGGAGTATCTTCCACTATGAATGGACTAAACGCTACAGGCCTATATATAGGAATATTATTAATATCCCCTTTTATGGAACATCCATTAAGAAAATATGGATATAAGCCAGTCATTATAATAGGAGGATTGTTAGTAATTGTTTCCCTTGCATTATTTCCACTTTGGAAATCCATTTGGTTTTGGTTTTTCCTTCGAATTGTAATTGGAATTGGCGATAATGCCCTGCACTTTGGAACCCAAACATGGATTACCTCCTTCTCTGCGGAAAGTAAACGTGGAAGAAATATTTCTCTTTACGGATTATTTTTTGGGATTGGATTTGCCGTTGGTCCACTAATGACACCGCTTGTAAAAGTAAATGAATCATTGCCGTTCATCATTTCCACATTACTTTGTTTAGTTACGTGGTTATTTCTGTTTGTGCTACGTAATGATTTTCCAGAACAAGATATTGAAATGAACTCTTTTAAAGAAACAATGAAACGTTTTTCAAAGGCTACTAAATATGGATGGGTCGCTTTCCTTCCACCGCTTGGTTATGGATTCCTTGAAGCCTCACTTAATGGGAGTTTCCCTGTCTATGGCTTACGAATGGGCTTAGAAGTAGGAAATATTTCTATTCTTTTGACTTGTTTTGCGATAGGTGGAATTGTTTTTCAACTACCACTCGGCATTATTAGTGATAAAATCGGAAGAAGAACCACACTTATTTATATTTTACTGATTGGATCTGTCAGCTTTACTTCTGCTAGTCTTATGGAAAATTCATTCATTTTACTATGCACATGTTTGTTTGTAGCTGGAATGGTAGTCGGTTCCACATTCAGTCTTGGAATTAGTTATATGACAGACTTAATGCCTAAAAACCTCCTTCCAACGGGAAACTTACTATGTGGAGTTGCCTTTAGTATCGGAAGCCTTATTGGTCCGTATGCAGGTGGATTGTTTATTCAGTTTTTTGAGAATATAAGCTTTTTCCTCATAATAAGCTTTTTATTATTCATTATCTTTGCGTTTACAGCCTTTTTTGGTGAAAAACCACAATCCGTATTAGATAATAGCCTGAAAAGTTAAGGACTTCTTTTAAACAAATCTCTTTTTAGCGCATAGTATATATGGTAAGATATTTGAAACTAAGTGACGTTTCCTTTCTGTACACAATCGAAAGGACATACACCTATATCCTAAATTAAATATTGTAATAAATCTAAAGCAATCATGCTGTCATCTTTTATAGATGGCAGCTTTCGTCGTTTTATAGGGGAAATGACGCTGATTATTGTTATCAATAAGACTCAAAAGCGGAAGCGCCTTGAACAGCCCCGACAAGCATAAGACGAGCAGACAAGAAAGGCGCCCTTTGCCTTTTTGGCTGATCGGCTTATGACCTCGAGGGGCTAGGCGCTGGAGCTAGACGTAACCAAAAGCGGAAGCGCCTTGAACAGCCCCGACAAGCGTAAGACGAGCAGACAAGAAAGGCGCCCTTTGCCTTTTTGGCTGATCGGCTTATGACCTCGAGGGGCTAGGCGCTGGAGCTAGACGTAACAAAAAACAAATATTTTTTATTATCAAAGGAAAAACATAGGGGGTATGATGCGAATGGAATCTCAACCAAAGACCTTAACCATACAAAATGAAAATCAAAAATTTGTACTATGGGAAAAAGTACTTCCTCACCTTGAGTTAATTGCGGCCTTAGTCAGTGGAGTTTTTATCTTATTGGGCTGGTTATTTTCTCCCGAAGAAACAACTACTCTTTCTATTGTTCTTTATTTATTAGCTTTCGTTATTGGTGGTTTCGCAAAAGCAAAGGAAGGTATTGAAGAAACAATCGAAAACCGTGAGTTAAATGTAGAAATGCTCATGGTATTTGCAGCAATAGGATCCGCTATTATCGGCTATTGGGCAGAAGGTGCTATTCTAATATTCATTTTTGCTCTCAGTGGTGCGCTTGAAACATATACAATGAACAAAAGCCAAAAGGAAATTTCCTCTCTTATGGATCTTCAACCAGAACAAGCACTCCTTGTTAAAGGAGGAACAGAAAAGTATGTTCATGTTTCTACACTTGTAATCGGTGATACTATTTTGATTAAACCTGGTGAAAGGGTGCCGGCAGATGGAGTGATTGTGTCTGGAACGACAACGATTGACGAAGCAGCAATATCCGGTGAATCACTTCCAGTTACGAAGCAATTAGAGGATGAGGTTTTCGCAGGAACGGTTAATATGAATGGTGCGATAACCGTTAAAATTACAAAGCCGAACAGTGAGTCGTTATTTCAAAAAATTATTGATCTTGTTCAGACAGCCCAAAGTGAAAAATCCCCTTCTCAGCTTTTTATTGAGAAGTTTGAGGGAACTTATGTAAAAATCGTTTTAGTCGTTGTATTTCTTATGTTGTTTGTCCCCCACTTTTTATTAGGTTGGAGCTGGACAGAAACATTTTATCGCGCCATGGTCTTATTGGTCGTTGCTTCTCCTTGTGCACTTGTTGCATCAATTATGCCAGCTTCCTTAGCTGCTATTTCAAAAGGTGCACGGAATGGGATTTTATTTAAAGGTGGCATACATCTAGAAAATCTTAGTAACCTCAAAGCAATTGCATTTGATAAAACCGGTACTTTAACACAGGGAAAGCCTGTCGTAACAGACGTTATTTTACATTCAGACTATGAAGAGAACCAGTTGCTAGGAATTATTGCTTCCATTGAAAATCAATCGAATCATCCATTAGCACAAGCAATTGTCCACCATGTTAAAAAAAAGACAACTACAAAGCTCTCACAGCCACAAAACCTTGAAGATGTTGCAGGCTGGGGAGTAAAAGCAATTTTGTTTGATAAAGAATGGAAAATAGGAAAAGCAGAATTTGTAGATAAAAGCGCCGCAAAACAATTTTCAAACGGAATTTATGAAGAGCTTGAAAGACAAGGAAAAACAACTGTTTTTATAAAAGAAGAAGCGAAAATTGTTGGGGTTATTGCATTAAAAGACACTGTCCGAAAAGAAACAGTAAAAGCCCTTCAAATGCTAAAAGAAGAAGGAATTGAGACAATCATGCTAACAGGTGACAGTGAAAAAACAGCTGCTGCAATAGCTGCTGAGGCAAATGTAAAATCCTATATTTCAGAATGTCTTCCACAAACAAAAGTTTCAGAGCTAAAGAAGCTAAAAGATAATTATCAAACTGTCGCAATGGTTGGCGATGGAATAAATGATGCTCCTGCTCTTGCAACAGCGAATGTCGGCATTGCAATGGGAGAAGGAACAGATGTCGCATTGGAAACAGCAGACATCGTCCTAATGAAAAATGATTTAGCGAAAATAGCAGATGCCATCAAGCTTTCGAAAAAAATGAATCGCATCGTTAAACAAAATATTATTTTCTCTATCGCAGTGATCATGATTTTAATTTCCACAAACTTTTTACAACTACTTCAGCTACCATTCGGCGTTATTGGTCATGAAGGAAGTACAATATTAGTTATTTTAAATGGATTACGACTCTTAAAATAAAAAACGGGACTGTACTAGATAGTGGTACAGTCCCGCTTTAATTACTGTTGTTTTTGTCTCTTTACATCTAAGTGATTAAAGAACGAGTTTTTTAGCAAAATTATTTAGTGATATCCGTTTTGGCCATTAGCAGAACCCGATGTTTTATGCTTTGGCTTGTTTTTACCTTTTTGCTTCGTTCCGCCATCTTTTTTCGTATGTTTTGTCATTGTTTACCCCTCCTTCTTTACACTAATATTGTGCACGAAATATAAAAAGAGTTTCCCGGAAAAAACCGGCAAACTCTTTTTTATTTCGTTCAAGCCACTTCCGCTTTTCTTTGTCTAGCTACTGCGGCTAGCCCCTCGAGGTCATAAGCCAAGTACCCCAAAAAGGCAAAGATCGCCTTTCCGGGATACTCGTCTTATGCTTGTCGGGGCTGACCAAGCCGCTTCCGCTTTTCTTTTTGTCTAGCTACTGCGGCTAGCTCGCTGTGAAAAAGACGATTTCCCTCTAAAGGCCAAAAGCGCCTTTCGAGGGAAATCCCTATTTTCTTCGCGAGCTGACCAAGCCGCTTCCGCTTTTCTTTTTAAGCAGTTTGTGGTAAGTCATCATCTACTTGTATTTCTGTATCTGTATTCAATCGTTTTTTCAGACTAATGATGAAGGCGAAAATGCAAACGACTGTAATGATAGCTGCTCCTGTATAGGAAATGTTCATGGATAATCCAAATCCGATTGGAGCACTTAGAATATACGTGAACGTAACCATTGTCATAAACACCGCTGGAATAGATGCAATCCAGTGATTTTTTCGTTGTAGAGCCAAATACATTGCTCCAACCCAGAGTGCAATCATCGCTGTCGATTGGTTTGCCCAGGAGAAATATCTCCATAATAAGTTAAAATCAATTTGAGTAAGCGCAACGGAAATGACAAACAATGGGATAGCAATCCAAAGACGGCTCGAGATTTTCATTTGTTTTACATTGATATAATCCGCGATAATCATACGAGCACTTCTAAACGCTGTATCGCCTGAAGTGATAGGTAGTACAATGACACCTAGAATTGCTAGTGTTCCGCCAAATGCACCTAACATAAGCGTTGACACTTCACTTACAACAGCCGCTGGTCCTGCGTCGTTTAAAATAGCATTTAATTCACCCGGCTCGAATAAACTCATAGCAGCCGCAGCCCAAATCATCGCAATAATTGCTTCAAGAATCATCATTCCATAAAAGATTTTACGGCCTTGTTTCTCTTTTTGCGTTGTACGAGAAATGATTGGTGATTGTGTTGCATGGAAACCAGAAAGTGCGCCACAAGAAATCGTTAAAAATAATAATGGAAAAATGGCAGTTCCTGCTGGATGTAAGTTTGTTAATGTTACCTCTGGAATATCTGCGCCTGTAATAACAAGTCCAGCTCCAACCCCAACTGCACTTATTAATAATAAAGCTCCAAAGTATGGATAAAGACGTCCGATAATTTTATCAATTGGTAGTAGTGTTGCCACAATATAATACACAAATATTGCAGCAATAATTACGCCTAAACCGATCCATCCTGGTGTTAAATCTGCAATAAGTGTAGCTGGTGCCGTTACGAAAACGGTTCCAACTAATACTAATAAAAGAATAGAAAAGGCATTTACAACATGCTTCATTGTTTTTCCTAAAAACTTCCCTGCTAATTCCGGTAAATGTGCTCCGCGGTTTCGAATTGAAATCATACCTGTTAAGTAATCATGCACGGCACCTGCAAAAATGGATCCTAACACAATCCATAGAAATGCAACAGGCCCGTAAAGAGCACCCATTATTGGACCAAAGATAGGACCAACTCCAGCAATATTAAGTAACTGAATCATTGAGTTTTTCTTTGTCCCCATCGGTACGTAATCAACACCATCAGACATAGAATAAGCAGGCGTTGATCGCTCATCTTTTACACCAAAAATTCTTTCAACTACTTTTCCGTATGTAAAGTAGCCAATAATTAAAATAACTATAGATAATAGGAATGTGACCATTAGGATCCGCCTCCGTTTATTTATTAATGAATACGCTTTCATTTTAACAGACAGATTCACAAAAAAGTCACAATTCCGCCTAACATGTTGAAAATTGTGTTTATCATGACATATTTCTTGTTTATCTTACATCGCTTTAATACCTTGCACTACACCCCATATAATGCAGACGGGGTCTGTCCCCTTATCTATTTGAAGAGTAAATGATTTACTTTCCTGTTTAATAGAATTCTTAGTAGGTGGGGACTGACACCGTGATGTAATTAGCAGGTACTCAATTAAAACACAACGGTTGCCCAGCCGTTTTTTTAATATAGTATCTGCCGATTACTTTTCGTTGTCAGTCCCCAACAGATGTAGCCACTTTGTTCAAATAGTAAGTAGGGCATACTTTTTTAAGAAAAGATAAGGCGACAGACACCGTTGTGCATTGGATAAGTATGTAGGCCAGCCTTTTCCTATAATTCTACACTCTCCCTTAATTCCTTCACATAATTCCGACTTACTGGGATCGGTTCTTTTACCCCTGACAGTTTTAATTGATACACACCATTTCCCCAAGGAATCAATTCGTTCACGTAGGATAGTTGCACAAGATAACTTTTATGTACTCTGAAGAAATTATATCCTGCTAGTTTTGCTTCTAGCTCTTTAATAGGTGATTTACTTATATATTTTTTTGTAGATGTACAAATGTATGTATCACGTTCTTCACGATAGATATATTGTATTTCTTTCGGTTGCAGATAAACAATTTTATCTTCATCTTGAACAGCTAGCTTGCCTTTCATTGATTGTTTTTCTATCGTAACTTCTGGCTTTAAATGTTTTTGCAATCTAGCAATCGTTTCTTGCAGTTGTTCTTCGTCATATGGTTTGAGCAAATAGTCAATCGCGTCAACTCGAAAGGCTTTTGCTGCATAGTCAGGATAAGCAGTAGCAAAAACTATTTCTGGTTTATTTTTTAACTTTGTCAATGTTTCTGCCAATTCTACACCGTTCATTCCAGGCATTTCTATATCTAAAAATACTACCTGAGGTTCATTTTTTAATATTAATGGAATGCCCGTTTCTGCAGAACTAGCTTCACCTACCACTTTTATATCTTTGTATTCCTCTAGTAAATGTTTCAGTTCTACTCTGCTATACGGTTCGTCATCAATAATAATTACGTCCATCGCTCCCTCTCCTCCCTTCACCTTTTCACATTAAATGTTATAGAGGTTCCTTTATTCACTGTTGATTGGATATGTAAGCCAGAATCCTGTCCAAGCATCATCTCGAGTCGCTTATTAACATTGTATAATCCAATTCCCGTTCCCGTTTCCGACTTTACTGGTTTTTGTTTTAATGTAGCTAACCTTTCCTCTTCTATTCCAGCACCATTATCTTGTACAGATATCGTCACCCATTCCTCACTGCTCGAAATTGAAATTTCTAAGTAGAAGCCTTCCAATTGATTTCTCATTCCATGCTTAATACTATTTTCTACGAGTGGCTGCAATGTTATCGATGGCACCTGTACATGCAATGCTGTCTCATCAATTTTATAAAAAATTTGAAGTCTGTCATAAAAGCGAGCCTCTTCAATAAGCAAGTATGCTTTCACATGCCCTAACTCTTCCTTTAAAGAAGAGGTTGGCTTTGTACTTCCAGTTAGATTCTGTCGAATAAAATGGGATAAAGATAAAAGTAGTTTTCTTGCTTTATTCGGATCAACTCGTATAAGTGAAACGATGACATTAATGGTATTAAATAAAAAATGCGGATTCACTTGTGCTTGAAGTGCTTTTATTTCTGACTGTTTTGCTAGTTCTTTATGATAATCAACTTCCGCTAATTCAAGTTGGTGACTTAAAAGTGTTGATAGACCCTTGACCAATTCAATTAAGATTGATGAAATGTCTTTTTCTGATTTAAAATAAAACTTTAATGTGCCTACAACCTGTCCTTCTTTTAGCAATGGCGCCATTATAGCAGCGCCTAACGGACAATCTGAACGATCACATTGAATCATTTTTTTCTCGACTACCATAACCTCTCCTGTTTCTATTACCTTTTTCGTTGCTTCCGTTTGAATGAAAGCCCCATGTTTATGGTGGTCAGATGCCGATCCGACGTGTGCTAAAATATGAGACCTGTCTGTTATTGATACTGCAACTGCTTGGACTTCTCTCATAAGTATTTGACATGTATAGTATGCCGAGGAAGGATTAAGCCCTTTTCTCATATACTTCACTGTGTTATCCGCGATTCGAAGTGCCTTTTGCGATTGTACTGCACCAATTTTTTCTCCTTCTTGCACAACGCTTTTTATTATTAAAATAAATATTCCCGTTCCTATCCCATTTGCAATAATCATCGGAATACCGATATCGGATACGAGATAATACGCTTTCTCCACTGGTTTTGACACAAGAAGGATAACGAGCATTTGGATAGCTTCTGCTAGCATTCCAATGAAAAAAGCTGTTTTTGGTGAAATCAATTTCAGCCTTTTCTCTCTTTGACCAATCCATCCTGCTAAGAGCCCAGCAATAATCGTTGAAATTCCACAGGATAACGCTGTAAATCCTCCCATAAAATAACGATGTCCACCAGCAAGTATCCCTGCACCTAATCCTAATTTCCAGCCTCCCAATAGACCCGCTGCAACAACACCGATGACACGTGAATTGGCGATTGCTTCCTCTTGTTGAAGGCTCCATTGCCATTTTCCGTATTGATCTTCCAACGGATTAACGATAAGTCCTGTGTATGTACCAATGATACCAAAAACACCAAATATTATAATAAGTAAAAGTGTTTGGAATCTCTTTACCTGATGCTTTTCATCGATTAGCTTACGGAAAAACCCAATTCTTGTCATAATAAAAGCAATCGTTACAATAATTCCTAACCTTTCAATCATGGCCGCTATTAACAAAGACTTTTTCACCTCCATTTTTTATTATATTCTACCTTTTTATCCTACAAGAAAAACGAAGGTAGACGCGATTAGATTATCATAAACGAAAATGTAAAAAAGAATGCCTTATAACAGACATTCTTTCAATCAGAAATTTCCCTTTAAAATAGCTCCTAAGGAATCAAATGATTTTAGCAAGAGATTAGCAGTCTTTTCCTTCTTTAATATGAACCAATGCATTAATTTGTCCGCCAACCAAGATAATAATCCCTGATAAATAGAACCAAATCATTAATACAATGATTCCACCTATGCTCCCATAGGTGGCGGAGTAGTTTCCGAAATTGCTGACATAATACGAAAATGCCAACGAAACTAACACCCATCCGACTGTAGCAAAAATTGCTCCGGGGAAAGCACTTAAACATTTTATTTTTTTACTAGGAGCAAAATAGTATAATCCTACAAATACAATAAATAAAATGATTGGACTAATCGTCCAGCGCACTCTATCCCAAATCGTATGAAAATGGTCAAAAAAACCAAACTGAGTAAATAAAAATACTCCTATTTGCTTCCCGAAGACCGGTAATAATAAGGCAATAACGAAAACGAAAATCATCGCTAGAGTGAGTACCATCGACATTAATCTTGCCACAATAAATGTCCGTGTTTCCTCCACTTCGTATGCCCTATTTAAACTTTTCACAACCGCATTCATTCCATTAGAAGCTGACCATATCGTAGCGATAATACTGAATGAAAGTAATCCTGTGTTTCGATTAGACAATATCTCTTTTAACGTATTCTCTATCATAGCTATCGATTCTCCAGGAGCAAAGTCTCGTATGACTCCAAGAATATCAGCTTGCGTAAATGGTAGGTAGGGAAGCAATGTAACAAGGAATATTAATAGCGGGAAAAGAGATAAAAGAAAAAAGTAAGCTAGTTGTGCCGCTAAACCCGTTACATCTGTTTCTTTGATTTTAATAAAAAGTTTTTTTAAAAAATTCCCCCATCCTCCTTCAACTACTTCGTTTCCCATAATTTCACCTCAGGTTAATAGCCTTTGAATGAGTCTAATTCTTCTTGCTCCTCTTCCTCATGTAAAGCCTCTTTGTATACCTCAGTAGAGTGTTGAAAAGTATCTTTTGTATCCTCAATCATTTCTTTTACTTGAGGCGTCATGCCTTTTATTTCATCTACTTTTTCATTAATAAAATGAATATCTTGACTTACTTGATCTGCCGTTGTTCGAAGTTTTTGATAAATCTCTTTAGAAGAGTCAATTAGTAACTGCGGATCTTTAGAATACTTTGTTATGCAATCACCACTGTTTTTTATTGAAGCTCCCACTTCTTGTCTTGTATTTTTATCTAGCAAAGACAGCAGTCCCCCCACTGCCGCTCCAACGATAACACCTTTCAAAAATTTACTTTTCCCCATATCTTTGCCCTCCTTCGAAATTATTCTCCACCATAATTTTATTTAAAAGGTTATTACATCCTTTTGTTACAAGTTCAAATACTTCTTCAAAATTTCCTGTAAAATATGGATCTGGGACATTTTTATCTACTGCTTCTTCCACGAGATCCAATAATTGAAAAACTTTTTCTTGATGTCGCGAACCAAGTACATCTAATATATTTTCCTTATTACTTTCATCCATGGCAATTATATAATTATAATTGGAATCATTTTCGTTTATTTGCCTTGCTGTTAAACCGGTTGTACTAATATTATTTTTCTGTAAAATTTCCTGTGTTCCTTCATGAGGTGGGTTCCCTACATGCCAGTTTCCTGTACCTGCTGAATCTACCTTAATAGTGTTCTCTAGTCCTTTCTCTTTTACTAAAGATTTAAAAACCGCCTCTGCCATTGGGGACCTACATATGTTTCCTAGACAAACAAATAGTACATTAATCATTCTCATTCTCCTTATTCTTATCATTATCTAAGGCTCTTCTCTCATAGATTGTTGTTTTCACCTATAAATTTAGTCTGTTGATTTCCGCTACAGGCACAAGACTCCTCGGGGAGGGATGAGGGAAAAACCTATTTTCTTCACGAGCTAAACGAGCCGCCTTCGCTTTTCTTTGTCCAGCTACTGCGGCTAGCTCGCTGTGAAAAAGATGATTTCCCTCTAAAGGCAAAAAGCGCCTTATGAGGGAAATCCCTATTTTCTTCACGAGCTAAACGAGCCGCCTTCGCTTTTCTATTCCCCACTAATTTTCATTGTAAAACATCTTTTTAAAAGGCTCTTGGATGTATGTTTAGAAAGGGATATTTGTATTATAATCTATTATAAAAAGGATATTGTTCTTTATTACATTATTTTTCAAATGACTTTGGGTATTATCAAAGTCATTTGAAAATCCAGAATTTCCTGTTGAAAATTATCCTAACGCAATTAATTGTAGCATGTTAAGATAGAGAGATAACAGATATAATAGTTTAGAATGGAAAGGATGAAGAGAATGGATCTTTCACAGAAGTCGACTGCAAATGTAGAGTATATGATTGATGCTATTAAAGAAAAACTTCGTGTCGTTAATGTTGGTGCGATTAAACCTTCTCATTTCGACGAGGAAATGTACGGAGAGCTAAAAGACATTTATGAAATGGTGAATAAAAAAGATCGTTTTAGTCCTAGTGAAATGCAAGCAATCGTTGAAGAACTAGGAACTTTGAGAAAACAATAGAAACAAATGCGCAAGTGCCTTGCCAGGACTAGACACTCAATCTAGCCAATAAAGAAGCTGCTGATATTCATTGTATCAGCAGCTTTTTTCGTTTTAGCAGCTGTATAGAGACCCAAGGTGTTCGCTATCGTTAGACAAATTCCTCTTGTCGTTTCATAACTTGCAGATTTTGTTCTTCCCCAATATTTCCTGGAAAATAAACATTTTCCCTCCCCTCGTAACATTACGATGAAGTTTTTTGTCAAAATAAGCAATAACCCCATTCATACTTATTTCGACAACATTAATAAAAACGACGAGGGCACACCTATACCTATTGCAAATTCTCTTTACAATCGATACCTACTAATTAGTCTTTCCAAGTGGAACTTTAATTTCGACTTTCGTCCCTTCTCCCATTACACTGTGAATCGTAAAAGAACCGTGATGTTCTTTCATAATCTTTTGACAAATCATCAACCCTAATCCTGTACCCTTTTCTTTCGTACTATAGAATGGTTCGCCTAGATGCTTCATTCTTTCTGGAGGGATTCCTTTTCCGTTATCTTGAATCAGCAGTTTGGCATGTTTCCCCTTTTTTTCTAAGGAAACATTTAATAACCCACCTTTTGGCATAGCTTCTAATGCGTTTTTCATAACATTTAGTATTACTTGCTTCATTTGATGGGCATCACAATAGATTTCTACATCATCAACAGAGAATTGAACATCTACCCCTTGTTTCAAACATTCCATTTTGATAAACTCAACAGAACTAGTCAACAATGAAGTAAATGAGCACATCGTAAATTGGACAGCTCTCGGTTTGGATAATGCCAGAAATTCGTTTGTAATCAGTTCAATTCGATCGAGCTCTCCTTGTATGACCTCTAAGTAAAAACTATTATTGGAGCTTTCTACAATAAGCTGTAGAAATCCCTTCAACGTTGTCAACGGATTTCTAATTTCATGTGCTACCCCTGCAGCCAATTGCCCTATCATCGCCAGTTGTTCTGATTTTTTTAATAAGTCTTCCTGACGTTTCTTTTCTGATAAATCTCTTATAATGGCTGATATCCCAATCAAATTCCCTTGCTTATTCAAAATAGGACTCAAATTAAATGCTATGTCAATCGGTGTTTGGTCTTTTCGATAACGCACTGTTTCAACATCATTAATACGCTTTCCAGCTTTGACTATTTCAATATTTCTCTTGAATTGATCTACTTGATCCTTTCGGTGTATGAAGGTAATAGGCTTCCCTGTTATTTCTTCTTCCTTCCAGCCGAACATGTCTCCAAATTGCTGGTTCACCTTTAATACTTGACCTTCTGGATCAAGTAATGCAATTCCATCGGCAGAATGCTCAAAATAAGCCTCGAGTAGTTCTTTTGCTTCTATCAAGGCCTCTTCCATTTTTAACTTTTCCGTAATATCTCTACCGATACCATAAATACCAATGACTTCATCATTAATCTTAACAGGAATATTCGTTAAGGAAAGGTGCATCCTCCCCCCTTTTCCATCATCGACAACAGTGATAAACTTTGTAGGTTCACTTTTAAAGGTTTTTTCAAATTGCTCAATTGCTTTCTTACGATAACCATCTACAATAAAACGACTAAAATGCCCTCCTATTATACTTGTATCCATATTCCCCCACTGTTCATAAGCAGCAGGATTAATTTCATTAATAATGCCACTTGTATTTAGCATAAAAATATAATCAGGATTGTAATGAACAATTGATTTATATTTTTGTTCATTCTCCAGTAGCTTTCTTTGAACATCTTTTAACAAGGAAATATCTGAAACAGAACAGATCACTTCCACTACTTCTCCATCTCTTATTACAGGTACCACAGAAGAAATATACTCTAATGACTTGTACTTTCCTTCATATGTTAACTCCTTCCCTGTTTCCCAAACTGATTTTAATTTAGGCTGGAGTCTATGAATATGGCTATGATCGAAAATTTCTTGTATCCGTTTTCCAATTATATCTTCAGGAGTTAAATCAAGCCTGTTTAATAAATCACCTGCTGCCATATCAATGATAAAGTTATCTTTTTTCTTTTTTATCTTATAGGTGATTGACTTTTGCAATTTTAGCGTATTTTCTAGCTCTACTTTTAATGAAAGCAGCTCCTGCTCAAACCTTTTTTTCTCCGTCATATCGTGCATAATAATGCCGACTGATTCTATGTCCCCTTTACTAGTGAAACTAGCAGGAGCCAGTGTAATACTTACCGTACAGGAATCTTTTCCATCAATAGGAAAAGCAACTTCTTTCCCCATAAATCGCTTTCCCCGAAGCCCCTCTACAAGAAGTAACGCTAACGAAGAGTTAGAGAATGAAGAATGTTCCAATAAATGGGTACCTATCAATTCCTCCGTTAAATTAAATAAAGAAAGAAACGATGGGTTCATCTCCAGTATTATCCCTTGATTATCAACGATACAAACACATGTGGGACTATTATATATTAATGATTCATAGATAACAGACCTTGAATCTACATTCGTCGCCTTAGGAGGTCTCTCCATATTGCTAATATTCTGGATTGGTTCTTGAAATGGTGTTAAAACGTATAATTTGTCTTCGGCCTCTAAGCTCTTTGTTGTAACGAGATAAGAACCAATTTCCACATATTCATTTTGTAGAATTTCGTTTAATATATTAGGATATATTTTTACTAGTTCTTCAAACTTCTGATTAGTTCTTACTAGTCTCGTGTTATTCTTTACAATAAAAGCAGGAGCCTGCAACTGGTCAATAAAAATAGTTTGGTTACCGTTTATTTCTTCCATTTTTCTCCCTTTTCGTTTCATTATTTTCTATCCCTATCTTACCTTATCAAATCACACATATAAATGAAATCATGCTAAAAGAGTATATACATCTTAATTAGGCAAACAGTGCTTTAAAGGATAGCTCAATTCTCAACCTTGATAAAAACAGCCTATAAAAAAGAACTAATTCCGCAAAAAAGGAATTAGTTCTTTGAATTTATTCTGGTTGCACTCTCGGTAAAATTAACACTTCTACTCTTCTGTTCTTCGCTCTTCCTTCTGCCGTATCATTGGAGGCCGTTGGTTCAAACTCTCCAAACCCTTTAGCACTAAACCACTCTGGATCCAAGTCAGGGTTGTCTAAAAGGAGCTTCATAAAATTAACTGCCCTCATAACACTTAATTCCCAGTTTGATTCGAAATTTGCATTGCCTATTGGAACATTATCTGTATGCCCACTTATAATTATATTCCTTGGCGGTTTCATTTCTAGTAAACGAGATAATTCTTCTGCTATTCTTTCATCTTTTCTATCTACTGTCGCTGAACCAGATGGAAATAAAATATTATCTCTAATCGTCAATAACAGTCCTTCTGAAGTCAATTTTGTAGCAAATTGCCCCTCCAAACTGTTCTCTTCAATATAATTATTTACCCTTTCTTGAATCGCCTTTAACTCTTCTTGGTCTTTTTTATATGCTACAGCATGAGTGCTTTCTTCTTTATCGTCTTCCGTTACTTCCTTCGTCTCTTCTTGAAATGTTTCGCCTTCCTCAACAGGGCTTTGATGCTGCATGACTCCTGTTCCACCATGGAAGACTTCACTGAAGACTTTGGACATAGCTTCAAATTTTTGGGCATCTATACTGCTTGAAGCAAAAAGAACAATAAACAAAGCTAAAAGAAGTGTTAATAAATCAGAATAAGGTAAGAGCCAAGATTCATCTACATGTTCTTCATGACGTTTTTTCTTACGCCGCCTCATCATTATCCCCGCTTCCTTCTAATAATTTAACTCTCTCACTTGCTGGTAAATAGGAAGCAAGCTTTTGTTCAATCACTCGCGGAGCTTCTCCCTCTATAATGGATAGAATTCCTTCAATCATCATCATTTTCAATTTCACTTCTTGTTGTGACTTACGTTTCAATTTATTGGCGAACGGATGCCATAAAACATAACCTGTGAAAATCCCCAATAAAGTCGCTATAAAAGCAGCTGATATAGCATGACCTAATTTATCTATATCACTCATATCACCAAGAGCTGCAATCAAACCAACAACGGCTCCAAGTACCCCTAAAGTCGGTGCATATGTACCTGCTTGTGTAAAGATTAATGCTCCCGCTGAATGTCTTTCCTCCATTGCATCTATCTCTTCATTTAACACATCTCTAATATAGTCAGCATTTTGTCCATCAACTGCAAGAGACAATCCATTTTTCAAAAATACGTCCTCTACTTCATTCGCTTTCACTTCTAACGCTAAAAGTCCCTCTTTACGAGCAAGATCGGCAATTTCTGAAAAGAACGTAATTAATTCCTTTGGTTGTTGTAATTTAGCTTCTTTAAAAATAATTCCAAACAATTTTGGAATTTTTTTAATTTCAGATGAAGGAAATGCAATAATTACAGTGGCAGCCGTTCCTACTAATATAATAAGGATTGCTGCAGGGTTTATTAAATTAGCAAGACCTGCTCCTTTCATTACCATCCCAACGAAAACAGCTACTACACCTAAAATTAGTCCTATTATTGTTGTTTTATCCATAATTTCTGTTCCACCTTATATATTATTTCTTGTTACTTTTTTTATCGGCTAAAGTAATGAAATTTTGATACATTCAAGCTATTTTCTTCATTTAAAATATCTAAACCTTCACAATCTAATGATTCTAAGTTACTAGGAAAATATTATCAAATAATTAATTAAATATATTGATTTTTCCGTTTTTTACAGGATAATACTAATAAAGGACATTTCATGACGATATTCTTACGTAAGGGGCGATTATTTTGACAATTCATGACCTTGTACATCAGGATATAAAGAAAAAAAACACACTGATGTTAGTTTCCTTTTCCTTATCTTTATTTTCTGCTCTAGCTTTTACAATTTTAACTCACTCAGGAATCCCCACAATAATGATTTATGCCTCCCAAATTTTATGCTTGTTCGGTTTTTACATCGTCTTTCAATTAGTACTAAAGAAAGCTGAATTATTTGCTTACCTCGTTGTTGTTACAACCTATCTATTAACTGGGTTAAACATTCTCTTGCTAGGAAGTAACCCTTCCTTACTTATCATTTTAATCTTTTTAGCACTATTTTCAGCAATTCATTTCAAATCGGGAATTTTTACACTTGGGTATACGATGGGATTTATACTATTACTCGTAAATAATTGGGTGGCTCCTAGTGACGATGTTATTTTTTCTGAATTATTTATGCCAATTTTACTTGTTTATATCTCCGAAGGAATCGTGCTTGGAGTTTTAATAAAGTTAAATCAAAACCAATTTAAACAACTACAGTCTTTTATTCGTAACGCCGAAAATGAGGGGAAAGTGAAAGAGGAACAAAATAAAGAGTTAGAAGGAGAGCTTTTAACCATTTCCTCAAAAGTTAAGCAAATCAATAGTAGCATTCAACAACATCTCATCTCACAGAACGAAATGAACTATGCCGTTTCAGAAATATCTGCAGGCAGCCAAACACAAACTGATCAAATTAATTCCATCGCTGCTATTGCAGGACTGACAATGAGTAAAATGACAGCGATTGCTACTATGTCTAATGAGCTATACTCTTATTCAGAAGCAGCAAACAAGATTTCACTAAACGGAAATGAAAAAATAATAAATCTCCATCAAAATATGAATGAATTAAAAACGATGATTGAAGAACTAAGTATAACCTTTAAAGACTTAACAAAAAAAATTGAAACAATAAATACGTTTACCAGCAGTATCCAAGATATTACCGACCAAACGAACTTACTCGCGTTGAATGCTTCCATTGAAGCAGCAAGAGCGGGTGAAGCAGGTAAAGGCTTCTCCATTGTAGCTGATGAAATTAGAAAACTTGCTGAAATAACAAGAAAGGCCGCCCAACAAATTAACGACAACTTAACTTCTGTCAACCTTGTTAACTCAAGTGCTCTCGATAAAATGGAGCAAAGTAATGCCAAACTATCTGAGAATCTACAAGCGACAGAAAATGTTACCACCTCCTTTCGCTCTTTACGAGAAAAACTGCATCACCTTCAAAGTGAATTTAATAATTTGCATGCCTCTGCAACTTCTGTAAAAGAGCAGACAGCAGAAGTAGATATCTCAACAAAAGATTTAGCAGCAGTTATTGAAGAAGCTTCAGCAGGATTAGAGGAAATAAGTGCAACCATTGAGGAACTGAATACCGATAATGAAAAAATTGCACAATATGTTCACGATACATTGGAAACTACAGAACGAATTAAAGTTAAAATTCAATCGTAACTACTATAAAGAGCCGGGAATTAAATGAAAAATTCCCGACCTTTTTGTCTAGTTTTATCGGCTAGCTCGCTGTGAAAAAGATAATTCCCCTCTAAAGGCAAAAAGCGCCTTTTGAGGGGATTTCCTATTTTCTTCGCGAGCTGACCAAGCCGCTTCCACTTTTCTTTGTCCAGTTCCAGCGGCTAGCTCGCTGTGAAAAAGATAATTCCCCTCTAAAGGCAAAAAGCGCCTTTTGAGGGGAATTCCTATTTTCTTCGCGAGCTGACCAAGCCGCTTCCACTTTTCTTTGTCTAGTTCCAGCGGCTAGCTCGCTGTGAAAAAGATAATTCCCCTCTAAAGGCAAAAAGCGCCTTTTGAGGGGAATTCCTATTTTCTTCACGAGCTGACCAAGCCGCTTCCACTTTTCTAATTACAATAGTTTTTTTTCTATTTTCTGCTCATAATTTTTGAATATAGAGCTATTTGTATTTATTCTTTTTTTGGAAAGGAGTGAGTTGAATTTTACCATTTTTTCATTTAAACTTTTTCTCAATTCTTCCTTTTCCGCTTCATCCTCGCAAATACGAATAAGGTCTTCTATTTGAACAAGTTCTTTGCGAAGTGTTGTTTCTTCCATTGAAAAACCAGCATTCTTCATAATGCGATGAGCCATCTTGAGCTCATCAGGTATCCCTTTATCATCATCTAGGTTCATTGGCTTTCCAAAACCGGGTAAATTAGAAAACTCCCCATCTTCATATGCTTTTTTAATTCTTTGTTCCGCAATAAGTGTAGAAAAATCCATTTCATCCCTCCTACTTTGCTTATTCCGATCTTTGTACTGTTATTATATTCTACTTATCCATTCTTTTGCACTTAGCTATTATGTCGAAAGTTTGACATTTCTTTCTCTCTAAGAACATGCTACATATTCTTATACCGGCTGGAAAAACTATGACAGAACAAACAATAAGGAGTGGTATACATGGCAAGAGGTGCAAGCTTTAACCATAAGCGAAAAGGCCATCCAGGAGATTTTCCTAAAGATGGATTAACAGAAAAACATACAAAAGAAAGAATAGAGGATGAAGAATTAATCGTAACACAAGAAGCTTTTAAAAATCGTGTTGATGATGATCAGCATCGATTATAAAGAGAGCTTCAATTAATGAAGACTCTTCATTGATTGAAGCATTATAATAAACAGAGGCTGATCATAAACAACTGATCAGCCTCCACATTAATTATTATTGATTTACTGTTTCTTTTTGCTCTGGAGCCATATCCATTGCTGGTCCAAAAAACTCAAAGTGAATATTTTCTTCTTTCATTCCCATTTCACGCAATGCAGACACTACTGCTTTCATAAATGGAACAGGACCACATACATAACAATCTGTATTGTCATCAACATACTTAGCTAAAACTTCCTTATTTACATATCCAGTGAAGTGAGCATCTGTTTCATTCTTATCTTCATACACAAAACATAACTCACCAGCATCTAATTTAGCAACGAGTTCCTTTACATCTTCTTTAAATGCATGAACTTTTGCGTTTCTTGCTGCATGGATGAATGCTGTCTTCCGTTCAGGTGTCTTCTGAGCTATTGTATCAAGCATGCTCAACATTGGTGTAATTCCAACCCCACCACTAATTAAAGCTGCTTTTTTATTAGTTTCATCAATATCTAAATAAAAGTCACCAGAAGGAGCACTCACATCTATACTATCTCCTTCATTGATATGGTCATGAAGATAATTTGAAACCTTTCCTTTTGGTTCATTTTCTGCTTCTCGTTTTACTGAAATTCGGAAATATTCTTTAGTAGGAGCAGATGATAAACTATATTGACGATTTAGGACATATTCTTCCTCATCAACGCGTAATCTTACAGTTATATATTGACCTGGTTGATACGTAGGAACACTTCCTCCGTCTTTTGGTTTCAAATAGAAAGATGTAATAACGTCACTTTCCTCTACTTTTTTCGCAACAAAGAATTCTTTAAATCCACGGTATCCCGCTTGTTTACTTTCAGTCTCTTTGTACATTTCTTCTTCGATGTCGATGAACACTTGTGCTATCACACCGTACGCTTCTTCCCACGCTTTAAGAATATCGTCCGTTGCGGCATCCCCTAGCACTTCTTTAATTGCTTTCAAAAGATACTTACCAACAATTGGATAATGCTCTGGTTTAATTCCTAAGCTTCTATGTTTGTGAGCAATTTGTTTCACTGCTGGTAGTAACACTTCTAGTTGATCGATATGCTGTGCAGCTGCATATACCGTATTTGCCAACGCAGTTTGTTGTCTTCCTTGTTTTTGGTTTGCATGATTAAAGATATTTAGTAATTCCGGATGATTAGAAAATAGCATTTGATAAAAGCAGGTTGTTATTTCTACACCTTTCACTTCTAAGACTGGTGCAGTTGATTTTACGATATCAATAGATTTTTGAGATAACATTTCTTTCACCTCTAAAAGATATATTTTTAATACATCTTTAACTTAACTGGAATTAGTCATTAAAGCAATATCTTGAATACATCTTTAATAATATAGACACATTTAGACAGCCCAGTGAACACCAAGTATAATAGAAGAAGTAATTACTAAACGCAAAGAAGGTGAAATCCTTGAAATTGACACTTTACACAGACTATTCTTTACGGGTTCTAATCTACTTGGCATCTAAGCCAAAAGATGAACTTTCCAATATAAAAGAAATCGCAGAAGCATATGGTATTTCCAAGAACCATCTTATGAAAGTGACGTATGAATTAGGGAAAATGGAAGTTATCGAAACCGTTCGCGGAAGAAATGGCGGCATCAAACTAGCAAAAGAACCAGATGACATTAACATCGGGGAAATTATAAGAAAAACCGAAGAGGATTTTCACCTTGTTGAATGTTTTGATGGCCAAAACAATACTTGCGCCATCACGCCTGTTTGTGGTTTAAGACATGTGCTAGGAAAAGCATTGAACGCTTATCTAACAGTTCTTGATGAATATACATTAAGGGACATCGTTGCTAATCCTGTAGACTTTAGACTACTATTTCAAAACAATAATAAGTAAAAACTTTTTCCTTCTTCTTAATTGAGGAAGGTTTTTTATATATGCATAAAAAACTTTTAATGGTAAACACTTGCAAACATACCACTCACTGTTAAAATAAAAATGTAATAGAACATTCTGAAAAAAGAGGAGAATACATATATGACTAATTTCCAAAAAAACTTAGAAAAATATGCTGATTTAGCTGTTCGTGTCGGTGTAAATGTGCAAAAAGATCAAACACTTGTCATTAATGCTTCTATCGATACTGCTGAGTTTACACGTTTAGTTGTAAAAAGAGCGTATGAAGTAGGAGCAAAACATGTAAACGTTAATTGGAACGATGACACAGTAACACGATACCGCTACACACTTGCACCTGATGAATCATTCCACGAGTTCCCTAAATGGAAGGCAAAAGAAAATGAGGAACTTGCAGAAAATGGCGCAGCATTTATGTCCATCGTTTCTTCTAGTCCTGATCTTTTAAAAGGAGTAGATCCGGAAAGAATTTCTAACTTCCAAAAGGCAGCTGGGCAAGCAATGGCAAAATACCGTCAATATGTCCAATCAGATAAAATCAGCTGGACGGTTATTGCCGCTCCATCACAAGAATGGGCTGCTAAAGTGTTCCCTAATTCTCCTTCTGAAAAGCAAGTAGAAGAATTATGGGATGCGATTTTTAAAGCCGTACGCGTCGACCAAGATGATCCAGTGGAAGCTTGGAAACAACATGATGAAAAACTTCATGAAAAAGTTGATTATCTAAACGAAAAAAATTACCATAAACTCCACTACACAGCACCTGGAACAGATTTAACAATCGAACTTCCAAAAGGTCACTTATGGGTTGGCGCAGGAAGCGTTAGTGAACAAAATGTTAACTTTATGGCAAATATGCCAACAGAAGAAGTCTTCACTGTTCCACTAAAAACAGGAGTAAACGGTACTGTTTCTAGTACAAAACCATTAAGCTACGGCGGTAATATTATCGATAACTTCACTGTTACATTTGAAAATGGACGCATTGTCGATGTAACAGCAGAAGAAGGCGAAGATATTTTAAAACGTCTTGTAGAAACAGATGAAGGGTCACACTATCTAGGAGAGGTTGCATTAGTACCTCATTACTCACCAATTTCTCAATCGAACGTTCTGTTCTACAATACACTTTTTGACGAAAATGCATCTAATCACCTTGCAATCGGAAGTGCCTATTCATTCTGTATTGAAGGTGGAAAGAAAATGTCTA
Organism: Bacillus seohaeanensis; assembly: GCF_042684945.1. Lineage (NCBI taxonomy): Bacteria > Bacillati > Bacillota > Bacilli > Caryophanales > Bacillaceae > Bacillus > Bacillus seohaeanensis. The sequence goes on along the minus strand of NZ_JBHUMF010000012.1, from coordinate 36,499 downwards.
AAGAAGAACTTGCTGAAAACGGCCTAAACGACAGCATCACACATGTCGACTTTATGATTGGCTCTGCTGAAATGAATATCGACGGAATAAAAGAAGACGGAACAACAGAACCAATCTTCCGCAAAGGTGATTGGGCAGTATAAGAATCCTAATAAAAACCGGACTAATTTGCCTTTTGGCTTGGTCCGGCTTTTTTCATATATTCGTTACGACTGAATCATTTTTTCCATTGCCGATCGTTTCCGCTCCTTCCCCCTCTCTACTACTAGCTCATTATTTTTTCTATATTTCCCCCTTTCCCTATGCAAGAGTAAAAAAATTCTAAAATATCGATAAACTATCTTGTTTTATTTCGGTTCTCGATATATGATATTGTAGTTCATCTTATGTATATACGGGGAGGGAAATAGAATGCGAATTAGAGATTGGGATAGCAATCTAAAAGTACGACTGTTTGGGGAAGCGATGATAAATACTACGTTTTGGATGTTTTTTCCCTTTCTAACGATTTATTTTACAGAGGAATTTGGAAAAAGCGTAGCTGGATTAATGTTAATTCTTTCTCAAGTGTTCTCCGTTTTTGCAAATTTAATGGGAGGCTACTGTGCGGATCGATTTGGTAGGAAGCGAATGATGGTTATTTCCGCTTTCGGGCAAGGATTTGCTTTTCTAATATTTGCATTCGCAAGCTCTCCATGGTTGGACTCTGCTATTATTGGCTTTTTATGCTTTAGCTTGGCGGGAGTATTCGGTGCTTTTTATTGGCCCGCAAGTCAAGCAATGGTAGCTGATGTAGTAGACGAAAAAGACCGTAGCAGCGTGTTTGCCGTTTTTTACACAAGCATAAACATTGCTGTTGTCATTGGACCAATCCTTGGTGGAATATTCTATGTCCACTATCGGTTTGAACTCCTCTTAGTTGCAGCACTTATTTGTATGATGTTATCGCTGTTATTGATGAAAATGACGAGGGAAACAGCTCCTCAAAATCAAGAAAGACTTCTTGTTACAGAGGGAAAAAAGAAAGCATGGCATAGCGTTATAACAGCTCAATTTAAAGATTATAAAGTTATTATTCAAGACAGAACGTTTCTATTATTTATCATTGCAGGGATTTTAGTTGCTCAAACATTTATGCAATTAGATTTGTTATTCCCTGTTTATATAAAAGATACTGTAGAACAAGCAACCCTCTTTTCTATTGGGGACTGGTCACTCACGCTTGTTGGTGAACAAATCTTTGGCTTTATATTATCAGAAAATGGATTTCTCGTTGCACTGTTAACAGTTGTTGTGACAAAATGGGTGACTAAATTTAGAGAGAGAAATATATTTGTTATTTCCTCCATTGTATATGCCTTCTCCATTTTTATTTTTGGACAAACAAGCTCTGTTTGGGTGTTCGTCTTAGCGATGGCTATTTTCACACTTGCTGAACTGATGACTGCTGGTATCCAACAAAGCTTTATCTCTAAACTCGCACCTGACCATATGAGGGGGCAGTATTTCGCAGCAGCGAGTCTTAGATATACCATTGGAAGAACGATTGCTCCGTTAGCCATTACAGCAACATTATGGATTGGTTATAACTGGACATTCTTAATTATCTCCATTCTCGCTTTGGTTAGTGCTGGTATCTACTATATAATGTTCCAGCGATTTGAAAAGGAACAAGTATCCTTGAATAAAATTGTTAATCATTAAGTAAAGGGTGAGGTTATTAGTTCCTCACCCTTTTGCTATTTTCACAATTTGTTCCTGGCACATTCCGCCCCTTTTGTTCCTGGCACATTCCACCTCTTTTGTTCCTGACACATTCCGCCTCTTTTGTTCCTGGCACATTCCGCCTCTTTTGTTCCTGGCACATTCCGCCTCTTTTGTTCCTGACACATTCCGCCTCTTTTGTTCCTGGCACGTTCCTCCCCTTTTGTTCCTGGCACATTCCGCCCCTTTTGTTCCTGGCACATTCCGCCTCTTTTGTTCCTGGCACATTCCGCCTCTTTTGTTCCTGACACATTCCGCCTCTTTTGTTCCTGGCACATCCCCCACCCTTTTTGTTCCTGGCACATTCCGCCCCTTTTGTTCCTGGCACATTCCGCCCCTTTTGTTCCTGGCACATTCCGCCTCTTTTGTTCCTGGCACATTCCGCCTCTTTTGTTCCTGGCACGTTCCACCCTTTTTGTTCCTGGCACATTCCGCCTCTTTTGTTCCTGGCACATTCCATCTCTTTTGTTCCTGGCACATTCCGCCCCTCTTGTTCCTGGCACATTCCACCTCTTTTGTTCCTGGCACATTCCACCTCTTTTGTTCCTGGCACGTTCCACACTATCCGTTCCACACTCACATTCCACACTATCAAAATACAAATTTATTAAATTTCTATCAAGGGGTTTCGTGCTATTTTCATAGATGTTACAATGTGTCCCGAAGGAAATTTTATCGTTACTCTCGACCCGAATTAGTCAGAGATTCCAACAAAAACGTAAAGAAAGGGTGTCTTCGGATGCATTTAGGAAGCAAAGGCTGGTACGTGGAAGAACTTAAAAAAGCGGGTGTTCGCCGCTATGAAGAACGTAAAGTAGAATCTTATAAAAAACATGTTCTTCATAACTTATTAGAAAAAACAAAATAAAAATGATCAAGGGGCTGAATTTTCTTCAGCCCCTTTTATTGTTCTTACAAATCAACTATTGTCGTTTGGAAACACAACGCCGATTTGCTTTCTAACTTCGTCCATCACTTCCATCACCGTAAGAGAGTTCTCAAATGAATTAATTGGTGATTCTGTTTCCCCTGCTTGAATGAGTTCAATGAATTGTTTTGCTTCATAATACATAGACAACGCTGACTGTGTCTCGGTAAGATCTTCCACTGAACCATTTCGATACTGTATTTCTACTTTCTCTGGTGTATTAATTTTATCAATAACCATATTCCCCTCTTCCCCTTGTATCTCTGATGGTAAAGAGGAATTGGTAATTTTTGAATACATTATAACAGCATCAAAATCTTTATAACGGAGGAGAACACTACCTTCCCCATCTACCCCTGTTTCTAATAAAACTCCGCTTGCTTTTACTTCTAGTGGTTTTCCAAATAACACAATAAGTGGATAGAGACAGTAAATTCCTATATCCATTAACGATCCGTTTGAGAATTTTGGATCAAAAGCATTTAGTACTGTTCCTTGTTTGTATGCATCATATCTAGAAGAATACTGACAATAACTCGCAAAATACCTTCTCACTTTCCCTACCTTATGCAGGTTATTCTGAATCACTTTAAAATTAGGTAAAAACGATGACTTCATCGCTTCCATTAATAGAACATTATTTTCCTTTGCGGCTTCTACCATCAATGTAACTTCCCGTATATTGGATGCCAAAGGCTTTTCGCATAATACATGTTTTTTATTCTGAAGAAAAGTGACAGCCTGTTTTGCATGAAATGAATTAGGACTTGCTAAATAAACAGCATCTATTTCATCACTTTTAGCCATTTCTTCTAAGTTTGTAAAAGTAGTTTCAACACCGTATTTACTTGCAAATTCATTTGCCTTTTCAGATGTTCTCGAATATACTGCTGTTAATTTAAAATCCTCAATATTACTTGCAGCTTCTAAAAAAGCGTCAGTAATCCAATTAGTTCCTACTACACCAAATCGAATCATAACTGTTCCTCCTAAATATGTATAACTTCAGCTATCCATAAGAGTAACCTTTTTTCTAATAAATTTCCATTATAACTCTTTAGCTAAATAGGAACCAAACGCAAACACGTAACGTAACAGTCAATGTGAGAATTTTTCCACATGTTTCATTAAAAGGGATTTGGTGTATATTAAGAGGTAGACTATTTAATTTATTTGGAAAGGTGATTACGTAAATGAGAGAACAAAAGTTCATGAAAGATACAAAAACAATTAAAACAGCACATGTACTTCCACCAGACACAAATAATCATGGAACACTATTTGGTGGAAAATTAATGGCATATATTGATGATGTAGCATCTATTTCTGCTTTAAAACATGCAAGGAAGCCCGTTGTAACGGCATCAACTGATTCCGTTGATTTCTTAGAACCAATTGTAGTCGGAGATGCTGTAACACTAGAAGCAATCGTAAGCTACACAGGGCGCAGTTCTATGGAAATATCTGTGAAGGTAACTTCTGAAAACCTATTAACAGGAGATACAAAAGTAGCTGCCATTTCCTTTCTCACCTTCGTTGCCCTTGAAGATGGAAAACCTGTAGAAATTCCGGAAATTGTTCCACAAACGGAAGAAGAAAAATGGCTAAATGAAACAGCAAAAGACCGTGCACAGCACCGAAAAGCTCGAAAAAAACACAGCCAAGAGCTAGCTGAATTTTTCGCTAAAGCCTACTAACGATCAAAGCCTGTCCATGCAAATCTGGTCAGGCTTTTTCATTTTTAAAACACGCTAAAGCAGCCTGCAATATCGACTTGGTCAATTAACGCGTTAACTCACTTTGGGACGGACCTCTAAACAATTCTCTTATTCTTCCGATAAAAAGGGTATGCCCATTTTGAAGAACATCTATATCATAATTTGTTGCCCTGCTTCACCACCTAAGTATTCGAGACATTTTCCTTTTCAACACCTCAATACAAATTAAGGCGTTTTATACATACAAAAATTCAAGTTCTTTTAACTTCAAGGAGGGTACATATTGAATAATAAATTAGGATACATTCTACTTTTACTGACCATTTTTATTACTGGTTGCTCCTCTTCCCCCCAGGAAAATAATAAGCAGGAGCAAAGTATTGGAATATTATTATCTGACACGGGTCTAGGTGATGACTCCTTTAATGACTCAGCTTTTCGAGGGTTAGAGAAAGCTCGTGATGAATTAGGAATATTATTTGATTATAGGGAAGCACCAGATGGGGATTTTGAAGGTGCCTTTGCCGAGTTAGTGAAACAAGAACATGACTTAATAATTGGATTAGGATTTTCCGTACAAGAAGCCCTTGAAAAAACCGCAAAAACCCACCCAAAACAAAGGTTTTTATTGATTGATGGGGTTTCAGAATTAGACAATGTTACTTCTATTACATTTAAAGACCATGAAGGTAGCTTTTTAGTTGGTATGGTAGCAGCGATGACAACGAAGACGAATAAGCTCGGTTACATAGCTGGAGATGATGTACCAGTAATTAAACGCTTTGAAAAGGGATTTGAACAGGGGGCAAAATACGTTAATCCATCCATTACTATTTTCAAGGAAAATGCCAATAATTTTGGAGATGCCAAATTGGGAGCAAAAATTGCCAACAAACAAATTAAAAAAGGTGCAGATTTCTTGTACCATGCTGCAGGTTTTACCGGAGCAGGTGCTCTCCAAGCAGCACAGCAAGCGAACGTCTATGCCGCTGGGGTAGACTCGGATCAATATTTTGTAGCAGAGAAAGCCGTTGTGACGTCTATGGTGAAAAAGATTGATAATGCCGTATTTGATATAGCGAAAAGCCTTAAAGAAACTGGAAAGATAAGCAAACCTATATATGAACTAGGATTGAAGGAAGATGGAGTTGGATTAGCACCTATTCGAGTTGCACCATTAACTAGCGAAGAGAAAAAGAAAATAGAAGAAGCAACAGAAAAGATTATTTCAGGTGATATACCTATTAACATTCAATAAAAACAAGGAGTAGGATTCTATGACTTTAAAGAAAAGACTTATACTACTAGGAATCATCCCGTTAATCCTCTCGACATTTATTATTGGCTATATTATTTATCAATTAATTAATATTCAAAGTTCGGCAAAAGAAGATGTAGAGATTTTACTGAAAACAGAAGATTTGGAAGGAAATCTTATTGTCACCAAACAATCTCTAGCTAATTATTCCTTTAATGCTACTGATGCTAATAAACAAGAAGTGCAAGGCTTAATGAAATCAACCCAGGAGCAAATCACTAATCTAAAGGGTTTAATTGATGAACATGATCAACAAGAGACCCTGACAAAAATCACTACAAAATTCGATGAACTGACTCAGGCGTCCCTTACCGCTCTAGACACTAATAGTAAAGCAGAAATTAAACGGCAATCTATTCGAATATCGGGTATTTTAAACGATATGTTCTTACTAAAAAAACAAACAAACGAATGGTACGACAATTTACTTCAAGAGACACAGCAAAAAATAAACTTTATTGTTCTCTCTACTATTATAGGGACAATAACGATTATCTTATTATCTATTGGTCTATCCTTATATTTAGCAGGTCGCATTGTGAAGCCGATTAATAAAATCGTAAAAGATGCCGAAAGTGTTGCCAGTGGTGATTTGACTGTTCAAACAGACTCGAACTCTTCTCGTAAAAGCCGCTATGAAATTGATAAACTTCAGTTAGCTTTTGCCGAGATGATTGAAAACCTACGAAATACAGTCACTTCCGTTGAAGACATCGGAACCAAGGTGAAGCAATTTACAGGTGAAGTTAGCAATAGAATGGTAAGTTTGACGGAAAGCAGTAACCAAGTAGCAGTATCTACTACAGAACTCGCTAAGGGAAGTCAATCAATTTCAGAAGAAATTCAATCAACAGCAGAGATAATGTCACAATTTGGAGAGGAATTTTCTCATAATGTTCAGGAAAGCAAACGTTCTACTGCGTCTAGTAAAATAGCTTTATCTAGTGTAAAAGCTGGAAAGACCTCATTAAACAACCAGAAGAACTATGCTGAACAAATAGCAATTTCCTCAAAAGATATAAAAATTTCTGTTGATCACTTTTCCCAGTATGCAGGTGAAATTGAAAGTGCAGCACAGTCTGTAAAGGAAATTGCTGAACAAACAAATTTATTAGCACTCAATGCTGCAATAGAAGCAGCACGGGCTGGAGAGGCTGGAAAAGGATTTGCTGTCGTCGCACAAGAGGTAAGAAAACTAGCAGAGGACTCTTCCAGTGCTACAGAATTAATTACTAAGATGGTTAATAATATTAAAACAGGCATTTTAACAATCTCTCAATCTTCCCAAAAAGGAAATGAACTGTCTACAGAGCAACTAAATTCTATGGTTGATACAGAAAAATCCTTTGAAGATATTTCAGAAAATGTCTCCATTATTTCCGACCAGCTTACTAATCTGGAACATGCCATGCAGAAGTCTAATGAGAAGACTCATAACGTTATTACAGCAATCGAAAATATTTCAGCTGTAACAGAACAAACAGCGGCAAGTACAGAAGAGATTTCAGCATCTACAGAAGAACAACAATCCTCCTTCAAACAGATGAATGAACAAGTTCAACAACTAAATAATATGACTTCAGAGATGAATGAATTATTAAGCCGCTTTAAATTGTAACAGTAAAAAAGTAGGGTGACGAATATCGTCACCCTACTTTTTATTTTACAAACAGTTTAAATTTATATAACGAAATGCTTCGAGTACAAAGGAAGAAAATTCAAAATCTATCGGAAGACAATTGATATAACAGTATTTAGACCACTTATTTACCTTTTTTTCTATAAAAAATCTTGTAACATTTTGTCGACTGGCAAATTTCCCCACATGTACAACCCTCATAAATCTCCTATACTGTATAGAAGTATTATAAGTGTTTAGAATTATATAGGTTGGAGGAATACTGATGTTTTCAAACTCTGAAATTGGTATTGATTTAGGAACAGCTAATATTCTTGTATATAGTAAAAATAAAGGAATTATTTTAAATGAACCTTCTGTTGTCGCTATTGATACAGAAACCAAAAGTGTTTTAGCAGTTGGAACTGAAGCGAAGAGTATGATTGGAAAAACCCCTGGAAAAATTGTTGCAGTTCGCCCGTTAAAAGATGGTGTAATTGCTGATTTTGATATGACAACAGAAATGTTAAAACAAATTATGAAAAAGGCGAGTAAGCTACTTGGACTATCTATCCGTAAACCAAATATAGTTGTTTGTACCCCTTCAGGCGCTACCTCTGTTGAACGTCGTGCAATACAAGATGCAGTCAAAGCCAGCGGAGCAAAAACAGCTACACTTATCGAGGAACCCGTAGCAGCAGCTATCGGAGCGGATCTTCCGGTAGAAGAACCAGTTGCTAATGTGATTGTCGATATTGGTGGTGGTACGACAGAGGTTGGTATCATCTCATATGGCGGGGTTGTATCCTGTAATACAATCCGCGTTGGTGGAGACCAAATGGACGAAGATATCATTCAGCATGTTCGGAAAAAATACAATCTACTAATTGGTGAACGAACAGCGGAACAAATCAAAATGGAAGTCGGTCATGCATTGATTGACCACGAAGAACTTACAATTGATATTCGAGGACGCGATTTAGTAACCGGGTTGCCAAAGACTATTACCCTACAATCGCCTGAAATACAAGGGGCATTAAAAGAATCGCTTCTTCATATCCTTGAAACAATTCGAGCAACACTTGAAAATTGTCCTCCTGAACTTAGCGGAGACATTGTGGATCGAGGAGTAATTTTAACTGGGGGCGGCGCTTTACTAAATGGACTTCAAGAATGGCTAAGTAGTGAAATTATCGTTCCCGTCCATTTAGCACCTAATCCGCTTGAATCTGTTGCAATCGGAACAGGTCGTTCGCTTTCCGTTATTCATAAACTACAAAAGGCCGCAAAATAACATCTAATTACTACCGCCCTTTTAAATTAGAGTGGTTTTTTGATGGCGATTGAGTGGCACTCACGGGATAAATGTGGATAATTGTCTTTTCGCTGAGATAATGATAACCAACACTATTAGAAAGGGACCGATAAACTAAATTATCGGTCCCTTTTAGTGAAGATGAAAGGAGTGGCTTCACATATTACATAGTATGAGTTAGCGATAGATATGCTTGTACTATTGACTTAATTTCACTTACAGTTTTAAAAAAGGCTCTTTTCTCATAGATTATTGTTTTCAGTTATACATTCTCCCCGTTGATTTCTGCTACGGGCACTTGTTTGCAAAAGGTTGTTGCTTTTAACAACAGTTGAAAACATAGAGTGGATTGCAGTGGAAAGGAACGGTCTATTCCCCACAAACAATAAAACTTACGAAAACAACTCCAAAAATAAGCTAATATTTTACCCAAAAACAAAATGTAAGTATTTCACGAAAAAAATATGAAAGACTAATTAACAGGTGGTGAGGACAATGGAAGAGCAGCAAATAGAGGACTTATTCAGTTTTTATGGTTATAGCGATTTGTATAAACGATTTCAAGTCCCACTTTACGTAACTGGTCTCCTGGATAATGTTGAAACAGAAGTATTAGAAGATTTCTTAGAAAAGTTCTCGTTTGATTATCCAGTACTGTTTGATGAATTCCGATTCTGGTTCAAGTATTTTCTTGTTTCCAAAGGTTCACCCTATAATCATTAAAAAGCTACTTCCTTTTCAAGGGAACCAGCTTTTTTAATAACGTTTTTCCTGAAAAATCAAGCAACTAATATACTCTAACGCCAGCGCAATGCAATTAGTAACCGACAGCAATCCATATCGGCTACTTTTGATGTAAACTCTAACCGTAACCCATCAGGATCGTAATGAACATCTACATCCGACGTAACTCCTATAGAATGAATTAAACGTTTAACCTCTTTAATATCTGAAGTTTGTGCAGCATACATTAATTCAGTGTCAAATTGCTTTGACGCAGATAATCTATCAAGAACTATACTCGCTTCTTTCATAAGTTTTTTGGATTCATTCGCTGAATCATACAAAAGAGTCGGGTCAATAGCTGGATATTGTCGGATTGGCCAATACCCAGGATGATGATAAGCCGGATGATAGTAACTAGGGTGATGAAAATAATACATGGACAGGCTCCCCTCCTAGAAAAGTACACACAATAAACTATATGCGTAAATGCCCGTTTCAGGGAATAAAAAAACTTTCAATTTCGATAGATTACTGCAATAAAATGCTGGTGATAAATCTATTTTTTGGCTATTCGTATGAAATTGAGGTTTCATACGAATAGCCGAAGGTCACAGGAATTTTATGTTTAAAGTAATGTTTCTAAAAGCCCATATTTTTCATCTCGTTGCCTCTCCAATATTTCTTTTTCTGCATAGAGCTGTTGTATTTTTTCCAACCCGTCCTCTCTTAATAGCTGCTGGTCAATTTCAACTATGGACTCCTCTATTTTTTCTAAATCCTTTTCAATCTCGTCCATCGAAGGTGTCTGCTCAAGTGCTTTCCGAGTTTGAGTCGGTTTAGAATCTTGTATCTTACTGTCTTTATTTTTTTCTGGAACCTCTCTTTCTGTCATTTCATGAAGCTTCCCCTTGGCCCATTGATAAGCTCCATCAAAACCATACAGTTTCTGGTTGTAAATCCAATACGTTTTCTTAAACAATTTATTTAAAAAGTACCTGTCGTGAGAGACAGCTAAAATGGTTCCGTGAAAGTCTTCTAGCGCATCCTCTAATACCTCACGTGAATCAATATCTAAATGGTTGGTCGGCTCATCTAATACGAGAAAATTAATGTCCTGATGCATTAATTGTGCTAACCTAAGCCTCATCTTCTCTCCACCACTAAGATCTCCAACCTTTCGAAAGACGTTAGGTCCATAGAATAAGAATTTAGCTAAAATATGCCTTGCATCTCCCTCGGTTACCGCCACTTCGTCTCTGAAGGCGTCAATTAATCGTACTTTAGGATCCTTCATTGTAAAATGTTGCGAAAGATACCCAAGTTTCACATTGCTTCCTAGTTTTATTTCACCAATATCAGGGATTTCCCCTCCTAAGAGCATTCTAATAATAGTGGACTTACCTGTACCATTTTTTCCGACAATTGCTGTTCTATCTTGATAATGGACAAGTAACGTTGCTTCTTGGAATAAAGGTTTATCCCCAAATGCTTTTGCAACACCATCCATGGAGAAAACAACTTTACCGCTACGGTCTGTTTGCTCGAACTCCAAGCCCATCTTTTTCTTTTCTAATACAGGTCGCTTCAGTTTTTCCATTCTTTCTAATGCTCTCTCCATATTGCGGGCTCTCTTATGCAACCCTTCATTTGGGGGATTCGCTTGATTCGCCCATTCTCGTAATCGTTTAATTGCTTCCTTCATTTTTTTTATTTTTTTCTGTTGCTCTTGGTATGCTTGAAATTCAATAAGTAGCCGTTCTTCTTTTTCTTTCACAAATCCTGAGTAATTTTGATGGTAAACCGTGAGCTCTCCCTCTTCTAAATCATATATTTTCGTAATGACGTTATCTAAGAAGTAGCGATCATGGGATATGCACATGACTGTCCCTTCATAGTCTGTTAAGAACGATTCCAACCATTCTACTGCACCAATATCAAGATGGTTAGTTGGTTCATCTAGAAGCAGGAGGTCTGGCTCCTGTAATAAAACAAGCCCTAAGCATAGTTTCGTTTGTTCTCCCCCACTTAATTGTTGAAATTGTTTATCGAGCAACCCCTCTATGCCTAAACCATTTGCAACCTTTGCAATAGTACTTTCCATTTCATATCCACCGGAGTTTGTGAATGTATCTTGAAGCTTTCCATATTCTTCGAGAAGCTTTGACAGGCTATCCTCATTTTTTTCCGATGCCATCTGCTTCTCCAGCTCCTTGATCCTTTCCCCTGTTTGCACTAAAGAAACAAAGGCGGATTGTAAAACTTCTATGCCTGTTGTCTCTTCTGAGTATTGTGGTATTTGGGCAAGATAGCCAATTTTCGCTCCTTTCTTCAAATGAATCTCCCCATGATCTGGCTGTTCTACGCCTGAAAGAAGTTTGAATATCGTTGTCTTTCCCGTTCCATTTCTACCTACGAGACCAATTCTATCACCGGACTTTATTTCAAATGTCATATTCTCAAAAATTAAATTCCCGCCGAACATTTTACTTAGTTGTTGTGCACTGCAAAGTATCATTTCTATCATTTCCTCTCATTGTTTCAATTTGATAACGGTAAGAGGCTGCGTCTATAAAAAAAGGCCACAGGTAAGCAAAAGGCTCACCTATGACCAATAAATCAAGCTAATCAAAATACTTCGACACATGCTGAAGTATTTTGACAACGCTTTTTAAATGTTCACTCTAACGACAAAAAGAGAGCCATGAAGCCCTCTTTTTCCGATTTAAAGGATATTTGTGGAATTTGAGACCTCTTACCGTTCTGTTTCATATTTAATTGCTAAAAATGGGCATACGTATCCCGTTAAAAGCAACAACATGAAAAATTGCACGGCAAATGTAAATATACTCTAAAAACTGTCCATGCAACCCTACAGAACGACTCATCTCAACTCCACCTCCTTCACATAGTAATTGTTTATATTATACAACTTTTCTGATATTTAATACAAGACCAAAATAACATCTATTGTTTCTTTTTATACAATAGTCTAGACAGCACAAGCCCTATTACACCGATTGGAATCAAAATCATCGCTCGGATGGCAAAATCAAGAAACACTAAATCCATAAGGAAAAACTTCACTAACGTAATTCCTAGAAAACTAATTCCAACCCATCTGTAAAAAATATCTTTTTTACTTTCCCCGAAAATTAAATAAAAAATGGAAAATGCTGCAAGTGCCACCGTAAAAGCAGTCATTCGATCTGAATACAACCAATCATTCACTAACTCTGAAGTAGATCTTAGTAGGAACAGGAACACTAATCCTGTACTGAATGTCTTTAACACCGATGGAGACATCGTCAAGAATTTTTTATTATTCCTCTTAAGGGTATAAACGTATCCAAAATATAAAAGAAACGCTGGTACGACCTCACCAAAATAGTGTCCAACTGGTTGTAGAACTGTTCCAAAAAACGAGATAAAAATCAACACGAACGATGCAGCAAGATTAATGTAACTTTTCCGTTGATAGGCTAGCATAAGCAAGACAACTGCCTGAATGCCTAGCAATAAAAAGCTCCAATCATATTCCACATACTCTAAAATAAGTAGAAGTAAGTGAACGGACCCTAACAGTAGCAGAACATCCTTCGTAGACTTCTTCTCCATTTTCTGAAAAAAGGAAATAGCAATATAAATTACTCCTAATAAGGCATAATACCAAAGCGGAATATCCAGATATACAACCTGCATTAACCCCATCAAAATAAAAGTCCCTGACACAAACGCGGGAATAAGTTCCGCATTTAATCGTTTTCCTTTATCCAATATAATGATCGCTAATAAGTAGACATGCTGGATGGCAAACGGAAAGATTGTTTTTATCGTAATCTCTCCCATTCCAAAAGCAGCAAAAAATAGCATTGTAAAATAAAGCAGGTAATAAGAAATATTCCATCCATAACGATAACCTTTTAGAAAACTAAACGTTGTTAAAAGGAAAAAGATAATTAATTGATAACCATAAAATAACCATTCATTTCGTGCTTCTCCAGCAAAAATAAATGGAAATAAATAAGCACCTACACCAATTAAGCACAATATTAGCTGCGATTTATGATGATGAGAAAGCCATATTCCTGCTGCAATCAATAGTACTAATAATATATTCGTTACAATCCCGTTGATAAAACCATATAATATATTTACCGAAAACAGCGTAATTACCGACAAGACGATGCTTCCTGATAAAAGCGTGATACCCAGCTTGCGTTGATCTTTGATAAAACGTTCCCCGCCGGCATACATTAGAATACTAACAACTGCTCCAATAACAACACGAAAGCCAGGAGTTAGCCAACCGTTCTGAGAAGCAGCCATAAATCCCCAAATACTTCCTATTAATAATACGAAAAGGAATACTTTTGGAAGCCACCATTCAACGGAAAAGTCAATTCCTTTATCTTCTGGTTGTGTCTGATTTTTAGCTTGCTTTTCTACTTCCTGCTCAACTTGTTTAGTAGTTGATACTGCCACCTTTTGACTAGGTCGCTCCACCGATTCCTCTTTTGCCCTTATCAATTCTCTTTTTACTACATATAGTTCTTTTTCCAAGTACTTCATCTTTTGTTCTAATTCTTCTAATTTCCGCTCATTCATTGCTTTCACCCCCTACCCGTTATTTATACATGATGTAGGTAATAAATTCCTCTATTTTAAAAATATCCTTCTTTAATGCTACCTAGTATTCGAAAATGTGAAAGTCGATTACCTTCAGTACCAATCGCTTCCTTTGCTAATCACTATGCCAACTGACTCTCAAAATGCACTTACCCCTTATATTATAATAGGAATCAACTGCACAAACCTTTCGATTTCATACTCCATTTACTATGTTGCTTCTACTGCTTCACTAGTCATTTTATCCTGTTTTCCTATTTGAACAAGTTACGCTCTTTCTTTAAAGTTATTCTTCTAACTAGGAATAAAGAATGTTGACCATATTTTCTAATTAAGTTAGAATTCCCATACATTAATACTAAATAAAGGAAGGTAATCAACTTGAAAAACAGGATAACTGTAGCCTTTATCTCAGCCTTGATAATAAGCATAATCTATCTAATATCAGAGTATAGTTTGAATGAAATGGTAAAAGAATTCTCTTTCTCGTCTCTACTCATATTAGCAGGGTATACACTGTTGTTTTTTATTATCTACTTTGTTATTGTTTCACCTCTTCAAGTCCTAATAGAAAAATATTTTAAAAAGAGGTATAGTCTGAGTTCTTTAGCTTTACTTTTGCTTTTTTCTTTTATTGTTCATTTTGCATTATATAATGTATTTAATAGTCATACTCCCTTTTATAAAAATCTAGAAGTAATAGTTTCTATATTCCTAACCTCCATTGTATATTGGTTCGTTCATTCACTTTTAAGAAAAGAACTACCCTATTAATTTTATATAGTACTATTTTAGAAAAAACATAGAAGCACAGACAAGAGGCTGGAACATAACTAAAATACTATACCCTAAAGACGAACAATGTCAGGTTAAATCATTTAGTAATCGCTGTTAAACACTGCTGTTGATTTCCGTGTCAAGACTTCGCTTTCCGCGGGCGGTCGGTGAGCGTCCTCATCGCTTCGCTCTTGCGGAGTCTCACCTGCTCCGCTTCTCCCACAGGAGTCTTCGTCTTGCACTCTAATCAACAGCTAGAACAAGTTAAAAAGAACAACAAGTTTTATTAAGACTTATAAAAAAATCCGAACTAATTTGCCTTCAAATGAAAGAATTAGTTCGGATTTTTATTCACCTAGAACACATTTGTCCTAGCCTCTTTGACTTACTTAAGCTTTTACATAGAAACACTAAAATATTCTTGTGGAGTTCCTGGCGTAAGATATGCGAAATCCCACTCGCTATCTACTGAAAACAAATGTAATGGTACCATATCATCACTGGCATAAGTAGCCATATAAAATTCGTGACTTGGCGCTTTATCATGGGCTCCACTAATACTTAAAGAAGGAGAAGAGGTTAAGGTAGCTTCATAGTAATAGTTAATATTTGGATATATACTACCAAATGGAATACCCACATCATGCTTAACTCTCCACTGCATTTTACTGCTTGATGAGTAATCTTCAATTACTTCAATTCCTGACTTTGGTGCTGTGTCCCTCTCAATAATATCAGTACAAGCACGATCCTCACATCTTAATGATTCCCCTACATATCTATCATAAGTAAAGTCATTCCAAGTAAGAAAAGCATTAACATCTACTCTAGTCCTATAATCGTTAGAAAAGTAATCGAAACTTCTATCATCACCGTGAAGGTATGTTCCGTTAAAAGGCATTGGATCTTCTACTGATTCTTGGGGAATAAACGTAGTATATCTGAATATGTAATTTCTCCATTCAGAAGTACCTGGAAACGATGCTATACCAAATTCATTTCCTTTATCTTCTGTTTTCTTACCTTTAAGTAAAGTTTCCTTCTTAGTTAAGTATTCTTCTGTATTACTTGGTGTATTTACAATACTAGTTAATGTTCCCCTCACAGTATACATTTCTTGCAATTCCTTCTTAGAAGCCTTTTTTAACCTTTCATCCCCTAATTGTTTGTTAATAGCTGCTTTTTGTTTAGCATTGACTTCTGTCTCTCCGACAACACTATATACATATCTTTCTCCAGATTTTACTTTTTTATCTGTAAACGTCAGTTTTTTAGTTTGCCCTATTTTCTCTCCATCTCTGAAAATTTCATACTTACCATCATTATCTGGTAAGGCATCCCAAGTTAGCAGAACTTCTTCATCTGTAATAATAGCTTCAAGCGTATTACCGTCAACTTTCTTCGACATAATATCTTCCTTTAAATTATCCTTTTCCTTAATCATGAGGGATTTATTAACTTTATCCTGAGATCCCTCCTCGTTATCTACTTTTAGGTTAACTACTTCTTCTAACTTATTATCTTTGTAGATCCCGACCTTATATTTTTCAAATTCATTCTCTAAAGAGTCACTAAAGTTTGGTGACACCCCTTGATAAAGGATTTCTCCATTTTGAAATACTTTATAATAGTCTGCTTGCTCATTAATGTGGAAGTTTACTACTGATTTATTTTGCTCAACATCAACAACATTCTGTTCTGCCGAAGCACTGTTTGAAACCATTAATAAACCACCTAAAATAACGCTACCAATTGCAAATTTCCTCATTTGGTATTTCCCTCCTCATATGGTAATATTCTTACAACTAGTCATTATAAACATCAAAAAATATATTTCTATATAATTTCGACAAAATAATTCATTAATACTATTTATAACTAGACAACATTAGTAAATAACTACCGATTACTGATATGAATTAGTGAATATATATTCACTTACTACTAATCAATCAAATTTTCAAAAGAAAAAGCTTTATGTTTTATAAAAGGGAAACTTCATGTTGAATAGCGAGTTCAGTTTTAAAAGAGAAATATTAAAACACGACAAGTAAATGGTTATAACTAAAAATTAAATCAAAACGAAAATACCAACATAGATAGAACACGAAAAAAGCTCAGAGTATTAGCTCTAAGCTTCATTTTTTATATTAGATTTACTTCAGTAGAGTTCTCTTACTTTAAAAGTTTTTTATAGGCTGTTTTCTAAAAGATTGTTGCTTTTAACAACATGGAAAACGTAGAGTGAGTGGGAGCGGAAGGCACTTGATTCTTGCAGGATCTAGGGGAAAAGTCTAGACCCCACAACAGACGAAACGAATGTCTAGCTTAGCGGCTAGTTCGCTATGAAAAAGATACAATTCCCAAAAACAACAAACTTTTCAAAAACAGCCTTTTTGTAATGTTAAATTAGTATAACAACAATCAAGCAACAGAATAATTGTAATTTCAGCTACTTGCCAAACCTTTTACTCTGCTATTTCTATTGTTCCTCAACAAGTATTCGGTACTTTTCAACGTTGTATTTAAGCTAAACGTTTAAAATTCTGCCCCAATATCTCCTGCATATTATGAACAGTAATAAACGCTCTATTATCTATTTGTGTAATGTAACCTTTTAATCTAGAAAAATCTTTTCTTCCTAAAATCGTTGTAATAACTTCTTTTTGGTCTGAGGTAAAAGCACCTTTAGCTGTATGAATTGTCGCACCTTTTCCTAACTCATGTACGATATATGCTTTGATTTCCTCACTATGCTGACTAATAATCACAACTTCTTTATTTGTATTAAATTGCTGCAACACATAGTCAATCACAAGTCCATTTAGGATAACTCCAAAGAAAGCGTACATTCCGACTTGTGGTCCAAATAGCACAGCAGAAAACAACGCGATGGAAAGGTCGGCAAGCAAAACGCCTCTTCCTACTTCTATATTAAAATATTTATTTAAAATCATCGCAATAATATCTGTTCCACCAGTAGATGCCTTCTGATTAAATACAATTGCCATACCGATTGCAGCAATACATTGACCAATAATTAACTGAATCAAGAGATCCTTACTAAGTGGTTCGCTCATCGGTGCAATAATTTCAAGTAACCAAACAAAGAAAGAAAGGGCAAAACTCGTATAAATTGTTTTGGCACCAAAATTAAAACCAAGAAAGATAATACCAATAATAAACAGGACAATATTTAAAAGAATCATAAACAGTCCAATTGAAACATTAGGGAAGATGTCATTCATTAAAATGGACATTCCACCTACTCCCCCCGTCGCTAAGCTATTAGGGGATAAGAAAAAATGAACATTCACCGAAGCAAGAAACGCACCGAAATTCATCAACAAGAAAGTAATTACTTTTTGCCGCATCGCCGCAACCTCCTTTTTCTATATGATTTTTACGTATTATTTAAATGCTTGAATAACGGGATTATATAAGCCTTCATTACCTTTGTAAAGGGAATATGGGAAGGTTTAACTATTGTGAAAATTGGAAAGGGTTCCATTTCGAAATTACGTTATTTAACTATCCATTCGTTTGCTCGCGTTTACAGCCTTTTTTTGAATAAAACTAAAAAGGCTAACCCAAAAGCACCTAACATGATGCCTTTAGATTAGTCCCTTATTATCATCCATACTGTTTTTTTGGACGATGAGCTCTAAAATGTATTTGTGGAATAATAATACCAATTAATATGAGTAAAATTCCGACCAGCTGTAATTCACTAACGCTCTCGTTAAGAATGATCACTGCCGCAATAATTGCTGCCGGTAGTTCAGCAGCACCAACAATCGTTGAAATACTTGAGTCTAAATGTGGTGTTCCAATCGCAAAAAGGACTATTGGTAATATCATTCCAAATAAGGCTACTACTAAACCAAACCCTGCCATGTTTACTATTTCTACAGGCTCTTTCAAAAATGATGGTTGGAAGCATATAAACACCGTCAGTAAGCCACCTATGCCAATAAATAAGCTACGTTGTAATGTAGGAACACCCTGAGCAACTTTTCCGCTAAAGAAAATAAATAAAGCAAAGGTAATACTTCCAAGAAAACCGAAGAGGATACCCTCGATGTTTTCTGACCAGCGGAAACCGGACGCGGAACCTATACCACCTGCTAACAATGTCCCCGCCCATAGAAATACAACCGATAACAGTTTTTTATTAGAAGGAATTTTTTTTAGATAAACAGCCTCGATTAACAGTCCGATCCAAGTAAACTGAAAAAGCATAACAACCGCAATTGATGCTGGTACTCTTGCCAAACTCATACCATAAAAAATTCCGGTTAAACTTAAAAAGATTCCGACGCCAAAGAGGGATGCAAGCTGTTTTACATCAAATTTAACCTTTTTACCAAACAAAAAGGCCAAGAAGAGAATAAGAACTCCATATAAATATTGTATACCGGTTACTTCCGTGACGGTAAAACCTTGAGCAAAACCAATTTTCACAATAGAAGCATGAATTCCGTAACTACATGCACCTAATAAAACAAATAACGAATAATGAAGCTGCTTCATTTCGCTCCCCCTTCCTTTTAAATAATCTCAAGCTAGTATAATACTTCCCCAATTGTTTCGGCAATAGAAATATCATACTAGTTACCGATTTTAATAATACATAAAAAAAGAACTGCTTCAATAGTTTAAAAGCAGTCCCAATTTTTATTTTCTTAGCGATTATCAATTTTTTCCGGGTATAAGTCGTGATTCATAAGACGGTGATCAGCCATTTTTTCATATTTCGTTCCAGGCTTACCATAGTTACAATACGGATCAATGGAAATGCCGCCACGAGGAGTAAATTTCCCCCATACTTCAATATACCTTGGATCCATCAGTTCAATTAGATCATTCATAATAATATTCATACAGTCCTCATGGAAATCACCATGATTTCTAAAGCTAAATAGATACAATTTAAGCGACTTACTTTCAACCATTTTAATATCTGGTATATAACTAATATAAATGGTCGCAAAATCCGGTTGACGTGTTTTTGGACATAAGCTTGTAAACTCCGGGCAATTGAATTTCACAAAATAATCACGATTTGGATGTTGATTATCGAAAGTTTCGAGTACTTGTGGAGCGTATTCAAATAAATAATCAGTACCTTGATTTCCTAGTAATGTTACATCTTGTAGTTCTTCATCTTTTCTTCCGGACATAAAAAAATCCTCCTATTTCCGCTCTTTGCGAAAAGGAAGACATAGCATTGCCTAAAAAACCAGCAACTCCAAACTACTTTACTCTAATAGAATGATACAAAGACACCTTTGTACTGTATCCCTAGAACCATAGTTTTTTATAGAGGGTAAATGCTATGAACCTCTTCGAAAGCCGACATTCATTTTGATTGTTAACAACGTTATCGTAAGTAATTTAATCGGTAATGTCAATAAGTAATATCTAGAAAACACTAATTCTTTAGCCTTTTTTCATAAAGGAGAAGCATCCCTAATCATTAAGTCAATGTTACCTTCTGTATACTCTTTAAAATACCTTCTACTCTACTCATTTTACTATTATTTATCCAAACTTTTCTTCATTACTCTTCAAAAAAGTATTATTTTCTATTACACCTATATTGTTATTCCTAAAAGAATATTGATTTTTAAATTTATTAGCTATTTAAAGACTGACTGGTCTATTAGTTATGTAATAAGGTGAGATGAGTTCTGAATAGTCTAAATAGTTAGATATAAGGATTGCCTATGACTAGTTGTTTCTACTATACTCACATTACCATCGATGGTAATAAGAAGTAGCTATTTCTCTATGAATCTAATCAAAGGGGTATATTATATATGTCAAAAAAACTAGCAGGTATTGTTTTAGGAACTTCTCTAGTATTCGGCTCAACTTTATCAGGCACATCCGCATTTGCTTCACAACCTTCAGATTCTCTTCTATCAAAAATGGAATTGCAACAAAAGGTAATGAAAAAAGAGAAAAACTCTCCCATGTTTTTATCTGGTAAATTATCAAAAGACAAGGTTAAAAACGAAAAATCTGTTAAAGAGTTTCTCAAAGCAAATAAGGACTTATTTGAGGTTAATCCACATACTGAGTTAACTCTCCTAGAAAAGACTACAGACGAACTTGGAATTACTCATTATAAATTCTCTCAATCAGTAAAAGGTGTGCCTGTAGATGGAGCAATCTTTGTTGTCCATGCCAATAAAGACAACGAAGTAATTGCTGCGACAGGACAACTATATAAAGAAGCATCGAAACAAGTGAAGAATACAAAAGCTAAGGTCAACCAACAAAAAGCCATTGACCTTGCCTGGGAACATATTGATTTATCAGAAAAAGATACAGCTGTAAGTTCTTCTGATGAACCATCTTTAGGAGCGGCAAAAGATTCTGTTAAAAATACAAATGTAAAGAAAGAGCTGGTTGTCCATGAAATGGATGGAGAATTTAACCTTGCCTATAAAGTGCAACTACAATTCATTCAACCATATGGTGCTAACTGGCAAATCTTTGTGGATGCCGAGAGTGGAAAAGTTTTAGAATCTTATAATGCTGTAGCTGATGCCGCAACATCCGGTTATGGTTATGGCGTTCTAGGTGACTACAAACAGTTAAATACGTATTCTTCAAACGGAACCTACTATTTATTTGATACTACTAAGCCAATGAATGGAGTTATTGAAACAAGAACTGCAAATAACCGTTCAAGTTTACCAGGATCTTACTCCGTAGATAGCAACAATGCATGGACATCTAGCTCTCAGGGTGCGGAAGTAGATGCCCACGCAAACGCGGAGAAGGTATACGATTATTACTTGAATACACATAATCGAAATAGTTTTGACAACAATGGAGCGTCCCTCGTATCAACTGTTCATTACGGTTATAACTACAATAATGCTTTCTGGAATGGATCACAAATGGTGTACGGCGATGGTGATGGTTCTACCTTTACCTCTCTCTCAGGTGCATTGGATGTAGTCGCTCATGAACTAACACATGCTGTAACAGAACGTACTGCTGGGTTACAGTACCAATATCAATCTGGTGCTCTAAATGAATCCTTTTCTGACGTATTTGGTTATTTCCTAGATTCAGAGGATTATTTAATGGGGGAAGACGTCTATACTCCAGGTGTATCAGGTGACGCACTTCGCAGTCTTTCCAACCCATCACGTTACGGGCAACCAGAACATATGAATGACTATGTAAACACATCGGCAGATAACGGAGGGGTTCACATTAACTCAGGTATTCCAAATAAGGCTGCCTACCATACAATCTCTAGTATCGGAAAAACAAAAGCAGAGAAAATCTACTACCGAGCTTTAACTGTTTACTTAACACCAACAAGTAACTTCAGCTATGCTCGTGCGGCACTTCTTCAGTCTGCTGCTGATCTTTATGGCAACGGAAGCTCCACATATAATGCTGTTAAATCTGCATGGGATGCTGTAGGAGTATACTAAAAAAACGGAAGTAATTTTTAATATAGAAACAGTATAAAGAACACTAACCTCCATTGTCACCCGACAAAAACGGGTGGTATGGAGGTTAGCTTTTTCCCCTTCATTTTCTACGTCTTATACAATCTACTCGCAACCATACTAAAACTACATAAGAAAGTTTATCTTATCTTTAGTTTCCACTAATTAGATCTCACGGAAAGTTTAAAATAAAAGAGAAAGCTTATTAAGGGATAAAAAGGCTCACCATCGGATAATATTCTAGATTTCACCAACAACTTTATTGAGGAAAAGCAGTACGAGTCTTTCAGAGCAACAAAATTTCCGGATAAGCGATTGGCCGTTTTAACTCGTATGCAGGAGAGTTGTACAAAAATGTTATACTTAGGTATAGTTGTTTGATTACTATGATAAAGGCTTGTTAGTTTTTAATTAAAAACTCTATACTATCCTATCTGTTAACCTTCCCCACAGTGAATGAAAATAGAATAATCTAGATTGATAGGTTAGTAGTATTAACATATTTTGTTCGAGGAGGATATATACTATATGAAAAAATCCAAAGGTTCTATTGAATCAGAGATAAGTAAGGCAATTACTCAATGGGAAAAGGACTATCTTGGGCGTGGATCTATTTCATGCAAGACAGATATATTACGGGATATGGTAATTGTGAATTTACAAGGTATTTTAACACCGGCAGAATATACCGTTTGTGAAACAAAGGATGGCATGTTAACTATAAAGAAAACACGTTCGGAGTTAGTTGAATCAGGAGTAGAAAATCTTAAAGATATTGTACTAACTGTAACTGGAGAAAAAGTGAAAAGTTTTCATACTGATATAAGCTCTCGTACAGGAGAACGACTAATGGTTTTTAAGTTATTTAATGATCTTGAGAAAAAACTTTAATCTTAAGGTTATCTTCATAAAATTTGTTGCTTTTTAACTACAAATTAAGTGTAATCAACAGGCAGAATTTATAAGGGAAAACAACAATAAAGGGCTTTCTGTAAAAGGATTAAGGCGAGTTGGAGATAACAGACAATTTAGCGAATTTTTTATTTTTTTAAACTATAATTTAAAAAAGCTTATAAAAACGGCTCATGAAGAAGTTGACAAATTCTATAATATGGTATAATTTATAGTTAACTTAAAAAATCGGTAGATGTTTATTTTAACCTTTTTATAAAAATTAGGGCTTTAGCATTTTTTTAATAGTTACTATTGACTGAATGAAAAAGTTTCCTAATATAAGAACGGGAAAGTAACATAAATCGATATATTTCATAATCTAGAGTATCGGATTAGTGATGCACCGACTTTGTCTTTGAATAAAAAGGAAAACATAAATTATTATATCCTATAAAAAGGGAGCTCTTCAAAAAGCTTTGCTGAAGCTAGTTGAAGTGAAACCGACAATTTTTCATAATTCCGTGATGTTATAACATCATGGAATTGTGAAAGTTGTCGGTTTTTTTATTGAGTAAAAACATCTAACCAATAATACAAAGAGTAAATAAAAATACATGAAATTCGAGAAAAAACATCACCTTAATGAAAAGGATTTTTTTATACGTTAATGCCAGTAAAAGGGAGAATTTTAAATGTTCGTTTCACTGAGTTCGTCAACACTTATAACATTATTTTTTATTATGCTTATTGTTTCTTGGCTAAGTGGACTATTGTTTTTACATCCACGGATCCCCTTAAGTTTTATTCGTATTCATATTGGTATCGTTGCTTTACCACCATTGGTTTCCTTACTTGCACTTGTTAATACTAACGTTAATAAAGTGGTCGGTCCTTGGCATCTAGATTCCTTAGCTTGGCTAATGGCCTTCTTTGTTCTTTCCATCGGCTTAATCATTCAGCGTTTTTCCGTACGTTACTTAATGGGAGATCGCTCGTATCGAAAATATTTTACGCTTTTCACATTTACTACAAGTGCCGCTTCCGTTGCATGGTTAAGTAATGATCTTCGCTTGATGGTCATTTGTTGGGGAGCAACTCTTGTCGGGTTGACTCTACTCATAAGGTTAAACAGTACCTGGAAAGTAGCTAATGAAGCAGCAAAGGTTTCCAGTCGTTTATTTACAATAAGTTGGTTTGCTCTGTTATCCGCGGTCATCTGGCTTTCTCAAGTTACGGGTCAATGGCAGTTATCATTAGTGTTAACGAATGAAAGCTTAGCTCAACTTGGAACATTGGAGAAAACATGTATTAGTCTATTAATTGTGTTAACCGTAATAATTCCAGCAGCACAATGGCCTTTCCAACGCTGGCTAATAGAGTCTGTTGTAACTCCGACTCCTGTTTCTGCAATTATGCACGCTGGTTTAGTAAATGCAGGTGGGATAATGTTAACTAGATTTTCACCTCTTTTTAATGGTGATATAGCGCAAATTGTTTTACTTATTCTCGCTAGTATTTCCGTATTAATCGGATCTGGCGTTAGTTTAGTCCAAGTTGACTATAAACGTCAGCTAATTGGCTCAACGATGTCACAAATGGGGTTCATGCTCATTCAGTGTGCATTAGGTGCTTATTTAGCCGCTATTATTCATCTTGTTTTACATGGTTTATTCAAAGCTACATTGTTTTTACAGGCTGGTTCAGCAGTACGTCGTTTTGAAGTTTCGACTCATGTTAATGACAAGTCATCCTATTTATGGATCATGGCTGGACGTGGCTTAGGCTTACTTATAGGGATTGCTTTTTGGGTGTCGGCCCCTGGAGAAGGTTATCAATTAATTAGTGCACTAATCCTAGGGTGGTCATTATCCTTGTCTTGGAAACAGCTTGTTGCCTTTGGAAAAGGAACAATCGGTCGAATTGCTGGCTTATCATTTTTAGTTGGCTCTGCCATCCTTTACTTTATCATTCATCACCTCTTCTATGAGTGGCTGCATACAACCATTTATCAAAGTGCCCAACCTCCAATGTGGGCCGTTATCTTTGCCGTATGCCTCTTGCTATTTGGTAGCTCTATTGGTGCTCTGATTGCTCGTAATCGGTCCTCTGTTTTATTCTCTGTACTTTATCTTTGGTTAGTTCAGATTGGTGAGGCAAAACAAAAGTCAGTAGAACGTCATCCAAACTACCTTAAACAATATGCATCTCAAGGAGGTAATCGGTAATGAGCGCAACATCCGTATTAACGAAAGAAGATGTAACTAAAAAAAATACAACTACTGATGTTCAAGGAAATGATATGAATGATTTAGTTGAAGCTGCTAGCCGAGTAATCACACCACTTTCTCCCATTTCTATGTTTGCAGCGCGTAGCCCTTGGGCAGGGCTTGAAAAGCAATCATTTGAACAAGTTGCAGACTGGCTAAAAAGTATTCGTGATGTAGATATATACCCTAGTGCTTCTATCATTCATTCTGCAAAAGAACGGGATGAGATTGATGAATCTTTTCTACAATTGGGGTTGCAGCGTTGGCTTGACTCTCATTCTTTTCATATACCACGGAAGACAGCAGAACATTTTTGTCGGGAAGCTTTAAAGTTAAATACATTGCCTTCTAGCCTTTTAGCATCACCTGAATTAAATAAGTTAGTAGAGGAAACAAGTGGATTAAACACTGAGGGTATCGAGAACTTCTCCATGCAACCAATAAGTGCGCTTATAGGGAATCAAGATGGCGAAAGCTTAGTTAATATTCTCGATCATCATGTTATCAAGTGGTGTAAATTATATCTTGATGACTCCGAGGCAGGGTGGACAATGCCAAATCGTGAAGAAGGTTTCTATCGTGCATGGCGTCGTCTCATTCAATACGATCCAGCACTTAGTAAAAATCAGCGTAAACGTTTAAAAGATTGGCCACAAGATGCACAGACGGCTTTAATAGGAGCATTATCTGCACTGGAAATCCCTGAGTCAAAGGTACAGAACTATTTGGAAGGCCATTTGCTTTCCTTACCTGGGTGGGCAGGAATGATGCTTTGGCGTTCCCAACAGTCGAGCCACGAACATGCACTCTTAACGGAATATTTAGCCGTTCGAATTTCGATGGAATGGGTTCTCCTAAAACCTTATTTACCTTTGTCCATTCAACGACCTAAGAAAGAAGTTTCGATTGCACCCCTTTTAGCATCTTGGATCCATTGGGGGGACCTTTCCATCGAGGAATGGTCGCAAATGTCCGTCTCTGAACAAAACGAATTTTTATCACTTGCCTATCGTTTTGACGAGAGACTTCGCAGGAAGCTTTGGTTGGAAGCTTGGGAACAAACACACACAAAGCGATTAAGTCAGAAGATAATCTCTAAACAAGGTGTAACTAACGATAAAAAGGCTGCGTTAGCTCAATTAGCATTCTGTATTGATGTACGTTCAGAGCCTTTTCGTCGACAACTTGAAAAAGAAGGCCCGTTTGAAACAATTGGAGTTGCTGGTTTCTTCGGGGTGCCGATTGCAACTAGTGACCTTGGTAGTAATCACAGCCACCCTTCCTTGCCGATTATTCAAAAACCTCAACATCAGATAAAGGAACTGACAGGTGAAAATGAACTGGAATCTTACCTACAACGCAAGCAGGTAGACAATTCATTAAGCTATACATTTAAAATAATGAAACAGAATGTACTGTCGAGCTTACTTTTACCTGAATTAAGTGGACCTTGGCTTAGTCTACAAATGGTAACACGAAGTTTTGTGCCAACAAAGGCAGGTCGTTTTATTCGTAACCTTCGTAAAACTTGGTTACGCAAACCTGATACAGGACTCTCCATTAATCATGTTTATGACACAGATACGGAAATACCGGTTGGTTTTTCTAAAGAAGAAAAAATAAATTATGTGCGACAAACGTTAAAAATGATGGGGCTAACAGAAAATTTCGCACCATTAGTCGTAATATGCGGACACGGTAGCCAAAGTACCAACAATCCGTACGCTGCCTCTCTTGAATGTGGTGCCTGTGGTGGAGCGGCAGGTGGATTCAATGCAAGGGTTTTAGCTACTTTATGCAACCTTCCAGAAGTAAGAGAAGTGCTTTCTACTGAAGGAATTACAATCCCTAAGGACACGGTTTTCGCAGCCGCTGAACATAAAACAACAGTGGATGAATTACAATGGATTTATGTCCCTGAACTTTCCGAACCTGCCCAAGAAGCATTTAATCGTATTGAAGCTATTATGCCGAAAGTAAGTCATAATGCAAATACAGAACGTCTAGCTCAATTACCGAATTTCAAATCTACATTTAAAAATCCGACAGCGGAAGCACACCGATTTGCAGAAGATTGGAGTGAGATACGTCCGGAATGGGGATTAGCTCGTAATGCATCTTTTATTATCGGTCAGCGTGAATTAACTCAAGGCAGTGATTTAGAAGGTAGAGCATTCCTTCATAATTATAATTGGAAGCAGGATGAAAGTGGTGACGTCTTAGCTAACATTATTGCAGGACCAGGAACGGTGGCCCAATGGATTAATCTACAATATTATGCTTCAACGGTGGCCCCTCATTATTATGGTAGTGGAAATAAGGCAACACAAACGGTAACAGCAGGTCTCGGTGTGATGCAGGGGAATGCAAGTGACTTATTATCCGGACTACCTTGGCAATCCGTTATGAAATCAGATGATGAGGCTTATCACTCTCCTCTTCGTTTGCTGATTGTCATCCAAGCACCTAGGAAGCATATAAAACGTTTATTAAATAACGATTCCGCATTTCGGGAAAAAGTGCAAAATGGCTGGGTTCGACTTGCTAGTGTTGATTCAGAAGGACGTTGGGAAAACTGGTAACTGCCATCTATTCGGGGTATTAATGATTACCTCATTGGATTAACTTTAGTAAGTCGCTGTACTTTCAATGCGGTTTACGCTGTTAGAGGTTCTGATTACCATCAGAGCCTCTCCTCTATTACATATTTCTTGTTACTATAATAAAGAGAATTGACATTGTTTTCTGCAGCAAAAGACAGGCGTTGAGCAACAACACTATTTGCTACATAATCATAGACTTCCTTTCCGATCCTTAGCCTCGAATAAGTGTCATAGCTCTTTTCTCCACCTTTTATTCGCTCGATAACATAAGGTGCTGTTCCTATGTCTCCCCCCTCCCTCTTTAATAAAGATAACGCGCTCCTCTTCTTCTCTATACAATTCGATAACTACACACCACGCCTTTTGGGATACTTCTCTTCATTTTATAAGGTTTACATTCACCTTTTACCACTACTTTATCCTTTAGAGGAAAATATCTCTTCTACCTATTAAACTTGTTTACCTAGAAATAGAAGAGGAAAAAAGGTACACTTAACAAAAAATGCTCCTTTTTTGTTGCTAAAACACTACTTTTATAAAACGTTGATTTCTAAAGATGGTTGCTTTTAACAACAGTTGAAAACATAGGGTGCCTGCAGTAGAAAGGAACGGCCCCTTCCCCACAAACAACAACTTTTACAAAAGCAGCCTTGTAAAAAAGTGCATATATGGAGATGAAAACACATGATCCACATTTTAGTCGCAGACGACGACACACACATTCGCGAGTTATTAAAACACTATCTTCAAGCGGAAGGTTTTGTCGTCTTTGAAGCAGCCGATGGCGAAGAAGCATCCGCTTGGATTACAAAAGAGCAGATTCATTTAGCTGTTGTAGATGTAATGATGCCCAATAAAGACGGATTTCAATTATGTGAAGAAATAAGAAAATACTATGACTTCCCTGTTATCTTACTAACAGCGAAAGACCAACTTTCCGATAAAGAAAAGGGGTTCTCTGTCGGTACAGATGATTATTTAACAAAGCCATTTGAGCCAAAAGAGTTATTATTTCGAATCAAAGCATTACTCCGCCGTTATCAAATGGTAAATGCCGAAAAGATTGAGCTTAATGGAACTGTTATTGATCGAAAAAGTTATGAAGTTACATGCAACAATAAACTACTTATGCTTCCGATGAAAGAATTTGAATTATTAACCCAACTTGCTAGTTTCCCCGGCAGAATATTCTCCCGTGAGGAATTAATTCAACTCGTCTGGGGAGTAGATTTCGAAGGAGACGATCGTACAGTTGATGTACATATCAAACGATTACGAGAACGTTTTTCCAATCGAACTGATGATTTTTCTATTAAAACTGTTCGAGGAGTTGGCTATAAACTAGAGGTTACAAAAAAATGAAAACACTTTACTCACGAATTGTGTTAACAACCATTGTCGTTATGATCATAAGCAGTGTTCTTGCCTTTATTTTTTCAAATATTTACTACCAACAATTTTTAAAACCATACAACGATAAAAAGGTAACCCGTATGGCAAAAGATATTCAAGTATTTTATAAATCAAATTCCAATGTCAATATTGACGCCTACTTAAACAATGTTGGGAGTCTCGGTTATCAAATTTATTTAGTAGATAAAGATGGAAAAGGTTCATTTTATGGCGAAGCATTTAAAGATAAGAATATAGAGTCAAAGGTTATAAAAAGTGTATTAAATGGCGATGTATATCATGGTATTAGCCGCTTTCCGACAAATTTTTTTACTACTGGTTTTTTTGAAAATGGACTAACAAACACAATAGGTGTAAAGGTAACAGTCGATAGTAAGCCCTATGCCCTTTTCATAAGGCCTGATGTTGAAGTTCAATTTGGAGAACTGAGAATCTTTTTTGCTATTCTACTTGTATTAACAATTTTAATCAGTATTCTATTCGTTGCGATCAGTACCCGTTATATTGTAAAACCGCTAAAAAGACTGACAGAAGCAACAAAAAGTATTGAAAAAGGAAAGTATACTATTGATTTAAACGTAAAACGGCGGGATGAAATAGGCAATTTAGCTAATCACTTTTCGCAAATGGCAGGAAGCTTAGAACAACTAGAAGAAATGCGCCAAGAGTTCGTCTCAAACGTTTCACACGAAATTCAATCTCCGCTTTCTTCGATACAAGGATTTTCGCAAACGTTACAAACAGAAAAATTATCGAAAAAAGAGCGGAAACGATATCTCTCCATTATTGAAGATGAAAGTAGGAGATTGTCGTTATTAAGCAAACAATTATTAACACTCGCTTCCTTAGATAAAGAAGACAAAATAATGAAAAAAGATAGCTTTGATCTTGCTGCTCAAATGAAGCAAGTGCTATTTATGACAGAGTGGAATTGGCAACAAAAAGACATAGCCATTGACATGGAGCTTCCTTCAACTGTCATCCATGCTGATCAAAAATTACTTCATTTAGTCTGGACAAACCTTATTACAAACAGTATTAAATTTACCAATCAGGGCGGAACGATATCCATCAAGCTTTCAAAAAACGATGATGGATGCCACATAGAGATTGAGGATAATGGAATAGGTATCTCCAAAAGTGACCTCCCCTTTATCTTTAATCGTTTTTACAAAGCTGATAAAGCGAGGAACCGCAAAGAAGGCAGTAGTGGTTTAGGACTTGCTATTACCAAAAAAATCATCGAATTACATGGTGGACAAATCCATGCGAAAAGCAAAGTCGGTAAGGGTACTACCTTTTATGTCCACCTTCCCTTAATGTAATGAACTGTTCATACTCCGTTCATTTTTCTTTCCTATACTTTAAATCAAGGAAAAAAACTTAAGGAATGGAGATGAACTTGCATGTTTCTTGCATTACGTGAATTGAAATATGCTAAATTACGTTATTTTTTAATAGCATTAATTATGATTTTGATTGGATGGTTAGTTCTTTTCGTATCGGGCTTAGCAAACGGACTAGCCTCTGACAATGCTTCTGCCATAAAAACAATGAACACAGATTATTTAATAGTACAAGAGGAGTCAGATAATAGATTAAATCGTTCGCTATTATTAGAAGAAAAGTTTCACGATATCCGCCAATATCTCGACGAAACAGCGGCAACTCCATTAGGTGTGCAAATGGCCACCCTTACTAAAAAGGAGTCATCTAAAAAAATCGATGCAACGTTTTTTGCTATTGATGTGAATAGTATGCTCTCTCCCGGTCTTGTTGAAGGGAAAATGATCAATAACACAACAACAAATGAAGTAGTAGTAGATCAGTCGTTTAAAGATAACGACGTTAAAATTGGTGATTATGTAACAGATCAAGCCTCAGGGAAGGATTTTAAAATTGTCGGGTTTACCAAAGGACAATCTTATAGTCACACACCAGTAGTTCACATTAATTTTAAAGAATGGGCTTCTATTAACAAGAAGGTGTCCTCCCAAGGTCCATCTTCTAGAAATAAACCATTTAACGCAATTGCTTTAACAGCAAATCACGATAAAGCACAGCAAATTGAAAAAGAAGTATCCGGTATTAGCGTAATCAGTAAAGACAAAGCGTTAGAAGGGATTCCAGGATACCAACAGGAACAAGGGTCACTACTAATGATGATTGTATTCCTTTTTATTATTGCAGCAGTTGTATTGGCCGTGTTCTTTTATGTGATGACGATTCAAAAAATCAACCAATTTGGTGTCTTGAAAGCAATCGGAGCTAAGTCTAGTCAGCTAGCTAGAAATATTATTTTTCAAGTATTGGCTCTTTCGACTTTGAGTCTTGTTATTAGTGTTGCACTAACTTATAGTGTATCAGCCATTCTCCCTGCCAGTATGCCGTTTGACCTTGATCCACAACTAGCTTTAATTTGTTCTATGCTATTTTTAGCTGTCTCCGTTGTTGGATCATTATTATCTTTATATCGCGTCATAAAAATAGATGCAATGGAAGCAATTGGGAGGGCTGCATAATGAGTACGAAACTTCTACTTGAAAATATTAATAAAATTTATGGAGATGGAGATACAGCAGTAAAAGTTTTGGATAGTGTTTCCTTACAAGTGAAAGCCGGTGAATTTGTTGCGATTGTCGGTCCCTCTGGCTCCGGTAAAAGTACCTTTCTTTCCATCGCAGGTGCCCTACTATCGCCAACTAGTGGTCGGGTAGTCCTAGGAGATCAGGAAATAAACACACTTTCTCCTAAAAAAATGAATCAAATTAGATTAGAAAAAATCGGGTTCGTTTTTCAATCATCCAATTTGATACCGTATTTAACTGTTTATGATCAGTTACTGCTCATTTCAGAACTTGCGGGTAAGCGCAATAAAACCGCTAAACAAAGAGCAAATAACCTGTTAAATCAACTCGGACTAAGTCATCGTCGAAATCATTACCCAGAAAGTTTATCCGGCGGAGAGCGGCAACGTGTTGCGATTGCTCGCGCATGGATGAATGACCCAGAGATAATTCTTGCTGACGAGCCAACAGCAAGCCTTGATTCTGAACGAGGAAAAACTGTTGTACAAATGCTAGCCGACGAAGTACACTCACGAGAAAAAGCAGCCATAATGGTCACACATGATAAACGAATGTTAGAGCTATGTGACCGGGTTGTCTATATAGAAGATGGGAAACTGTCAGAGTAAACAGCATCAAAGTTTGGAGACCTGTCGACATTTGTCGTTTCATCGATAAATTGACCAAGCAGCTTTCCCATTTCAAGAACAGAAAACCTAAAAAAGCCGAGTCTACTATTTTTATAGCAGACATCGGCTTTTTTCATTTCTTTCTAGATAGCAAGTTAGAAAGTCATACTAACACAGACACTTTCACTTCTAATTCCTCTATAGCACTTCTAACTCCATCCTCACTTATAGCAGAATCCACTAGTTGCAATGAAGCATTTTCCATAGCATATTTCGCTAAATCGTTTATAGCCTTTTGCCCAGAAACCCCTACATCTCCTAGTGTGATAGGAAGGTCAAGCTTTTTATAAAAAGGAACTAATTCTTCAATCTCTTCCCACTGTCCTTCTATTGCCAATTGAACGAGAATCCCATAGGCAACTTTTTCCCCATGCAATAAATGGTGGGTGGACGGAAATTCCGTTAATGCATTGTGAATTGCATGTGCTCCTGCTATTCTCCCGTAATCATCACCATATCCCCCTACCATTCCTCCGAGCATAATATTCGTTTCTACTACTTTTACAAAATCCTTTGATAATCGCTGTTTTTCCATATCTTCCAAACACCCTACACTTTTTGCAAGCAGAATATCCTTACATAAACGGGCGGAATGATGGGCTACCATGACTGGAACAGGTGGCTCCGCTACGTTGCGAATCACAACATCCGCTTCATACCACTTTGCAATAGTATCCGCTATCCCAGCTCTTAAATATCTTGATGGTGAGGATAAGATTACTTCGGGTTCAACTACTACAACATCTGCACTCTGTGGAAAAATCTCATAATAAAGAAACTTTCCTGCGTCATCATAAATAACACTAAGCGGTGTCCAAGCTGAACATGTAGAAGCTAGCGTGGGAATTAGTATAGATGAACCTCTAACTTCATTGCTGACTGCTTTCGCTAGATCTAATACCTTGCCACCACCAATTCCTATCACGCTATCAAAGTCCCCTTGTATGTAAAACTTTGAAATTCTTTCTATTTCTTTTAATGAACATTCCCCGCGGTATTCCATATACTTGTATTCAACTTGTTGAAAAGAAGGTAGAAAAGACTGAACAGCATGCAACGACTTCTGTCCATGAATAATTAGCACACGACTTTTCTTCCTTTGTAACAATAATGACTCAAGTTCCTTCAATATATTTACTCGACATTCGTAGTATTGAGGAGCGCCCCTTACTATTAATGAAGCATTCATCGTTATCTCCCTCTCTTTCACACTTACTAAAAAAGTAAGCAACGCCCTAAGACGCTGCTTTATACTATTATTCTTCTGTCATCCACTTTGGTTTTCCAAATCCCTTAAATTCTTCATCAATTGTTTTTTCAAATTCTGCCGATTCAACTACTTCTTTAAGATCTTTGGCAAAAGTAGCATCTACATCTTCTGTGTTCACTACCACACGATTACGATAGTCATCTGGCATATCTTCTAACTGTAATGCATCTAATAAATCCATCTCAGCAGCAAGAGCATAGTTACCAGGAACTGCCGATAAATCCACACTTTCTACTGCTCTAGGCAATTGTGCTGCTTCAAGAGGTTCAAATTTTAAGTTAAGCTTATTTTCTTGAATATCTTTCTCCGATACAGTTAAAGGGTCTGTATCAGGCTTTAACGTTATTAGTTTAGCATCTTCTAAAATTTGAAATGCTCTGGCAGCATTTGTTGGGTCATTTGGAATAGCAATTGGAGTGCCCTCTTTAATATCTTCTATACTTTCAAATTTATTTGAGTAAATTCCCATTGGTGCAGTAGGTACAATTTTCACTTCAGAGAGTTCAATATTATGTTCTTCCGCAAATGTTTCCATATAAATTTTATGTTGGAAAAGGTTAGCGTCTAGATCTCCTTCGGATAGAGAGATATTTGGTTGAATATAGTCGCTGAATTCTTTTACCTCGATAGTGTATCCCTTTTCTTCCATTAATGGTTTAACTGCCTTGGTTACCATATCGCTATATGGACCCGCCGTTGCCCCAATCACTAACTTCTTTTTATCTTCCGAACTTGCATTTTCACTGTTGCTGCAAGCCCCTAAAATACCTACAACAAAAATTAATAAAGAAAAATAAATCCACTTTTTCATTTCCTTATCCCCCAATAATTATGACTTTTTATCTACTACTCTTGCTAATTGATCACCAACTAACTGGATTAACTGTACAAGACAAATTAAAATGATAACTGTTGTTAACATCACTGTATTATCATAGCGGTAATACCCAAAGCGAATTGCTAAGTCTCCAACTCCACCACCGCCAACAATTCCAGCCATTGCAGAGTAAGCGACTAAACTGATTGTTGTGATGGTAATTCCTTGAACAATTCCTGGTTTCGCTT
The DNA here is from genome assembly GCF_042684945.1 of Bacillus seohaeanensis. Classification (NCBI taxonomy): domain Bacteria; kingdom Bacillati; phylum Bacillota; class Bacilli; order Caryophanales; family Bacillaceae; genus Bacillus; species Bacillus seohaeanensis. The sequence continues at coordinate 1,460 of NZ_JBHUMF010000012.1, read as the reverse complement.
CAGGAAGCAATACATCCTTTATAATCATCCAAGGGGTAGCTCCAACAGCAACCGAAGCTTCCACTACTCCCTTGTCAATCTCCCTTAAAGACGTTTCTACCATTCTTGCAAAAAACGGGATGGCCGCAACAGAAAGTGAAACGGAAGCTGCAGTAGGTCCAATCGTTGTTCCTGTTATAAGTTTTGTCAGTGGTAAAAGTGCAACTAAAAGGATAATAAATGGAACAGATCGAACCATATTCACTACAAAACCTACTATTGCTTTCACTAATTTATTTTGCAAAAACAATCCCTTATCAGTTACAAATAATAAAATTCCTAGAGGCAATCCAAATATAAGTGCAATTAATAGTGAAATTCCTACCATATATATTGTCTCAAAAAATGCCTTATTTAGTTCTGGAAGAATAGTTACAATGGATTCAGGCAGCACTGTTTAGCACCTCCAAGCTTTGTGTTCGTACTTTAATATACTCTATAGCAGTCTTTATCTCAGCCGCATCTCCTATAATTTCCATGATGAAAATCCCGAGCGGAACATCTTGTATGTATTCAATCTTTCCATGCAAAATATTCCCTTTTACATTGAACTTTTGAAAGACATCCGAAACAACTGCTTCTTCCGCAATAGATCCTTTAAATTGTATTTTAATAATCTCTCCAACCCTTTTCTCCAATACTGTTTTTGGTATTTCAAATTGAAGAACGCTCTCAATAAAGTTTCTTGTCAGTGGTTGTTTTGGAGAGGCAAAGATATCATAGACTAAACCTTCTTCAATAACCTTTCCATCTTGCATAATCGCCATCCGATCACATATTTCTTTTACGACTTCCATTTCATGTGTAATCAAAACAATTGTTAAACCAAGTTTCTTATTAATCTCTTTTAACAATTTAAGAATACTTTGCGTTGTGCTTGGATCTAATGCCGACGTTGCTTCATCACATAAAAGAACTGTAGGATTATTTGCTAACGCCCTCGCAATACCAACTCGCTGTTTTTGTCCACCACTAAGCTGCGATGGATAATCGTTCTTTTTATCAGCCAAGCCAACAAGGTCAAGCAATTCCTCCACCCTCTTCTTCGTCTTTGTTTTAGGGATTCCAGCAGCTTTTAACGAAAAGGCAATATTGTCAAAAACAGTTTTCGAGGATACTAGATGAAAATGCTGAAAGATCATCCCAATTTTCTGTCTTGCTTTTCTTAACTGTTTAGCATTCAATGCAGTTAATTCTTCTCCCTCAATAAAAATCTTTCCCTCTGTCGGCTTCTCCAATAGGTTTAAACATCTTAGCAAAGAACTTTTTCCTGCCCCACTATAGCCAACTATTCCAAAGACTTCTCCCTTTTCAATAGATAGAGATACATCGTCGACTGCTCGAACCATTGTCTTTTTAACTCGATACTCTTTTACTAGATGTTGGATTTCAATCAAATGAATGCCTCCCTTTCACTTGCT
>NZ_JBHUMF010000011.1:0-46871 GCF_042684945.1 Bacillus seohaeanensis | reverse complement strand
TTAGCTCTTTTAAAATAAAACTTGAATTAACGTTGACGTTTTGCTTTGTTCAGTTTTCAAAGTTCAATGTGTTTGCCACTCGTTTTAAGCGACCTTAATATCTTATCAAGTATCTTTGTTCAAGTCAACACTTTTTTAAAACTTTTTTCAAAGTTTCGTATGTTGACCACCGCCTTTCGCGACGGTTTTATAAGTATAACAACCCACATCAAAATCGTCAACACTTTTTTTATCATTTTTTCATACTTAACACACAATAGTTCTATTACCTTTTTCTTTTCTACTATATTAAGGAATAATCACAAAAATAGCATTCCTTTATTATTGGAAGATCACTCCATGCACCTAAAAAAACACCAGCCGAATAAAAATCCAGCTGGTGCATTGTTTCATCAATCAATAGAAATAATATTCTCTTCTTTACTATTAACACTACCTGTTTTTTCAACCGTAACTTGCTGACCTTCTTTAAGGTTAGTAAATACAATTGGAGTGATAATAGAAGGAGCATTTTCTTTAATGTAAGCCAGATCCACCTTTAATAGTGGTTGTCCCGCTTCTACTTGATCGCCTTCTTTTACTAGCGCTTCAAAACCTTCACCTTCTAGTTTAACTGTATCAATACCTACATGGATTAAGATTTCACGTCCAGCTTTTGATTCAAGACCAAGTGCATGTTTAGTAGGGAATACATTAACGACTTTACCGTCTACCGGAGATACAATTGTTCCCTCTTCAGGCAGAATGGCAAATCCATCCCCCATCATTTTTCCAGAGAATACTTGATCCGGGACCTCTGTAATTTCTTTTATCTCCCCTTTTATTGGAGAAATGAATTTTTCATTTTTAAATTCATCTTCATTTTGAAGAGCATCAGGATTCACTTCTTCAATTTGTTGTTCTACTTCTTCATCAGCATTTGTTGCCACTTTACGTGGTGCCTTTCCACTAATGATATCTTGCATTTGTGATTTTATCGAATCAGATCTAGGTCCAAAAATCGCTTGGATATTGTCACCTACTTCAAGGACACCAGATGCTCCAAGTTTTTTCAGACGGTTTTTATCTACATTTTTCACATCATTAACGGATACACGAAGGCGAGTAATACACGCATCTAAGTGAGCAATGTTTTCTTGTCCACCCATCGCTTCTAAGATGTTGTACGGTAGTTCGCCTGCAGTTCCAGCTGGTTGATCATCTTCGTCATCCTCTACTTCTTCACGTCCAGGTGTAGCAAGGTTGAACTTACGAATTGCAAAACGGAAACCGAAGTAATAGATCACAGCTAAAACTAGTCCAACCGGAATAACTAACCACCAATTTGTTTGTGGGTTGATAACCCCAAAAAGGATATAGTCAATTAATCCTCCAGAGAACGTCATACCAATTTTTACGTCTAGAAGATGCATCGTCATGAAAGAAAGACCAGCAAAGACAGCGTGGATACCGAATAGAACTGGTGCCACGAACAAGAATGAGAACTCAAGCGGTTCTGTAATACCTGTTAGGAAAGATGTTAACGCCGCCGATCCCATAATACCAGCAACAAATTTCTTTCTTTCCGGACGAGCTTCATGGTAAATAGCAAGCGCCGCAGCCGGAAGACCAAACATCATGAACGGATATTTACCTGTCATAAATGTACCGGCAGTAAGGTCTTGTACACCATCCTGAATTTGTTTCATGAAAATCGCCTGATCTCCACGTACAATATCTCCTGCTGCAGAAGTATATTGGCCAAATTCGAACCAGAAAGGAGAATAGAAAATATGGTGTAATCCAAATGGAATTAACGACCTTTCTATAACACCAAAGACGAATGCAGCAAAGGTTCTATTTTCTCCAAGCATAAAGTTAGAGAAAGTATTTAAACCATTTTGTATTGTAGGCCAAATTAATAACATTATTAGCCCTAGAACGACAGCAGATGCTGCTGTTGCAATTGGAACAAATCTTTTTCCGGCAAAGAACCCTAAATAGGATGGAAGCTCAATGTTAAAGAATCTATTGTACATGTAAGCGGCTAAAATACCTACTATAATACCGCCAAACACACCAGATTGTAAGGTCGGAATCCCTAACACTAATGCATTCGCTGGATCCTTATCCGGACCAGTTACATCCGCAATGGTTAACCCTTCAACCGTTCCCATCGTTACATTCATAATCAAGAATCCGACAATCGCTGCTAAACCTGCAACACCGTCTCCTCCCGCTAAACCGATGGCAACACCAACAGCAAAGAGTAATGGAAGGTTATCAAATATTATTCCACCCGCTTTTTCCATTACACTTGCAACCATCTCTACTCCACCATTATCTAGGAATGGAGCTATATCCAATAATGTCGGATTTTGCAAAGCATTACCAAGTGCAAGCAATAAACCCGCTGCAGGCAAAATCGCCACAGGCAACATTAATGCTTTACCGACTTTTTGCAAAACACCAAAAGCCTTTTTAAACATAAAAGGTACCTCCTTATTATTTTTTTCTAATCAAGGTGTCCACAACAAACAAAAAAGGCATGAGGAAAGAAGATAATGAACGTATATGGATAGACTACCCCAATTAATACGTTTCAATTATCTTCTTCACTCATGCCTGATCGAATCAGTAACACGTTTATAAGATAAGTGCGTTATTTTATTTTTGTTTGTATGCGTTGAAGATGCATCGTTAAGTAAACTGCTTCAGCATCATATACTGGCTTCCATAACGTTTGCTGCATCACCTTGATTAGTTTCCATGAAAGATTATAGCATAGCGGATATTCTTCTTTCAACAGTTTTGCAATTTTATCTGGTTCCTCTACTTGTTCTCCCTTTAAAACCCTTTCAATTGTGTAACGAAGGTGACGAACAAGTCTCATATAATCAACACTATCTTTTTTCAGCTCTACTTCTAGTTGTTCTTCTATCATCTGCGTCAGTTTGGCTATTAGTTGGGAGTGTTGATTAACTTCAGACAAATCTTTATTTGTCATAGCACTGTGAATATGAAGTGCTATAAATCCAATTTCCCCTTCTGGTAGCTTGACATCTGCCTCAATATTAATCATATCGACAACTTCTCTTGCGATTTCATATTCAAAAGGATAAAGAGCTCTCGTTTCAATTAGGAAAGGATTACGAATCTCTAATCCCCTCATTAAACGATTAATCGCAAATAAAATATGGTCTGTAAGGGCAATATGAATATGCTCATTTAGGAAGGAATTTGTCCTCTCTCTAATCAGCTCTATTGCAGAAATGATTACACTTAATGTTTCATCATTTAAATGAGGAAGAAGCTTTTTATATTGTTCTTGCTCTTTCTCTCCCTTTAACACGAACATTTTTTCTGCGATATCATTTTGAAGCGCTTCTCCTTTTGTACGGTTAAACCCAATTCCTTTGCCGATTAAAACGACTTCATCATAGCTATCATGCACCGCAATTACTACATTGTTATTTAGTACTTTTTTCACTATTAAAGTTGCCATACCATTTACTCCCTATAATCCCCAATTTCGAAGCGTTATCCCTTGATTTTAACGAAAGAAAGCGATTTTTTCAATTTATTTATAGGAATTCTAATTAATAAGCTTTTTTCCTCACACATTATTAGAAAGAGCGTGACCGGGGTTCATACAAGAAATTTATTTAACGAATCGTCCTCTTAATCCCTTATTCAAAGCAGAAAAAAGGCTGGTTTTCGCAGTTGGAACCCCGCGAAAACCAGCCTTTAGTAGAAAAGTTATTATATTAAGAAAATAAAGTAACAAACAAAGATTACAAAAAGGAAATACATAATTGGGTGAATTTCTTTTACGCGACCTTTCATTATCATCGTAATTGGATAAAAAATGAACCCGATCGCAATCCCCGTTGCAATACTGTACGTCAACGGCATCGTCACAATGGTTAAAAATGCCGGAACCGCAATTTCAAACTTCGCCCATTCAATCTTTCCAAGAGAAGAAACCATTAATGCCCCGACAATGATAAGTGCTGGTGCTGTTACCGGAGCTGTAATCACTTCTAGTAATGGGAAAAACAAAAGAGATAACAAGAAGAATCCTGCTGTAACAACAGAGGCAAATCCGGAACGAGCTCCAGCTGCAACACCTGCTGTAGATTCAACGTAAGATGTTGTTGTAGATGTTCCTAGTACCGCTCCTACTACCGTTGCTGCAGAATCTGCAAATAACGCTTTTCCCGCGCGCGGAAGTTTATTCTCTTTCATTAGGCCCGCTTGATTGGCAACCGCTACAAGCGTTCCCGCTGTATCAAAGAAATCCACGAATAAGAATGTTAAAATAACAACAAGCATTTGTACTGTGAAAATGTCAGAAGGGCTATTTAATAGCGGAGAAAGCGCCGCTCCAAATGTTGGTTCTAAACTAGGCACCGCATCAACTACCTGCGTTGGGACATTAACTAGCGAAAAGATCATCCCAACTACTGCCGTTACTACCATTCCGATAAAGATACCGCCCTTAACACCTTTTGTCATCAAAATTACTGTTATAAAAATCCCAAAGATAGCTAATAAAACATTTCCGTCCGTTAAATCTCCTAAACCTACTAGTGTAGCATCGTTATTAACAATGATTCCTGCATTTTGAAAACCTACAAAAGTAATAAATAAACCAATACCAGCTCCAACCGCGAACTTCAATTCAGCGGGAATCGCATTAATTATCTTTTCGCGAAGACCAGTAACTGTTAGTAAAATAAAAATAAGTCCTGACATCAAAACCCCTGTTAACGCTGTTTGCCAAGGGATTCCCATTGTTAAAATAACCGTATAGGCAAAGAATGCATTTAATCCCATACCAGGTGCCAACCCAATTGGATACTTTGCAATTAAGCCCATAATGAGGGAACCTAACGCAGCAGCTAGTGCAGTGGCAACAAATACCGCTCCATAATCCATACGCATGCTATCCGGAAGATCTGGTACAGACTGCAAGGAAAGCGTAATAGGGTTCACAACCAAAATATAAGCCATTGATAAGAATGTTGTTAATCCACCGATGAATTCACGGCGATAATTCGTTCCTAGTTGTTCAAACTGAAAGAAGTTCTTCATTTCTCCTTTTCCCTCCATTAATATAATCACAGTTTCTTAAACCATTTCTCCTGGCAAAATAAAAACGCTCTGAACTGCCGAAGTTCAGAGCGTTGACTATTAGGTAAGGGAAAAGACCATAAAAAAGAAAAAGAGAGGTCTATACACCCATTATCTCGTAGTCAAGCCATTTACGGCAGCTTGGTAGAAACTATCGGGCCATATTCCCGAAATTATACGACGTAATGTGAAAATAGTATCTATTAATAATTACAGTACTATTTTATCAGTATATAGAACCATCGTCAACAGAAAACACGAACATTATTTATTTACATCTAACAAATCGTTCGTTTCTGTAGTTATTCCCATTCAATTGTTGCTGGTGGCTTACTCGTAACATCATACACAACACGATTGATGTGGTCGACTTCATTTACAATCCGAGTCGAAATTTTCTCTAGTACATCCCATGGGATTCTTGCCCAGTCAGATGTCATTCCATCTATGGAAGTAACAGCACGGATACCAATTGTATAATCATATGTGCGAGCATCTCCCATCACTCCTACACTGCGGATATCAGGAAGTACCGTGAAGTATTGCCAAATGTCACGTTCTAAACCTGCATTTTTTACCTCTTCACGTAAAATGGCATCTGATTCACGTACAATTTCTAGTTTTTCTTCCGAGATTTCACCAAGCACGCGGATACCAAGTCCTGGTCCTGGGAAAGGTTGACGCCAAACAATATCGTCAGGAATGCCAAGCTCGGATCCTAACGCTCTTACTTCATCTTTAAATAAAGTATTAAGTGGCTCAATTAACTTAAATTGCATATCTTCTGGTAGGCCACCAACATTATGATGGGACTTAATTGTTTGTGCAGTAGCCGTCCCACTTTCAATAATATCCGTATAAAGTGTACCTTGAGCTAGGTAATCGATACCTTTTAGTTTTGTCGCTTCATCGTCAAAGACGTAAATAAATTCGTTACCGATAATTTTACGCTTTTGTTCAGGATCGGAAACACCTTTTAACTTATCCAAGAAACGATCCTTAGCATCCACTTTAATAACGTTCATATTGAAACCTTCAGCGAAAGTTTTCATTACACTGTCTGCTTCACCTTTACGTAGAAGTCCATGGTCAACAAAAATACATGTCAACTGATCTCCTATTGCTTTATGAATAAGAACAGCTACAACAGAAGAATCCACTCCACCACTTAATGCACAAAGAACTTGTTTATCTCCAACAGTTTTACGGATTTTCTCCATTTCTATTTCAACGAAGTTCTCCATCGACCAGTCACCTTTACAGCCGCAAACATCAAAGACAAAGTTCTTAAGCATTTCATTTCCATATACAGAATGGCGGACTTCTGGATGGAATTGAACAGCGTATAGACCTTTTTCTTCGTTACTCATTGATGCAATTGGACAAGAAGGATTTGTGGCATTGACGTCGAACCCTTCTGGCGCTTCCATTACTAAGTCGCCATGGCTCATCCACACTACTTGCTCTTCTGGCAAACCACCAAATAACTTAGAAGTCTTATCGATATTAATAGCCGCTTTTCCATATTCGCGATGCTTAGCACGCTCTACTTTGCCACCGAAGTGCATTGTCATTAGCTGCATCCCATAGCAAATACCAAATATCGGAACATCTAAATCGAAGATACGCTCATCACAACGGAACGCATCATCACCATAAACACTATTTGGTCCCCCAGAAAAAATAATTCCGGCAGGGTTTATTTCTTGAATCTCTTCCAATGTGATTGTATGGGGATGAAGTTCACTATACACACCAAATTCACGAATTCTTCTTGTAATTAATTGATTGTATTGACTTCCAAAGTCCAGCACAAGGATCATTTCCTGATTGTGCAGTTCTTGTTTTCCAGTCATTCTCGGTCACCTCATTGGTCATATTTTTTACCTATTATTAGCATCCTATAGAGAACCTATAAACAGCAGTATTCCCTTCTTCGGTCCATAAATAATAAAAAAAGCTAGAATCCGCCTATAAAAAAGGCAGGATTCTAGCTTTTTAAAACATAAATAATGTCATAGAAGTAGAAACGCTGCCTTCATAGTCAGGTCATTTATGGTGACCCGGTAGAGACTTTCGAACCGTATTATCGAGGATATACGAAGGATGCTAACGAACTCTATTAAGTTGACATTATTTTAAACTTTGTTTACTTGTGGGTCAACCAGTTGTCTTTTTAATTAAATTTTCCCACAATTCCCTCATCTTCTCCCAGTCTTCTTCTGAAAGTTTTTGACCGTACAAAATGCTTTCATAATTTCTTGTTAGTCTAGTCATTTCACTGGTTCCGAAGAACGAATCGATATACCTAGCGTACGCTCGTAATGTTTGCCCATCTTCTATTTTCAATCCATATCTTTCTAGTTGTTTCACTAACGAAATGTAAGCACTAGAGAAAATACGCTCCTCATTTTTCTTGCGATAATAAAAGATGAGAAAGTATGGCAACCAACGCCTACGTATTCCATAAAGCACTGCTACTAAAGCGAGAAGCAAAGCGAAACCAACTAGCACCTTCCCCCAATTTTTCTTAAAAAATACTTTTGTATCTCCCCAGAACTGCTCGAAGGAAAACTCCTCCTCACTTGAAGTAGCCACATCCTCCTCAGGCTGAAATGTTTTTTTTGGTTCTTCCTGCTCCGATACTTCTGAAACCTGCGTTTCTTCTGTCTCTGGCAGTTCAAAATCATAGTCATAAATAACATTATTACTAAAACCTACAGTCGGCTCAAATGGTACCCAACCAACTTCCGGGAAAAATACCTCTACCCATGAGTGGGCATTATTATTAGACACCTCATACAGCATTGTATCGCTATCAATTTGACTGCTATATTCTCCCTCTGAGTATCCTTTCACCCAACGTGCAGGAATTCCTAAAGACCTCATCATTACAACCATCGAAGTAGAAAAATTATCACAATAACCTCTTTGTGTTTCAAAAAGGAATTGATCAACATAATCCTGACCTTTCTCCGGTACAGGGACATCAAACTGATCGTACATAAATCCTTCTTGTGCAAAATATTGCTCTACCGCTTTTGCCTTGTCATACCAGTTTTCCTTACCTTCCGTTATTTCCGCCGCAAGAACTTTTACTCTTTCTGGAAGAGCCTCCGGCAGTTGCGTGTAACGATCTAAATACGGATCCAACTGAGATAAATCAACAGTATCATTCGCCGCTGTCATTGCCTTCTGGGAATATACCTGTTTTCGGTACGTTATACTATACTCATCCAATTCCACTTCTTCTTGATTCCGATAACTCTTGATTTTTTCATTATTATTGCTAAGCATAAAGTAGCCATCTTCGTTTCCAGTAACCGTCTCTACACCATAGGGATAGACCACATGATTATACGGCTGTTCAATAAGAATTCTTTCTTCTGTCGCTTCTCTTTCCGACTCTTGCAAGTTTAGCATTAATGGCACTGGCTCCCCAGATTGGAACCTCATCAACGATTGATCCTCTGTAAGCGACTGTTCCCAACCTTTCCCTGTATACACATCCTTTGTTTCAATTCTCCAATAATGTTCACTCTCAATTTCAGCCTTAAATACGACAGTGGGGTCACCGATAAAAGGACCTCCAAGCTCGGAGTCATCTGTACCATACCCTATTTTACTAACACTGCCTCCTGCCCCTTCCGCATAGGACTTAAAATATGGAACAGGGTCTGGCCAAAGCGGATCTGCTTTCGGTGCTACAAATGCAAAAAAAGAACTGGCCCCGACCATTACTACTAGCGGGATAATCCAACGCTGCTTATTCGTTTTTGTCGGAAGAATTCTTTCTTTCATAACAATCCGTTCAAAGGCAAGCAAACCAAGTAGTAAAAAACCAAAAATAACAACCCGAATAATTGCTTGATCGCCATCGTAATTTGAGAAAGAATCCAACACACTAATATAAGCAATTGTCATGATATAGAAAAGTAGAATCGTTTTCTTCACGCTTAACCAGTAATATAAGAGATAGGTCATAAGCCAAAGCAAGACGAAAAACAAAAGACTTCGATACATAAAGGACAGACTTGACCATTCCCTACCTAAAGTTAATTCTAAATTGTAGGTGAGATCTTTTAAAAAAGGACCAATCCATAGTAGGCTAAAAAAAGAGCCTTCGAAGTAGAGTGATTGTAGTGAAAAAAGAATAAATACTACTTTAATAGATCCCGAAATAAAAGGTTTTACTCTAAAATAAGATAGAATCATTGCTAGTGCTATAAAAACAAGAAAATAGTGCAGGCTACTAGTATCCGTGACTACTTGTAATGGCCTTAACCATTCCCATAGTAAAAGGAAGCCTAATACATACAAAATGATCGTTTGTATTCTATGTGTCGGAGTATTTTCTATCACGCTCGCTTCACCTCCGTAAAGGCCGACCCAAACTCTCCTTCAAAACAAGGTCTTACCCATATTCCTCTTGCAGCGGCATACGCCTTAAGCGATTTCTCTTCTTGTGTAAAGCTTGCCCCTTTTGCTTTTATAAGAAAAATAACAACGGCGCTGTTTCGCTTTGCATAATTACTGATGCTCATAACCATCCGTTTCGAAAGCGTGGCGGTAATAAATATTACAGTCGCTGATTGTTGATAATTTATCCCTTCTCCTTGAAGTACTTTTCCTAATGCAAAGGGACTATCTGCACGCACTTTTGCAAGGTGGTAATACAGATGCCGCTGATGCTCCTCTCCGCCTCTAATTGGAAAGGAAACATGATCCTCCCCAATAGATATGAGCCCTACTTGCGCGCCTTTTTTTATAATAGAACGGATAACAGATGCAGTGAACGTGACCATCGGTTCGAAGGTAGCAGATGTTTCTCGGTCTAAAACAAGAAGGACATCATGAGACTGCCTTTCTTCAAATTCTTTCGTCATTAAACTATTTGTGCGGGCAAACGATTTCCAATGTATCCAAGAAAAGCGATCTCCTGGTTGGTATTCCCTTACACCTGTTGCCATCGTCGTATCCTTTTGAATTTTTACAGTAGAAGAAGTTAGACCTTGATCATAGCGATTCTCTAATGGGCGATAAGCAACATCAACAAATGACGGATACACTAATAATTGATTTTCGCATGTAACGGTCGCACTTTTTTCAAAAACACCGAAAAAGTCCCCCATACGAAATCGAACGGCTGAAAAAATATGTTCTCCTCTCGGAAGCTCCTTAATAGAATAGGTCAGTTTAATCTGCTTCCTAAACCCTGGATAAACCATCGCTTTCGCTTTTTGGAGAGTTGTATGATGAAAAACAGACTCTGTCACAACATCTTCCAATACCATGTAAAATATTGGAATAGGTATTTTTCTATTCATGGTGATTGTGACTTTCAGTTCGTCTCCCGCTTTAAAATCTACTGCTTCAAATGCCCTTTCCACCACTATATCGGACATAGGATATAGGAATACAGCTAAAGAGTAAAGAGCGAACGGAAGGAAGCTGTAGAATAAAAACCAACTTAGAAAACCACCTTGAAACATAGCAAAACAGAAGGTTACCCCTATTAACAATAGCAATAAGAGAAACTTCCCTATTTGAAAAAACAGCTGTAATTTATCCTTCATTTATTTCACAAGCCTTTGAACAGGAACTGGAATTCTAGCAATAACACGATCTATCACTTCTTCTGTTGTAATCCCTTCATATTTTGCTTCCGACTTAAGAATTATTCGATGAGCAAAAATGAATGGTGCTAGATACTGAACGTCATCTGGAATAATAAAGTCCCTTCCCTGTATGTACGCATAAGCTTGACAAGCTTTCATTAAAGCAATGGAACCACGAGGACTTACACCTAAATAAACATTCGTATGAATTCTCGTTTTATTAGCAATATCGACAATATATTTTTTTATCGTATCGTCTACAAAAACTTCTTTCACTTCCTGTTGTATAGTTTTTAATTCTTCGATAGTGATAGCCGGCTGCAAGTTTTCAATCGGCGGAGTCTTTTGGGCACGTTGTAATACTTCCATCTCTTCATAAGGCTCAGGGTAACCCATTTTTATTTTCAACAAGAAGCGATCAAGTTGCGCCTCAGGAAGCGGATAGGTCCCTTCATATTCTATGGGATTTTGAGTAGCCATAACGAAGAAAGGTCGTTCTAATTTTCTCGTTACCCCATCAATCGTAATACTGCTTTCTTCCATCCCTTCTAGTAGTGCTGATTGTGTTTTAGGAGAAGTTCGATTAATTTCATCCGCTAAAATAATGTTTCCCATAATCGGACCCGGACGGAAAACGAATTCCATCTCTTTCGGATTGTAAATCGATACACCAATAACATCCGACGGAAGCAAGTCAGGTGTAAACTGAATTCGCTTGAAGCTAGCACCAATTGACTTTGCAAGTGCCTTTACCATCATTGTCTTCCCTACACCTGGCACATCTTCTAATAAAACATGCCCCCCTGCCAAGAGAGCGATGATACTAAGCTCTGCCGACTTACGCTTTCCTATCATTACTTTATCTATATTCTCAAGTACCTCTTGTAACTTCGAATTCTTTAATTCACTAGTCATTTTCACCCTCCTAGAATCTTGGTGTTAGAAGAGAAACAGGAAAGTCTCCCTATCTATCTTTTCTATTTATTTTGATGTGAACGGGAACAATCGATTTGCACCAACCTCATACCCTGTAATATTTCTAATCAACTACTAATACTTTCGTTTTATATCGCTAAAATACCTTTAAGAATCCCAAAAAATTAATAGAATAATTAGGAATTTTGTCTTTTATGAACGATTGCTCCTTTCTTTCTAAAGATACTAAATCTGTTAAAGATAGAATTGGTCTGGACAGGAAGATAATGTGATTCGGGATGATTAGAAGTCAGTCCGGATGGAAAGAAAAGTGATCCAACAGGAGTAGGAAATGGTCTAAAATTAAGATAATCAATCCAAGTTTTAAACACTCCATCCTAGTACAACTAGTTAATCTCGGAGTTTGGAAAAATAAAAAGCCAGCCTCTTTACTATAGAGGGCCGGCTGCTTCATTCATTTCCAAAAATCATCATAGACAGTGATTGGTAAATGACGTTTATGTTGTGATTTTAAATAAAGACTTTCAATCGTTTTCTTTGATTCAGATGAGACGTCTTTTCCTTCTAAATAATCATCAATTTCATCATAACTAACTCCGAGTGCTACTTCATCAGGAAGCTGTGGACGATCTTCTTCTAGGTCCGCTGTTGGGATTTTATTATATAAGTGCTCTGGGGCACCAAGCTCTTTTAGAAGCATTTTCCCTTGCCGTTTATTTAAGCGGAAAAGTGGTACAAGATCTGCTGCGCCATCACCGTGTTTCGTATAAAAACCTGTTAATGCCTCTGCCGAATGATCCGTTCCGAGTACAACACCGTTTCGCATTGCCGCTACACTGTACTGCACTTTCATTCGTTCACGTGCTTTTTCATTCCCCTTCACAAAATCAGTTAGCTCAATACCATTTTGCTTCAATGTATCTACACTAGCATCCACCGCGGGTTGAATATTGATTGTAAGGGAAACAGAAGGCTGAATAAACTCTACAGCGTCAATCGCATCTTGTGCATCCCCTTGTTTACCATAGGGGAGTCGAATTGCATAAAAAGCATAATCATTGGACCCTGTTTCCTCATTTAATTCATTCACAGCCATTTGTCCAAGCTTACCAGCTAATGTGGAGTCCTGTCCGCCAGAAATACCAAGTACAAAGCTTTTTAGAAACGAATGTTTTTTTAAGTACGCTTTCAAAAAGTCTACACTGCGGCGAATCTCTTCCTTAGGGTCAATAGTTGGTTTTACAAGCAACTCATCTACTATTTGTTTTTGCAAAGCATCCATCATTTCACACTCCATGTTAGAATTTATTACATAACATTATAGCGATTCTTTCACAATACAACCAATATTTATGCTTGCTTCTGGTTAAACCGGTCCTTCACTTCTTCCTTCACTTGCTTAATAAGTTCCACCTTATTTGTCCAACATTCATCACTTAAGTCAACTGGGTATTCTTCCGGGTTCAACGACCGCTTATATTCATCCCATAATAACTGAAGATTTTCATCCACGAATTTCCGGATATTAACTAAATCAGGTATCTTATAGACAAGCTCTCCATTTGAGTAGATTTCTTCATGCAGTTCTCTCGCCTCAAAGTTAGTGACAAACTTACTAATATAGGTATGCACAGGATGGAACATTTTCAATCTTTGTTCTGATTGCGGATCTTCATGCTCTAGTGCAATATAGTCTCCCTCTGATTTATGATTAATGGTATTAACTATTCTATACACTCTTTTCTTACCAGGAGTGGAGACCTTTTCCGCATTGCTTGAAATTTTGATTGTATCAATCATTTCTCCATTTTCACCTTCGATAGAGACTAGTTTATATACTGCACCTAATGCTGGTTGGTCATAGGCAGTTATCAACTTTGTCCCTATTCCCCATATATCAATTTCGGCTCCTTGGGCCTTTAAGTTAAGAATCGTATACTCATCCAAATCGTTAGACGCAATTATTTTCGTATCTGTAAAGCCTGCCTCATCGAGCATCTTCCGTGCCTCTTTGGATAAATACGCGATATCACCACTATCAAGACGGATCCCTGTAAAATTAATCTTATCTCCAAGCTCTTTTGCTACTTTAATTGCGGTAGGAACGCCAGACTTTAGCGTATCGTACGTATCCACAAGGAAAACACAATCCTTATGACTTTCTGCATATTTATGAAAAGCTTTATACTCATCTCGATAGGCTTGTACCATTGCATGAGAATGAGTACCTGCAACAGGAATACCGAATATCTTTCCTGCACGGACGTTGCTTGTTGCATCAAATCCCCCGATATAAGCAGACCTCGTCCCCCAAACAGCGGCATCCAGTTCTTGAGCACGTCTTGATCCAAACTCCATTACCACACCATCTTCTACCACATGCTTAATACGATTTGCTTTCGTCGCAATTAATGTTTGGTAATTCACAATGTTTAGTAAAGCCGTTTCTAAAATCTGTGCTTGTGCCAATGGTGCTTCCACCCGAACCATCGGCATATTTCCAAATGCCAACTCTCCCTCTTTCATTGAACGAACCGTACCAGTAAAACGCATATCCTTTAAAAAGTGAAGAAACTCTTCTTCATATCCAACTTCTTCTCGCAAGTATTCAATATCACTTTCCGAAAAACCGAAACCCTCAAGATACTGAATAATCCGCTCCAGCCCTGCAAAAACAGCATACCCATTCCCAAATGGTAACTTCCGAAAGAACAAATCAAACACCGCATTACGATTATGAACACCATCATCCCAATACGCTTTCGCCATATTTATTTGATACAAATCTGTATGTAACGCCAAACTATCATCTGCATATCTTCTCACAACACTCGCTCCTTTTAACTATCCAACAGTCGTTTCTAGATGATTTACTTCTTATTTTAACCAATTGTGGGGGAAATTCCGAATTTAAAGTGGGGAACGCAGGGGCCCTGCCCGTTAATGCAGGATAACTATAGTAAAAACCATCAAAAAGAAAATAGTAAACCCAGGAATAAATACCGTTCCAACGCTTTTCCAAGCGGAGAACTGATGAGCTTCCGCAATTGCTTTTACCAAGATAACCACATACCAAATTGAAAACACTAATTCTACAATTGCAGAAAAAATGACTACTATTCCTTCAAATGGCGTAATGGCTGAAGGGATTGCTGAAAAAGCACCCTCTCCTAAAATTTGAAGGTCTGGAATCCACAAAATCAAAGATAGAACTATCGGGATAAATGCCCACGCAGATGCAGTCATTATTTCTTTAAGTGTTCCTGTTCCTTTAAATAACTTGCCAATAGACCAATACAGAAGAGAAGACAAGCTCCAAACGACCAACCCTAGAATGGCTCCTATAAAAATACCAGTAAGCACAATGACTACGATGGATGTAGAAACTTTATCAACCATGTTTGCATTAGAGGCAATATCCAATACATTTGAAATTCCCGCCAGACACACTAACAGAAATACCCAACCAAATTTACTGTTTTCCATCATAAAACGAATTGTTTTCCTAGGCTGAACCCAAATGGTAAGCCATGGATTTATCTCTTCTGAAGCCTCCGTATGCTCACCTTTTTCTGTTACAATAGACATTGGAATCCCTCTCTTTAGCAATCGTTTGTTGGGAACTTTCCCCTTAAAATGTGAAAGCAACTGTACACATGCTACTTCTTTATCTCTTTTATAAAAGACCTCTAGTCAAGATTACTACAGAATTAACACTTTTCCACCTATTGTAATATATTTCCGCTCCATTTTAAAATAAGTTTGAACAAACGTTTGATTGAACTTTATTGTACTTTTTCTAAATGCTTGCATTTTGTTGATACTCTCCTATAAATAGTAAACAGGATTATATAAATGTAGAAGGATAATTCTAGTAGGGTTTCATACAAGAGCTGACTATCAATATTTAAAACTAGATGTATATTATTTTAGAGGATTGACCATAATGATAACGTATTCCCCCATTCAAAAGCCCCCGCTTAAATAAAGCGAGGGCTATTTTTTCGCTGCAATAAGCAGATTAAAGGAATAAATTAGTCGTTAGAGACTATCAAAGACCTGGATTGGTATAGTGAGTATCTTTACACCCTTTTTATTGAGCCTTCCTTCTCCGATATTAAGCCTTTCCTCAAAATTCCCCCATATAAAAGAAAGCCTGAGTTTCCTCAAGCTTTCGTACCCTCTCTCACCTGAATTTGATTTAAATGATTTTTCCGCATATAAGGAAGTGCAACTCCCACGGCAATCGCAGTTATTGGGAACCCTCCATCTGCTCCGATCCATTCTAAAACAGATACAGGAACAAAAATAACATAGAAAAAAAATCATCAAAATTAAATAAAACCTTCTCCAGCGCTTTTCCTTCTTCGACATACTATCCCTCCATATATAATGTTGGTGCAATTTTTGTTAAAGCTGGACAGCACTGTCTTTACTTTTTGGACAAACCTCCCCCCCCCCCAAAAAAACAAGCACAAGACTACTAGATACGATGTAAACAAACGTTTGAACAAATCCTAGAAATATTGCTAAATCAACGTTCTTTCTATTAAACAAACGTTTGATTAAACTATCAGAGAATTTAACTTTCCAACGACTCCACCCCTACATCAAAAAAGGGAATATGCTCCAGAAAGTCCATTTTAGGGCCACCCGATTGCTGAAATAACTCATCAGAAAAGTTATCAAAAAATCCTTTGTAACTCGTACCTTCTACTGTATTAGAAGCTTTTATATATACTTGCCCATTCTCTATTTCAAGTGTTGCACCTTCTAGATTACCGCCATTTTCTACTATTGTTTGTCTGGCTTTATTCTTCATTTTTTTTACGATATCGTGTTCTATTTCATCTTCAAGCTTTTCAGCCAGCTCTTTTTTTCCAAACCCATGCTCTAGTTCTTCTATAAGTACCATATCCAATGCCTCAATGGATATTTCGTTTGCTGAATAATCGTTATAGTCAGGATCGCTATTTAAATCAATTATTTTTTCATCTACCTTTTCACCGATCGTTTCTGGATAGGAATCTAGTTTACCGATAAGCCACGTCTCATATTCCGCAATTACACCCTCCAGTTCTTCATACATTACCGCTGTAGCAGCTATACTCGCCTGTTGAGTTGTAGAGTCTGCCTGTTCCTTTACGGCAAATACTTTTGAAAGATTCAACACAAAAACAAATAAAATCATCATTACAGCTAATATTCCAATAACAAAGAGAGCAATATTCCCACGTTCATTTTGAAGAGTCTCTTTAACCTTCAATTTCATTTTTAATCACCTTACCGCTAGCAGTTGAAGAGAAGGAGTAAGAAGGAGCTTGATTATTGGCAAACAATTTCTCTGGTAAAAAGACAAAATCTATATTGACATTAACGGTTGCTGTAAAGTCTTTCGCATTCATACCTGATGCTCCTTGAAATGTCAGATAAGACCCACCAGCTGATACAATCTTAGATGCAGCAGCTTCTGCTTCGCTGCTATTTTCTGTTACAGAGTAAACCTTAGCAGCTTCATTTGCTGCCGACTGCGCCACTATTACAGCCTGCACACTGACAATTAGCTGCCACATAATCATTAGGACAATGAACACTAAAGGCAAAATACCAAGAAACTCTATTGTCGATGAGCCTTCTTCATTTTTTATTTTTTTTATAATATTTAGCATTTCATTCACCTCTCCCCATGGGCTTAAGTCCTCTCTAAGAAAGTTGGTATTTTTTCTTCCAATCAATATAAAAGTATGTAACCCATATTGCTAGAAAAGGAAAGATTAATAGATTCAACAGCATCTGGACTGTTATTTGGGCCAACAACGACGATGTTACCGTATGAATAAGAAACATGCTTACCCAACCGATAATAATTTCAGTCAAGCTAATAATTAAAATAACAAAGAATAATGGAAAAAACTTTTTCTTCGCAAAGAAAATAGATGTCTTCATTGATTTCCAAACCGACTTTTCTTCTAGGATTGCTTCATATGGAGCAACAAACATAAACAGTAAGAAAATTAGCCCAGGTACAATAAAAAGGAGTACCCCTAAAGATGTTACGAACGAAAAACATACACCAAAAACAAATAACGAGAATGCATTCGTGATAAAAACATAATAAATATCTTTATACTCGATTTCCCCCGAATTCTCGTATGACTTTACAAACTGCACAAATGGGATTTGCGCGATAACGAGAAAAATAAACGTTAAAAAGATATAGTAAAAATCTGCTAGTGATGATGTAAAATCATTAAATACAAAAAGGTAAACAATATTGATAATGAACCAATCGATTAACAGCAAAGGAAGAAGAATAGTGAGAGAGAGTAATAATACCCCCTCAAACTTTCCTGTATAAATTCTCATTGCTTCTTTCCATGAATTAATCATTGCTAACTCCCCTGAACAGATGGATTTCTAACTCTTCTCTTAATAAAATCTTCGTTTAATGCTTTAAAAAAGGCCTTTTCAAACCACTCAATTTGTTTTAGAACTAGTTGCTCATATGATAGAGCCTTCATTTCTTCTACTTTTCCAAACTTTCTTAAAGAATTATCTAAGGTTAAAACAGATTGATCGTTTACAATAACATCTGTCTTTTCATACTCCTCTTTGTATGTTGGATTTTTATGTAAGTCTTTTTCCTTCATAAACCTAAATAGTTTTTTAGCGGGTTCTAATATTTTCTTTTGCTCTAATGTTTGATTAAATAGAATGGCTTGTGATTCACCGTGAATTCTCCTTATTCTTTCTAGCTGTTCATTAGTAAAGGCTTTTTCTGATTTAATAGTCTTGCAAATCTGTTGAAATTCCTGATATCTCTCTCTTACTTCTCTTAAAGAATTGTCAATAAAGACAATGGACTCAAGAATTTTATCTATTTCATTTTGAACATCGGAAAACACGATAGGATCTAATTCCGTTAAAAGATCTCTATAATCAAAGTAACTTTTCGTTAAATCTTGCGAAGCATAGTCGTTCAATTTTGATAATTTATTTTTGAGGTATTCCTCCATCAAAATAAATTTATAAAACACAGATTTCACTTCTTGATAAGAAAGGTCATATGGAGTATAAACATAACTCCCGTATAACTTTGACGTCAGTCTATAAAAATGGGCCATTCGATAAGTTGTATCTTCCGTTCTATATTCATATGGAAAAATATCGATTCTTTCTGCGAATTTTTTATGTTTTTGAGCTATCTTTGAAATTTCTTCTGTGCTCATTATTTACCCTCCATTGTATAACTAGTCCCAAGGAATCGCGTTTCACTTTACGTTTATGTAATACGCTTTTTAAATACTCTTACTACCTAGGATAAGATGGCTCTCTCCCTTATGAGAACCATCCTTTTACTGTTTTCCAACCTTTCTTCGCTTTGTCCGCTATTCCTTTTCCTAACTTTTTAACCGTTTTAACAGGATGTTTGACAGCATTTTTTATTGTTCCCCAATGTTTTACTACTGTTCCACCAAGCCATAAAGCAGCTCCACCTGCAATCAATGCTCCACCAACTACTTGGCCCCCTGGGAAAGCCGCAACCCCTGTCCCAACATTCATAAGTAAACTTCCTGTGCTTTGGCCTAAATCTGCTCCAGCAGCAACTCTTTCTTTTCCAGTATCCGCATTAAAAAGTTTTACTGTATTTTGAAAAGTATCTACCGCAGAAAAACCTGCCCCAACAGTTGCCCCGATGACATTTAATTTTCCTAACGGAGCCATTGACTTAAATGCGTTGTAAGTATTAGATCCAAGTTGTGCGGTGGAAGTAGCAATGGTTGATAATTTGATATTTTTAACCCCATCTAGTAGAAGTTGAGGATTTGACAAATACGGAGATACTCCATTTCTTAATAAAACAGATGTATCTCGTAGGTTCCGCATGTTATTTCTAAAGTCTTTAACATTTTTCCCTACATCTAAGGAATCTGCCCCTAACTCTAACATGGCAATATCTTTAGAAGAAAATTTAAACGTTGATTCTAACATTTTCAAATAAAATGTTTTTGATTTCGTATTCCATGTCCCTAAATCACTTAGGTCAATATTACTCTGACCGAGTGTTTGAAGCCCCGCTATCCCAAGGTCATTCACTGCAAATTTCATCCAATCATACCCTGAATAAATTGGATCATCGGCAGTTGGGCTATCCGACGGTGACACTTCTGTTAATTTATAGTTCGATCCATAACCAAGAAATGGCTGACCATTCGTTCCATATCCTAAAAAGGGATATCCATTTGTGCCAAGGCCCGTGAATGGATTACCATTTGTTCCATTGCCGGAAAACGGACTACCATTTATGGCATCACCCGTAAAAGCCTCCCCATTTGTACCGTTCCCGGAAAAAGGGTTACCACTTGTTCCATCACCAGTAAATGGACTGCCATTTGTTCCGTTACCAGTAAATCCATTCGGACTCCAGCCATTATTTAGCCAAGGATCCAAATACCATGGTGTACTAGACCAATCGTATCCATTCCAACCTTCTCCTGTTGTACCATTTCCATCAGTACCCTTTCCATCCCAATCATTCCCTTCGGTATTGGAACCTTCCCATGGATTGCCCTCCCATGAGTCCCCTTCCCATTTGAGATCCGCTCCATCCCATGGGTCTCCAGTCCATGGGTTCCCTTCCCATGACTTCCCTTCCCACGGTTGAATAGCCGCGAACGCTGGAATCGAGAATGATTGGAAAAGAATGATAAATAAGGCAGCCATTACAAAAACTTTTTTCAGTAGTTTTTCCGTCATCGCTCTTTTCCTTTCTAAATCTATTTATTTTTCTCTCAAGACTACAAAAGTAGGTTGTCTTCCCCACTTGCCAACTATGTAAGTTTCCTAAGCCCTTCTCTCCACTTCAACGTGCTTGTCGTTAAAAGCACAATAAATAATGGATAGAACAACATATTTGTTAAAATTTGAACTCCTGCTAACGCAGCATAAGAACTAGTAATATTTAAAATAAAGGAATTAACTATAATTCCTATCACCATTTCAACTGTTCCCCACAAGGAGATTAATAGAATAATTTTAATAAAATGCTTTTTAAATAATAATCGTGCTTCTTTAATAGATTTCCAGACTGATTTATTATCGATGATGGAAATAATAGGAGCTGTTATAAATAAAGAAAGAATAATAATTCCTGGAACAACAAAAAAGGAAAAACCGATAATAATTAATATACTTATCAGGCAAGAAAACACAAAAATCGGAAACCCTTGAACTACAAATGTATACAAGGCATTCTTCAAAGAACCTTCTCGCCCTTCAAGCTCATTGAATGTATATTTTACAAATGGAATTTGAGCATATAGAAAGAACAAAATCGTGAAGAGAGCGTAATAGATATCTGCTACAGAATAGATGGTTCCAACATTGGGAGTAATCGCATAAGTATAGTTTGTTATGATAGAGTGCAGAATCAACAATGGTAGTTGAACGCAAAGAACAATAATAAGAAGCTTTTCAAACCTTTCCGCAATAAAGGAAAAGGTGTATTTTAATGGTTTATCCATGATTTCACCTCAGGGTTTTGGGTAACGTAGATCTTGTTTGTACCTAGGAAGTTTTACTAATCCTTTTTCATAATACGACTGCTTTAATTGTTCCACTTGCTTTTCTATAGGCAAATGAGAGGTTGTTTTTAGATCTTCAAAATCCTTCATTGACCTTTCCATGTCTTTTGTTCCACTCAGAAATTCTGTCAGGAAAATTTCATTATCTTTAGGAATTAATGACAAGATTTTTGTCTTCTCCATTTCATTTTTTCACCAGTTTTAAATCTTGAACGTTTTCTACAAGCTTATGGCCTTGTAGATATTGAATTCTATCTAGATGTACAAGAGCTTCAATTAAACGTTCATACTTCTTATCGTCTATCCTGTTTATCTTGCATATATGGTGATCATAATGATGAGAATATTCTTTAATTAGTTCCTTTAATTCTTTTTGTATATCCCCAAACTCCACTAAAATCTCTCTACCTTTCGAGAGATAAATATTGTGATTATCATTTTGTAAATAATCTGCTATGTAATTGGCAGGAGTATAGAAACAATCTTCACTAATCTTTGCCCTTTGTTCCCCTATTGAAAAAAATTTATTAGAAAAAGCAGTGAAGAGTATTAGTTTCTCAAAGGCTTTTAATGCATCAACATTAGAATAATCTCCAGCAGATACAACCGATTAGCCTTTTACTTTGGATTTTTTTGTAAATGGATAAGTAATACAAAGTGCCATTAACCTCATAGCCGAAAGGATTAATGAATACATTCTCAAACCATTTCTTGTACTTTTCAGCATTCCTTCATAAAGTTTTTGAATCCATTATATTCCCACTCCAAAATCAGCTATATACCTTTGTATCTTATAGCTTCGGGTAGCGCAAATTCCTTTTATGACGATCGAGATTATTTCTTCCAGCCTTTTTAAATTCCTCAACTAAAATTTTAATCTGTTCTTCCACTGGTAGATGAGCGATTTTTTTCTCGATGTCTAAAGCCTTTATACTTTGTTTCGTTTCTTTCGTTCCATTCAATAATTCTTTTAATACAATCTGTTGATCACGTGAAAGTTGTTGATCAATTTTTTGTTTCTTCATTTCCCTTTCCATGCCCTTTAAATCTTCAAATGAATCTAAAAATACTTTACCCTGTAGGTATTGAAGGCGGTTTAGATGGGATAGCGTTTCAAGAATGGATTCATATTCTCGTTCATCAATTCTATTGGTTTTTAAAATATGTTCATCATAATGATTAGAGTAATCTCTAATATATTTTTGTAAATCTTTTAGTATATCTCCAAGCTCAATTAAAGTGTTTTTTCCTTTCAAAAGAAATTTATTCTTCTCGGTACTGCTCTGTAAAAAATGATTTATCTTGTCGGCTATTTCAAAAAAATAGTCCGGTGATAGTTTCATTTTTGTTTCTTCACCTTCAAAAAAATTATTCGCAAAGACTGTATACAGTACTAAGGTTTCAAATGCCTTTATAGCATCCTTACTAGAGTAAAATCCTTCTGATATTACAGAGTACCCTTTTACATTTGAATTTCTTTTATAGATAACTATATAGTAATCAACTCCATTAACTTCATAACTAAATGGGTTAATAAGGACAGAATTTTCTAACCACTTTTTATACTTATTTGCTTTCTTGGACAATGCCTTTACATCCATATAAAACCGTCCTTTTTTCTAAATTCAAGGATAAAAAGGGGGAGTACCCCCCTTTTATTACGTATCTAGCTTATATTACTTCCCAAACCAACCTTTAATCTTATTCCAACCTTTTTTTATTGCTTTTTTCGAATTACCAACTGGATCTTTAGCAAATTTCTTAATTCCATTCCAATTATCAGCTACTAATTTTGTAAGCTTCGATGCCCCCCAAACAGCTGCTCCGCCGGCAATCATTATAGCACCAGCCGCTTGACCACCTGGAACAGCTGCTGTAATAACTCCGGCATTCATTAAAAGGTCACCAAAATTGCCAGTTGCCTCTGCTACCGCAGAAACCTTCTCATTCCCAGCAGCGTTTGAATTTAATACTTCATATGCCTTTGCACCATTAAACCCCAACTCGACGGCTGAGTACCCAGCTCCTAAGGCTGCTGTTGCTACATTAAGCTTTGAGATAGTTCCAACTTTTGTTAAACCAGACAACGCATCGCTGGCATTGTCTGCAACTTCTGCGGCTCCTCTTACTCCACCCGCTGCTCTAGAAGCATCTCTAAAATCCTTAAGTATTTTATAATCCTTTACCGCTCCTACAGCATCAATTGACTTTAATGCAAAATCATGCGCACCCGAAACCCCATTAACAAACCCCGGCGTTTTCTCTCCTAAACCTACCTTTACCCCATTTAGTAATAGGGTGGAATAGAAAGTTCCCCCAGGCTTATATCCATTAGGATTATTCTCAAAATCAAACTTCATATACCCATCAATCATATTCACTTGCCCACCAATAACATCATTTGAAATGTACTTGGCCACTTCAAACCCCATAGGCAATTTAATATCAGTCGGGTTTCCTTCAAAGTCTTCTGGAGAGTAGTTATAGCTATATGCTAAGGGTGAGTATGGAGGAAATGGTGAGTTTAAAAATGGATTTTCACTCCAGTAATCACCGGAAAATGAACTCCCGTTTGTTCCATTACCTGTAAAATCATTACCATTGGTTCCACTTCCGCTAAATGGATTTCCAGTCGTTCCGTTTCCACTGAACCCATTTGGACTCCAGCCATTATTTAACCAAGGGTCCATATACCAAGGTGCATTCGACCAATCATACCCGCTCCAATCCTGTCCTTGGATACCATTCCCCTCTGTACCGTTTCCATCCCAATCATTTCCCTCTGTTGTAGAACCTTCCCACGGCTTGCCTTCCCATGAGTCCCCTTTCCACTCAAGGTCAGCACCATCCCACGGACTACCTTCCCACTTATCTCCGGACCAAGGATTTCCTGTCCAAGGTTGTATGGTAGCTAGTACTGGAACAGAAAATGATTGGAAAAGAACGATGATTAGAGCTGCAATAACCAAACCTTTTTTCAGTAGTTTTTCTATCATCGTTCTTTCCCTTTCTATTATTCAACCTCTTTACCTATCGATAATTATGTTTGAGTATTAGTGTTGTATTTTTCGTTGATTTGTCTTTTTAACTCTTCAATTTTTGTATCATTTACTGAGTTCAAATCCTTTAGTATTTCTTCCCTCGAATTCTCTATTAGTTGTTCCATTTGATTAGCCTTATCTTTTAAATGGTCTGCCTGTTCAAAGGTTAACTTTCCTTGTTCTCTGAAAATGGTAATTAAATAACTAATATTTAACGATTGCCCATCCGCTATGTAGTTCCAGTCATTTGAAAAGCCCAAAATATCAAAACTGTTATCAATTTCTTCGGCTTCTGCGTCGCTTAGAGCGTCACCTTTCCAACTTTCCCATCTTTCAAGGATTTCTTGTGCTCTTTCAAATTCATTCTTTAGTTGTTCTCCATTTGAAACGGTTGTGTAAATTCCCTTTGCACTTTCGGCTACTTTTTGCAATTGTACTTGGGCTTCTGAATCTACATTAAATCCTATAACATTGATAATTGGTGATATGTTAGAAGTCGCAAATGACTTCGCAACTTCCACTGGGTCCCCATTACATGTCTCAATCCCGTCGCTCACTAAATAGATAAGGTTTGTATTTGTTTCTTTGTTATAGTCCTTAAATTCCTTCATCGATTCTTTTAGCGCACCTGCAATCGGTGTCCATCCACTAGGTTGAAATTGATTAAGTGCTTGATTGAAGCTTTCTTGGTTGTATTTTTTAAAACCGTACACTTGCTCAGTGCTCGAGCAAGACATCGCCTTATCTGAGTCGTCCCCTGTTCCTTTATGCCCATATACTCTCAAAGAAATATTTGCTTCCTCTGGAACATTGGATACAAATTCATTGATAGCTTCTTTAGCTAACTCCATTTGTGTTTTCCCATCAATTTGAAACCCCATACTTCCACTAGAATCTAAAATAATTTCAATATTGTAGTTATCTTTAAATTGATACTTTGAATCCGGCAAATCGGGGTTTCCATACATAGAAAACTCCCATTTGTTCACTATGTCTTCAGGATTAGGGAAATCTGTTGCAGCCAATGAATAGATATATTGAAAGTATTTGTTGTACTCATCTTCTGTTGCATTCTTAGGCAGTGAAGGTAAGTTCTTTATTTTTTCAATAATCTCTTGTTCATTTTCATCTGTTAATACATCTTCGTTTGCGTATTCTCCCGGTAATTGCTGAACTAACCCCATCGTATCTTCCGGAAGATTAGGTAGATTTTCAAAAGCCTTATTATCAACTAAGGATGTTTTATCGTTTACTTTATCCTTTTCCTGTTTTCCTAATTCCTCTTCCTCGTTTACCTGTTCTTTTGATTTAGTTGTTTCCCCTGTATCACTACAACCTACTAACAACAATGAAAATACGATAAAAATTAGTAAATAGAATTTTTTTTTCATTCTTCGCTACTACCTCCAAACATTATTCAAGAGTGGCTTAGCCCTCTCCACCTCCACCAATTTGTTCGATCATGCCTTTAATCTTCTTCAAGACAGCCTTACCAAGTGTATCATCGTTAGCAAAAGCAGTAGAAATCAGTCCAACAACAATAACAACAACAGCCGCAATTCCAATCCACTCTAACGTCTGTGATCCTCTTTCATTCTTGATCATCCCTTGAATCTTCATAGAACTCTTCACATACATTTCATTTAATTTTTTCATCATTTTCATTTCCTCCTAAAATAGTTCTTTATTTTAACAAGTCAAAAAGACTGTTTTCCCCATAAATAAGATTAAGTATCATAAGTCCAGCAATCATTAAGATTGATACTGGTGCGACGACAAAGGTTGTAACCAGTGTCACTTTTGGCGACGCTTTTGCGGCAAGTTCTTTCACTTGCTCTTCTCGGAATTGCCTCATGTCCTCTGCCTGCACTTTAAAAGTAGTCGCAATAGGCACCCCAAGTTTTAACCCTTGAAGCAAAGCTTTTATTAAACTTTGAAACTCTGGATTATCATTTCTCTCTAGTAAATTTCGATAAGCAGTTTCTCTTTGGACACCTAGATCAATTTCATAGTTGAATCGAGAGAATTCCTCTCTAAGTGGGCCGTCAAAGAAGCGGATTACCTCCCTTAAGGCTTGATCTAGACTGACACCAGCTTGAAGGCTGGTACTTATCGTGTCTAGGAAGTCGGGCAATTCATGCCTTAATGCTTCTTGCCTTTTCTTTGCTTGCTGTTTTACCACAATGATTGGTAGAAAATAACCAATGAGTGGATTAAAGATAATTGCATATTGTGAGAATGGCAGACCAATGATAAAGGAAAGCATCCCAGCGAAAAAACCAACAACAGCAAAGAAAATCTTCAATCCTTGAAACCTTTCCACTGTTAATTGATACGGATTCCCTGACTTTCGAAGCCAATTACTAACATCGTGATTTTCACTAAAAAAGTTAATTCGTTGTCCTAAGTCTGCAAATTCATCTGCATATTTCGTTAATTTCTGTACAATTTCTGCTTTCCGGTTTTTCTTTTTCGCTTTTTTCTCAAATGCGTCAATCTCCGTGACATCCGATATATGACCAAGTAGCATTCTTTTTTCTTTTATGTATACGGAGTAATGACGAAGTGCGAGGACAAAGGTAAACAAAAAGATAATAACCGCGAGAATAATTAATGCATCCATACATTACACCTTTATATTTGTGATTTTTCTAATTAAAAAGAACGATAAAACAATTCCGCCTAAAAATAATACAAGTATGACCATACCTGGCCCAGTCCAAAGAGAATCGGTAAATCCCTCCATAATGTTATTCATCATCAGCAGAATGAATATCGGAAGTGCCGGAACAATGAGAGAGATGTATCGCTGTTCGGATGTCATCGTTTTAATCGTTTGATTGAGCACCTTCCTGTCTTCCAACGTATTGGACATAGTATCCAATGTTGTGGCCAAATTACCACCCGTTTTCTTCTGAATTAGGATTGTCGCAATAAAGAGTTGAAATTCTCGTGATTTATTTCGCTTTTGAACGGACCGTAGTGCAGTCTCAAGCGGGACACCTAATTTCAATTCGTTTGCGATTCGCTTAAATTCATCTCCTGCAGGTGCGGAAACTTCTCTAGCAACCATTTCAATCCCCTGATTAATCGTTAAACCAGACCTTGCTGAGTTTCCTAGCAATCTACAAATATCTGCTAGCTGATTGTTGAAACGTTCCTCATATTTATTTTTCCGCATAAAGAACAGTAAATAATGGGATGCCAATAACAATAGTGGCGAGATTAGCAATGTAATATTAGCTGGAACTTTAAAAATATTGGATAACAATACAAATAAAAGCAGAAAACCTAGCAAATGAATCCCAATATACTCAGAAGGAAGCAAAGCAATATTCGCATTCTGCAGTTTATTACTTAATGGTTTAGCAGAGTTCGATTCATCAAAACGATCTCCAAGCACGCTTATGGCACTTTTCCTTTTTTCTTCGGGATACCACTTCTGGATTTTTTGTTTCCATTCACGTTTTTGCGTTCGATAGCCTAATAGGTAATAGAGTCCCCATAATAAAAGAAGTACCGCTAGGCTATACAGAATAGATACGCTTATGGTCAACGTTCGCTCCCTCCTTTGGCTCGAAAAGGTCATCATTCAAATTAATTCCATACATTTTCAGCTTTTCAAGACATCGAGGGCGAATCCCTGTTGCTGTAAACATTCCAAGTACTTCTCCCTTTTCCCCAAGACCTGTACGTTGGAATTTAAAAATATCCTGAACTTGTATTTTACTTTCATGGTCCACGTACACTTCTGAGATATTCATTAATTTCCTGGTACCATCGGTTAACCTTTCTACTTGAACAATAAAGTCAAGTGCCCCGACAATATACTCTCGGATAATATGGGTTGGTAAATCCATTCCTGCCATTACAACCATCCCTTCGACACGACTGATCGCGTCACTCGGAGTATTCGCATGGACCGTTGTGAGAGAACCTTCATGCCCTGTATTCATCGCTTGCAACATATCAAATGCCTCAGCACCTCGGACCTCTCCAACAATAATACGGTCGGGTCTCATACGAAGAGCATTTTTTACAAGCTGCCTAATGCTAATTTCTCCTTTCCCTTCCACGTTTGATGGTCTAGCTTCCATTCCAACAACACTTGATCTATTGAGCCTTAATTCAGCGGAATCTTCAATCGTAATAACCCGTTCCCGTAGTGGAATCGCCTTCGCCACTGCGTTCAAAAAAGTCGTTTTCCCACTACCGGTTCCTCCTGAAACAAGAATATTCGTTTTCGCTTCCACGATAGCTTGTAAAAATTCGGACATCTCCTCGGTAAGCGTGCTATAGCTAATAAGGTCATCCATTTCAAAAGGTGTTTTTCGAAACTTCCTTATCGAAATGAGCGTTCCGTTTAAGCTAATAGGAGGGATAACCGCATTCACACGACTACCATCAGGAAGCCTGGCATCCACCATCGGGGAGCTTTCATCAATTCTTCTTCCAAGCGGTGCAACAACTCGGTCGATAATATGCCTTACGTGCTCTTCGTCTTTAAACGTGACATCCGACTTTTGCAGTTGGCCTCTTTTTTCAATAAAAACTTCCTTTGGGCCATTAACGAGGATTTCTGTAATATCGTCATCCTTCAATAGGGCCT
The DNA here is from genome assembly GCF_042684945.1 of Bacillus seohaeanensis. Taxonomy (NCBI): domain Bacteria; kingdom Bacillati; phylum Bacillota; class Bacilli; order Caryophanales; family Bacillaceae; genus Bacillus; species Bacillus seohaeanensis. The sequence continues at coordinate 17,968 of NZ_JBHUMF010000011.1, read as the reverse complement.
CCAAAGGACCGAAACCAACACTCTCATCTATTAAGCGTGATAGCATCGAATCTCGTTCATGCCTTGGAATAACCACTTTCTCCTCGGACATAAATTGATTGATTAACCTTTCAATAGATAGCCTTCTCTCACCATCAGACAGGTTGGTTAATTGCTCTAAATTCGTCTCCGTCAGTAACCTTGTCTTATAGTGCTCAACAAGCTCATCAATATATGGATTTGATGTAGAAACGCTGCTTTCAAAATAGGTTTCTTGTTCCACCTTTTTCTCTGCTTTTTTTTGAAATAACGACATGGGATCACTCCCTTCTTTTTTTGGTTACTATTTCAACATCGACGTAACCCATTTTTGAATATCCTTCGCAGGAGGAATTAACTTCTTCTCTTTCGTTTCTTTCCTTAACGGCATCCCTTGATTGACAGCCGCTTGAACCCCTTTTATATCCCTTCGGACTTCTACTGACACTGGAAAATGGATAAATCGCTCCAAGTCCTTTTTCGTTAGTTCATTTTCTCGACCTTTAAAATTAATGATGAGCTCGAGCCTATCTTCCGTTTGTAATCCAAGTCTTTTAAACAATTCCTCTACATGCTTGAGTACGCGAATAGCAGGCGTATCCATTGTCATGACATAATAAATACGGTCCGACTCTTCCAAAACAGTAAATGTCTGTTCATCCATCCCGGATGGTAAATCAACAATAATAAAGTCATAGCTTCTTTTGCATGCCCGCAAGAGACGAATAATAAATTCCTCATTAATGCTCTCCGCCATTTCTGCGTCACGCGGACTGACTAGAAGTTCGAGTTTAGAATGTTCTTCTTTCTCGGAAACATTCCGGATATGATGTTCGTTAAGCTCGTTGATAACCGGTTTTAAATCAACTAAAGAACGATTACTTTCAATCCCTAAATATGTCTCTGCCCCACCATATTGAAAGTTAAAATCGATATGTATAACTTGTGCAGTAGATTCTAGTTTTAGCGTTTGGGCAAAAGAAGTACTGAGAAACGTCTTGCCTGTTCCGCCCTTTCCACTATAAAAAGCAAATATTTGCCCTTTCCCTTTTTTATAATTTCCAGAAGAAACAGCTGTTTCCATCTTGGACTGACGGTCTTGCCATAGAAAGTCAATTCTCTTCTCTAACGTTTCCATTTCATTCGGTGCGACAAGAAAGTCCTCTGCACCAGCACGCGTCACTTCCCGTAAAAGAGAAAAGTCTTGTTCATTATGAACATATAAAACAGATACATTAGGAAACTCGTTTTTCATCTCTCGAATGATGGAGGTTGTCGAAATGTTGTCCTCCACTGTATACAGAATGATCATCGTTGGCTCATATTTTCGAAGCTCTGTAGACCACTGCTCTGCTGGAATAAAAGTTAACTCATAGGAATTCAATGTCCCGGTGATAGTCTTATATAGTTCATTTTTCTCGCCAATGAGAAAAAGTTGATTTTCTTTACTCATACATTACCTCCGTGTTTCTCTTTGGACCGTTATTCACTGAGTCGCATACTTGGCCGATCCGCTTCTTCTAGAAACTTACTATTGCTGCTTTTTCTGCTCTTCTTTTGGTTTCGTTTCTTTTTCTGCTGGCTTATTTTCTTGTTCTTTCTTTTCCTGCTCTTTTACTTGCTCCTTTTCGTCCCTCGCTGGAGCCTTTTCTTCCTTAGTAGCTGCTTCTTGTTCTTCTTTTTTACCGACATTTGCTTTTACAATTCGCAAACTATCGGAATAATTTTGCATATGTATTAGTTCCGGTGCCTTTTCTAGTGGGACTTCTAGTTGTACACCTTGAAAATCATCGTCCTTTTTAGCAACTCGTGCGACTTTTACATCCTTCATGAAAATAGAAGTTTCTTCTTTGCCACTAAAACGATGGGAAACAATAACATCTACCCGATCCAATGCTTCCAATGGTTCATCAAAGAAAACTCGCTCTGACTTCATCAATGTAATGAGCCGGTTATTCTCCTCCACTACCGAAGCAGCTTGCTTTAAAATATTCTTGGTTATTACATCACCGGAAGATAACGGTACTACCGACACCTTATTCACTAGCTCTTTCGCATCTGTAATATGGTAATCTTTTAAAAATTTCTTCGGTATTTCCTCCGTTTTAATATTCTCGGGCGTAATAAGCATACGCGACGATATCTCCTTACTTGCTACATAAATCTGCACAGATGTTCCTAAGTTCGTATTCAGTGCCTGCACCTTCTTTAGCACTAAAAACCCTGCAGTTAATGCCAAAAGTACCGATAAAACAATAAATATAATAGCCTTCCTTTTTGACTCCAGCATCTATTGGTCCTTCCCTTCTTTCCTTTGCTTTACATACGAATAGTGAAACCTCGAGGGGTTAATCACTAAAACTAGACACGTAAAACATATAAAGATGATGTTAGTATGATCTGAAAATGATTCGATTGTAATAAATTGAAAGAGCCTGTTTTGTACATCCTTCTTCTTAAATCTCCGTTTTCACACATTATTCATACTTTATTTCTATATATTTACTATCATCGGAAAATAATTTCGTCAATCGCGCTCAGAACATGTCGAATTTTGTCTGTTAAATTGTACCTATGATGGGAATTTATTTGTGTCTATTTATGGGTATTTGAGAATGGTTAATATGATTTGTTTTTGATTGCATATAAAATTAATAGTGGTAAATTCGAGGAAATGTTACAAATATTAAATTTGGTAAGTCTTTTGGCTCAATTTATGTACCAACCCCTTTTCCCCTAACCTTTTTCTATATAGATAGGCTACAAATGACTTATAAAAAACGAAAAAGAAAATATCATTTGTCATGGTTGACTAAGTACAATTCTTCATTTTCACTGGAAAACATAGGTACAGAATAACGAGGAAATAATCACTTCCGTAAAGGTGTGGTCATTTCCATTATCTTGATTTTATTCCTAGTTATAATGACTTTTGGTGTTGAGAACGAATGAAAGTATTATTCCCCTTATTTCATAATGAAGTTGGTAATGTTACTATTAATCATAGTTATTAACTTGCAAGGTGGTACTATATGTTCTCCTATTTTTTTAAAAAAAGCCATATAAAAACCTCTAGTATGGCGATTGTGATGGCGTTTGGCATTACGGTACAGGGGGTAATATTGAATTGTTTTGGTGAGGATTTTTTCTATGGGAACTATGGAAAGCTTCTATCGTGGATTACGTTACTTTTATGGGGTTATTTTTCTTTCTCTTTTTTTATTTCTGGCTTTAATATAAGGAAGTTTAAACAGCTTCATTATACTAACCCGGTTAATCGATTTGGGATTGGAACATGGGTTGCAGGAACTTCTCTTTGTGGAATACTACTATACGAACAATTAGTAAAATGGGAGTATGTTGCTATTATTATTTCCTATTTAAATTTATTTCTTTGGTTTGTTTTTATCATCATTGCGTTAAAAGGATTTATTGAAATACATAAAACAAATCAATTTCCAAAAGTTCACGGTATCCTCCTTTTAACAACGGTAAGCACCCAATCAATCGTTATATTATTTAATACTATTTATCATCAGGTTCCTGCCCTGTTCGATATTGCACTAATTTCATTTGGTATATGCCTGTATCTCATAAGTCTTTTCTTTATTATCAAACGTTATTGCCGTCATACTTGGACGATTGAAAACGATTGGAATAATACAAATTGCATCCTGCATGGAGCAATTTCCATAACAGGCCTAGCATGTATTGTTTCAGATGCTGTTAGTCAGACTGTTATTTTATTTATATGGTTCTGCACAGTCACCATACTGCTATTCGTTGAGGTGGTAGAAGGCTATCGATTAATAACGCGGATTAAACTTTACGGGGTGAAGAAGGCAATATTTACTTACAATGTTACACAATGGAGCAGGGTTTTTACCTTTTCGATGTTTTATACTTTTTTTACCCTTATTGATACCCACTCCATCGTGATCACGACTATTCAACATTTTGTAAAAAGAACATGCATATGGATTATCTTCTCTCTTGTATTTTTTGAACTTATAATTTATTTCTATTCTGTTTATGAAAATCGTAAAAGTGTAACAGTTAAGCTTGAGGAAGTGTCTTGATTAAAGAAAAAAGGCTAGTCAATCGTCCTTGTGAACGATTGACTAGCCTTTTAGGTTTAAGCCAGCAACTACTATGGGATTGAATATCTTTATACCGCTATACTTCCCCCCTCTTCAACACCCTTATCCACTTGATTTTCCTCTGTTTTAACAGCATGGTTCGATGCAAACAATAATTTATCTACACCGTCTTTTAGCTCCACGAGATTTTTTGCTTCCTGCACTAGTTCTTGCATTGTATCTAGTTGGTCATCGCTAATTCCTACTAGTTCCTCAAACATTTCAACAGACTCCTGAGAGATAAACGTTATCTCTTTAATCGTTGCCATAATCTGTTGAGAACTAGAAGATAATTCTTCTGTCGCTGCGGAAGAATTTGTATTGTTTTCCGCAATCACCTTTGTAGTAGATAAAATCTTTTCAAACATGGTTCCAACTTCTTCTATGTTCTTATTTGTTTCTTCTAATTCTACTGTCCCCTGCTCCATTGATTTTACAACCACTTCTGTTTCTCCTTGGATACTCTTCACAATAGTTGACACTTCAGAGGAGGACTGCCTAGATTGTTCAGCTAATTTTCGAACTTCATCAGCGACGACCGCAAACCCCTTACCATGTTCACCAGCACGGGCAGCTTCTATTGCGGCATTTAAAGCTAGTAAATTAATTTGTTCTGAAATATCTGTAATCACTTTTACAATGGTACCGATCTCGTGTGATTTTTCTCCTAATTTATTTATAGCATTATGGGTTGTATTCACTGTTTGATTAAACTGATTCATTTTATCCACAGAATCTTTTAATCTCTCGTTTCCTTCTTCCGTCAATTCTAATGTTGTAATCGATTGATCGGAAATTTGAGTAGATCTCTCCGATAGCTCTTCGATAGCTTTTGTCATTTCTTCCATAGAAGCAGAGCTTTCTTTAGTAGCTACTAATTGCTTCTTTAAGCCTCTTCCTACCTCATCCATTGCTGCTCTTACAATATCGGCTTTCTCAGAAGCGTACTCACCGCTTTCTGTTAGATGTTCCCCTTTGTTATGTACGTTTTGTATAAATAGAAGAACATTCTCCCTTACATGATTAAAAAACTCAACTAGTTGATTAAATATAGAATGCTCCGAACTTCTTTCTTCAATCTTACTATCGAAATTACCCTTTGATAGCTCTTTCATTCCATTTATCGTTTCATTACTCATATGAGGATGATGTTTCAACGCAAAATACCTGTAAGCAAAATACACCGTTGTTCCAATTAAAATAATAATAATACCTAACATAATAGCTTCCATAATAAAATTCCTACTCCTACTTCTACTAATTATTTAATTAAATCCAATTTCAGTACATTAAAGTTCTTTTATAATAATATATGTTCCATCCGCTATGTTTAAAGGAATACTATTTAACTTATTATTATCCTGATAGGTATGAACAATAAAATTTCCTTCTATATCTTTATATTTCTGCATACCATAGTATTTTCCCATTACCCGAATGGACTTATTATTTGTTGCTTCAGCTAAAATGACCTTCTTACCTTGTGAAGATGCCTTTGTTATCAGTTTATTCCCTAATTGTTGAATAACTTCGTGACGATCATGCTCGGCTGTCACACCCAACATGAATATATGTAATAACTCTCCGTCTATTAATTCCTTTCCATTTCGTTGTTTATAATCTTCCATAAAACGTTTATCGACATCTTCTAAAACACGCAAGATTACATTCATATCATAAAAAGACCCTTCAAATATATCCTCCCCAATAATCTCTGGTGCATTTGTATCTCCGGCAAGTACACCAACAACATTATTGTCAGCATCTTTAGCAACTGCACAATATCCTTGATCTACTGTCGAGTCCAAATAATCCTTGGTAAATTGATAAAAGTCTTCATAAGCTAGATTTAGCTGCCCTACCATCGGCTCCTGTATCCAATTTCCATTAACATCAATTCCAACAAACGAACGTGTTAGACAATCAGCTGCTTTATGAATTAAATCTGTTTGTTCCATTGTTAAAATTTCATAAGTATATAACGCTTCTGTTGCTTGCATTTGTTGACTTCCTTTCAAACGATAAAATATAGGTTTCCTTATTAAAGTTTAATGCACGTTAGAATGAGGAACATTATCCACCAATGAACCAGTGAACTGAATTCTTTCTAACACATTTCTAATTTGCACTTGAGCAATCTTGGATGAAGGTTTTACTACAAAAACCTCCTTAAAGCCTAGGCCAGAATAAAATTGCATCGTTTCCTCTAACTGCGGTACGACTTTTGATGGGACCGGCGTTTGATGAGTTGCATCAACAACAAACACATAGTCCCTTCTTGATACTTTATTAATCGTTTCCTGTAAATCGGCTAAATAACTTGCCGCATCTCCCTCTCTAATTAACCCATGCACCTGCACACGTACTTCCTGCTTAGCTTCCACAATTTCCATTTTGTATTTCTTTTTATCTACGACTATCATGTCTACTCTCCCTTCTTTCTCTTAGATGCATACTATTCTTTAAGTACACTAAGAGAATTTTAACCTTACAGTATTAATAATCAGACTAAGGAACCAATAAATAAGACCTACGCCATTATATTCCAGTAACTCGACCAAAACAAGTGATAGCCCTTGAGTCACCCCATTTGAGACTGCCTGTAACACTGAAAACTACTTCCCCATTCGCACCTAATTCAAGAAAATGTTTTTTATATTAGTCTTGTATCTCCATTTTATATAACCATAAAAAAGAGGCTTCTCAAAAGTTTACTCAACTTATGAAAGCCTCTTTTTGCTATTTATGATGAGATTTAAATCAGGCATTCATGATTTAAAGGCTTAAAAGCCTATTACATCATGCCGCCCATTCCACCCATGCCGCCCATATCAGGCATTGCAGGAGCGCCGCCTTCTTCTGGAATGTCTGCAACTACTGCTTCTGTAGTTAAGAACATTGCTGCAACACTTGCTGCGTTTTGAAGTGCGGAACGAGTAACTTTTGTAGGGTCTACGATACCAGAATCGATCATGTTTACCCAGTCGCCAGATGCTGCGTTGAACCCAACACCAACCTCTTCTTTTTTCAAACGTTCTACAATGATAGAACCTTCAAGCCCTGCATTGTGAGCGATTTGACGAATTGGCTCTTCAAGTGCACGAAGTACGATGTTAATACCAGTAGCAACATCACCTTCTGCTGTGATAGAAGATACTTTGTTGTATACGTTTACTAGAGCTGTACCACCACCAGCAACGATACCTTCTTCTACTGCTGCACGAGTAGAGTTTAATGCATCTTCAATGCGTAGTTTACGTTCTTTTAATTCTGTTTCCGTAGCTGCACCAACTTTAACTACTGCAACGCCACCAGCAAGTTTTGCTAGACGCTCTTGTAGTTTTTCGCTATCGAATTCAGAAGTTGTTTCTTCTAATTGAGCACGAATTTGGTTTACACGAGCTGCGATTTGATCCGCTTCTCCTGAACCTTCTACAACCGTTGTGCTTTCTTTTGTTACCACAACTTTTGCAGCACGACCTAGTTGGTCAATATTCGTAGATTTTAGATCTAATCCAAGATCTTCTGTAATTACTCCTCCACCAGTTAGAATCGCTAAGTCTTCTAACATTGCTTTGCGGCGGTCACCGAATCCAGGTGCTTTAACAGCTACAACATTGAAAGTACCGCGAAGTTTATTTAATACTAATGTAGCAAGCGCTTCGCCTTCAACGTCTTCAGCAACAATTAATAGTGGTTTACCTTGTTGAACAACTTGTTCAAGAACAGGTAGGATTTCTTGGATATTACCAATTTTCTTATCTGTAATTAAGATATATGGATTTTCAAGAACAGCTTCCATTTTATCTGAATCTGTTACCATATATGGAGAAGCATAGCCACGGTCGAATTGCATACCTTCTACTACATCAAGCTCTGTAGTGAAGCCTTTAGACTCTTCGATTGTGATAACGCCGTCGTTACCAACGCGTTCCATTGCTTCTGCAATCAATTGACCTACTTCTTCGTCAGCTGCAGAGATTGATGCAACTTGAGCAATAGACTCTTTACCTTCAATTGGTTTAGAGATTGTTTTTAACTCTTCAATAGCTGTAAGAACTGCTTTTTCGATACCTTTACGTACGCCGACAGGGTTAGCACCTGCAGTTACGTTTTTAAGTCCTTCACGAATCATTGCTTGTGCAAGAACAGTTGCAGTTGTTGTACCGTCACCAGCAATTTCATTTGTTTTGCTAGCTACTTCTGCTACTAGTTTTGCACCCATGTTTTCAAATGCATCTTCTAGTTCGATTTCTTTTGCAATTGTTACACCATCATTTGTAATTAATGGTGAACCAAATTTCTTTTCAAGAACAACGTTACGTCCTTTAGGTCCTAGAGTTACTTTTACTGCATCTGCTAATTGATCTACACCACGAAGCATGGAACGACGAGCTTCTTCGCTGAATTTAATTTCTTTAGCCATTTCAAAGTCCTCCTCTTATTATCAATTCATTCCGGATTAACTGTCGGTAGCCCTTATTCTTCGAACACCGCCAGTAAACGCCCAATTGGTTCAACTAACCATCAGTGGAAAAACCTCACTGATGGAAGTTTCACTTTATCCAAAGCTATTATTACTCACCAACAACAGCTAAAATATCGCTATCGCGAAGAATTAAGTATTCAGTGCCTTGGTATTTCACTTCTGTACCAGAGTATTTAGAGAAGATGATTCGATCGCCGACAGACACTTCAAGAGCTACGCGCTCACCGCTGTCTAGAACGCGACCTGAACCTACAGCAATAACTTTACCTTCTTGTGGTTTTTCCTTTGCTGAATCGGGTAACACAATACCGCTCGCTGTTTTTTCTTCTAATTCTACTAGCTCGATAACGACGCGATCACCTAGTGGTTTTAACAAGTGAAACAACCTCCTCGAAATTATGTAAGATTTTCTTATTAGCACTCTTTATCTGTGAGTGCTAACACAATTATTATAATAATTAATTCGCTTTCATTTTGCAAGGGGGCTGCTCAAAAAATATTCGTCAAAATCTCCTTTTTTTCGCACTATTCTATATTACCTTCCCTACTCTATTCTTATACTTCATTGCTGGGACCTTATATTTGAACGTGCCGATGTTTACTAGTAGAATTGAAAGGTAGTTTGTCCTGCATTAACTGGATGTAATCCCCACCTCAGGACTTAAAGGCATCAAAGAAGTATTAGTGGGAGATAACTACCAGTAAAACCACTGATTGTTAGTTGAACTGTATAAGGTATTCTAAAAGAATAGACTTTAATATCTAGTCGTTTAAAGGAGATATAAAATTGAAAAAACACTATGGCTACATACTGATTGCCTACGTAGTAATGCAACTTTCTAGCATTGTTGGCGTACCGCTTCTATATAAAATAGGTGTGGATGTCCTTGCTCAGCCTGAAGAACAGGTGAAAGCAGTTGTGCCAGGCTATTGGCTTGTTATTAGTTTTACAGCGACACTTCTGATCGTTGGGATGATTTTACGTAAAGACGATAGAACGACAAAGTTAGATCGTTCTGCCCCATTAAATGCTTTCAACTCTTTCATCTGGGCAATTCTAGGTGTATTTATGGCTTTCTTTGCCCAATCCCTCGCTATTAGAATTGAACAGGCACTAGGTATTGAAATGGGCTCTCAAAATACAAAGAATATTATCGGCATTATTGAACAAGTGCCGCTTATGATGATGGTTGCTGCTATTATTGGACCGATTTTAGAGGAAATTGTTTTCCGGAAAATTATTTTCGGTTCACTATATGAAAAGCTAAACTTCTTTTTATCTGGTCTCATTAGCTCTGTTATTTTTGCGCTAGCTCACTTTGAACCTGAACATGTCCTTTTATATTCTGCAATGGGCTTTACCTTTGCTTTTCTATACGTGAAAACAAAGCGGATTATTGTTCCAATTTGTGCTCATGTTGCAATGAATTCCATGGTTGTTCTTATTCAAAGTATTTTCAAAGATGATTTAGAAGACATGATAAAAGAGGCAGAACAAATACAAGGATTTATAGGAGGATTACTATGAGAAGATCACCACTTTTTTCTGGAGTGATCTATCTCCTTCTTGGAGTACTTTTTACGTATATTGCCATTCAAACAGTGAATGACAGCGGATGGGGATTTTTCACTTATATGTTGATATTTTTAGCGACTCTTGATATTGGATCAGGATTTCGAATGATAGGTATCCATTTTAAAATTAAAAACGCAATGAATAATAAAAAATAGGGATTGATCATTTTGATCAATCCCTATTTTCATTTTCAACTTCTTCAATTTCACGTTTTTGTTCTGCTTCTAATACCTTTTTATATCCAATTTTGGAAATCCAGATACTCAATTCATAAAGTACAAATAACGGTACAGTAACCATTAAATGAGAAACAATATCTGGCGGAGTAATGAGCGCTGCAATAACAAAAAGCACAAAGTAAGCATAACGTCTCATTTTCCCCATAAACATTGGCGTAATAATCCCAAGTCTAGTCAAAAACAGCATTACAACAGGTAATTGAAATAAAAACCCAAACGGGACAGTTAGCTGAAAAAGAAAATGAAAGTATTCATTAATTCCAATCACTTGCTCAATTTCAAGCGTATCCGACAACCCCATCATAAACTCTACTACATATGGAAAAAGGATAAAATAAGCAAAAGATAGACCACCTAAGAAAAGTAAAAGTGAGATTGGAATGTAACTCAATGTCACTTTTCTTTCTTTTTCATATAAACCAGGACTAATAAAAGACCAAAGCTGAAAAAGAATAATTGGTGATGTCACAATAAGTGATATAAATATCATCATTTCCATATAAATTTTAAGTGGGTCTGTAATACGAAAAGCATTCATCGTCAATTCTTTTGCTTCATCTGCATGCTGTAAATATCTTATTAACGGTTCTGCTAGAAAGAAGCTAGCAATGAAAGCTAACAAGAAGAAAACGACTACAAACATGAGTCGTTTTCGTAATTCACCTATATGTTCATAAAGCGTCATGTCATTTTGACTCATGGCGTTCATCCTACTCTACTTAGCGTCTTTATTCTTATTGTCATCATCATCATCTGCTAAGCCTTTTGTTGCATTTTTAAATTCACGTAATGTATTTCCAGCTGCTTTCCCTAACTCTGGCAATTTTTTCGGGCCAAAGATGAGTAAAGCAACGATCGCTATTAAAATGAGGCTACCTGGACCTATTGGCATTATGTGACACCTCCTCTTTACTATCATAACTTATTACAAGTTATTTTTCTATTCCGTCACCGATTCATCTTGTGACATTTCCGTGTCTTCTTCTGTATAATGCTTTAAAAAATATACGAGTGACTGCAACTCAACTGCCAAGTCAATATGATGAATTCGTATGTGATTTGGTACACTTAATCGTGCAGGAGTAAAGTTTAACACTCCTTTTATATCGGATGAAACTAAACGATCGGTAATATTTTGTGCAGAAGTTGCTGGAACAGTTAGTATCGCTACTTCTATATTCTCCCCTTCGAGCCTTTCTTCTAGTTCGTCTAAGCTATAAACGGGGACATCCCCAATATCTGTGCCGACTTTCCCCGGATCAACATCAAATGCCATCTCTATTTTAGTATTATTATTCTTTATAAAATTATAATGAAGAAATGCCGTGCCTAAATTACCTACACCAATTAAAATAACCTTCGTTAAAGCATCTTGATCGAGTGTCTTGCGAAAAAAGGATAACAGATAATTAACATTGTATCCATACCCTTTCTTTCCTAACGCCCCAAAATAAGAAAAATCTCGGCGAATAGTAGCAGAATCTACCTTCACTGCTTCACTCAACTCTTTAGAAGACACCCTTTGCTTCCCAGAAGAGGATAGATTTTTTATAAAGCGATAATAAAGCGGCAAGCGCTTTGCCGTTGCTTGTGGAATTTTTGCTGTTTCTTGATTCATACCTTTTCCCCCACATCTATTAAACCAATTTCTATATGTTATCTATTAAACCACACTGTTAACGCTTCCAAAAGCAAATAATTCTTTTGCAAAGCTCGTACTACTTGAAAAGCGGAAGCGGCTTAAGCAGACTCAGACAAAACATAAGGCGAGCTTACCTTTTTAAGACGCTTGACTTATGACTTTGAGGCGCTTATCCACTGGAATTAGATATCTTTATCCTACACTATATTCTATACTATATCTGTCCTGATTAATAGTCATCCTAATTACTTCCTTTTCTTGAAAGATTGCTGTTTTCCTAAAAAATACGATAAACTATTAGTAAGAAACTGAGGTGAAACGTTATGATTCTTTTACAAGTGAATCAGGTAACAAAATTTTTTGGTCCAGAAATAATTCTATCTAATATAAAACTAGAGGTACAATCAAAGGATCGAGTTGCTCTTGTAGGGAGAAACGGAGCAGGAAAATCTACTTTATTAAAAATAATTGCTGGACACCTTTCCTATGACGAAGGGGAAATAATGAAGCCAAAAGATGTTTCCATTGGCTATCTTGAGCAACATTCAGGGTTGGAATCAAGCCTTTCTATTTGGGATGAGATGCTGACTGTATATGAAACGCTACGCAAACAAGAAAAGCAACTACGCCTTCTTGAACAAAAAATGGCTGACCCTGCTGTATACGAAAACAATGATGTTTACGAAAGGGTTTTAAAGGAATACGACGAACTTCAAGTCCTTTTCAAAGATTCAGGCGGTTATCAGTATGAAGCCGATATTCGTTCTGTTCTGCATGGCTTGAACTTTGCAAATTTTGATTATGAAACAAAGATTTCCACTCTTAGTGGAGGGCAAAAAACGAGGCTAGCACTCGGAAAACTATTATTAACGAAACCAGATATATTAATTTTGGATGAGCCTACTAATCATCTGGATATCGAAACTCTCTCATGGCTTGAAGGCTACTTGCAAGGATACCAAGGTGCTGTACTAATTGTCTCCCATGACCGATATTTCTTGGACAGTGTCGTAAATTCTGTCTATGAAGTTTCTCGAAATAAATCAAAGAAATTTCATGGTAATTATAGTCAATACTTAAAACAAAAGGCTGAAAACTATGAGAAAGACGTAAAATTATATGAAAGACAACAACAAGAAGTCGCTAAACTGGAGGATTTTATTCAGCGCAATATCGCTCGTGCTTCTACTACAAAAATGGCTCAAAGTCGAAGAAAAAAATTAGAACGCATGGAGATGATGGACAAACCATTAGGAGATGAAAAATCCGCAAATTTTTCTTTTCAAATTGAGCGACAAAGTGGGAATGATGTATTAAAAATCGCAAACCTATCGATAGGCTATACTCCAGAAGACGTTATCTCTCAAAATATATCTCTTCATGCCCAAAAAGGGGATAGCATTGCCCTTGTAGGGCCGAATGGGATTGGTAAGTCAACACTTCTTAAAACATTGGTAAACAAACTATCTCCTATTCAGGGAGAATTCCAATTCGGCTCTAATGTAGCGATTAGCTATTATGACCAAGAACAAGCAAATCTCTCATCAAATAAAACGGTACTAAATGAGCTCTGGGATGACTACCCAATGAAAAATGAGAAGGAAATACGTACTGTCCTAGGAAACTTCCTCTTTTCCGGTGAAGATGTGCTTAAACCAGTAACAGCACTTAGTGGAGGGGAAAAAGCTCGACTAGCACTTGCGAAATTAATGATGGAAAAAGCAAACCTCCTAATCCTTGACGAACCTACAAACCATCTTGATTTAGAAAGCAAAGAAGTACTCGAGGCTGCATTAATTGATTATCCAGGAACCATCCTATTCGTTTCCCATGATCGCTACTTTATCAATCGAATTGCAACGAAGGTAATAGAACTAGCAAAAGAAGGGACAACAGAATACCTTGGTGACTATGATTATTATCAGGAGAAACTTAGAGAAAAAGAAGAATTAGCCCAATTAGAAACAACTACAACTACTCCCAAGGTCTCTAGTGATAAGCAAAACCATCGGATTGATAAAGAAGCAAAAAAAATTGAACGGCAAAAAAGAAGAAGAGTAGAAGAAATAGAAAAATTAATGGAAGAGCTTGAAAACATCATTCAAACAAAAGAAGAAGAATTATGTGATCCAGAAATTTTCCAAGATCATGAGAAAGTCCAAGAGATCAATAATACGCTAGAAGCATCCAAAGAACAATTAGATGTACTTTTAGAAGAATGGACAGAATTAGAGGAATATTTACAGGAAGAGGCTTAATAAAGAGGCATATCCACAAGTGGTTAGAATACTTTTGGATTTGCCTTTTTTATATCCACAACTTTATCCACATATACCACCTTGTTATTATGTCATTTATATTAGTTTCCCACAATATCCACAAGAAAACATTAACTTATGCACATTACCTGTGAAAATTAATAGTTACTTTTTCACACCTTTTTCACAATATATTAAATGTTATACACAACTTATTCACAACCTGTGTATAAAACGTACGTTCTACTACCTTTTATTGTAAGAAAAGATCTGAATCCGTCTTCTACTCTCTAGAAATAATAGAAATTTGTTCCAAAACAATAGTTATCCACATTGTTAATTAGGAAAAGCCAAAGCAGCTGGACCTCGATACCGGAACTAGACACAAATGTAAAAACGTTTGTATAACACAAAAATGTACCTAGTGCTTATACAGTAAGCATCTAGGTACACTCTTCTTAATTATTCTGTTCAATGTCTAATCCCGGATTGGCATTCATTGAATAGTCACTTCTTTTTCCATTTTCAAAGAGAATAGTCCCTACCGCACCTATCATCGCCGCATTATCTGTACATAAGGCTAGCGGAGGAATAACAAGTTCTACTTCCTCTACTTGCTTGAAAGCCCTCTCTAGCTCACTACGTAATCCTTTATTAGCTGCTACTCCTCCAGCAAGTAACACTTGTTTTACGTTAAATTCCTTCGTTGCATTCAGCGTTTTCGTTACTAAAACATCTATTACGCTTTGTTGGAAACTCGCAGCCAAATTTTCTGGCTCAATGACATTTCCTTTTTGTTTCGCATTATGAAGCGTATTTATTACTGCCGATTTCAAACCACTAAAACTAAAATCATAGGAGCCTTCTTCAAGCCATGCTCTAGGAAGATCAATTGTTGGTTCCCCAATATGAGCAAGGCGATCAATATGTGGTCCTCCGGGATAAGGAAGATCCAATGTTCTCGCTACCTTATCATACGCTTCCCCAGCTGCATCATCCCGTGTTTCACCAATTACTTCAAACTTCCCGTGTTCCTTCATTAGAACCAATTCCGTATGTCCACCAGAAACAACTAAAGAAAGCAAAGGGAAGGACATTTCTTTTACCAATCGATTCGCGTAAATATGCCCTGCTATATGATGAACACCAATAAGCGGCTTATTATGTGCAAATGCAAGTGCCTTTGCCGCATTAACGCCTATAAGAAGTGCCCCAACTAAACCAGGGCCTTCCGTTACTGCAATACAATCAATGTCATTCATTGTCATCTCCGCTTCCTGAAGTGCCTCTTCTATTACCAATGTTATCTGTTCAACATGATGCCGAGAAGCAATTTCAGGAACAACACCACCAAATCGCTTATGACTTTCTATTTGAGACGCAACTATATTGGTCACAATTTCCGTTCCATTCTTAATAATAGCAACAGCCGTTTCATCACAACTCGTTTCCATACCTAACACATAAATATCTTTATTCATAAATTCACCCACATAACTAAAGCATCTTCTTGGTTATCAGAGTAATATCGCTTACGTATCCCACCATTTTGGAAGCCAAGCTTGCGATATAGCTGTTGAGCCGTTTCATTGCTTTTACGAACTTCAAGCGTCATTACCCTCGCTCCAAACTCAATAGATACTTCCATAATTTTTCTCATTAATAGCTCCCCCAAGCCTTGACCTCGATAGCTTGGAAGAACCGCAACATTAGTAATATGCGCTTCATCAATAACAAGCCAAACACCACAGTAACCGATCACTTTTCCCTCATCTTCTACTACAATATACGTGGAAAAGTGATTTTTCTCTATCTCATTAATAAATGCCTCTCTTTTCCACGGTACAGAAAATGATTTTTCTTCTACTTCCATAACATCATCCAGATCATCAATTGTCATAAATCGTATATCCATATTTACTTTTTCCTTTTTCATTTTTATCACTTCTTCTGTGCATCTAGCCATTTAGCTTCAGCCTCTGCTAATCGAATATAATTAGGGACAACTTCATGAGGATGAACCCCATCTAACGTCCGTCCATGAAAAGCAAGCTCAGAAGGACGGGGATTATGACTAACAAATGATGCAAACTGAGCCTGATCACCTAAATGTTCTTTTATCGTTTCTTGATGTAGACGAACATCATTACCTACAAATAGAACGTCTTTGTCGAACTTCTTTAAACTATCTAGCCAATCCGTCAAAAGAATATTACAGTCATCGTGTACTGGCTTCACTAACTCCTGATCAAATGAGTAAAGACCAGTATAAACTTGACCTCTTCTTGCATCAAAGATTGGACAAATATAGCCATTAAAATACCTTCCAGATGCTGCTAACGTCGCTAAACTCGAAACCGGTACAAGTGGAATATTCAAAGACCAAGCTAACGTTTTAGCAATCGTCACTCCTATCCTTACACCCGTGTAGGATCCAGGTCCATTCGCAACAACAATCTTTGTAAGGTCTTCAGGTTTTGTTTCACATTCCTTCATAAGCATTTCAATAGCAGGCATCACTCGTAGAGAATGATTTTTTTTAATATTGGTACAGTATTCCCCCAACACCCTTTCGCCATCAATGAGAGCAACACCAAGTGGATAATTGGAAGTATCAACGGCTAGAATTTTCACGATAACACATCCTTACATAACTTTTCATATCTTTCTCCATGCGGTTTAAGTAAAATTTTCCTTTCTGAATCTCCCTCTCGTAAAATAGACAGACCCAAAAATTGTTCTGGCAGCTGCTCTTCTATTAAATGAGCCCATTCCACCACCGTCACACCTTCTCCGTTAAAATATTCATCAAACCCTAAATCTTCCGCAGAATCATCTAGTCGATAAACATCCATATGGTATAAAGGTAATCTTCCTTTGTATTCCTTTATTATAGTAAACGTAGGACTGTTCACATTTCTCTTTATTCCTAGTCCTTTCGCTAACCCTTTTGTAAAAGTCGTTTTCCCAGCACCTAAATCTCCTTCTAATGTCAATACATCTCCTGGCATTAAATACTGCGCTAACTTATCAGCAAACAAATTTGTTTCTTCAGGGCTATATGTTATGATTTCAAACTGATTCATCGTAATCTCCTCAAATTTATAAGAGTATAAAAAAACCTTAGGATATGATAGCACCCTAAGGAATTAAGTCTATATGTAGTTTACCCGTTTCCCATCTAGGAGTAAAGTAAATGACAAAATTGCATATATGATTAAAAGCATAATTCTTTATTTAGATGCTTAGTTTTAAGCAAATAAAAAAACGAAACTAGGTTTCGTTTGCGTTTTACATATAAATGGCGGTCCGGACGGGACTCGAACCCGCGACCTCCTGCGTGACAGGCAGGCATTCTAACCAGCTGAACTACCGGACCAATAAAATGGTTTTCGCTAAAAGCATTTTAACGAAAACCTGGTATTGCGGGGGCAGGATTTGAACCTGCGACCTTCGGGTTATGAGCCCGACGAGCTACCAGACTGCTCCACCCCGCGACGATATAATATCTTCTATATTAAATATTTAAAATAATAATCGCCTGGCAACGTCCTACTCTCGCAGGGGGAGATCCCCCAACTACCATTGGCGCTGAAGAGCTTAACTT
>NZ_JBHUMF010000010.1:0-17485 GCF_042684945.1 Bacillus seohaeanensis | reverse complement strand
GTATTAGGCACGCCGCCAGCGTTCGTCCTGAGCCAGGATCAAACTCTCCGAAAGATGTTTGATTAACTCTTTTAAAATAAAACTTGAATTAACGTTGACGTTTTGCTTTGTTCAGTTTTCAAAGTTCAATCGAGTGCTTTTCAGCACCTTTTAAATATAACATAATTCGACAAGTTTTGTCAACATCTTATTATATTTTTTATTTCATGTCGTTTTGGCGACAAGTAATATCTTAACACCATTCCTAATAATACGTCAACACTTTTTCTTAAAAAAATAAAAGAACAAACCCATTTAAAAAGATTCGTTCTTTTACCACCTTATTTTTCAGTTTCAAATAATCCACATTTGAATAATTGCCAAACCCGCAACTCCTGGGATTCCAAGGATTCCAGAAATAGAGGAGGTAGCGAGATTAATTGGTACATGTAAACCGAATTGCCCTCCAAAGGCATTTAAAAAGAACAAAAATAACGCTCCTATCATAACCTTCATCGCAACTTGTCCAATAAAGCGTATCGGTTTCACAGGAGTTCCAGCTGCTAACAACAATATAATTGCTCCACTTATAATAGCAATAACAATAACAGGACTAATAACTTCCCTCTCCCCTCACAAACAAAATGTTTATATTAGAGGATATGAAGGTTGTCTACCTTTTTATGACGATCTTTCTATGTTTTGCTTCACGAAGCAAAAAGAAGTACTTTGATTCAGCAATCTTAGAATGATATTGAAGACTAAGATTTTGATCCATACTCAATTCTTCTAGCGCCTCTTGCTGTAGCCAATCTCTTTTAGATTCTTCCATTATTTGAATTAATGAATCATTGTATTCTTTTCTTAACTTTCCTTTTTTCCGAAAGAACATTGTGTATCCTCTCCGTGTTTAAACGTCTCTTCTTCCCTCTAACGCCTTTGAAAGTGTTACTTCATCAGCATATTCAAGGTCTCCCCCAACCGGAAGGCCATGTGCTATTCTTGTAATTCTTATTCCTGAAGGCTTCACTAGTCTAGAAATATACATAGCGGTAGCTTCTCCTTCAATATTCGGATTCGTAGCAAGGATTACTTCCTGTACTTCATCACTTTGTAGACGTTTAATTAAGTCTGGTACATTAATATCCTCTGGTCCAACCCCATCCATTGGAGAAATAGCACCATGCAGTACATGATAAAGGCCGTTATACTCTTTCATTTTCTCCATTGCGATTACGTCCTTAGGATCTTGGACAACACAAACAATACTTCGGTCTCTACGTTGATCTTCACAGATATAACACGGATCTTGATCTGTAATATGTCCACAAACCGAACAATAACTCAAATTCCTTTTCGCATTCACTAATGCCTTCGCAAAATCTAATACCGTGTCTTCTTTCATACTTAAAACGAAAAAAGCGAGACGAGCCGCTGTTTTCGGCCCAATTCCCGGCAATTTCGTAAAGCTATCAATAAGTTTTGATATAGGTTCAGGATAGTGCATATCTTAATCCCCCTAAAACATTCCAGGCAAGTTCATCCCTTTAGTGAATTGACCCATCGTTTGATTTGTTAATTCATCTACTTTTTTCAGTGCTTCATTTGTAGCAGCTAGCACTAGATCTTGAAGCATATCGATATCTTCTGGGTCAACGACTTCTTCGTTAATTTTTACTTCTATAACTTCTTTATGACCAGATACGATGACAGTAACCATACCGCCCCCTGCTGATCCCTCAATTTTCTTTTCACCAAGCTCTTCTTGAGCCTCCGACATTTTCTTTTGCATCTTTTGCATTTGTTTCATCATATTTTGCATATTACCCATTCCACCACGCATAAGTATAACCTCCAAGTTTTTTAGTCTTTTATTTCAATTAAATCTACCCCGACAAGCTTTTTCGCCTCCGATATAATCGGATCTTCTTCTCCTTGTTGGTCAGCAGATTCACCTGATTCCGATGTGTTATTTCGTATAAAGTCTTCTCGAATAGAAAGCCATTGATCTTCAGGAACTCCAACAACAGTATATTGTCCTGCCGTCAACTCCTCCAAAATAGAAGAAAGTGCCTCAACGAACTTTGCATTCTCCATTGCCATTTGACAATGAATATCGTATTTAAATTTTAACACAAAAGCACTTGATGATGCCGCTACTGGTTCTGCATCGTTTAACAAAGCTGCCTGCGACCTCATTTGACGTTGATTTAATGACTCTAGCATATCACCCCAACGACTTTTAATTAAACCTAAGTCTTCTTTTGTAGCTGTTTTTAAAACTTCTTGTATTTGTCCAACCGGTGCTTTAAAGCCTTTTTTAGCCCTTGTTGGTTTTTTAGCAGTAGTCTGAGCAGGTGCTTCTGCTTGAACTTTTATGCCTTTTGCCTTTAATTGATTGAGTTCTTTTTCTAAGAGCTTTACTTTCTTCACTAGTTCTTCCACTTCGCCTGAAGAAGTATTTCCCTGTTGTTCCATTTGGCAAAGCTTTACAATGGAAACTTCTAAATATATCCGGGCATGGTTGGTGAACTTCATTTCTTGCCCTGCTTCATTTAGGACATTAATATACTGATAAATTTGTTGCGGTTTTACTTTTTCCGTTAGTTCCTTAAATTCATCATCGAGCATTACTCGTTCAAGTGACTCTTCTAGGTTTGGTGCCGTTTGATATAGAAGCATATCTCGAAAGTATAAAATAAAATCTTCCGCAAAACGAGAAGGGTCTTTCCCTTGGAAGAGCAGCTCTTCTAACACTTCTAATGCATCCACAACATTTTTCTCTAGTATCGCCTTAGCAAGACGGTTCAAATAACCTTGCGAAACAGCGCCTGTAACAGTTAACGCATCATCTGCTGTTACTTTATCCTGACTAAAGGATATTGCTTGGTCCAGCAGACTTAGAGCATCACGCATACCACCTTCAGCAGCTCTAGCTATAATAGGTAATGCGTTCTCCTCGTACTCCACCCCTGATTCCGATGCAATATGCCCCATTCTACCAACGATATCTCTTGCGGTTATCCGTTTGAAATCAAAACGTTGACAACGAGAGATAATAGTTAATGGTATTTTATGAGGTTCTGTTGTCGCTAAAATAAAAATAACATGCTTTGGTGGTTCCTCTAATGTTTTCAGTAATGCATTGAAGGCTCCAATGGATAGCATATGTACTTCATCTATAATATAGACTTTATAATCAACAACATTAGGAGAATATTTTACTTTGTCTCTAATATCTCGTATTTCTTCTACACCATTATTAGAAGCAGCATCAATCTCTATGACATCCGGAATAGAACCATCTGTTATTCCCTTACATGCATCACACTCGTTACAAGGTTCTGCAACAGGCGACTTTTCACAGTTTACCGCTTTGGCAAGAATTTTTGCAGCACTTGTTTTCCCTGTTCCTCTAGGTCCTGAAAATAAGTAAGCGTGCGATGTCTTCTCTTGAAGGAGAGCATTCTGTAATGTTTTCGTTACATGCTGCTGTCCGACTACATCAAGAAAAGATTGAGGACGCCATACACGATATAAAGCTTGATATGCCAAAATACTCTCCTCCTTTACTACTTTTAGATCCTCTAAATCTCCAATATGTATATTCTACATTGTCTATTATAACGTATAATAAATTAGTTTTACAAAGTTATTCCGTATAAGAAAGAACAAAATTAAAAGACATTCTCCTTTGATGACAAGGTGATAGTTTTATTAGCGGTTCGCCATTTCTTAAACAACAAAAAACTCACCCGTAATGGATGAGTTGTAAGTATGTATAAACTGCCGTGCACCTTCCGTCGACAAGCACCCATAGGCGTTACTCAAGCAGTTAGCTCGGCCTAGGCAACCCCGCGGCACATGAGAGGGTCCACTTAATGCTGCTTCCTTCCGGACCTGACATGGTTCGTGGGTTCTCATTGCGCAGGACCCAGGCGTCAACACCACTTACTTGAGGCAGCCCTACAGATTGCTTGCCTCAGGAAGGGGTTCAGTCTCGCTAGAGCGGATTGCGAGTACAGGGCACCGCTACCTCC
The DNA here is from genome assembly GCF_042684945.1 of Bacillus seohaeanensis. Lineage (NCBI taxonomy): Bacteria > Bacillati > Bacillota > Bacilli > Caryophanales > Bacillaceae > Bacillus > Bacillus seohaeanensis. Next base: position 13,466 of record NZ_JBHUMF010000010.1, on the reverse strand, counting down.
CCACCTAGCACGGCAAAATTGATACCATATTTAGTTGCGTCGTTATCGTGACGCATTACCTAGTATACTAGCCATTACAGAAAAAAGCAACGGTTAGCTAATGTTAATTTTTTACAGTTACAAAAGAGTGTTTCTTTTCTCTCTTTTCTTCCTGTCTCTTAACTTTTGAAAGAACTGAGTTAATATTGTACCACATTGTTCTTCTAATATTCCACTCTCTACTTCACAACGATGGTTAAACCGATTATCCTGCAATAAATTCATCAGCGTTCCCGCGCATCCCGCTTTTGGATCTCGTGCACCGTAGATTACCTTGTTAATCCTCGACATAATGATTGCTCCACTACACATCGGGCAAGGTTCTAACGTCACATACAATTCGGCGTTTTCTAATCTCCACGTCCCCACCTTTTCACAAGCCTCCTGAATTGCCAACGTTTCCGCATGTGTGATGGCGTTCTGGGTCGTCTCCCTTAAATTATGTGCCCTAGCAATTATTTCATCATTTAAAACAATCACAGCGCCAATGGGTACTTCTTGAAGTTCTTCCGCCTTTTTTGCTTCTTTTAATGCTTCTAACATATATTCTTCTCTAGTCACTTTGAGTTCTCCTACTAATTAGATTTCATTTCCTATAAAGGATTTTTACTTTCCTTTTATTTTATAAAAAACACATTATTATTCCAAACTAAAGAAAAAAGGATGGCTACTAATGATCTTAGTCGATAAAACAGCTCTTCTCGTTATTGATATTATAAACCCTTTTGATTTCAAGCATGGAGAAACTCTTGCTCATCATACAAAAAAAATTATAAATCCCCTACGTAATTTAATAAAATGTTGTCGTCAGCAGAAAGTTCCCGTTATATTCATAAATGATCATTATAATCTATGGAAGGCTGATTATAGAGAAATTATTAAAAGATGCCGGAATAACTTAAGTGAAGAAGTCATCGATGCTCTACAACCACTTGAGGATGATTTTTTTCTTATAAAACCAAAGCATTCCGCTTTCTATGGTACTGCTTTGAATACATTGTTACATCATTTAGATGTAGAAAATCTTATCATAACTGGCATTGCCGGAAATATCTGTGTGCTCTTCACTGCTAATGACGCATATATGAGAGAATTTAATTTATATATCCCGGAGGATACAATTGCTTCTGTTAGCAATAAGGATAATCAATACGCATTAACGATGATGAAGAATGTACTAAAAGCTAAAATTGAAAAAGCAGAAAACATTATCCGTTAATCGTTAGGCATAACCCTCTCCTTTCTTTCATACATTGTTTACAGTGAATAACTGAAATGGGAGGGGCTAACTATGCAAATCCACGTTGTCCAACCGAATCAATCTCTATTTGGAATTGCTCAGGCATACGGAACAACTGTTAACGATATAGTAGAGGCAAACGAATTACCAAACCCGAATCAGCTTGTTGTCGGGCAGTCTGTTGTGATCCCAATTATCGGAAGTTTTTATTATATCCAACCAGGTGATAGTCTATGGTCTGTCAGTCAAAAAGTTGGTGTACCTTATCAGCAATTAGCAAGTATTAATGGTATTTCCGTCAATCAACCGTTACAAATTGGATTTAGACTCTATATACCTCAAAAGCAGAAAACAGCTGCTGAATTCAATGCCTACGTAGAAGCCTATGGCGAAACAATGCCTGCTAATCTAGAGAACAGCTCTCGTGAAGCAGCTCCACTCCTTACTTATCTTGCTCCTTTTAGTTTTCAAGCAAAACGAGATGGCAGTCTGGAAGCTCCCCCTATTGGAAATTTGCCTGAAATTGCAAGGCAAAATAATAATGTACTAATGATGGCAATTACAAACCAAGAAGAAGGACAATTTAATGATGAGCTTGGTCGTATTCTTCTAAATGACCAAGCAATACAGAATACATTCCTTAATAATATTGTTGAAACAGCAAAGCAATACGGATTTAGAGATATCCATTTCGATTTTGAATATCTACGCCCAGCAGATCGTGATGCCTATACTCAGTTTCTCCGAACAGCTAAGAACCGTTTCAATCAAGAAGGATGGTTACTTTCTACCGCTTTAGCACCTAAAACAAGCGCAACTCAAAAAGGACGCTGGTATGAAGCTCATGACTACAAAGCTCACGGTGAAATAGTCGACTTTGTCGTTATTATGACATACGAATGGGGATATAGTGGTGGGCCACCTCTTCCTGTTTCGCCTATCGGGCCAGTTAGAGATGTCTTAGAATATGCTATTTCTGAAATGCCCCCATCGAAAATATTAATGGGGCAGAACCTTTATGGCTATGATTGGACATTGCCCTTCGAACAGGGAAATGACTTCGCAAAAGCAATTAGCCCACAACAAGCCATACAGATAGCTGCTGAGAATAATGCCCGGATCGAGTATGACACGGAAGCACAAGCACCGACGTTTACTTATTATGATAATGCCGGGAAAGAGCATAAAGTTTGGTTTGAGGATGCACGGTCGATACAGGCGAAATTTGACTTACTTAGGGAGCTTAAATTAAGGGGAATGAGCTATTGGAAGCTTGGATTATCATTCCCACAAAATTGGCTGTTGTTATCAGATCAATTCAATGTAACAAAGCGTTAATAATCATTAGGCCGGGATATATTATCTCGGCTTTTTTGTGTCTAGTTCCAGCGAATCCCCCCTCGAGGTCATAAGTAATTTTTCTCTTTTCAATAAAAGATATTGGTTCATGTGGGAAATAATAACCCCCAAACCGTCTATATATTGTGGTACAATTAGGCTTGTCGAAATTTTAATTCAACGGATTATATGCGTTATAGAAAGAGGAGGACAATATATGGGGAGCATTCCTTTCATAACGGTTGAAGGACCTATTGGAGTCGGAAAAACTTCTCTTGCTAAAGCGATTTCAGATCATTTTCAGTTCCATCTACTAAAGGAAATCGTTGATGAAAATCCATTTCTTGATAAGTTTTATGACAATATCGAAGAGTGGAGCTTTCAGACAGAAATGTTTTTCTTATGCAATCGTTTCAAGCAATTAGAAGATATAGATAAAAAGTATTTATCTCAAAACAAATCAGTTGTCGCAGACTACCATATATTAAAGAATATTATTTTTGCAAAACGAACACTAAAAGATGTGCAGTATAATAAGTACTTAAAAATATACGATATTCTTACTTCGGACATGCCCAAACCTAATGTCGTGATTTATTTGAATGCTAGTCTTGATACTCTTTTAACAAGAATTGCTAAGAGAGGTAGAGAATTTGAAAAGAAAATTAGCCCGATCTATTTAGAACAACTTTCCCTTGATTACGAGGAATATATGAATTCATTTGAAAAGACACATCCCGATATTCCTGTTTTACGCTTCAATGGAGACAGTGTTGACTTTGTAAAAAATAAAGAAGATTTATCTAAAATAATAAACACTTTAGATACAACATTAAAAAAAGGAGTTCAGTATCATGAATCTTCGCACTAAATATGGAATACCCAGCAACGCAGTGATCACAATTGCTGGTACAGTTGGCGTTGGTAAGTCGACAATGACAAATGGCTTAGCAAATGCTTTAGGATTCCGTACTTCCTTTGAAAAGGTCGATACAAATCCATACCTAGATAAATTTTATCAAGACTTTAAAAGTTGGAGTTTCCACTTGCAAATATACTTTTTAGCAGAACGCTTCAAAGAACAAAAGAAAATTTTTGAATATGGTGGGGGCTTCATCCAAGACCGTTCTATTTATGAGGATACTGGCATCTTTGCTCGTATGCATTACGAAAAGGGAACGATGTCTCCAACAGACTATGATACGTATACAAGCCTTTTTGAAGCGATGGTTATGACACCTTATTTCCCTCATCCCGACTTATTGATTTACTTAGAAGGTTCCATTGATAATGTCGTAGAGCGTATTCGCGAGCGTGGACGCCCGATGGAGCAGCAAACACCGATTGCTTACTGGGAAGAGATGCACGAGCGCTATGAGAATTGGATTAATTCTTTTAATGCTTGTCCTGTTCTGAGATTAGACATTAGTGAATATGATTTGGTCAATGATGAAAATTCTATTGAGCCAATTGTTGAGAGAATTGGCTATTTCATTGAACAAACTAGAATGTTGAAAAGCTAAGAACAAAAGTGGAAACAGATTGTTCCGAGATACTTCCATTTTATAAATTCCTAACGATAGAAAAAGGCTGCCCTTAAATTAAGGACAGCCTTTTTTTGCTAGTTTTTTTCTCATAGAGTGTTGTTTTCACTTATAAATTTAGCCCGTTGATTCCGTTCAAAAGAAACAAACTTTACGAAAACAGCCTTTCGCTACTATAAAAAGTAAATAAAAAAATTCGTTACATGCGTTGTAACGAATTTCAATCTCCAATATTTATGCGCTGTGGTTATAGTCAATAAATGGCGGAGGAAGAGGGATTCGAACCCCCGCGGGCTTTAACACCCCTGTCGGTTTTCAAGACCGATCCCTTCAGCCGGACTTGGGTATTCCTCCGTATCGACAAGAATTATATTATCATGCCTTTTAAAAAGAGTCAAGCATATTTTAAATCTTTTTTGAAGGAAGGGACTCCTCCCTTCCTTCTTAAAAATTTCTATCCTTTAATAACTTCTACTCCACCCATATACGGGCGCAATACCTCTGGAATAACAACACTTCCATCTTCTTGCTGATAGTTTTCTAAAATTGCTGCAACAGTTCTACCTATCGCAAGACCAGAACCGTTTAATGTATGAACATGTTCTGGTTTAGCATTTGCTTCTGGACGGAAACGAATGTTAGCACGTCTAGCTTGGAATCCTTCAAAGTTACTGCAAGAAGAAATTTCACGATACGTATCGTAGCTTGGAATCCATACTTCAATGTCATATTTCTTCGCTGCTGTAAATCCTAAATCAGCCGTACACATAGATAATACACGATAAGGTAGTTGTAATAATTGCAATACCTTTTCTGCATGACCTGTTAATTTCTCAAGCTCATTATAAGAATCTTCCGGTTTAACAAAACGGACAAGCTCTACTTTATTGAATTGATGCTGACGAATTAGACCGCGCGTATCGCGACCAGCAGAGCCTGCTTCAGAGCGGAAGTTTGCACTGTAAGCAACATAACCGATAGGCAACTCTTCCCCACTTAAAATTTCATCACGGTGGTAATTTGTCACAGGTACCTCTGCAGTTGGAACTAAGAAATAATCTTCACTTTCAACACGGAAAGCATCCTCTTCAAATTTAGGAAGCTGGCCTGTTCCTGTCATGCTTGCGCGGTTTACTAAGTATGGAGGAAGCATTTCTGTGTACCCATGTTCATCCATATGAAGATCCATCATAAAGTTAATTAAAGCTCTTTCGAGGCGAGCGCCAAGTCCTTTATAAAAAACAAAGCGACTTCCAGTAACTTTAGCAGCACGTTCAAAGTCTAAAATACCAAGGTTAGTCGCGACATCCCAATGAGGCTGTGCTTCAAAACTGAATTCTGGCAGCTCTCCCCATTTTCTAATTTCCACATTATCATCTTCTGTTTCCCCAACCGGAACAGATTCGTGAGGAACATTAGGAATAGATAATAACAGATGCTCAAGTTCGCTTTCTACCTGGCGTAATTCGTCATCTAACTTTTTAATCATGCTTCCTACTTCACGCATTTCTACAATAAGATCATCTGCATTTTGCTTATCTTTTTTCATTTGAGCAATTTTTTGAGATACCTCATTTCTTTTGCTTTTCAAGTTTTCACTTTCAACAAGTAATTCTCTTCTTCTTACGTCAAGCTCTTCAAACTTACTAAAGTCTTCTAAATCTTCACCTCTGTGTTGAAGTCGTGCTTTAACTTCATTAAAGTTATTTCTTAAATACCTAATATCTAACATGATACATCCTCCTTTTTAATTATAAAGTGAAGCTTCAATCAGTAAGGAATTCTTTCATTCCCTACTGATTGTTAGTTGAACCAATCGAGCGTTTACGGGATAAAAATAAATACAAAAAACCCCCGTCCCATAAAAAGGGACGGAGGTTTCCGCGTTGCCACCCTAATTGAAGATAAATAATTATCTTCCTCTTAAGAGATGGTAACGGAATCACCGAAAATACCTACTACACTGTTCAGTATTTTACTCCAGGATGGATTCATAAAGCATTTGCATCGGTTTGCACCAACCACCGATTCTCTGTTTAGCAAATATCTTTACTACTGGTTCCTTTCAACGCTCTTTTTGTATCGTTTAGAAACTTCCTCTCCACATTTCCAATTATTAAGCGGATACGTTGTTTCTACTTTTAATTGTATTTAGATATCAATAATCTACTACAATGTTTTCCATTTTGCAATAGTTTTATGCTAACGCTTTTTCCTTTGCTTCTTTCACCATTTCAATAAAAAATGCTGTAAGTCGATTATCATCTGTTAATTCTGGATGAAAGGAACACCCAAGAAATTGGCCATGTCTTGCCATTACGATTCGATCACCATGTTTTGCTAGGATTTCTACATCTTCACCAGCTTCAATAATATGTGGAGCTCTAATGAAAACAGCATTAAAGTTATCTCCTACATGAGGGATGTCTAGATCAGTTTCAAAACTTTCCCTTTGACGGCCAAAGGAATTCCGTTCCACTGTGATATCCATTAACCCTAGATGTGGTTCATCATATCCAGCAATTTGTTTTGCCAAAAGAATAAGACCTGCACATGTCCCAAAAATTGGTTTTCCTTTTGCAGCAAACTCTTTTAAAGGTTCCATGAAACCATAGCGGTCAATCAATCGCCTCATCGTTGTACTTTCTCCGCCAGGCATAATAATTCCATCTAGTGACTCTAGTTGCTCCACTCTTTTGACTACAACAGCTTCTGCACCGCATGATTCAATCGAACGAATATGCTCTCTTACTGCCCCTTGCAGCCCTAACACTCCAATAGTTATCATAACAGCACCTTCTTACCAGCCGCGGTCTTGCATACGGTTTTCAGGTAAGATACTAGAAATTTCTACACCCTTCATCGCAATTCCAAGGTTTTTGGAAAGTTCTGCGATTAATTCATAGTCTTGATAATGTGTTGTTGCTTCTACAATAGCTTTCGCAAACTTCTCTGGGCTTTCTGATTTAAAAATACCAGATCCAACGAATACACCATCTGAACCTAATTCCATCATAAGTGCAGCATCTGCAGGTGTAGCAACTCCACCAGCAGCAAAGTTAACAACAGGTAGACGTCCATTATTTTTGATTTCTAATAATACTTCATAAGGTGCACCTAATAGTTTTGCCTCTGTCATGATTTCATCTTCATTCATATTAACAAGCTTGCGTACTTGTGCATTTACCTTACGAATATGACGCACCGCTTCAACGATATTTCCTGTTCCAGGCTCTCCTTTTGTACGAAGCATAGAAGCTCCTTCTCCAATACGACGGGCAGCCTCTCCTAGATCACGACATCCGCAAACAAATGGTACCGTGTAATCTCTTTTATTTAAATGATACTCCTCATCAGCAGGAGTCAGTACTTCACTTTCATCAATGTAATCAACACCCATTGATTCTAATACTCGAGCTTCGACAATATGTCCGATACGAGCCTTTGCCATTACCGGGATAGAAACAGCATTCATAACCTCATCGACAATGCGAGGATCTGCCATTCTGGCTACACCACCTGCAGCACGAATATCTGCTGGAACACGTTCTAATGCCATAACAGCAACTGCTCCTGAAGCTTCTGCTATTTTAGCTTGTTCTGCATTGATAACGTCCATAATAACGCCACCTTTTTGCATTTCGGCCATACCTCTTTTTACACGATCAGTACCTGTTTTCATCCTATGTATCCCCCTTTAATTAAAACCTACCTATTTATTTTAACCCTTTTTCCCTAAAGATTGTAGGGAAAAAATTGACTAGATTAATCGGAATAATCTTTTTTTCTATTATGCTTAATAAAACAATAAAAACCGTCTCCTGTCAAGGACAAGAGACGGTTCTTATTGTTTTATCTAATTTCTACTTCTTTATTGAGCTACAATGCAGACCAAAGTGAAGATTACTAAACACCATTTACTTATTGAGGCGGATTAAGTCACTGATGCCCTCGTTTTTAGAACCAGCCTTTAACAGTAGATGTAATAGTATCCCACAGATCCCCAAAGAACCCGCCTACTGCTCTCATAGATAAAATAAACCAGTTCGCTTTCTCTACCTTCTCTTCTGTCACAACAGGGACTTGCGCACCTTTTGTCCCATTTTCAAACAAGAAACCAAGACTTTCTTTTTCTTTAGCTTCTACTGTGATATATCCAACCTTTTCCCCTTCTTTAATAGGTGCAGTCAGTTCCTTTTCATCCGTTAATTTTTTCTTATCAAGGACAAGCTTCGGTTTATAATTATCCTTTGCACCGTTTCTGACTACCATTTTTAAAGGTTCTTTCGTTTGAATCGTTACTTTCTTTTCTTTTCCTTTTACAACAGGAAGTGTTTTGTGACCTTTTACTTTATAGTTTGCTGGAAGAATCTCTTCCATTGAAAAATTACTAAATGCAAAATCTAACATCTTTTGTGTTTCCCCAAAGCGTGCCTCATAGGAACCAGAGCCAGAGCTATCCTTTGCATTCATAACAACTGTAATATAACGCATACCATCTCTTTCAGCAGTCCCTGTAAAACAATAACCAGCAAAGTCTGTTGTACCAGTTTTAAGACCGTCCATACCTTCATAACCATAAACTAAACCTGGTAGCATCCAGTTCCAGTTTTCCATATTCGTTACATCTTCTGTTCCTTCTCGGAATTTCTTTTTTTCAATACTAGATGTATCTAAAACTTCCGGAAAATCTTGAATTAAGCTACTAGCCAGTTTAGCTGTATCTTTTGCGGACATTACATTCTCATCTTCTGGGCCTGACCCTTCCGGATGCATCCCTTTTAAATCACGGTTATTTAAACCTGAGGAGTTTACAAATTTATAATTTTCAAGTCCTAGTTCTTCTGCTTTTTCATTCATCATTTTAACAAAATTTGCTTCAGAACCAGCAATCGTCTCAGCAATTGCCATTGTAGCAGCATTGGCAGAGTAAATTGCCATCGCTTCGTAAAGTTCTTTTATTGTATATTGTCCATCAGCTCGCAATGGAACATTACTTAATGAAGTATCCTGAGAAACCTTATAGACTACTTCACTAACATTATATTTTTGATCCCATTTTACATTTCCTTCTTTAATCGCTTCTAGTAATAAATACTCAGTCATCATCTTTGTCATACTAGCAACACCGAGAGCTGTGTCCGAGTTTTTTTCATATAGAATTTTCCCCGTACTTGCTTCCACTAAAATAGCAGCATCCGCCTTAATATTTAATGCATCTTCCGCACTAGCAGGCTTTTGAACTAAACTAAATGACAACAAAAAAATCAACAAATACGCAACATATTTTTGTACTGTACTTCTTTTCACGTTTAGACCTCCAAGGTAATTATGTACACCTTCGTTATTTTAACACAGTTCAAAGTGGAAGAATAGATAGAGGATATTACTAGTTTTTGATATAGGAAAAATAGTTATTGTTAACCGATACAATAGCACTTCTCTATCAACATTCTCAAACATACGGTAATTATTGACAACCATAAAACATACTAGTATTATATCAACTAACGATATATCGTCAACCGATATAACAAAAGGAGAATTCTCTTGAAAAAGCTAGTAAATGATTATCTGCCCCTTACTCATACAACCTATTTTATTTTATTATCGCTTTTAAAGCCATTACACGGTTATGGTATTATGCAAAAAGTGGAGGAAATTAGTAATGGAGAGGTAAAACTAGGGCCCGGTACATTATATGGTGCACTAAAAAAGTTAGAAAAGGATATGCTGATAACAAAAATTAATGGTGCGGAAAGAAAAAAGAATTATATTCTGACAAACTTTGGGAAAGAAATTTTAGAGGCAGAGTATAAAAGATTGGAACGAATGATTCATATTAGTAAGCACATTTTACATGATTGATAAAGTAAGGAGGGAAACAACTTGAGAAAAAAGGTCTTTAAGTTATTTTTTGCATGGCAAGATGAAAAAGAAGAAGAATGGTTAAACCGCATGGCATCGAAAGGATGGTTTCTTGAAAGCTATCATATTTTTTACTATGTATTTACTCAGGATATACCTCAACCAGATACAATTTATAAATTAGATTATAGAAAAGACAAAGAAAGTGATGAGTATTTTAGTTTATATGAAGAATGTGGTTGGAAATATGTGACTCAATTTCATGGCTGGTATTATTTTAAAGGAGATAAGAACAATGTCTTTACTCCAGAGTTATATACGGATAAGCATTCAAAGTCTGAAAAATACATAGCATTATTATTCACCTTATTATTATCTATATTAAGTTTACTTCTTATTGGATTAAGCATAACAACCAACAGTCTCCCATCTACTCTTTCTTGGTTCAAGTATATCTACCTATTCTTAATCATTATTATGTCATTTGCTGTAATCAAAATTACAATGAAAGTAAAATACTTACGAAAATGAAAAGTTTGCCTCCCATCCTGATATAGGAAAAGAGGCAAACTTTTTGGTTTATGATAAAGAATAGTTTGGTGCTTCTTTCGTAATCTGTACATCATGTGGGTGACTTTCTCGAAGTCCCGCACCTGTCATGCGGATAAATTGTGCATTTTCTCTTAATTCAAGTAAGTTTTTCGTTCCGCAGTATCCCATTCCAGAACGTAATCCACCAATAAGCTGATAAAGCGTATCAACAAGTGGTCCTTTATAAGGAAGTCTACCTTCAATACCTTCAGGAACGAACTTTTTCGCGTCCTCTTGGAAGTAGCGATCTTTTGAACCTTTTTCCATTGAGCTCAAAGAACCCATCCCTCTATATACTTTAAAGCGACGGCCTTGGAAAATTTCCGTTTCCCCTGGGCTTTCTGATGTACCAGCAAGCATACTTCCTAGCATAACAGCATGTCCACCAGAAGCTAATGCTTTTGCTACATCTCCGGAATACTTTATACCACCATCCGCAATAATTGCTTTCCCATGTTTTCTTGCTTCTGTTGCACAATCATAGACTGCCGTGATTTGCGGTACACCTACACCAGCTACAACACGCGTCGTACAAATGGAACCAGGCCCAATTCCTACTTTTACAATATCCGCACCTGCTTCAATTAATTCTCTCGTTCCTTCTGCTGTTGCAACGTTTCCAGCAATAATATTTAATTCTGGATAAGCATTTCGAATTTCTCGAACAATATCCAAAACACCAGCCGAATGGCCATGTGCTGTATCAATGACAATCACGTCAACATTCGCTTTTACTAATTTCTCTACCCGAACCATTGTATCTTTTGAAATTCCCACTGCTGCTCCAACTAAAAGACGTCCGCTTGAGTCTTTTGCTGAATGAGGAAATTCAATAACCTTTTCAATATCTTTTATCGTTATGAGACCTTTTAATACACCATCTTCATTAATTAGAGGCAATTTTTCAATTTTATGTTGTTGAAGAATCTTTTCTGCTTGATCTAGTGTTGTTCCTACGGGAGCTGTCACAAGATTTTCCTTTGTCATCACATCAGAGATTTGAATTGAGTAATCTTGGATAAATCGTAAATCACGGTTTGTTAAAATACCAACTAATTTTTGTTCCTCTTCATTATTTACAATTGGCACACCAGAAATACGATATTTCCCCATTAAATGCTCTGCTGCAAAAACTTGGTTATCAGGAGTTAAAAAGAATGGATCAGAGATAACGCCACTTTCAGAACGTTTCACCTTATCTACCTGTTCAGCTTGCTGTTCAATACTCATGTTCTTATGGATAATTCCTAATCCACCTTGTCTCGCCATCGCAATTGCCATTTCAGCTTCTGTAACAGTATCCATTCCTGCACTAATAATCGGAACATTTAGCGTTAAAGTTTTAGTTAACTCAACTTGAATATTAACATCCTTTGGCAATACCTCTGACTTAGATGGTACTAAAAGCACATCATCAAATGTTAATCCTTCTTTAGAAAATTTAGATTCCCACATTATTTTTGGCCCCCTAGTCTCAAAATATTATTAGTAGGTTATCAATTGGTTAAAATACTGTCAAGAAGATATAAATTAGTTTATTAATTCAGAATAGTCGGAAGGTGTGCAAATAGTGGACAAAACAAAAACAGAATGGGATTTCTATCACTATTTTCAGTCAGCTGAATACTCCCAACACTTTTTAAAAAAATGTTATGAAAAAAAACAAATCACAGAAGCAGAGACGAAAAGCTATGATAATTGTTATCCATTCTTATACTACCTAGAACAGGGCGAATTATATTACCAACAGGCTGCACAGTGTCCTTTATCACTAAAACCTATTATGCTATTTTACGGGTTTATTCAGTTAATAAAAGCAGTCATTTTAACAGAAGATCCCTTTTACCCAGAAACAACCTCTGTGCTGGCTCATGGGGTCACAGCAAGAAAAAGAAAAAAGCAAAATTACCGTTTTTTAAATGATGAAGTAAAAATCCAAAAGAATGGATTATTTTCCCATTTCTCCCACAAATTATTTAACATAAAACAGTTAACTGGTGAAAAATTTACAATGCATGAGTTGCTATTGCAAATACCAGAAATGGAAGAATCTTTTCAAATCCTATTTCAAAAACCTACTCTAATTTGGTTCAACCATCATCAACAGCTAACCGTCTCTGAGGAGGTCTTACAACACTTTCATATGTCAAAAGATTTATTTAAAGAGTACTTAAATGGATTGCTAGGGAATACTATCGAGTGGATAAATGACGACACACTTCAAGTCAAAGAAAAAAAGGAGGTACCTCCTTTACGTTATCATCAAAAGAAAGAAAAGCTATCATTGCCGTATACAAGAACTACTGTGGGATCCTACCCAGAGGTATTAATTCATTATGCTATCTTGTACAATTTAAGCATGATTGCCCGATACGAAACAGAATGGTGGATGGAATTATTAAAAAACCATTCGAATGAAGATTACCCATTAATTTACTCTTTTATTGAAATTACTACAAGTAAAACACCAACTTTTATACTAAATATGCTGAAGTCACGAATTTAATTATTGGAGGTTCTGTTTCTACTAACTTAAATATTAACTTATTCAAAATGACTTAGAGTCTCTAATCAGTAAACGAAGCTCTACTTAAGAGCAATAGTTTTGATCTTAAGTAGAGCTCCATTCTATTACTAACTACCTACACAACTAGTAAGTGTCTAATGTCTTCCCTCACCTTTCTAGGCATAGTTTATGGTAAGTATTGTTTACAGACTTCCTCTTTATTCAAATATTTTTTACAACAAAAAAGGTAACCCATAAAATGAGCTACCTTTCAATTGCCTGGCAACGTCCTACTCTCGCAGGGGGAGATCCCCCAACTACCATTGGCGCTGAAGAGCTT
>NZ_JBHUMF010000009.1:0-116979 GCF_042684945.1 Bacillus seohaeanensis | reverse complement strand
TTATAGTAGCCGGAGTCGAGTGCTATTTCCTTCGCATATTGACCAAATAATTGTTTTAATTGCTCTACTTGTCCCATCAATTTGCGATGACCTGGCACATTCGCAGCCGTGACATCCGTCGCGATGATAAAGTTATGAAGCGAATCCACTATACGATGCTCAAAGTACGCAAATCGCCCACGTTCATCATGTTTGACTGATAAGCGTGCGTCAGAGTCTACCGGGCTAATGTTTGTCCGTTTTTCTTCTATTTTTGGACCTTTTGCTGGAAGAGGTTTCTTCCCGTGACGCGCACGATATTCATTAATGATCGTTAAGTCTTCGTCTTTTTCTTCTATGATTTTCTCTTCTACCTTTGTTTTACGGACGCGTTTATTGGCATTCGCCTTTAATTCTGTTTCATCTGCGACCCATGTTTCGTTCGCAATAAATCCTTCTTTGTGAATCGAACAAAGACAATGATGAAAAAGCCCCTCCCAAAACGTCGTATTCTGCAGACGTTGCGAAAGAAACTTAGAGATTGTCGAGTGATCGGGAACTTTCTCTTGAGGAGAAATGCCTAAAAACCAACGATACGTTGCGTTCTGCTTTACTTGCTTACACGTAAAACGAACCGAACGAAAGCCTTCCAAATACTGAATCAACAAAATTTTCACCAACACAATCGGGTCCTTTGTTGGTCGACCAATACGATGGGGATAGAAACCTTCTAACCGCTTCGACACAAAATCCCAGTCTATGATTGGATCCATCTTCACTAAATGATGGGAAGCATCATACATCATTTCATAGAACCTTCGATTTGCTTCTATCTCTTGTCTGGAATAAGTAACATACATAAAAAAATCCCCTCGCTTCTTTTGATTTACGAGGGAATTCTATCGAGATTTTCATGTTTTGTCTATTGCCAAGATTGTTTTTCAACAGTATGATAAAAAAGGAGCCATCTGGCTCCTTTTTTATTTATTCATTTTTTGTTGTACTGCATGAATTTTATCTTCCATTTTTCTTTTTTTATCCCTACGATCATCAATTCTTATATTTGTTGCAACACGTTTAATCCCTTGTTGAAACGGAGCCTCGTGAATCTCTTGAATTACTTGAAACAATACTGGTAATTCTCCTTCAATAAGAGTACTCATTGGAGTTAATTGAAATTCTATACTTCCTTCACTTTCATATTTCTGTAGTATATGCTGCAACTCCGCAACATAAGAGCTTACACTAGGTGTTTCAGTCCCAATAGGTATGACCGTTACATCAACTATAGCCATTATGATTCCTTCCCTTCCTTTAACAATGTGATAGTTTTTTTCTCCGTAATATCAATAACCTTCTCTAATTGCATACCATATAAACAATATGCCCCGTCCTGTGAACATTGTAACGGCTCATTTAATAAGTCTTCCAATAAAATTTCTTCCTCACCAGTCTTTAAATTCCAAGCACGAAGTGAAAAATTTCCGTCATAGCTATCAACTGTCCCTCCCGCACCTGCCACAAAGGTGAGAAATGTGTCTTCGTCCTCTATCATATCATAATAAGGAACTAACCAATCGGAATACCTACTTAGAAGTGGAAGATTAAAACTAGATTGAATTTTCCCGTTTTCATTGATGAACTTGTATGAAAATAAATTGTCATTTTCATTTTCAATTTCAATGGATAACAAATTACTTCTAAATTGTTTAAAATGCATACTTTCTTCTACTATTGTCTCTTTTTCACCATTAAAAATATTTTGCGCAATTAATGGCGCGGTAAAACTAATATCCATCGTACTCCAACTCTGGTAAATAACAGAATTTTCAGCCTTCCATTGAAGAAAGGGTTCTGCAACATCCATCTTATCCATTTGTTTCTTCTCTATATCTACCGTAAACACTTCAAAACTCCAATCTTCTGCAAAGCTTGCAATAACGAGAAAATTAGAATTAAAACTATTCCAGGAATAATAAAGTTCATAAGATGGTATCTCCTGTTGAAATAACTCATTTCCTTTTAAGTCAATAATGGTTATATCAGCTGAATAGGTTAATGGAGCGGTATGGATGAACACTTTTTCTTTATCTGGAGATAAAACTGCTTGTACGTACGGTGCCGTTACCTCATAAATTCGTTTTTCTTGTTGATTATGTAGATTATGAATATAAATAGCAGTATTACCGTTCTCCTCTCTAACAGTCATAATTTCAGATGTATTTACCCAGCCTATATTTTCTATAAAACCAGTTGAATCTACCGAGTTAGGCTCAATAAATTCCAGTTTCTCTTCTTTTTCTGCTGGCGCCTCGGAAGGAGGAGAAGCATGTTGTTTCTCATTTTGGCAACCAACGAGCAGGTACAAGCAAGCACAAATAAAAAATAACAATAGTTTATTTTTTTTCACATACTCTCCTCCTTTTGTCTAGTTCTAGCGGCTAGGGGATCGAGGTCATTTCCAATAAAACAACTGAGGGAAAGTTCAACCCTTTTCTGTTTTCTCGGAAATGCTTGTCGCCCCTAGGCAAACCGCTTCCACTTTTCGATTTTGTCTAGTTCCAGCGTTTTTTAAAACATTATATACTATTTGTACGTTTAACATCACTTAATGTTTCAGGTTTATTAAAAAAAGATTACAAAATAGTAAAAACGAAGGCACTTTTATTAGACTTAAAAAACAAATATTGCTTTTAACCAATAAAAAACGACTGATTCATGTACTAATCATGAATCAGTCATTGCGTCTTGTCACCACTGTTTATGAATTCTCAGAGTACGTGTCGATTACGTCAATCTCCCCTATCCTTCTTACGGTGTAGTCTTTACAACCTTATCATAAATAGAATGTTATAAATTTACTCTTATTACCATCTGTATAAGCTAACAAGAAATATTCCAAGAACATCCTGATAGATTTGATTAAATTGAGATAATGGAAGTGGATTTATTCCTTTCCCCAATTCAACTGTAAAACCAGCGTTTTGAAACTCTTGAATAAACCAATCCTTGTACCCTGCATAACTATCGACATACCTTACAGAGCGGTAACCACTTACTCGTTCAAAATCCTCAGCTAAAAGAGATGATTCTGGTGGCTCAAGTCCTTCATATCCCCAGTAAAACTCTTGTCCTTGAGTATGGAGAGCTAGCAAGCGATCAAAATTTTCCTCTCTTGCTAACTCTGCCATTACAATCGCTTCTGGCTCAGACAATGGTTTATATCCTGGGAAATCCCTTGGGGCCGGCGCTTTCTCTTCTTTCCTTTCCTTTTCTAATTCCCACTTTGCTGGGTATTGATTATTCAAGTCAACTCCATTTATATTAGCCTTCCAGCCTGTAAAATCACTACTTCCATTATTTATGCTCAATACCTTTTGTCTAACAGAAGAAGGTGGACCCTCAATAACTAAGTCAACACCATCCGGATTTACCATTGGCACAAATGATATCGTAACATCAGAATAAATTGGTAAAGTTTGTACCCCTCTGATTGCAGTTCCATTCGTTAATGATAATACAAATTCATTAAGAAATGTCATTAATATTGGGGATGTAATCCATTCATTCGCATGAAAAGATGCATCAACATGAACTTTTTTCTGCCCATTTCCTATTTTAATTTCATAAATAGGTTTCTCTAACACACTTGCACCAATATTTTTCACTCTTATAAACGGATAAATGCTTTCTAATGACGCAATATCCCTTTTCAACAGATTAGATGAATAGGCTTGCTGCCCTCGAACAATAGGAGAAGTAACTCTTCTCGGAATACGTATTACGTCACCTATTTGAAGCTGTAAAACATTTTTATCTTGATTTAACAAATAAAGAGCATCAACATTTAGGTTTCTAGCCCTAGCAAGCTCCCAAAGAGTATCACCTCTGTTTATACTATAATTTATAGCTTGAAAACCGGGAATTTTAACGGTTGCCCCAATAGATAAACTAGCAGGATTTGTAGAGGGGTTAGAATCGATAATTAACTGCAGTGGAATCATAAATAATTGACTATATTTCCATAGGGAATCTCCATTCCTCACCTTAATATCCAACACATACTCCTCCTAAAAGAAATTCTCTTATTAGATGTATGAAAACTTATTTTTTTCATGACAAAAACAGTAGGGACTATCAACATTTTTTACAAGAGGAAACAATTATTACACTACATTTTTTCTTAAGCTATCTAGAACAAAGATATAATGCCTTATAAGATTGAAAAAGCTTGCGAACACCGCAAGCTTTTTCAATCTATTCTTCTTTTCTCTCTTCATCTCGAAATTTGTTTTTTTCATAGAATCGAAGTAAATCACCGTAGATGACTTTATCAGAGTATTGAAGTTCTTTCTCAGCTCTGTCTTTATACGGCTCACAATAGTTCATATCCGTTGTCTGCTCTGTTTCTTTATCCCAGCATTTGTTATCAGTATAAACATAATCTTTTGTGATAAAACTACCGTCACGGAGAACGATGAAGTCCTCATGTTGCTCAGAGAACATATCAGAGCCAAATTGAATATTCTCCTTCGTCTCTATACCTAATAAATGCATTATTGTCGGTTTAATATCAATTTGACCAGATACTGTTGACAGTGTTTTCCCAACTTGTCCTGGTATATGAATAATCATTGGAACTCTTTGGAGCTGGGTACTAACAAATGGGGTTATTTCTTTACCTAAATACTTACTCATTGCCTTATTATGATTTTCTGAAATTCCATAGTGATCACCATACATAACAATAATGGAATCTTCATAGATGCCAGAATCTTTAAGATCCTGAATAAATTCTTTTATCGCTTCATCCATATAACGAACCGTTTGGAAATAACGATTTACTGTACCATCATTAGATGTATATGGCTCAATAAGTTCATCCTCCTCATCTAAATAGAAAGGATAGTGATTTGTTAAAGTAATTAATTTTGTCATAAAAGGCTGAGGCATTTCTTTCATATGTCGAACAGATTGTTCAAAGAAAGGTATATCTTTCATACCCCAATTAACGGAGTTCTCTTCTGTCACTTCATAGTCAGGCAATGAGTAAAAACGCTCATACCCTAACGAATCATACATAATATCACGATTCCAGAAGCTTTTATTATTCGCATGCATGGCAGCAGTATAATATCCTTTTTCCGCAAGAGTTTCTGTCATAGATTCATACTCATTACCAGCGTGAGTAAAGAAAACTGCACCTCTATTTAACGGATAAAGAGAGTTATCAAAAATAAACTCTGAATCAGACGTTTTTCCTTGCTGTGTTTGATGATAAAAGTTTTCGAAGTAATAACTCTCACCAATAAAATCATTCAAAAATGGGGTAACCTCTTCTCCATTAACGGTGTTATTTATCGGAAAGCTTTGTAATGATTCCAATGATACTACAATCAAGTTTTTACCCTTAGCAATCCCAAACATTTCTTTATTAGGCTGTACATGAGTAGCACGCACATAGTTATCAATATCGGCCAGTTCACTTCCATCCGCTAATGCACGTTGAGCTGATGACTTAGACTGAAGAAAGATATCATAAAGATGATAGTTATATGTACCAATATTCTTTACAAGAATTTCACGATCAAACGTACGTGTTAATAATTGCGGACGTTCTGTTTCAGCCAAACCTAGATTAAAAAACACGAGTGCTATAGCAACAAGAAAGTAAGCTCTTCTATTTGCTTTACTATAACTTTTAAGAGCAAATAGATTAGGTTTAAATTTAATGATTAATGCTAGAATAATTACATCTGCAAAGTAGAACAAATCTTTCCATTCAATAATTTCACCTGCACTTGTTCCTAGATCAGAGAAATTACTCGTTTGAAATAAAACTGGTAATGTTAAAAAGTCGTCAAAAAAACGATAGAACACAACATTTCCATATAAAATGAAGGAGATGATAAAACTTGAACTAAGTATAAATCGAGTTCTTGATCGATCCTTTTTCATAAATAAGCCTAAGCCAAAGATGAATAACAAGAAGCTTAGTGGGTTAATTAGTAAGATAAATTCTTGTATCGTATTATCAATCTCAATATCAAAGCTAGTTTTATAGACAATATACGTTTTAATCCAAAGAAGTATCGTAGCCATAACAATTAGCGAAACTCCTGGCCATTTATTTACTTTCATATCATCAACCTCCTTACTACATTAACTGCAACGCTTATTCATTTGGTATATTTTTCAATAATTTCACAAAATTAGGATTTTATCTTAATCCTTGAATATCTTAATACTTTTTTTACAATACGTCAAACTATAGTTAGCTTCCATTATGCAAACTAATAAACCTTATACTATTCCGACTCTTTATGTATTAGACGTATAAAACAAATAAAAGTTCCACTTGTCTTAAAATTCCATATATTAAATCTATTATTACAAAATCGATTATGGTATACAATTTTTGAACAAAAAAAAAGACAACTCCTTTCTAACAGAAGAAGTTGTACAATATCAAGAATATATAAATTTAACATTAAAGTTTATTTTTAACTAACCAAGCTGCTCCTATTACACCAGCATCATTTCCAAGAGTCGCTATACTAATTTTAGTAGAGGAAGCGACTGTTGGGAAAGCAAAACGTTCAAAATATTTTACCACTGGATCTAACAGTATAGTACCAGCCTTTGAAACTCCGCCGCCAATGACAATCTTTTCGGGGTTAATTGCATTTCCTAGGTTGGCAAGGGAAAGTCCTAAAAAATATGCAAGTTTGTCAACAACCTCAACCGCTACCTGATCTCCCTCTCTTGCACAATCAAAAATATCCTTTGCACTAAAACGATTTTCCTTTTGCAAATCTCTTAACTTTGAAGGTGTATTTACATTTTCTAGTTTTTCTGTTGCTAGTCTAACAACTCCGGTTGCCGATGCCACCGTTTCTAAACAGCCCGATTTTCCACAATTACAAGAGAATCCACCTTCTGGAACTACTGTTATGTGCCCAATTTCACCCGCAGCGCCCTTGGCACCTTGAACAATATCTCCATTAGCAATTACTCCACCTCCAACACCCGTACCTAGGGTGGCACAAACAAGATCCTTAGCACCATCTCCGGCACCTTTCCACATTTCTCCTAGTGCTGCGCAGTTTGCATCATTGTCAATAACTGTCGGTAAATTTGTTTCCATTTCCATTAAATCTTTTAACGGGGTATTTTTCCCCCAGCCTAAATTAACAGTTTCATAGATTACTCCCTTTACCATATCAACAGGACCAGGTGCCCCCATTCCAATACCTTTCAGCTTTTCCTTTGAAATTTCTAATTCTTCCAGTTTGTTATCTATTGCTTTAGCTATATTCACAATAATATTTTTTCCATTCTCTGAATTATCCGTAGGAATTTCCCACTTGTGTAAGAGCTCGCCATATTTATTTAAAAAAGCAATTTTTGTCGTTGTGCCGCCTAAGTCAACTCCAACTAACCATTGTTCTGACATTATTATCACCCTTAATCTATTTGTTTTTCCTTTTCTATTTGAATCTCATGCCTTATTATTAGCAACGCCGTTTGAAATTCCTTTGGGTCTACTAATTGCGATTGATAAAGCTCTTTCAATTCGTCTTCCATTAATTGCAAATCATACAACCGTTTACCTATATAAATGACTGTTCCATATTTTTTTAATAATTGTTGAATATCATAAATAGAATTCACTATTAGCACCACTTTCTACTTCTCTACACCACTAAAGTATAAAATAAAAACGTTTTCTTCACAACTTATCTTTTTTACACAATTCTAGTAGAAACACTATTCGCTTTTCTTTTTTAATAGAAAAAAGAGCTGACAATTTGTCAACTCTTCCATCCATTAACGATCAGGATCTTTCGGATGTAGAAATCTCGGCCGACGATTTTTTAATGGCATTGGGGATCGTAAAAACACATCCCGGAATGCACGGAAATTAAACGGAATAAACGGCCACATGTACGGAATATCAAATGATTTCATTCGTGTAAGCAAGAGAATCCATAACAATACTCCGACTACAAATCCGTAAACACCAAATAGTGCTGTAGCTACTAATAATCCAATTCTAAAGATGCGATTTGCTAAGCTCATTTCGTAGCTTGGTGTGGAAAATGTTCCTATCGCTGCAATCGCTAAATAAAGAACAACTTCGTTAACAAATAACCCTACCTCAACGGCAACCTGACCTATCATCAACGCTGCGACTAACCCTAAGGCTGTTGCCAATGAAGTTGGTGTATGAATAGCAGCCATCCTTAACATATCGATACCAACTTCGATTATCAAAAACTGTAGAAATAGAGGAACTTCTCCAGTCTCATTTGGCCCAATGTATTGTATTTGCTCAGGCAAAAGGTCGGGCTGAATGGCAAATAGATAATATAATGGTAAAAGAAAAATAGAAGCCCATACTGCAATGAACCGAACGAAACGTAAATAGGCTCCTACTGACGGTTTATTACGATATTCTTCTGCATGCTGCAAATGATGCCAAAAGGTAGTAGGCGTAATTAGAACACTTGGCGATCCATCAACGATAATACAAACATGTCCTTCATATAAGTGAGAAGCTGCTGTATCAGGTCTTTCTGTATAGCGAACTAAAGGATAAGGATTCCAATGGCGACCTGCAATAAATTCCTCCAATGTTTTTTCCCCCATCGGTAATCCATCTGTATCTATTTTAGCTAGCGAGTCTTTAATCCTATTAACTAGTTCCGGATCAGCAATATCCTCCAAATAGGTTACGACAATATCTGTTTTGGAACGCCTGCCGACTTGCATATATTCCATGCGCAGAGATCGATCTCTTATTCTCCTTCTCGTTAAAGCAGTGTTAAAGACAATTGTCTCAACATACCCATCACGTGATCCCCTTACTACCCTTTCAATATCTGGTTCTTGCGGTCCCCGAACAGGATATGTTCTTGCGTCAATAATAATAACTTTATCAATGCCATCCACTACTAGCGCAGTCGGGCCTGATAATACAAGGTCGACTACATTATTCAAGTCATCTGCTTGATCAATTTCAATATAGGGAATATGTGTCTTTAATAGCTTTTGTAATGTGTCTCCTTCTAACTGCTCTGGTTCTAAACGGGACAAGAGCTTCATTATATAATGCATAATATCATCTTTGACAAAACCGTCTACCATAAACAATGCCATTTTCCGGTCAGCATACTCTAAATCTAATTGAATGACATCAAAACTTTTATCAACAGCTAAAATATCTTTTAAATAATGCGTATTTTCCTCAATTTTTGTAGAGACAGGCTTTTTATTATTCTCACTCAAATCAGCCTTCACTCCCCTCTATACATAGCATGTTTTTCCATCTTTACCATCCTAGACAAGCTCCTAATAAAAAATACATTTAATCATAAAAAAGCTTGTTTATTCATAAAATCCAATAAACAAGAAAAGTGGAAGCGGATTAGGCAGCCCCGACAAACAAAAGACCTCGAGGGGCTAGCCGCTCGAACTGGATAAAGAGAAGGAAAGCAGTCTAAAAAAGGCCTCTAGGGACTAAGTCAAAAAGTTTAGCTAATAATCAATAATCAGTAAGTGTTTTCTATTGTAAAAATGGACGAACTATTGGAGTGAGCGTGTTGAAAAGTAAATTAAAGGCGTCTTTTCCTTTTTTGTTAATCATTTTTCTTGTTGTTATCTGTATCCAGTTTGTCTATCAACCACCCGCAGAAGAAAGTATAATCTTTTTTCCAATAAATGAAAACGTTGAATACATGTCTGCTAATACATCGCTAACATTAGAGCAAGAAAAGAAAAATAATATGTATGAAATTAACTGGATAGCATCCTCTCAACTTGAATCCTCTGCTTATCTAAGGCAGGATATTAGCTTCTTGTTTTCTAATGGAAAATTAAAAGCAAAGATGAACGAATGGAAACAAGAAACAGATACAATAAAAAAAGAAATGATGGTGAGCGGGAAAGAAAGTAGTCTTCTTCAAGCGGTATCATTTCATTACTCTGAAATTCATGAAACTGAAGACCATTTTACTAGCGCTCAAAAAATGACTAAAGATACATTGTATGTTATCGATTCTAACTTTAGCCCCTTAAGTTCCTTTCACAACCCTAGTACTTCAATGGAGAAGGAATGGAAAAACCTATTAGAAGAGGTGACTCATCAACAGATAACGTATTGGTGGAAAAAGGGTATCAAATCATCAGGTATTAACTCTAATGAATATATAAAGATCCCGCTAACAGAACTACCGAAATACGAAGACAAACCTCTGAATGGTTTTACAAATAAAGAATGGGAAAAAATATTAGGAAATCTATGGGAAGGATTATATAAGAATTATTTTAATGGCATAAAAAAAGAGGATGGCACGGTAGCCGATCCCCTTGGAAGTTCAATACCTCTTATAATGGTCAGTAAAGCGAAAAAAGAAGTATTAGTGTTACTTATTACAAAAGATGGTAATACATCGCTATTAAAACAAAGGGTAGAACCCTAAACTTCAGTTATTTAATTCATTATAAAGGGTTTTATATTTATTTTCTTTTGGCATAAGTTCGTAAGCTTTTTTTGCATGAGTTAGTGCTTCTCGTTTATTCCCTTCGTCTATAAGGATTAATGCTAAATTATAATGTGCTTCATGAAAACTAGATTGTAAATCAAGTGATTTTTGAAGATGGTCTTTTGCAGAAGCAATGTCTCCTTGTTGAATTTCTGCATAGGAAAGCAAAAAGTAGGACTGTGCGTTTGCATTTCCTCCCGTTACAACTTGGTTTAATAATTCACGAGCTTCAGACCAATTTTCATCCTTAATCTTTATCTGTGCAACGCCATTAGCAGTAGAAACATCCCATTTAGACGATTCATTATTAAATCCTGCTTGCCACAAGAAAAAGCCTACAACGATTGTAACTAATAAAATTATTGTTTGCCGAATAGGATGAAACCTTTTCGGCACACTGACAAACCCAGCTGCTAAAAATCCTCCAAGTAAACCACCAAGATGACCAGCATTATCAATACCAGGCATAGAAAAGCCAAAAACTAAATTTAAGAGTATGACAACAATAATATTGGTTCCCATTGTTCTAAAGAAAACTTTCGGATAAAGAACACCAAAATATATCAATGCTCCAAAACAACCAAAAATTGCACCACTTGCTCCGGCTGAAAGATTTGTAGTAAAAACAAAGCTAGCTAGTGAGCCAAAGAAACCAGACACAACATACACTAGTACAAATCGAAGACGACCGAATATTCTCTCTACAGCTGTTCCTAAATAAAAGAGTGCTAAAGTATTCATTAATAAATGAAGGAGGCCTATATGCAGAAAAATAGGGGTGAAAAATCGCCACCATTCTCCTTCTAAAATAAGCGGATTATATTTCGCACCATACTCGATTAATGTTTCTGGATTTTGGCTGCCTCCATTAAATTCAACGATAAAAAACATTATTACTTGAACAGCAATCAATAAGTAAGTAAAAAATGGCTTACCTCTTTGAAATAGCTGCTTTTCCTTTTCTACCTTTTTAACGTTTGACGATAAAGCGAGTTGTTTCATCCATTCTACATGTGTTTCATCTAACTCATCTGGTATCATCCAATCTTCTTCTTGAAATAAACGGGTAGCTTTTAAGTTATCTCTTCCATCCTTTTCATCAATGAGCATTGAATGTACTGTGGTTTTTTCTCCTTTTGGAAAAGCAAAATTTGATGGTAGTAGATCTCCGTATTCATCTACAGGGGGGTACGTGCTGACATATATATTTTGTACGTTAACAGTTTTCTTCTTAAATGTTTTACGTATCTTTTCCCCATTTAATGATGTTAACTCAATGTCACGCCTTACCCAATTTCCCCAATCAAGGTCTTTCCGTACAAGGCGTATAATAGGAGCCTCTTTTATGGAAAAATTCTCAAACCATAATTCTTTTTGAGTTGGAGAAATATTAATAACTCGATACCCTTTGTTCTCGATAAGAAAATGAGCTATCTTCCAAAATAAATAATCTATTTTAAAAGCCACTATACCCTCTACCTTCTATTTTTACTAAAAATCTTTTCATCCAATTGTTTAAACCTTTTATACTTTAACTATACATTTACCATTTTACCAAAGTAAAGCGAAAGCGGCTTGCCCAAAAGCTTGAGTCACTGAAGCTAGACAAATAGAAAAGGCATCACCATGACTATTAAAGGTGAATGCCTTTTATCAATTGTTGTTACTCATGCACGAAACGTGCTTTGAATAAAGCGAGAACGCAAGCTAGGTATACCCATTGCAAAGCGAACAACCAATCTACGAATGAAGAAATTCGCTAACACTAAATTTACTAAGCGGTATCGATTTTGGTAAGTGAAAAAAAGAAGCATTCCTGTAATAATCCATTTCATCCATCCGTTCATCAGCATCATCCCTCCTGATGTTAGTTTGGATAAAAAGGAAAATACTTATCCATCAATTACAGATTTAATTTTTCTTTTACTAGATTAATCGCAGACTTTAACACAATCATAGAAAGTTTAAAAGGTCGCAACAATATTATAAAAGTGTATATATTCCCCAAAGAAAGAAACCTGCAAATAGACTTGCAGAAAGATTAACGAATTCATTATTAACAATTTTGTACCCCTTAATCTTCTTTGCAGGTATTCCACAGTGCTTAGGGGCCTCTGTTTTTAAATGACATTGTTTACATTCATACTCTAGTTGAAAAAAAGCTCCTATTAAAGTATCTACAACATTTCCCAGAAAACCCGAAAGCGCGATTAACAAAACCAAATAAGTGTTTACACTTCCTGAAACAAAGAGAAAAAACATAGAGATAAACAATGCACCCATTATTGCCGCTAATGTTCCAAGTAATGATATTGCACCGGAAGTGCCCCTCGAAACACGTCTAAAAGTTTTCATAGAAATAGGCATCAATCGACTTAGAGGGCCAATTTCTGAAGCCCATGTATCCGAATTAACGGCCGCAACAGATGCACCATAAGCAAGAAACCAAACGGAATCGTTGGTTAGTATATAAAAGAAAGAAAATAAAATACCTGCCCCTCCATTTGCTAACACTTGCTGCCAGTCTCGGACAGAATTTTTAGTAAGTCTTTCTTCTATCGATTGTTTTTCTCTCTTTTTAAAGGTAGACCAACCGCTAGATGATACGAAGAATACTATTAAAATAAATAGTCCTTCCCACCCAAATGAATAACTTATAGTCAAACCAGTAATAATTGCCGCAATAGCACCTGATAAACTTAATAGCCTCTTTTTCCATCCTGCCCACGCACCAAAAATGATAAGAATAATGAGGAAAAAAATTTCATTACTCACAGTTAATAACACCATTCTCTACAATAATTTGTTGAACAGGAATATCAAACGATTCAGCAGGCAAATTATCAACAATTTGTTCCTTGTAAGCTAGTGAAAGCGTTGCTCCTTCATAATCCATTAAAAATCTATCATAGTAGCCTCCTCCAAAACCGAGTCGGAAACCACTTCTATTAAACGCCAGTCCCGGTACGATGACAAGATCTATTTCCTTTTTATGTACAGGCTTACATATAAAAGGGTTGGGTTCATACAAATCATAATAAACCTTTTCAAGCTCTTCGAAATCACCTAACTCATAAAAAATAAGCTCTTTTGTTTTTGGCGTACATTTGGGTACCACCATTTTTTTGCCTTCTAACCACCCTTTTTTAATGATGTCCCATGTATTGATCTCGGGATGCTTTGAAACAGTAATGGCAACCGTTTCACTCCCCCTCCACTGAGGATGCTGAAACAAATAAGTAGAAATTTGATAGCTTTTCTGCTCATGCTGCAGCTTATTCATATCAGTTAATTTTTTCAGTTGCTCATTTCTTAACTGTTTTTTACTCACTTTATTCCCCTCCTTATATAGAAAAGTCGAAGCGGCTTGGGCAGCCTCAGACATAGTATAAGACCGAGCATCCCGGAAAGGTGTTTTCTGTCTGTTTAGGATGCTCGGCTTATGACCTTGAGGGTCTAACCGCTAAAATTTGGACAAAAAAAAGCAGTGGATAAAATCCATCTGCTTACTTAGTTTCACGGTGTAGAGTTACACGTTTTAATTTAGGGCAATACTTTTTCAATTCCAGGCGATCTGGATTGTTACGTTTATTTTTTGTAGTAATATAGTTACGCTCACCAGTTTCAGTGCAAGCTAAAGTAATATTTACACGCATTATGATTTCCCTCCAAACTATCAATGTTCTTCATACGACTTTTCTATAATATCACTTTTCTTAAAAGAATGCTAGTCCGTTTTTCATTGTATCATTTAATTTTAATACTTCCCCTTTGTAACATGCATAAAAACGATGTAGCTGGTTGCTATTTTGAAAACACTATTTTAGTTTGCATGCCCTCTACACCTTTTGCCATTTTTTTATTTTCTTACCATAATACTGCGCCAACTCTTTGGAGAGATTTCTTCTTTCCGCCCTTGAATAAATGATAAACCCATGCTCTGGGTCATTTATAATTTTTGTCCAACCTCCGTTATAGTGATTGATTCGTACTTCTTCTAAAGGCGTAGGAGATTGGTTTCCTTCTGCTTCATTTAATTTAGCAAGAATATGAGGTTTCAATTGATGTGGGCATGCTACCTGCAATCTCGTAATAAATTTGTTGAGTAACTCCTTTTCTAACTCATACCTTTTTGTAAATTGCTTATTTACGGAATCATATCGCCCTTTTAGAAGGTCTTCCCGTGCCTTTTTATACTGATCAGGATTTCCTATATCTCGCCAGTAGGCATCCGTTTTAAAAACATACACATTTTCGTTATTTTCAATAAGTTGTGGGAACAAGTCTTTACTAAAATCAACAACTCCCTCAGAAGGGTATTTATGAAATAGAAGTGGATCGACTATATAAATACCTGTATTTATTTCGTTCCCAATCCACCTCTCTGGTTTCTCGACGAAATCAATTAACTTCCGATTATAATCAGTAAAACATACACCAAATTGCTTGGGATTTTCAACTTCTTTTGAAACCAATGTTAGTAATGATTGACGCTTCAAATGAAATTTGATCACTTTATCAATATCAATATTTGTAAATGTATCTCCACTCAATACAATAAAAGGTTCATTTAAGAGACCCTTCGCTAAAAAAATTCCACCAGCTGTTCCAAGTGGTTCTTTTTCGTCAAGATACGTAATGTTTACCCCAAAATTATTTCCATTTCGGAAATATTTTTTGATAGATTCTCTTTTGTAACAAGTTGTGACAAAGATATCTTTAATGCCATAGGACTTCAATAAATTAATGCTATACTCCATAATTGGCTTGTTCAAAATCGGAACCATTGGTTTAGCAATCGATAGCGTATAGGGTCTTAACCGTTTCCCTTCCCCTCCAGCTAAAATGACTGCTTTCATCCCCTCATTCCTCCAACCTTTTTATTTAATAAAAGATCATCATAAACATGTATCGTTTGTTCCGCTATCCTATCCCAGCCAAACATGGATTTCGCAAGGTGAAATCCCTTTTCACCTAAACGTTTTGAAAGCTCCTCATCTTCTAATAATTGAAGCACTTGCTCTTCTAAACTTCTAGGTTGATTTGGTTTAAATAATAAGCCGGTATATCCATGCTTCACTACAGATTTTAGTCCTCCCGTTTCTGAGGCAACTACCGCTTTTTGAAATGCCATCGCTTCAAGAGCAACGATTCCGAATGGTTCATAAAGACTTGGGAAAATAGCTGCTCTACATTGATTCATATATTCATTTCGCTCTTCATCCGAAATGTAACCAATAAAAGAGACACTGTCATCGAGTTCTTTTTCTTTTACCATTTGGCGATAATACTCTAACATTGGACCCTTTCCAGCAATAATAAATTGAACATCACATAGCTCCTCTCTTAGATTGGCCGCAGCATTAATAATTGTTTCAAACCCTTTCTCATGTACCATTCTTCCAATTGAAAAGAAATAGGGTTTGTTTACATGTTCTATTTCGATTGTTCTAGACTTATGTTCAAGCAGTTTCTCAATCTCCACTCCATTCGGTATTACAATAATAGGAGCACTCGAAATAAAAAGCCGCTCTACTTCTTCTTTCATATGCTCACTGCATACGATTATTTGATCTGAAGCTAATATTAATGATTGTTCTTCATCATGAATCCTTTGTTGAAGTTCTGTATAAATCCCTTGATTCCTTCCATGCTCTGTTGCATGAATAGTAGTAACTAGCGGTACTTGGTAGAAATCCTTCAATGTCTTTGCGGAAATAGAAACAATCCAATCGTGAGCGTGTATTAATGAAATATTTTCATCTTTCATCATTTTATGTACTTTTTGTATATATGCCTGATTCAAATCTAATACCCATTGAAAGAAGTCTTCTTCGTAAGGGTGTAGTGGGTTTACACGGTGCACATGTACACCTTCTAACTTCTCATAAGCCATTGTTTCATTCGTTCTTGTTGTTAATATATGAACTCTTTTTCCTTTTTTCACAAGGGTATTAGCTAGATCATACACATGTCTAGAAAGACCGCCGACAATATTAGGTGGGTACTCCCAAGAAAGAATTAATACACCTTCTTCCCTTTCTTCCACTGTATTGTTTTCATCACTTGGAAAGAAAAGCTTATCTAAAAGGGTATTTTTCGGAAAGGAGGCTTGTTGGCTTCTATGAGAAATATAGTGAGAATCGGACTTCTGTTTCTGTTGTAAATTATTTAAAAACGCAAATGAGTCAAGATATGATGAACCTTCTTCTGGGTCCTGGATAAAATAAATCCATTCTCTTAGTAATTGATAAAATAGATAATTGTCATCTATTCCATCATTCATTATTTTCTCCAGTTTCTCTTCCGTATCATGAATGGTTTTTATTTTCTTAAGAATTGAATCGGGTACAATCGGCTGATGCTCTTCCATACCTAAATATCCGAACCCTACCCTCGATAATGCTGACGATGATTCAATCCATTGTGCTAAATCGTTGTAAGGAACGTTTTTCAAAGATGCAATCTCTTCTAAATTCAGATCTTTTAACACCAATACACAGTTTTCTTTCTCTTGCTCCCATTGATTCCAGCTTGTTTCTTTAACAGGAAGTAGCTTTACACCACGTGGACTCCTAATCGTCGGACAGTCTCCTTCTTCCTTTTCACTATATAAAAATGAAGAGTAGGAAATAAAGGTAAACTGTATTCCTTGTTGTTTTAAAAAGAGATCAATACCAGGAAGATAAGCTGCCTGGGGTAACCAAAATCCAGTCGGTTTTTCATTAAAATAGTGATAAAATAAGTTTACTGATAATCTAATTTGACTCTCTATACCTGTCGAAGTTTTATAATGTGTTAAAGGAAAATCATTTACGGTTGTTGGAATAAATTCCACTTTCTTTTCTTTGAGGTAATGATTAAAAGCATTTAAAAGATTTCCTTCCCATTTTAACCAAAGTGTAAATAGTTTTTGCCATTTCTCTTGTTCGCTATTACTATTTAACTTTCCTTTCATTAAAGTTTCTACTTTCTTTTTAAATTCTTCATCCCTAACGATTTCTAACCACATCGGGTTTAAAACAATCAAAACCCGTGACTTTTGATTAGATTCCACTAGGGACAATAAACTTAGCTGTTCATAAATAATTCCTTCTAGGTAGTCACCTGAATGTGCTAATTGTAATTGACCGTAACTGACCCTATTAAAATGCGGATGGAGAAGCATTGTTTGCTTCATATCATTTCCCCTCCTCTTTTGTTACATAATAAGAATATGTACTAACATGTTCTACCCATTTTGGTTCCTTGATGTCCCCTCGCTCGTAGTCTCTTAATTCCCGCAAACTGTGACACTCTTGGCTAAAAGAAGTTCTCGGAGTATGGATAACATTAGAACGTGAAAGAGCAATAAACTTTCCCGAAGGAAGTTTGATACCGAGGTCAACACAATACGCTCTATTTTCCCTTAAACCTGATAAAAACCATTCTTGTACTGTCTCTGGAATATAACTGTCAAAATAGTGATGCTGATTATGGCCATTGAATGAAATAGAGGTAATATCATATAATCGAAGCACTTTTGGAAGGTTACTTTCCTGATGTAAATCAAAACTTTTCAAAAGCCTTGCATACCAACTTTTATCTATTTCCCAATAACAAAAAACACGTGTTGGACTTGAATAGATTAAAAAAACCTCATTTTTTTGTATCTCTATAGGCGTTTTTGATACTATACTTTTCCCCACCCGTTTCTTCCTCTTTTTCCTTTTTTCTGTCTGCTGTCTATCTAATTCTTTTTGGTATTTCACCCATTGGTATTGAACTTTTCCTACAGTAGTTCCGAGCTGTTTGGCTATTTTTCGAAAAGATAGTCCTTTTTCTCTTAAATCCATGATTTCAGAAATCATCGCTACTCCTCCATGTCTTAAATAGTAAATATATGAATGGAACTATTAGTTTATGACAAATAACCGTTTAATTTATCGTAACATCGCTCCATGAATCCTACAATAAACGCATTTTGTCGGTTATTGTATAACTTCATAAAACCTATAATCATCATAGAAAAAAACTTCCCAAAAAACTTTCCAATCAGATTTATAAAGATAAATCGACCCCCTTCCCCTTATAAAACACCTGCGCTTTCGACAAAGGAACAGGAATAACTACAAAAAATGCTTTTTTCATCATGATGATGTAGAGAATCTAATTTAGGTGTGCTATAAATAAAAATACGGCATTTCTTTAAAAGGTGAGGGAACTTCTAGTTATTATCGTGGAAAATGAAGGAATGAAGTAACGTTAAGAGGTGAACATGTAAATGAATTATATAATTATCGGATTACTTTCTCTCTCTATCTTCCTATTTATCGTTTCTTTCTTCTTGAAGGATAGATATAAATATTTAGAAAAAGAAATTGAGGATGTATCGATGAATTACCTTCAAGAAAATTACCAGTTAAAAAAGAGAATGAAGGTACTCGAAGAAGAATTAATGCTAAATGGGCAACAACCATTTCCTAAAGTGAAGCAAACGGCAAAAATTCATGAAGTAGTGAAAAATCAAGTGATTGCACTTTATAACCAAGGAATTGCAGTCGAACAAATTGCCAAACAATCTGCTCTTTCAAAAAGTGAAGTATTGCAAATCATCTCAAATCTATAAGGTGAAACTTCCATCCGTGGCGACTTCCCCACTGATAGTTAGTTTAACCAATCGGGCTCTTACTGACGGTGTCCGCAAAATGAGGACTTACCGTCAGTAAGGGCGGGATAAAGTGAAACTTCCATAATCCAGAGAGTTACAAAAAGGAGCAGTCGTTCATGAATAAACAAACAATAAGAGCCTTCTCAGCAGGAATTTTGTTTAGTGTGATTGTCACCTTGATTTTTATTATTTTATTTCAAGAAAACGTGAAATTGACGGAAATAGTAAAAGAAGACTTTATCATTATTCAAAAAGATGAGCTGAAGCAGAAGGAAGAGAAAATCAACTCGTTAGAAAAGGAAATAACTCGGCAAAGTAATGCTAAGAATAATGCAGTAAAAAAGAAGACTAAACAACAAGAGGCAAAAGCAACTCTGGAAATAACTCTAGAAGTCGAACCAGGAATGAAGTCACAAGATATTTCCGAAAAACTCACCAACACAAATATTATTAAAAACAAAAATGAATTTGAAAACTTTTTAATGCAAGAGGGATATGCAGATAAAATTCAAGTTGGTCAATATGTAATCAATTCTACAATGAATTTCAAAGAAATAGCAGATATTATTACAGAAAAATAAATGAAAGGCCCCGAGTTCGGGCCTTTCATTTTATATAGACTAATAAAGTTACGTATTTAAATCGTACCGTCGGCCTTTTACTAGATAGAAAATACCTTCAGCAACATTCGTTGTGTGATCAGCTGCTCTTTCTAAATAACGACAAATAAAAGATAACTGCGTAATTTGAGATGTGAATTCTGGCTTTTCTTTATTTAACTCTAACAATTCTACAATTGTTTCTCCATAAAGATCGTCAACCTGATCATCAATAGCAGCTATTTGTTTAGCTTTTACAATATCTTCTTCTACATAGGACTCCAATGTAATCTTAATCATTTCAGCGGTTAGGCCGTACATTTTTTTAATGTGGTGAATGGGTTTTATAAGTGGTTCATCACCGATTCGAATTGTGGATTTTGCTACATTCACAGCAAAATCAGCTATTCGTTCTAGATCAGATGCTACTTTTATTGCAACAATTATTCTTCTTAGATCGGTCGCAACTGGTTGTTGTTTAGCAATAAGAAGGATTGCGAGATCATTAATTTCTTCTTCTAAGATATCCGCCTGTTGATCATCTTCCATTATTTCTAAACATGTATCAATATCTTTCTCTTCCAAGGCCTTAATACTCATCTCAAGTGCATTTACAGCAAAATTACCAAGGTCCATTAATTTAGCTTGTAACTCATTTAAATTTGTATCAAATTGACCTCTTACTGACATACAAATACCCCTTTCTGCGATTACGCAAATTATCAATTCGTATCTAAAAAGGAGGATTCAGCACACCAAACAACCGAACCCTCACTTACAGTGATATTTATCCAAACCGGCCAGAAATATAATCTTCCGTACGCTTGTCTTCTGGTGTTGAGAAGATCCTATTTGTCTCATCAAATTCGATTACTTCCCCATTTAGAAAGAATGCAGTACGATCAGAAATACGAGCTGCTTGCTGCATGTTGTGCGTTACAATAATGATGCTATAATCAGACTTCAATTCTTGAACAAGCTCTTCTACTTTAAGGGTTGAAATAGGATCTAATGCAGATGTTGGTTCATCCATAAGGATTACATCCGGTTCAATTGCAAGACAACGTGCAATACAAATACGTTGTTGCTGCCCTCCAGACAGTCCATAAGCATTTTCATTTAAACGATCCTTTACCTCATCCCAAATTGCAGCACCACGCAAACTTTTTTCTACAATTTCATCAAGGATTTTCTTATTTTTAATTCCGTGGATTCTTGGACCATACGCAATATTGTCGTAAATTGATTTAGGAAAAGGATTCGGTTTTTGGAACACCATTCCTACTTTTGTACGCAATTCTTCAACACGATAATTTTTATTGAAAATGTTTCGGTCACGGTAAATGATTTCACCAGAAGTTTTTACACTCGGAACTAATTCAATCATTCTATTGAGCGTCTTAATGTAAGTGGATTTTCCACATCCTGAAGGACCAATAATCGCCGTAACCTCGTTTTCCATAATGTTCAGGTCAATATTTTTTAATGCATGGTTTGTTCCATACCATAAATTTAATTGTTTGGTTTGATAAACAGGTTGTTTATTAACAATCTTCTTGTTAGCCTGCTGTTTCAATTCTGCTTCTTTTATAAGTGTTGTTTGCATTTTAAAATCCTCCTTCATCTAGTAAAAGATGATGACTAATAACGTTTTGAAAATTTATTACGAATTAGCACTGCAATAGAGTTCATCACTAGTAGAAATACTAATAAAACAAGTATTCCAGAGGCTGCAATATCATGGAATGCCTCTTGAGGACGTTTTGTCCAATCATATATTTGCATTGGTAGGGCTGTAAATGTATCCATGAACGATTGCGGCGTAAACAATAGTATAGTAGGAACCCCGACTACTACAAGCGGAGCTGTTTCTCCAATAGCTCTAGAAAAAGCTAAAATACTACCTGTGATGATCCCAGGTATAGCCGCAGGAAGGACAACACGCACAATTGTCTGCCATTTTGTTGCCCCCATTCCATAAGAAGCGTCGCGAAGCTCTTTTGGAACAGAACGAATTGCTTCCTGTGCTGCAACAATGATGACTGGTAGGATTAATAAGCTCATCGTTAAACCTGCCGCCAACACACTTGTACCAAGGGCAAAAACACGAACGAATATCGTCAAACCTAAAAGACCAAAAACAACAGATGGAACCCCTGCAAGGTTTGAAATATTAATTTTAATAAAGGTATTAATTTTATTTTGACTGGCATACTCTTCTAAATAAATTGCAGTTCCAACTGCAAGAATAAAGGAAACGGGAATAACAACAAGCATTAACCAAATGGAACCGATAAAGGCTGCATTAATTCCAGCCTTTTCGGGGAACCTTGACCCCATGTTTTGTAGAAACTGCCAATCGAGATAGCCAATTCCTTGAGTGATTATCCGATAAAGAAGTACCGCTAACACTACTAGACCAAATAAGGTGGCTGCAAAAAAGATTCCTTTAAAAATACTATTTTTAACTAGTCTAGCTCCCATTTTCTTTTTCACCTGATCATGATTTACATAGTGCATCTTAATACTCCTCTCTAAAGCGTTTGGAGATAAATTGTGCAAGGAGATTCATCGTTAAAGTAAATAAAAACAGTGTAAACCCTACCGCATATATACTATAGTAGATTGGTGTTCCGAAACCTGCATCTCCAGTAGTTACTTGCACAATGTACGCTGTCATTGTTTGGATTGACTCAGTGACATTCCACCCTAAATTAGGTGTTGCACCTGCTGCCACTGTAACAATCATTGTTTCACCAATGGCACGCGATACAGCCAATACAACGGATGCTACAATGCCGGACACTGCTGCAGGAAGTACTACCTTCATAGATACTTCAAACTTAGTAGCTCCCATTGCAAGTGCCCCTTCACGGATAGAGTTTGGGACCGAGACAAGAGCGTCTTCAGATAAAGAAGCAATCATAGGAATAATCATGATACCAACTACAATACCTGGGCTAAGTGCATTAAATATTTGCAGTGAAGGAATAAACTCCCTCAGTACAGGTGTCACAAATGTTATGGCAAAGAATCCATAAACGATTGTAGGAATACCTGCTAATACTTCTAATATCGGCTTAATAATTCTTCTTGAGCGGTCTGTCGCATACTCACTCAAATAAATGGCTGCTGCGATACCAAGAGGAACAGAGACAACTATAGCTATCCCGGTAATTTTTAATGTTCCAGATATTAAAGGCAGTATCCCAAAGGTCGGATTATTACTTGAGAATGGAAACCATTCAGTACCTGTAAGGAACTTCCACAATGAAACTTCTGAGAAAAATGTAAATGTTTCAAATATCAGTGTAAATACAATTCCAAGTGTTGTCAGAACTGAAACCCCTGCAATACCAAATAGAATCCTTGGCATTACCTTTTCAATCGAATGAGATAACCCTTTTTTTGACCTATGTTCAATCATTTCCTGAACAGAATAGGACTTTGTTGAACTTGAAGCCATAAAATAAACCCCCTTCATCAGCATAACAGTTGAGACGCACTCAGCTTCTCAACTGTTATGTTTTCAAAGACTCACAACTTACTTAAGTTCTTCTAATGTTTTCATTTGTTCTTCATATTTTTCTTCTGGAAGACTTACATACCCCACAGCCTCAGCCATTTCTCCAGCATTTTCAAGCGTGAATTTCATGTAGTCATATACTGCTTCGTCTTCTTTTAATGCTGAATTTTTTGCATATACGTATAGCGGACGAGATAATGGAGTATATTCTCCGCTCTCAATCGTTTCATTAGTTGGCTCTACACCACCAATTTTCACTACTTTTAACTCATCTTTATTAGCAAGGTAATAAGCATAACCAAAGAATCCAATAGCATTTTTATCTCCTGTAACACCTTGAACAAGAACATTGTCATCCTCAGACATCGTGATGTTTTCTTTTACAATATCCGCTTCTTCAAGAATAACTTCATTAAAATAATCGTACGTACCAGAATCCGTACCTGGAGAATAAAATTTCACTTCTTCCTCTGGCCATTCTGGGTTAATATCAGACCATTTTTTAACGGAGCCATTTTCCACCCATAATTTCTTAAGGTCTTCAACTGTCATATCTTCTGCCCAGTCGTTTTCTTTGTTAACAACAATGGAAAGACCGTCTTTAGCTACTTCAAACTCAGTAAAATCAATATCCGCATCTTCTAAAGCAGTTATTTCTTCTTCTTTAATTGGACGAGATGCATTGGAAAGATCTGTTTCTCCTGCGATGAATTTTTCAAATCCTCCGCCCGATCCAGATACACCTATTGAAACTTGTACATCACGCTGAGTTGCAGCATATTCTTCGTTAATAGCTTCAGCAATTGGTGCTACAGTCGAAGAACCATCAATTTTTACATCGCCTTCTAATTGTGCAGCTTCTTCTGCATTACCACCGTTATTATTTTCTGCTGATTCGTTTGCACTATCAGAACCACACGCACCTAACATAAGTGCTGATCCAATCATTGCTGACATTGCTAAAAACTTAAAGCTTTTCATTCCTGAACTCCCCCTAAGAAATTTGGTTGTTTTGTCCTACGAGTAATAGATTAAGGGGTAAGTGTTAATATGGTATTAACTAGGTGTTAATTGTTTGTAAATAGTTTGTAAATTCGACATATTTTTTGTAGAAATGGTTACTGCCGCCGGAGCTAATAGACATAGTCTTTTTTCATAAAGATGCTTCCTAGACGCAAGTATTTTATAAATTGCTAAGCCAATAAAAAAACGCCTATTCTTCTCGAAATAGGCGTTTTTGCATACTATTGATTCTCTTGTCTGACTTCCTCTTGCTGCGCTTGTGCATCTTCAGCGTTTTCAACTTTTTTCGTTACATCTGACTTATCTAATCCTTCTTTAGCACGCTTCTTCTTCAATTCAAAGTACATGTCCATCGCTCGTCTCGAAATAGATTCGTTTAAGGCAGGATCAATCGTTTGATGTGACCATGGTACGACAGTAGAAAATGCGACTTCTGGATTATTGTATGGCGCATACCCTATTAACGTAGTGTTATATGTTTCCGCTGCTTTTTCCATGTTAGGACCTTTATAAAATGCCTCCGCCGTTCCTGATTTACCTGCAGCATTATACGGTGCGTTTGCAAATGCATCTGCAGCAGTTCCATCACTGCCATGGAAGACGCGGTAAAATCCCTCTTGAACATGCTCAATTTGCTCAGGAGTAGCATTAATTCTGTTTAAGACATTTGTTCTTTTTTCATAAATAATCGGTCCAAGATTCTCATTATCATTAACAGGATCTCTTATTTCTTTCATAATATGCGGCTGTACTCTATAGCCACCATTCGCTACTGTTGATACGTACTGCACTAACTGTAAAGGCGTATACGTATCATATTGTCCAATTGCTAAGTCAAGCAATAAACCCGGACGAACATCTTTACCTTGGTATCCAGAAAATTCACCCGGTAAGTCGATTCCCGTTTTAACCCCTAACCCAAATTGTGCAAAATGATTTCTAAAGGTTGTGAATGCTTCTGGATCATAGCTTATTGACTCATGCGGAACATAATGGCTATTTGCTATCCTTAAAGCAACCTTCCACATATAAGAGTTAGAAGACTTTTCAAGTGCAAATTGGTCTGTTATTGGCATGGCGCCACCTTTATTAAACCATGAGCTCTTCCTTGGTGTTCCTTTAATATATAAAGGCTCGTCCACTAGTACTTCTCCAGGTGACAAGTTTCCCGTCATATATCCTGTTAAGATAGTCGCACCCTTTGCTGCAGATCCCACTTCATAAGAGGTAGTAAAAGTTCCTAAAGCATAATCTTGAATTTCATACTTCCCTGTCT
This sequence comes from Bacillus seohaeanensis, assembly GCF_042684945.1. Lineage (NCBI taxonomy): Bacteria > Bacillati > Bacillota > Bacilli > Caryophanales > Bacillaceae > Bacillus > Bacillus seohaeanensis. Next base: position 91,379 of record NZ_JBHUMF010000009.1, on the reverse strand, counting down.
CACTATTTTTACCATATTTCTTCCCGACTAGTGCTTTAATCTCTCCAGTGTGTGGATCCATCATAATGAAGAAAGCACGGTCTAGGTAAGGGGATTCTGATTTAACTATTTGTTTAGCAAGTTCTTCTTCTACAATTTTTTCTACTGCTTTTTGTAATTCCATATCGATGGTCAAGACAACATCTTTTCCGCGCTGACCTTCTTGAATTAATTGAGACTCAAGAACACTACCATTTTTTGTAATGTTTTTTATTTTCTCTTTATGTCCTTGCAAAATATCTTCATATTGATATTCAACATAACTTGTCCCTACACGATCATTACGACTATAGTCCTTTGCAAGGTATTCATCTACCATTCCTTTAGGAAGTCCTTCTCGTGAGGAAGAAACACTTCCTAAAATAGTTCGTAATGTATCATCAAACACATAGGCTCTTTCCCAATCTGTTGTTGTATTGACACCTGGAAGTTCATCTAAATGCTCACTTACAACCGCAAATTCTTTTGCAGTTACTCCTTCATTCTTTACTATTTGAGGTGTTAATGCATAGCCACTTGAAAATTCACGATAAATCGCTAATACTTCAAGTTGTTGCTTAGTTAACGAATTTAGTTCTTCTTTCGTAATTCGCTCCAGTTGTAATTTATAAATTTCAGCATTCGCTTCATCTTCGGAAAGCTCTTCGTTACTTTGAATTTTCTTTGCTTCTTTTTCCGAAACTTTTTCTTTCGCCTTTTCTGGATTTTTCAAAATCCAGAAGTCCTTTTTATCCCGTTCCGTAACCGACTTTGTATCTTTTTCAATAAGTTTCGCAAGCTTTGTAGCTACATCAATCATTTCTTCTGTTTTTGTTGACTGTGTCCTTGTATAAGTAATCGCGTTTAACGGAACATTATCTACAATCACGTTTCCGTAACGATCATAAATCTTTCCTCTTGGAACACCTGTATCGACCACAACATCTTCCGTTCTTTCTACCTCTTTCTGATAACTTTGCCCATTAACAATTTGGACAACTCCTAACCTTAAAACAAGTAGAGAAAACAATAGGAAGACGGCAAAAAACAACAAGTTCATTCGAATGGGCACATGCGTTTTTTTCTTTTTCTTTTTTTTATTCAATTACTACAACCCTTCCTAGTGTATAATCATCTAAGCTTATAGTCTTTAGCCACTATCCTTTATTTTATCGAAATTTCTCTTCTTTTTCTACAATGACAAAGGGCATTTTCTTGAAGGAATATATTACTATTTTATCTCCCATTAACGGGCAGTACACCACCGCCTTAAGACTTAGAGAAATTGAAAAAGTGTAGGTGGAGGGATAACTGCCCGTAAACGCCCGATTGAGGAGATAAAGTAAAACTTACCAATGCGTTAGCAAAGATTTAGTTGAACTAATCGAGTTCGTGCTGTCGGTTAAGCACCCACTGACAAAGTAGGGCTTTACCTACAATAGAACAGGACTAACAATCAATAGGAGAAGAACCTTCCATTGATTAAAGTTTCACTTTATAGACTAAAAAGGGCTAGTTTATTTTTTACAATAAACTAGCCCTACGAATTGAAGAACATCTATCCTTTCAAGAAAGCGGTAGTTCGACCTTTCTAATAAAAAAGTAGATTAACGTATGACCCGCACCTATAATTAACAAAAGTATCGGTATACTGTTTTCCTCATTAAATAAAGTGATGCTTGCAATAAAAAGTAGAATTGATACGATTCTTCCAAAGTTCAAAAATAATTCTTTTACAACAATATACTCAATCCTCATTTCAGCAGCTTTCCACCCTTTACCAATCACATCGTATGTCATAGAACTGTAGGGGACCAACATTAGAGGGTATGCCACTGCAATCGTCGCAGCATAAATTAACAACTTCGTGTAAGTTACATCAAACACGAGTAACAAAATAGCTGCATATAGTAGTAACCCACCTATAAGAATAGCTCTTTTTCGATATTTCTTTTTAATTACTCTTGAGGCAAGAGTATACCCTATAAACGCTATACCAGAGTTAACCAAACCAAATGTACCAATGGCAAGTTCACTACCTTCAGTACTGATAAAAACAAGGACGGAGATAACAAATACAAATGTACCTTCACGCAGCCCTTGAAAGAAATGAGCATCTGTTATATACCGCCAATTAGCATTATTCTTTCTCTCTTTAACTATTCTTATAAACCAGTACCGCCCTGAAGCAGGTCGCCTTTTCAAAAAAAAGCTCATCACAACAGCTAGTGAAAAAAGTGTTAAGGAAATACCAAATACAATTGAATAACCTTTGAAAGAGGTAAACCTAGAGATAATAAAACCTGCTAAAATTGGACCAATCATTCCACCGGCTGATGTTAACGTTCCTAAAAATCCATTAAAAAAATCTCTTGTTTCAGGTTCGGTTATTTCAAATGTAAGAACGTTGAATGCTAGCCAATAAAATCCATAACCAATTCCCAACAATGCTCCTAGTACAATTAGGAAACTTTCCGCAGATTCCCCAAAGCTTAAGACAGAAATATAAAATAAGGCCAAAAAAATAACACCGATTCGGAGTACAATTACTCGGTCCACTTTTTTTGCCCATCTGCCCGCTAAAATAAATGTGAGTGGCTGAAAAACAACTACTGTCAAATTGTAAATCGCTAAATCTAAAAACTCTCCTGATTGCTTCCACAAATAGATATTAACAAATGTATTGGACAGTGCGACACTTAATGAATATAAGCCGCCAATTAGAAGCAGAAATGTTAAATCTCTCGTTAGATCAATATCTCCTAAAATCTTTTTAAAGGTGCTCATATATAACTCCCCTTTTACCGTACTCCTATTTTTTGAAAAGAGTAGGGAAGTTATACAGAAAAGAGAGGTCTTTTTAAAAAAGACCTCTCTTTAGAGAAACAAAATTATTTTGCAGCAGAAAAACGTTTTGAAACTTCATCCCAGTTTACAACATTCCAGAATGCGTTGATGTAGTCTGGACGACGATTTTGATAGTTTAAGTAGTATGCATGTTCCCAAACATCTAATCCTAGAACTGGAGTTTTGCCTTCCATTAATGGATTGTCTTGGTTTGGTGTGCTTGTTACTTCAAGCTCTCCATTGTTCACAACTAGCCAAGCCCAACCTGAACCGAAACGACCTGCTGCAGCTGCTGCAAACTCTTCTTTGAACTTATCAAGACTTCCAAACTTGCTGTTAATTGCTTCAGCTAGCTCACCAGTTGGCTCACCGCCACCGTTTGGAGAAAGGATTGTCCAGAATAAGGAGTGGTTAGCATGTCCGCCACCATTATTGCGTACTGCAGTACGTGCAGCTTCTGGAACTGCGTCTAGATTAGAAACTAAATCTTCAATTGATTTTGATAGTAAATCATTGTTTCCTTCAAGTGCTGCGTTTAATTTTGTTACATACGTATTATGATGTTTTGTGTGATGGATATTCATTGTTTCTTTGTCAATATGTGGTGCTAATGCATCATACTCGTAAGGTAATTTTGGTAATTCGTAAGCCATTAAAAATTCCTCCCTATGTAAAATAAATTTGAATCGTTTTACCGACTCATGTTCAGTTTAAGAATACCAAAACTGCAATAATCGTTCAAATATTTTGCCTATTAGGTACCCGTTTTTTTCTACTTTATTTAGAATACCCACTTTTATCGTAGGTAATCAATAGCTAGACTATTTTCCCTTTACAGAGGTTTACACTGAAAAGAAAACTTTTCACAGTTTCCTTTTCAGACACATGTATTGTATCATCTACTTTTCATTTATGTCGATTATTCCCTCTCTTGCATTTACACTAGCTTCACTCCACCTATCGAAAGTTTCATTTTAAATAACAAGGAAAAAGTAAACAATCATTACCAGCTGAATAATTCCTTTCGTAAACACACTCGAAATAAACCCAATAACGGAACCTAGGCCAACTTTCAGAGTGCTTTTAAAATCTTTCTTATGGACAATCCACTCTCCGGCTACAGCTCCTAAAAAGGGGCCGATTAAAATCCCAAAAATCGGTATAATAAATGGACCTACTAGTAAACCAATTGTACTTCCCCAGATGCCCGCCTTCGTTCCTCCGTATTTCTTTACACCGATTAAGTTCGTTATATAATCAGCTCCAAAAAGTAGTAGTACGAACAACCCTTGAATCGTCCAAAACAACCACCCGAAAGGAGCAAAGCTGAAAAATACTCCATATAAAATAAATGCTGCGAGCAAAAATAATACACTAGGTATAATTGGATAGATTAGTCCAATAAAAGCAATGACCATAAGGGCGATGACTATTGTCCAATAAACAATTTCCATTTTCATTCCTCCATACATACAATAAGGGCATTCAATGACCTAGTTTTCATTCTTCTCTTTTCCTATTTTTCGCAAAAAAAATAGGAATAGAATTCCTCTATTCCTATTTTATATGAAATTATCAGGAAAAGGAAAGTGTTTTACCCTTCTACATCTAATACTGCTTCAGCGATATTAACAGCATGATCCCCAATTCTCTCAAGATTACTAATAATATCAACAAATACAATTCCTGCTTGTCCTGAACATCTTCCTTCGTTTATACGAAGAATATGTTTTTTACGGAACTGTCTTTCCATTTTATCAATTAAATCTTCTTTTTCTGCTACTTCTCTTGCAAGGTCTTTATCATTATTATCTAATGATTGAACAGCTTTCTCTACTGTTTCAATTGTTAACAAAAACATTTCTTGCAAGTCTTGCATTGCATCTTCTGTTATTTTTACTTTGTTTGCTTGTTGGTACTCGACTAATTCGAGAATATTTTCAAAATGATCTCCAACTCTTTCAATATCACGAACGGTATCCATGAGGACAGAATGTCGTTCTGATTCAAATTCCGAAAGTGATGTTGCAGAGATATCCACTAAATAACCGGTAATTTTTTTATCCAAATTATTTATGGCGTCTTCTATTTGATAAGCAGTCTCCGCGTTCTTTGAGCTTTTTGTTTGTAAAAACTCATTTGTTTCTTGCAGCCCTTTAACCGCAAACTGTCCCATCCGCAAAACTTCTTCTTTTGCCTGTCCTAATGCAATGGATGGTGATTGCTCAATAAACATAGGATCTAGATTTTTCGTTTTATAGTCTACAATCGCGTCTTCACCAGGAATAAGCTTTGTCACGACTACAGCAAGTAGTGCTATAAATGGAAATTGAATAATTGTATTCGTTAAGTTAAAGGTTCCATGTGCAAAAGCAATCGTCATTTCTGGATTCAAATCCAAAGAATCCTTTAAAAATAAAACAAACTTTTCATATAAAGGTAAAATAATTAAGAATATTGTTGTTCCAATTAAATTGAATAAGACGTGAGTTGCAGCCGCTCTTCTTGCAGCAACAGAAGCCCCAATAGCTGCTAAAACTGCAGTAATCGTCGTTCCGATATTATCACCGAAAAGAACAGGCAATGCAGCATTTATATCCATCAAACCGTCAGCATAAAGACTTTGAAGAATACCAATTGTCGCAGACGAACTTTGAACAATTACTGTAAGAACCGTTCCGATAACGACTCCTAAAATTGGATTCTCACTCATATTTGCTGTTAAATCATAAAAAGCCTGTAATTCACGAAGGGGTTTCATCCCACTACTCATTAGTTCTAACCCAAAGAATAAAGTCCCCAAACCAAATGCAATTTGTCCAAAATTTTGAAGCTTTTTGTTTTTAAAAAAGAAAATAAGTACCGCACCAATAAAGATAACTGGTAATGCATACTCACCAATATCAATACCAATGATGAATGCTGTAATCGTAGTACCGATATTAGCCCCCATAATAATTCCAATAGCTTGACGCAGATTCATAAACCCTGCACTTACTAGTCCTACAGTCAACACAGTAGTACCACTACTAGATTGAATTAACACTGTGACAATAATACCGGCGAGTACACCCATAAATGGATTGGTAGTAAATTTATCTAAGATTTCCCGCAAGCGGTCTCCGGCAGACTTTTGAAGGCCATCACCCATATACTTTATTCCAAAAAGAAATATTCCAAGGCCTCCAAAAAACTCAAATAACATCGTTTGCCAATTTAATTCCATTCTTTCAACCCCTAATACATTTTTTCGACATGTATCAACAAAACCCTCTACAATTAAAATATAACTTTCAGATTAAGTAAACAGCTTTTCTTCAAAATTTACATTTGGTTAATAAAAGTGCATTAATGTTACAATATTATTACAAATTATCATTATTATAATTTGTTTTCACTTGAAAACCATATGATTAGAAGCATAAAATGATAGAGTAGATAAGACACTCAAAATAATTTTCACGAAAACAAAAGGAGATAGCATATGAATATCTTTCAACAACTTTTTAAAAGTATGTATTCACCCAAAGACATTTCAAGATTTCGCTTTCAGGGAATTGGCAAGACAATTTTATTTTTATTCTTTTTAGCGCTTATTTCTATTATACCCGCATCGTATTATTTAACTTCCTTTACTAATAATGCAATAGAGGGTGTAACAAAATCACTGAAAGAAGACTTACCTTCTTTCACTATTCAAAACGGCGAGTTATCCTCTGATAACAAAGAACCGATTGAAATTGAAAAAGATCAATATACATTCCTATTTGATAGTACTGGTACTGTGACAGAAGGAGATCTTGATAGTAACGAAAACATGATTGCCCTCTTAAAGGACAGATTTGTAATTGTAAATGCGGGAAGCGTACAATCCTCCCCTTACTCTATGGTTTCCGGTCTTAACGTAACGAATGAAGATATTTTGGACTTTGTTAACTCAGCAGAATCCTTAAAATATATCTTCATTCCTGTAATGATTGTCGTGCTTTACCTTACCACATCCGCTTCACTGTTCCTAAAAGTAACGATATTCGCATTAATCGGCCTTCTATTAGCCAATATGCTAAATCGAAAACTACCATATCGACAAAGCTGGAGAATTACTGCGTATAGCATTACATTATCCACCATTTTCTTGATGCTAATGGGACTATTTCAAATTGGTATTCCAGGCTCATTTCTATTAGACTGGTTTGTGATTTGCATTATGTTGTATTTATCAATTAAAGAAATACCAAAAAGAAAAGCAGCGTAAATTAAAAAACGGACTGATCTCCTTTGAAGATTGGTCCGTTTTTTGTTTAGTAGCATTTAAAAGTATTTTAAAAATTGTAGGAAAAAAAGAATAAATGCCGAATAGAGTAAATAACCTAGTTCCATAATCATAGAGGAGGAAACGATGAAAAGGTTGGTAATATTTATCTCTATTATTATTCTTCTTTATAGTGTCTATTATGATTTAAGTACAGGAACATTGGAGATGATTACTCCAAAACAATCGGTAACAGCGGCAAGTGAAACGGTTGCCGAAGTCGATTCCACCCCAGAAAAGCAAGAGGATACTCAAATTCCTTATAAAGTGATGGAGGTAAAGCCGGGTGATACGGTACTTAGTATGGTAGAAGATTTAACGGATGGAACACTGCCTGTCACAATAGAACAAGTTATTTCAGATTTTGAAACCCTCAATAAAAAGCGTTCACCTCACGAGATACAAATTGGGCAACGTTACAAAATCCCTTTATATAAGTAGTTTTACAAATGGAAACAATCTATTTCTTGTCAATCTAATCCAAACACTGTTACAATAATTTCGGAGCAATAAAAAAACATTATAAAAAAAGAACAACCTTTTTAAAGGAGCGAATTACACTTGAGTGAAATTATACATCGTTCTAAAACACGTCCTGTTAAAGTCGGTAACTTAACAATCGGTGGTAGCAATGAACTTTTTATTCAAAGTATGACAACAACGAAAACACATGACGTTGAAGCTACTGTAAAAGAAATTCACCGTTTAGAAGAGGCAGGATGCCAAATTGTTCGTGTTGCTTGTCCAGACGAAAGAGCGGCCGATGCAATTGCAGATATAAAAAAACAAATTAACATTCCACTTGTCGTGGATATCCATTTTGACTATAAGTTAGCTCTTAAAGCCATTGAAGGTGGAGCGGATAAAATTCGTATTAACCCAGGTAACATTGGGCGACGCGAAAAGGTAGAAGCTGTTGTAAAAGCGGCAAAAGAACGTGGAATTCCAATTCGAATTGGTGTTAATGCAGGAAGTCTTGAACGTAAAATTTTAGAAAAATATGGTTATCCTACCGCTGATGGTATGGTCGAAAGTGCACTACATCATATTAAAATTCTTGAGGATTTAGATTTCCATGACATAATTGTTTCCATGAAAGCTTCTGATGTCAACCTAGCAATCGAAGCTTATACAAAAGCTTCAAAAGCCTTTGACTATCCACTTCACTTAGGTATTACAGAATCAGGTACACTTTTCGCAGGTACTGTAAAAAGTGCTGCTGGACTAGGGGCTATATTAAGTCTCGGTATTGGAAACACCTTGCGTATTTCTTTAAGCGCTGATCCTGTAGAGGAAGTAAAAGTTGCACGCGAGCTTCTAAAATCTTTTGGCCTATCTTCCAATGCTGCAACACTTATTTCCTGCCCTACATGTGGACGTATTGAAATTGACTTGATAAGCATTGCCAATGAAGTCGAAGAATATATCCAAACGATTAAAGCACCTATTAAAGTCGCTGTACTTGGTTGTGCTGTTAACGGGCCTGGTGAAGCACGTGAAGCTGATATCGGAATCGCGGGAGCACGCGGTGAAGGATTATTATTCCGTAAAGGAAAAACAGTAAGAAAAGTGCCTGAAGAAACAATGGTAGACGAGTTAAAAAAAGAAATCGATTTAATCGCAGAAGAGTATTATAAAAAGCAAGAGGAAGAAAAAGTAAATCAAAATGCATAATTTAAGTAAATTTCTAAAAGGTCACCATCATTTCTGGAAAACACGGAAGATGAACTGACTCTGACCTTTAGTCATTACTATGAGAAAAAGGACTGACCGAGTAAAACGTGTCAGTCCTTTTCATTACTCTCTTAAAATGCTCCCAATTTTAAGAAAGGTTATTTATTTAAAAGAACGGCAAGACAAACATGCCGATAATAATTGATACTGCCCCGATTCCAATTGCCCATGCTCCTAACATTTCAGCTCCACGTCGCCTTGCCACAAAACCAAGTACGATTCCTGCGGCCCCCATAATAACTGGCAAGAAAAATAGTGAAATTATAGACAATGCAAGTGAAGCGTACCCCAAAAAGCTACCAGAGGTTGTTGTTTCTTCCCTTGCATCTTTTTCATAATCTCCAGTTAAGTTCATGGGAGCAGCAATTTCTGCGGCTGTTTCTTCATTATATTTTTCTCGAACCACATCCGTATCTGGATTGTCGTAATATACATCAACATTTTGAAGATCATCCATATTTGTACCTTTGCGACTTTCTTCATTCATACAGCAATCCCTCACTTTCTGTGTTCGGGAGCATTCTTATTGTTTGCCGCTTTTAAAAAAATACCCTATCTAATCTTTGTCATTTTTGACACAACTTTTATGAAGGAAAATAAATATGTTAAAATTGAAGAAGTTTTTTTAAAAACATCCTTCCCAAGTAATCTTAATTAGCGGAATTGATTGATTTCACAACGGGTAGGAAAATCCTACTGATTGAAGTTTCACTCTATAACGAATATAGCAACCTAAAAACTAACGATGAAAAGGAGCACGATAATAATGAAGCGGTTTGGTATAGATATTGACGGAACTGTTACATCACCTGATTCACTAGTCCCTTACATAAATGAATTTTTTAATTTAGAGTTAACGCTTAACGATATAACTCGTTATGAATTAACGGAAGTACTTAATATTACCCCGAAGGAATTTGCGGATTGGTTTAATAAGGCTGAACCAACCATCTATAAAAAGTCTCCCCTTGCAAAAGGGGCAAAGCCAGTATTAGATCAATGGAAAGAAATACATGAATTATATTTTATTTCAGCTAGAAAAAAGGATTTAATCGAAGTAACAAAAGAATGGTTTAATACTCAAGAACTTATGTATCACCATATAGAATTAATTGGGTCCCATGACAAAGTTTCAACAGCTAAAAAATATAATGTAGACATCTTCTTTGAAGATAAGCATGATAATGCTGTTGCAATTCATGAACAATTAAACATACCTGTTATCTTATTCAATACCCCTTATAACCAAGATCCAATTCCGAAGGGAGTAATAAGAGTTAACAACTGGAAAGAAGCAAACCAGTGGGTTTCAGACTGGCTAAAAGAGAGCTAAAGCTGAACTTTAACATACAGCAACCACTTTGAAGGTTAGACAAGTACTTATATATTATAATATGCTACATATCAAAAAAGCTGAAGATGGTCAAAAACCACCCTCAGCTTTTTAATTATTGACACTCAGGGCATTTCCCGTAAATTTCAAACTTATGTCCTGAAACATCATATCCAGCCAAATTTTCTTCCAACTCTATCATTGGGCAAGTATGAATTGCTTTTGTTTTTCCACAATCCATACAGATAAAATGATGATGGTGATGATGCCTAGCACAAGTAAACCGAAAGTGCTTTTCACCAGAAAGTTCCGTTTCTTCTAGTATTTCTAACGTAACAAAAAGAGAAAGATTTCGATAAATGGTATCAAAGCTTAACCCAGGATAATCAGGTTTCATAGCTTTTAAAACATCTCTAGCTGTTAAATATTTGTTAGAGTCGGAAAAAAGCTCCAACAACTGTTCCCTCTTTCTTGTTTGCTTATATCCTTTCGTCTTTAATAATTCTATTGCCTCTGTAATATTCATGATTCTTCCACCTCACTTCGTTGAACCTTCCCTGATGAGCTTATTTTCTTAAACAAAATAGTAAACAATAAAATAAGAATGGCCGTAACTACAATGGTACCTCCTGGTGCTAAATCCAAATAAAAAGCACTTACAAGCCCTACCAAAACAGAAATTTCTCCAAATAATACTGAAAATCCAACTGTTTGTTTAAACCCATTGGCGATGCGGATACTTGCCGCTACAGGCAATGTCATTAAAGAAGATACGAGTAGTATACCGACAATTCGCATGGAAGCAGCAATAACAAGAGCAATCATGATCATAAAAATAAAATGTATCGCTTTCGAGGGCAGACCGGAGGCTTTTGCATGTTCTTCATCAAATGACAATAAGAAAAGTTCCTTATACAGAGTAAAGATAACTCCTATTACTAATACACTGATAAAGGCAATCAAATATAAATCCGCTCTGCTAACAGCACTAACGCTGCCAAATAAATAGCTAAATAAATCAGTATTAAATCCTTCCGCTAAAGAAATAAAAATAACACCTATTCCGATTCCACCTGAAAGAATAATCGGAATTGCCAACTCCTGATAATGCTTATATAGCGTTCTTAACCTTTCAATAAACAATGAGCCAGTTACAGAAAAAGCCATTCCTAAATAGAGAGGGCTTAAATTTGCAAAAACAGGCATGGTTTTACTTAAATACAAACTTGCTGCAATCCCAGAAAGGGTTACGTGACTTAATGCATCCGCAATTAAAGACAGTCTTCGAACAACAATAAACGCTCCTAATAAAGGTGCAATAATACCGATAAGTATTCCAGTTATAAAAGCGTTTTGTAAAAACTCATAATGTAATAATGCTTGAATCATCTTTTTTCCTCATTTCATAAACTTCCATCAGTAGTAAGTTTCCCACTGATCATTATTTGAACAAATTGGGCAATTATGGACAATGCCTGATTAATGGTGATGATGTTCGTGCTCATGACTTAGTAAATGAACATCGTGACCATAAATAGCTGACATATCATGTTCCTTTAAGTGTTCAAACTCTTCCGTATTACCATGAAAATGAAGATTCTTATTTAAACAAGCTACATGTGTAACTTTATTAGAAATAGTGCCAATATCATGTGTAACGAGGAGTAGTGTAATTCCCAATTCCTTATTTAAGTAGTCCAGCATTTCATAAAATGTTTGAACATTTTTACTATCCACACCAACAGTAGGTTCATCTAAAATTAACACATCGGGTTTACTTACTAAAGCCCTTGCAATAAAGACCCTTTGCTGTTGTCCCCCAGAAAGCTCCCCAATATTCCGCTTCGCAAATTCACCCATTCCCACTGAATCAATTGCTTTAATTATTTCTTGACGGTGCTGAACACCGATTCTTCTGAATAGCCCTATTTTAGAAGTAAGACCACTTGCAACTACTTCACTAACAGTTGCCGGAAACCCTGTATTAAAAGAGTTTGCTTTTTGAGAAACATATCCAATCCTATCCCATTCTTTAAACTTAGTGACAGGAACACCAAATAATTCTATGTTTCCCTGCTTTAGTTTAAGTAGTCCAAGTACCAATTTTAACAACGTTGACTTTCCAGAACCATTTGGTCCAACGATTCCTAAAAAAGAACCTTTTGGAATACTGATATTGATATTTTCAAGCACATCGTCTCGATCATACCGATACCCCACATTTTTTATATTGATAACAGGTAGCTGTTCTGTCATATTCATTGCTCCTTTTAAGAATCATTACGATTTAAAACATACAGGAAAGTATACATCATCATTATTTCTTTGTAAACTTTTTAATTTCTTCCTCAAAATAAAGTCTTGCTACTGAAAAATAAAAACGAGAATAACATATCAATTCAACCTCATATGTTTCAGCTAAAAAAAGAAGTTTTTTAGTCACAATTTGCATTTAATTAACATATGTATCTTTTGAGGAGTGATTTAGATGAAGTTGTTGCAAAACGTAATAAACCATAAAATTAACAACGCTACAACAGATGAGCTGCTAAAATATGCAGGTCAGTATGGGATTTCTCTAACAAGAGAGCAGGCCGACAAAATCGTAGCAAACGTTAAAGGGAAAAACATCAATATTTTTGATGATAAACAGCGTAGTAAAGTCGTAAAGGATTTAGCTAAAATTATTGGTGCTCAACCGGCAAAAGAATTAAATGAACTATTTGTACAGCTAATCAAATAGTGTTACAAACAAAAATGAAAGCTTGTCATCTCTAGCCGCCGGTGCTAGACGTAAACTGTTCCGGTAGAACTGTTACCTATATACGAATATTTTTATTGTTCGCTGCCGATGAACATAGATCAAGCAACGATGAATGAAGGCAGTTAATCCTAGGGATAACTGCCTTCATTCATCGCTCTTAACCTTAAGCATTAACGATTTTTGTTAAAACATCTTCATCAAATTTCTGTTGTCTTAACATGTCAATTTCAAAACGGTATGGCGGCTTTTTATTCTTTTTATCTTCACCGACAAAAGGTGTTTCAAGAATTTTTGGTACATCCTTCAACTGGGGGTGATGAATGACATGATTTAATGCTTTAAAACCGATATGGCCAAAGCCAATATTTTCATGACGGTCTTTTCTCGCACCTCGTTCATTTTTGCTATCGTTGATATGAAGTACTTTAATTCGATCAACGCCAACGATTCTATCAAATTCATTTAATACCCCATCAAAATCATTAACTATATCATATCCGGCATCATGCGTGTGACAAGTATCAAAACAAACAGATAGGCGATCATTATGGGTAACACCAGCAATAATTTCAGCTAATTCCTCGAAAGATCTTCCACACTCTGACCCTTTTCCAGCCATCGTTTCTAGCGCAATCTGTACTTTTTGATCTTTTTCTAATACCTCATTTAAGCCCTCAATGATCTTTGCAATTCCTTTATCCGCCCCTGCTCCAACATGTGCACCAGGGTGGAGAACTATTTGATTTGCTCCAATTGCTTCTGTCCTTTCTATCTCAGAACGAAGAAAGTTGACTCCTAGCTCAAAAGTAGAAGGATTCGTTGTATTACCTATATTAATAATATATGGAGCATGCACAACAATATCTTCAATTCCATTTTCTTTCATATGTTGCAGACCAGCTTCTATGTTTAAATCCTCAATTTTTTTACGTCTCGTATTTTGAGGAGCACCCGTGTAGATCATGAAAGTATTAGCACCGTAAGAGACAGCTTCCTCACTAGAAGCTAACAACATTTTTTTCCCACTCATGGAAACATGCGAACCTAACTTTAACATCTTATTCATCTCCCTAACAAAATTCTGTTTTTATTGTAAAATAAAAACTTTAAGTAGTAGGGAACCTCCCTCTCCCTACTGCTTATTAGTTGAACCAATTCAGGTATGTACGGGCAGGTTTGTCCCTCCCTACGCTTCCAATATTTCTTCAAATCCTAAGGTGAGATTCTACTGCCCGTTAATGCGGAGTACATTATTGATTGAAATTACATTGAACGTCCTACTCCCAACAATCTTACTTTGAATTACGGCTTTTCCTTCTTCTTTCCTTTTTCTTAATTTGATCCATTTTATATTTCATTTTCTTTTTATAACCAGGTTTCACTTTTTTCGGCTTTCTTACCATCGTTTTTGCTTTTGCATCAATGTCATTCTCTGATTTTTGACGATTTTTACGCTTATTCCTCTCAGGAAGCTCAATCCATTCACCCTTGCGTATATCCCTATGACTAAAGGAAATACCGATTTTCTCCAATTTATTTAGTGCATCCTCGTCAGAAGGTTCATAAATAGTAAAAGCTATACCTGAGTTTCCTGCTCTTGCTGTCCGACCTGACCGGTGGATATAAAAGTCCAAATCCTGTGGTATTTCAAAGTTAATAATATGAGAAATTCCTTCTATATCAATCCCTCTTGCCGCTAGATCTGTCGCCACAATGTATTGATACTCAAGACCACGAATCTGTTTCATCATTTTCTTGCGTTCTCTCGGAGACAGATCCCCATGTATTCTTCCAACTTTTAATCCTTTTTCAAGAAGACGGTCTGCAACCTCATCTGCTTTTGATTTAGTATTTGTAAAGACAATTGCTAGATAAGGATTTAAGTTAGTAAGAACCTCATATAGTACATTTACTTTTTCACGGCTTTTTCTAGGAATAATAATATGTTCAATATTTCTTGCAGAGATTTGCTGAGGTTCTACATGTGCATATTGAGGGTTTTCCATATATTTTTTTAAGAATGGTTTTAGTTTTTCAGGAATCGTAGCAGAAAACACAAGAATCTGAAGTTTTTCAGGCATCTTTGCTGCAATTTGGTCAACATCTTCAATAAAACCCATATCAAGCATTAAATCTGCTTCATCAACTACAAGCATAGCTGCAGTATGAACAAATAACGCCTGCTCCTTCACTAAATCATTTATTCTTCCTGGTGTTCCTACTACAATATGCGGTTGGACCTTAAGCTTATCTATCGTTCTTTGCTTATCAGTCCCCCCGATAAAAACGCGAGAAGTAATAGCTGTTTTTTCTGTTAACTTTCCGATCTCTTGATATATTTGTTGAGCAAGCTCACGAGTAGGTGCTGTAATGACAGCTTGTACCTGTTCTACTGAAGGATCAACCTTTTCGATAATGGGCAAAAGATAGGCATGCGTTTTCCCTGTCCCAGTCTGGGATTGCCCTATTGCACTCTGCCCTTTCAATATAATTGGAATCATTTTTTTCTGGATTTCAGTTGGCTCATGAAATCCTAAGTCCTTCACAGCCTCCTGTAAAAAAGGTTGTAAATTAAAGTTTTCAAACAAGTTATTCTTCATACTTTTACATCTCCTGTTCTCATGCGGATATAATTTCTCAACTATTCCACTGTTTTTATTCTATTTATCCCACATTAACGGACAGCAATCCCCCTACCTCAAGACTTAGAGAAACCAAAGAAGTTATGTAGGTGGAGATTACTGCTCGTACCTAGCTCCGGCTCCTGGCACCGACAAGCATAAGCTGGACAGTCGTCTCCATTCGTCTCTACTTTTAGATGCAAACGCCTGATTGGTTCAACTAACAATCAGCGGAAGTCCCATCACTGATTGAAGTTTCACTCTATCTCTAAAGACCTCTAAAACGAGCCTCTACCTATTCGGTAATATTAAATTAGTAGCGAATCACATAAGACCATCTCATTATTATAATAAACTTTTACTGAAACTTCTAGTTACTCCTTGCTACTACCTACAGGATTTTCAAAATTGACAGACCTTTTCCTTAATACCTGCATATCCTATTTATGAGAAGACTAGCGCAAGAAAGGAGGTTAATTATGCCGCCAAGAGGAAGAAATCCATTCCAGCAACCATTCGGAATAGGGCAACAAAACCATCCTTCTCCCTTTCAATTTGCCCCTCCAAACAGAGGCGGAGGTTTCCAGCAACACAGAGGACTCGGTCACCAAGGGCAACGGGGCGGTGGTGGAATCCTATCCAAACTGCTCCAAGGGCAGAAAGCCACTCAAGCTTCTAGGGGAATACAAGGATTTGAAAGAGTTGCTCAAGGAGGAACAGGTACCGGATCAATGTTGCAAAATGTACTCAATCCTGGTTCCATAAATTCCTTTTTGAATAATACCCAGCAAGTATTAAAAACTGCTCAGCAGGTGGGACCAATGGTTCAACAATACGGTCCCATGGTAAAAAACCTTCCAGCAATGTGGAAATTATATCGAGGCTTTAAAGACGCCACTGCTGATGATAATACAAATGAACCTAAAAAAGAATCTAATGAAGAATCTTCTGATAGTGATACCCTATTATCTGAAGAACCCCCAAAAAACAAAAAACGTAAAAAGATAAAGAAAACGACTGTTTCCTCTTCACCAAAATCGACAACTGAACACTATGGCTCTTCAAAACCGAAGCTCTATATTTAATGCTATTCTCTAATAGGTGAACTTTTATAAAGGCTGTGTTCGTAAAGATTGTTGCTTTTCAGCTGAAAACTAAGTTGTATCCACTGATTTGATTGGAGCGGAGGGCACTTGACTCCTGCGGGAAGAGAGGAAAGCGGGAAGACCCCACAGGTGAAGCCGATGTCTAGCTCCAACGGCTAGCTCGCGGTGAAAAAGATAAAATTCCCAAAAGGCAAAAAAACGCCTTTAGGGAATTTTTCTATTTTCTTCACGAGCAGGGCAAGCCGCTTCCGCTTGCCCTGGAGTCTCCCATTCCTCCCCGAGGGGTCTAGTGTCCGTAGCGGAAATCAACGGGCAAAATTTATAAGTAAAAACAACAATCGATGAGAAAAGACCCTTCATAGCTTACGGCTCTATATAAGGTAAGGTTAGCCTAATTTAATTTAACAAATACCACCAGTACTATACGACAGTTTCTTTTTGTCAATAACCTCATTCTCCTTTATAATGAGGTTGTATAAACCTTTACTTATGTGGGAGGACTATCTTTAATGGATGTTAAAAAAATTACTCCGAGAGGTTATTGTTACGGTGTAGTTGATGCAATGGTTATTGCGCGAAATGCTGCACTGGATAAATCACTTCCTCGTCCTATTTATATTTTAGGCATGATTGTGCACAACAAACATGTCACCGATGCTTTTGAAGAAGAAGGGATTATTACCCTTGATGGCAATAACCGAAAAGAAATTTTAGAGCAAGTGAACGAAGGAACAGTCATTTTTACTGCTCATGGCGTATCACCTGAAGTAAAACAATTGGCAAAAGAAAAGGGATTAGTAACACTTGACGCTACATGCCCTGATGTTACCAGGACACATGATCTTATTAGGCAAAAAAAAGCAGAGGGCTTTGATGTCATTTATATAGGAAAAAAAGGGCATCCTGAACCAGAAGGTGCTCTCGGAGTTGCTCCTGATATTGTCCATTTAGTTGGAAATGTTAAAGATGTAGAAGCATTGGATGTACAAAACAGCAAAGTTATTGTGACAAATCAGACAACAATGAGCCAATGGGATGTTGCTGACGTAATGGAAAAAGTAAAAGAAAAGTATCCGCATGTCGAGGTTCATAAGGAAATTTGTTTAGCGACGCAAGTTCGTCAAGAGGCAGTTGCGGAACAAGCAGGAGATACAGATGTTCTAATTGTCGTTGGCGACCCAAAAAGTAATAATTCAAACCGTCTTGCCCAAGTTTCTGAGCAAATCGCCGGAACACGAGCTTATCGTATTTCCGATATTTCCGAATTAAAACTTGAATGGATCAAAGATGCTAATGTTGTAGGTGTTACTGCAGGAGCCTCCACACCAACACCAATAGTTAAAGAGGTTATTAAATTTCTTAATGACTATAATCCCCAAGACGAATCAACTTGGAATCTAGAAAAAACTGTTCCATTAAATAAAATTCTTCCAAAGGTGAAGAAGCCAAAAATACCATCAAAATAAACCGGAAAGTTAAGTCACCAAATTTTATAAATTTAAAACCAAAAGCTCCCCAAGATGTTTAACATCTTGGGGAGCTTTTGTGTTTAGTTTTAGCGACTAAGAGCTTGGGCCGCTCCCATTTTCAACTCTCTACTCATAAAAAGGTGAATGGATTTGTCTTCGCTTTAGATGTGAATATATTTACAATATATCCCTTCTCCGAGCATCTTTTTTCAAGATATGAGGCCACCCCTTCTTTCATGACCCCTTCAATAGTGTGACCTGCGTCAACGATTGGAAGCCCCATCATCATCGCATCATGTGCTGTATGATAATAAATATCGCCTGTTACAAGCACATCTGCACCGTTTCTTTTTGCTTTTGAAATGAATTTGTTACCATCTCCCCCTAAAACGGCGACTTTCCTTACAGTGGAGTTCTCCTCACCTATCATTCTTACTCCATCCAATTTTAATTTCTCTTTTACATAAATCGATAAGTCTTTTAAGCTCATTTCTTTTTCTAAATAACCTATTCTCCCCAATCCAAGAGACTCTCCCTTGTTTTGTAGAGAGTAAACATCGTAAGCAACTTCTTCATATGGATGAGAAGCGAACATCGCTTTTAATACTTTACTTTCAATAGAGACAGGAAATATTGTCTCTATTTTTACTTCTTCCACTTCTTCTAGCTTGCCTTTTTCACCAATATGGGGGTTACTCTCTTCACCTGGTAGGAATCTACCTGTTCCTTGACTAGTAAATGAACAGTGACTGTATTCTCCTATCGCACCACTACCAGCGTTACCTAAAGCACTTTGGACCTTCTCTGCATCCTTTACAGGTACAAATACCGCCAATTTCCTTAACTCTTCTGAAAAGGTAGGAATAAGCACCTCTGTATTGTGCAGTTGAAGCTTTTCTGCTAAGAGATCATTAACTCCGCCCTGTGCTACATCAAGGTTTGTATGGGCAGCATAGACTGCTATATCATGCTTAATTAGCTTTTCAATCATTCTTCCTTGAGCGTTATCAGTTTGAATCGATTTTAATGGCCTAAAGAGAGGTGGATGATGTGCAATAATGAGGTTTACATTATTTTCTATTGCCTCATCTACCACATTTTCTAAAACATCCAATGTTATCATTACATTTTCTATCTTTTGATTTAATTTCCCTAACTGAAGACCAATAGGATCACCTGATTCTGCAAGATACTTAGGTGAAAATTCTTCAAAAAGCTGAATGATTTCATGTCCGTTAATGGTTTTCATCCCCAATTACCTCCTCTACTATGTTAACTTTCCGATTAATCTGTTCTTTTCTTTCCACCAGCTCTGTTGTAGCCTCTGCCTTGTTCATATTCTCCAAAATTTTATTCCATTGGTTAAGCTCTTGCTTCCATTTCTTTATAAATGCAGTATTTCTTTCTTTTATTAAAAAAGGGCCTAACAGTAATTCCTTTTCCTTTCCCTGTTCACTATATGGAGATATAGGGTTTCCTCTCTCTGCAACAAGAATCTCATATATTTTCCCATCTTCTTCTACTATCTCTTCACTTATAAGCTCCCAGTTATTTTCCAACAACCAGCATCTAATAGTCTTCGCACTAACATTCGGCTGAAGAATAAGTCGCTTTACACCTTCGAGTTTCTCGTTTCCTTCTTCAAGAATGGAAGCAATAAGCGTCCCACCCATTCCAGCAATTGTTATACAATCTACTTCATTAGGAGTTAAAATTGCAAGGCCGTTCCCCATTCGTACTTCTACACTGTCTTCCAAACTAGCTTCTTTCACTTGTTGCTTCGCGGATAAATATGGTCCCTTAACTACTTCCCCTGCAATTGCAGAGCTAGCAATTCCCTTTCCTATTGCATAGCATGGCAAATAAGCATGATCTGAACCAATATCTGCTATTTTTGAATCCTTTGGTATGTAGGACACAACTGTTTCCAATCTTTTTGAAAGTTGATCAATATTCATTTTTTCACCTAAATCGTATAAGTATTTTCTTGCATGTCTAGTTATAATACTTCGCCTATTATCCATTTTAAACAACATTGTTTCATAAGAAAAGTGGAAGCGGCTCGATTAGCCCGAACTAGATAATATCACTCTAATAATATAATTATCCGCATATAGATATTTTATAAATTCCTTAACAACGAAAAAAGCCCCTTGCCATAAAGACAAAGGAACCTTTTTATCACTATTATTTTAAACTCTTAATCCAGTCTGCCATTGCATCAAGATTTTCTTCTGCAACAAGACCAGGTGGCATCATGCCTTTACCATTTGCAATGGTTTCTTTAATTTCATCTTTTGACAGAGCAGTACCTTTTAAAGCAGGACCTGCACCACCCTCGTAGTTTCCACCATGACAAGAAACACAAGATTCTTGGTATTTTGCTTCTGGATCAAAGGCACCACCTTCAGCAGCTTCTCCACCGCCTTCTCCACCAGCACCTTCTTCTTGCTTATGCTCTTCCGCCTTTTCATCAGCATTGTTAAGCCCTTCCATAGATAAGAAGAAAACGAGACCGATACCAAACGCAAAAATTAAGATGAATGGAATAATTGGATTACGATTCATGATTAAACCTCCCTTATGTATATCATCCATATATTGTGCTTTAAACATCTTATATTTTACTGTAAAAAGCGACAAAGGAAAAGTACTAACCATTAACTTTTCCATCTTTGTCGCAAATTAGACACAAAAAGGGAAATCTTTCTTACTATTATCAAATAAAATAAAGGAAAAAGTGAAAATCAATACTTTTTCCTTTTACTATTAAAAGACATATGATTTTTTCATAATCGACAATATCTTTTATTATTACTCCAAAATTCCTCTAGCGTCATTGACAGCCTATTAACCTAGAAATAACCATTCGTTGAACTTCCGATGTACCTTCTCCAATTTCTAGCAGTTTGGCGTCGCGTAAGTACCTTTCAACATGGTACTCTTTCATATAACCGTATCCACCATGAATTTGAATTGCTTCATCTGCAACTTCCATCGCAATTTCTGAAGCATATAGCTTGCACATGGACGCTTCTTTAGAAAATGGTCTTCCTTGATCTTTCAGCCATGCTGCTTTCCATACCATATTTCTTGCTAGCTCAATTTTCATGGCCATATCGGCTAACTTAAATTGTGTTACCTGAAACTGAGACAATGTCTTTCCAAACTGTTTTCTTTCTTTAGAATACTGTAAAGCTTTCTCAAACGCAGCTTGTGCAATACCAACTGCCATAGCTCCAATACCAATTCTTCCCCCATCCAGTGTTACTAAAAACTGTTTAAATCCATTTCCTCTTTTACCAAGCAGGTTTTCCTTTGGTACCTCAACACCTTCTAATACAAGTTCAGTCGTATTAGATGCATGCAGCCCCATTTTTTCGTAGTTATCAATTACGGTAAATCCTTTTACATCAGTCGGTACAATGATAGCACTGATTTCCTTCTTTCCACCACTTTTACCGGTAATTGCTGTAAGAGCAAGATGGTTGGCATAACTTGCATTTGTTATGTAACATTTATTGCCGTTAATTACCCAACTGTCATCTGTTTCTACCGCTGTTGTTTGAGTACCGCCAGCATCAGAACCTGCATTCGGCTCTGTTAATCCGAACGCACCGAATGATTCACCAGTACAAATCGGAGTTAAATATTTTTGTTTCTGCTCCTCTGTACCAAATAAATAAAGCGGTGCTCCACCTAATGATATATGGGCAGAATAAGTAATTCCTGTCGAAGCACATGCTTTACTAAGTTCTTCCGTAACGATAGCAAAACTTATTGTATCTGCACCGGCACCACCATATTCCTCAGAAAATGGAATTCCCATCATTCCTAATCCAGCTAGCTTTTTGAAAACTTCTAAAGGAAACTCCTTCGTTCGATCTCTTTCCAATGCACCAGGTTCAACTTCTTCACGAGCAAACTCCCTAATTGTTTTACGTATCATTTCCTGCTCTTGTGTTAAGTCAAAATTCATCCCGCATCCCCCTTTTATTTAAATGTATCCCTTCCTGCTAATTATGTTTTTAAACATAATTATTCTAGCTGAATACGCTTTCATATACCATTATAAAAGGAGGAGTGTAGTTTTCTCAACTTTTAAAAAGTTTTAAAAATTAAGTAATTATAGTAATATAAAGATAAAAATAGTTATCAACCCAAGAATCCCGGAAATAGTAAAATAAACCTTTTTCAATTTCCTTCCAGCAAATATCCATAGAAAACAGTTTAAAACGATTGATAAATAAATATAAAGTGCTTGTCCTTCAAAAATAAATTCAGCAATTTCAATTGATAGTATTAACAAAATAAAAGCTGAAACAAGATAAATAATGACAGGTGATATTTGTTTTTTAGAATAATAAAATCCTGCCAAAAGTAAAAAAACGACAAAACTTGCCAAAATCGCCGTTTGCAAAACGATTGACAATTCAGTAAAATAAATGACAAATAATGAAATTAAGCTTAGTAATAAAATAAAAATATAGACAATCGGATGAATAGTGGTATTTTTAGACTTTTTACTTTTGTCAGCAGAATCACTAGCTATATTATCTCCTTCGGTATAAAGAGCAAGTAGATAGTCACAGTAATGTTCTGGAAGCATGTTGTTTTGCTTCCAAAACTGAATTTCTTGAATGATTGTAGATTTGCGATTTTGGTTCATATTCTATACACTTCCTGTAGTTAATCACTATTGATATAGGTTCGCTAAAAAATAGACAAAATCCTCTATTTTTTATAATTGAATGCATTAATTAATAAACAAACACATGAACACTTTGATCGATTCTAAATAACAAGTATCAGTCTCAAAAGAATAGTTGCTATTTAAGCTCCTTGAAAAGTGAAGACGGCTTGCCCAGAGACGACAAGTTTTTTGAGAATATAAAGATGGGCTGTCTTTACCCTCAGCTATTTTTTGAAGAAACCTTTAAACGCTGAGGTTAGATATATTTTGACAGTTGCTTTCAAAAGAGCTAGTTGTAAACGGTATCTGTAAATAATATCCATATGTGAATAGTTTATAAATTCCTAGACAGTAAAAAAGGTTACCCCCACGTAGGAAGTAACCGATTAAAAAAACAGTTATTTTATTCCAAGAAATCTTTTAAACGTTTGCTTCTGCTTGGGTGACGCAGTTTTCTAAGGGCTTTAGCTTCGATTTGGCGAATACGCTCTCTTGTAACACCAAAAACTTTTCCTACTTCTTCAAGTGTACGTGTTCTGCCATCATCCAAACCAAAACGCAAGCGCAATACATTTTCTTCTCTATCTGTTAGCGTATCAAGGACATCTTCAAGTTGCTCTTTTAAAAGCTCATAAGCTGCATGTTCTGACGGAGATTGTGCTTCTGAATCTTCAATAAAGTCACCTAGGTGAGAATCATCTTCTTCACCAATCGGTGTTTCTAATGAAACTGGTTCTTGGGCAATCTTCAATATTTCCCTTACTTTCTCTGGAGTAAGATCCATTTCTTCAGCAATCTCTTCTGGGCTCGGTTCACGCCCTAAATCTTGAAGCAATTGCCTTTGGACACGAATAAGCTTATTTATCGTTTCTACCATATGAACAGGTATACGGATAGTTCTAGCTTGGTCTGCGATTGCACGTGTTATCGCTTGACGAATCCACCATGTTGCATATGTGCTGAACTTGAACCCTTTACGATAATCGAATTTCTCAACTGCTTTTATTAGACCCATGTTACCTTCTTGAATTAAATCAAGGAAAAGCATTCCACGTCCGACATAGCGTTTTGCAATACTTACAACTAATCGAAGGTTTGCTTCAGCCAGACGACGTTTAGCTTCTTCATCGCCATCTTCAATCTTATTCGCTAAAGCAATTTCTTCCTTAGCTGAAAGTAGATCGACTCTACCTATTTCTTTTAAGTACATGCGAACTGGATCATTTATTTTAACTCCAGGAGGAACACTTAGGTCGTTTAAATCAAATTCCTCATTCTCTTCTTTGTTAAGATCTCTATCATTAGGATCTTGCTCATTTTCATGAACTAGTTCAACGCCTTGCTCACCAAGATGTTCATAGAACTCATCCATTTGTTCTGAATCCAATTCAAATGAAGATAACTTTTCAGCAATGTCTTCATATGTTAAAACAGTTCTTTTTTTACCTAACTCCACCAATTGTTCTTTTACTTGATCAACTGTTAGTTCTGATTCTACTTCTTTGGAACGTGCTGACTTTTCAGCCATTTGTTCCCCTCCTTCCAACTTGCTTACAAAACTGTTATAGAGACTTACGCAGTTGTAAGATTTCCATTGCAATTAAAGCAGCTTTCTTATAATCATTTTGTCTTTCTGCTTCTTTTTCTTCTACCTCTTTTTCTTTTATCTTCAACATCTTTTGATGTTTTAACACTTGATTAACGTAATCCAATAGCTCTTGTTCACTATATTCTACGTTCACTGACATCATTTCTATTTCTGTTGTTATTCTTTGAAGTTTTGAATCAGGAAGAAATTGAATAAACGCACTAGTGTTAGGGGAAAAACCTTCTTCATAATAACCTAATAAATAAGTTATGATTGCTTGGTGTTCATCAATATTTAACGAAGTACCTGATAACCAACCTTGTACTTTGTAAGCTATATCTGCATCCCTTAGCATATGTGCAATTAATAGTTTTTCTGCTTTCTGATATGCAGGAACTAAACGGTTAGAAGTTCCTTGGATAACAGGTGTTTGTTCTTTGAAACCTGTATTTAGAGGCTTCTTTTTCTTACGCTGATCCTTTGCTTCTAACTGTTTTTGTTGCTGTTGCAAAGCTTCTAAAGATAGTTCAAACTCATCTGCAAGTTGCCTCAAGTAGTAATCTTTTTCTACTGCTTTTTCTAAACTTGTTATTTCTTTCAGTATTTCTTCGATATATTGGAGGCGATCTCCTTCATTTTGAAGGTTTTTTCCTTGCCTATAGTATCGAAGCTTAAAAGCCATTTGCGTTAAGCTTGCCCCTATTACATCATTTAAAAACTTCTCTGATCCATATTTTTTAATGTAGTCATCAGGGTCAAGCCTTTCTGGAATTAGTGCTACCTTTATATTTAATTGGTGATTTGCAAGCATTTCTCCTGCTTTAAATGCAGCTTCAACCCCTGCTTTATCACCGTCAAAGCAAATAACAACAGAATCTGTAAGACGCTTTATCATCGAAATATGCTTTTCTGTTAAAGAGGTACCCATGGTAGCAACACCATTTTCTACTTGTGCACCATCAGCAGAAATCACGTCTGCAAACCCTTCAAAGAGAATGAGTTGAGATTTTCGTCTTACTAACGCTCTTGCTCTTTGGTAATTGTAA
The DNA here is from genome assembly GCF_042684945.1 of Bacillus seohaeanensis. Classification (NCBI taxonomy): domain Bacteria; kingdom Bacillati; phylum Bacillota; class Bacilli; order Caryophanales; family Bacillaceae; genus Bacillus; species Bacillus seohaeanensis. Next base: position 65,848 of record NZ_JBHUMF010000009.1, on the reverse strand, counting down.
AGAATAGAACTTTTATTAAATACTTTTGTTTCTGGACTGTTTAAGTACTTTGGTTCATTATCAGAGGTTAATGCTCTCCCCGAAAAGGCTACTGTCTTTCCTTTACCATTTTCAATAGGGAACATAATCCTTCCTCTGAACCGGTCAAGAAATGAACCATCCTTTTCTCTCCGTACGAGCAATCCACCTTGCTCCATAACCTGTAAATCGAATCCTCTTTTTTGCAGAAACTTAACAGTAAAATCCCAACTTGGTAGTGACCAGCCAATTTGGAACTTCTTAATTTGCTCTGTTGTAAATCCCCTGCCTAAAAGATATTCTAACGCCTCTTGACCTTCCTTTGTATTTAGAAGAAGATGATGATAAAATTTACGTAAGAGCTCATGAGCAGAAATCATTTGCTCTTCATCTTTCTTTGGACCACTTGCTTCAATTTCATCTGGGATTTCGACTGCTACTTCTATTCCAGCTTTTTCACCTAACAATTTCACGGCTTCCTGAAAGGATATACCGTCAATATCCATAAGAAATGTAAAGCTATTACCTCCAGCTCCGCAGCCAAAACAATGAAATATTTGTTTATCTGGTGCTACTGAGAATGAAGGAGTATTTTCTCCGTGAAAAGGACAGAGACCAAAGTAATTTCTCCCATGCTTTTTCAGTTGAACATATTCACTAATTACATCAACTATGTCAATGGCTTCTCTTATTTCATTTACCTTTTCTTCAGGAATTCTTTCAGACACGCTGACATCACCTATTTTTTTGATTGCTTCTCCTTATATCCATTCGTTAATAATCAAGAAAATCCTGCAACCTTCGACAAAGTTTCTTTAAAATTACGAATAAAAGCTTCGCAACCTTCATTGGTATAAGGTTTTGGCCCTTTTCCACATTTATCTTTCCGTCTTTCCACAGCAGCTACATATCGGAATTCTAATGCTGTTACAATAATTTCTTCTCTAAATACTTTTCCCCTAGGTCAAATGACATAAACCCTTTTCACAATGCTAAACCTATATCTTGATTCACTAGAATATTTTTTTATATGTGATTCATGATATATAAACCTGCCGAATCTTTTGATTAGTTTACATAAACCTATTGAACTTTTTATGGGCATTTTTTCGATGCACAATGTGAAGGCTCAAATACTACCTCAACATTATATCCTTCGGCAATATGTGTAATCTCTTTTTACCAGGCGTGTATCTAAATCAATAAAAACCATAGGGTTGTGATCGTTAATATTAACTATTCTACATCACTCCGTATTATCCTTCTCCTAGCGACAACTTTCAGCAAATAATATAGGTGAAAAATACCACTTTGAAAGATTTGTTTTTATAACCACCTAGAATTTGTACAAACCTTTAAAAAAAGCACTCATTTGTTCAACGAAATTATTTTCTTTTAGGTAGGTTAAGGTATTTGTCGAAAATTTATTGCACCTAGACTTGACATATCACAATAATTAGTTTATTCCTTAAGGGTTGAGTCTAAACCTATTTTGAATATTTTTATCACAATTTTTTATTATAGTATAATCGGACGAGCTTGACTACTATAAAAGCTTAATTTTTTTGTCATCATTATATTTGTAGTAATACTTCACTTTTTTCATAATTAATATGCTTTTTATCGCACCTTGACGGGCAGTAAAATCCCGATCCCAAGAATTGGAGAGAATTAAAGACGAATGGGTGAAGATGAAAGCTCTCACTAATTGAGAATTCACTTTATAATTTTTTGAAAATAAATAACGGGGTTGGGACATAACTAAAATACTATCCCCTAAAGAAGAATAATATCAGATTAAATTATTTCGTAATCGCTGTTACACACCGCTGTTGATTTCCGTGTCAAGATTTCGCTTTCCGCGGGCGGTCGGTGAGCCGGAAAAGCGGAAGCGGCTTGACCAGCTCGTGAAGAAAATAGGGAAATACCCAAAAGGCGCTTTTTGCCTTTAGGGGATTTCATCTTTTTCACAGCGAGCTAGCCGCTGGAGCTAGACATACGCTGCGCTCTTACGGGGTCTCACCTGTTCCGCTTTTTCCGTAGGAGTCTTCGTCTTGCACTCCAATCAACAGCTAGAACAAGTTTTATAAAGACTTATAAAAAAATCCGAACTAATTTACCTTCAAATGAAAGGATTAGTCCGGATTTTTATTTACCTAGAATACATTTGTCCCAGCCTCGAATTAATTATTGATATTTTTGATAAATATTCGTAATAATATTTGCTGTTTCTTCCACTGCTTTGTTAGTAACATCAACAACATGGCAACCAATTTTCTCTGCAACTTTCTCAAAATACGCTAATTCTTCTTCGATTCTTTTAAGATTTGCATAGCTTGCCTGATCGTTTAACCCTAAAGACTTTAAACGTTCTCGTCGGATGCTGTTCAATTTTTCCGAACCTATCTTTAACCCAAAACATTTTTGTGGTGACACCGTAAATAATTCCTCCGGTGGATCAACCTCTGGAACAAGCGGGACGTTCGCAACCTTCAAACGTTTAAGTGCAAGATATTGCGACAATGGCGTTTTCGAAGTTCTTGAAACACCCACAAGAATAATATCTGCTTTTAATAGACCTCTCGGATCTCGACCATCGTCGTATTTCACAGCAAACTCAATTGCTTCTACCTTTTTAAAATAGTCATCATCAAGTTTTCTAACTACTCCTGGTTCAAAGAGTGGCTTCTTTTCATAAAAACTTTCAAATTTATCAATTAAAGGGCCGATCACATCAAATGCATATAACTCTTCTTTCATTGCTTGCTCTTTTATATACGCTCTCATTTCTGGTTTCACTAATGTGTAAACAATCAAGCCTTGATTCAACTTCGCCAAAGATATTACTTCATCAATATTTGAAAAATCCTCAATATAAGGAAACCTTTTCATGACTGTGTTAGAACCATTAAATTGACTAATGGCAGCCTTTGTCACTAATTCTGCTGTTTCTCCTACTGAATCGGAAACGACATAGATGATTGGTTCACTCACGATAGGTCACCGCCTTTATAAAACTCAATTATTTTCTGCTAATGATACAAATGCTTTCGTAATATTTGTTTTAGTAATTCTTCCTAATACTTCTAAATCTCCATTTTCAGTTGGCTTCACAACTGGTACTGCATCAATTTGCTTGTCGATTAAATCTTTTGCTACATTGATTAAAAGATCCTCTTTTTCGCAAGTAGTTATATTCGGCATTCTTGTCATAATAATATTCACAGGAAGCGTACTTAGTTCTTGTTTTCCAATACTTGCACGAAGCAAGTCTTTTCTTGATAATACACCAACAAGGCAAGATTTGCTATCCACAACAAAAAGAGTTCCTACATCTTCTAAAAACATTGTAACAATCGCATCATAAACTGAAACATTCTCACTCACCACAACTGGAATGGATTGATACTCCTTAACATAAATCTTATTTAGATTTTCTGTCAATAGCTGGGTGCCTGTTTTTCCTGTGTAGAAATAACCGACTCTCGGTCTGGCATCTAAAAATCCCGCCATTGTTAATATTGCTAAATCCGGACGTAGCGTTGCCCTTGTCAAATGAAGGCGATCTGCAATTTGTTCCCCAGTTATCGGCCCATTATCTTTTACAATTTCCAATATATGCTCTTGACGTTTATTAAGTTCGATTGTCCTCACCACCTAACGAACAACTATTAATGTTATACTTTATAATAAATATTATATACTAATTACCAAAAATGAAAAGGTTGTATTCCATTTCCTTCTTCAATAACAAAAGTGGAAATCCTCGGTCAGCCTTGACAAGTATAAGACGAGCGTACTAGAAAAGCTTTTTTCTCTTTTGGGAATACTTAACCTATGACCCTAAAGGGCTAGGCATTGGAGCTAGACAAAGATAATCCAATAATGTCGTTATCTAAATACGAATTTTTTATAACTTCTTAAACAACGAAAAACATTATTTCCATTAGAATAGATTATCCCTTTTTACATAAAACATCAATTAATACGCATGTTATAGAAACGTAGTTGTTATTTTTATTATTGCATGATAAAATTATTTTCATCATTGTAACTAATTACATATTTTATAGCTATGAAGGATAAATAAGTACTTGTAGACAAAGCGACCAGGGATGGTGAAAGCCTGGAGACAAGGAAAAGGCGATCTGGAGCTTTTTTGTATGAAAGTGGATATACAAATTCGTATATCAACTAGGGTGGAACCGCGAGTAAAGCTCGTCCCTAGGCATGTCGCCTAGGGACGAGCTTTTTTTGTTCTATTAATCGCTAAAAATGAAGAGGAGTGTTTATTATGTCAATGGAGCAAATTGTTAACCTTGCAAAACATCGTGGATTTGTTTTTCCTGGATCTGAGATTTACGGTGGTTTAGCAAACACTTGGGACTATGGTCCTCTAGGAGTAGAACTAAAAAATAATATTAAAAAAGCTTGGTGGAAAAAGTTTATTCAAGAGTCCCCTTATAATGTTGGGTTAGATGCTAGTATTCTAATGAATCCACAAACATGGGTAGCATCTGGTCATGTCGGAAACTTTAATGATCCTATGATTGATTGCAAAAAGTGTAAGACACGTCATCGTGCAGATAAATTAATTGAAGAAGCACTAGGTAAAAAAGGTATGGAAATCATTGTAGATGGACTTCCGTTTGAAAAAATGGAAGAAATTATGAAAGAACATGAAATCGCTTGTCCTGATTGCGGAAGTACAGATTTTACAGAAATTCGCCAGTTCAACCTAATGTTTAAAACACATCAAGGTGTAACGGAATCCTCTACTAACGAAATCTTTTTGCGACCTGAAACAGCTCAAGGTATATTTGTTAATTTCAAAAATGTTCAACGTTCTATGAGAAAGAAAATGCCATTTGGAATTGGACAAATCGGTAAAAGCTTCCGTAACGAAATTACACCTGGAAACTTTACTTTCCGTACGAGAGAATTTGAACAAATGGAAGTAGAATTTTTCTGCAAACCAGGTGAAGACCTTGAATGGTTTTCTTATTGGAGAGAATTCTGTAAAAATTGGCTTCTATCCCTTGGCATGGGAGAAGACAATATGCGTTTACGCGACCATGATGATGAAGAACTTTCTCATTATAGTAATGCAACTACAGATATTGAATATAAATTTCCATTTGGTTGGGGAGAACTTTGGGGAATCGCTGATCGTACAGACTTTGACTTAAAACGCCATATGGAACATTCTAAAGAAGATTTCCATTACATGGATCCTCAAACGAATGAAAAATATGTTCCTTACTGCATCGAGCCATCACTAGGTGCAGATCGCGTAACACTTGCATTCCTTTGTGACGCGTATGAAGAAGAAGAGCTAGAAAATGATTCTCGTACAGTTTTACGCTTTCACCCTGCTCTAGCACCTTTTAAAGCAGCAGTATTGCCACTATCTAAAAAATTATCAGATGAAGCTTTTAAAGTCTACGAAGAACTGTCAAATGATTTTATGATTGATTTTGACGAAACAGCTTCCATCGGAAAACGTTACCGCCGTCAAGATGAAATTGGTACGCCGTTTTGTATCACTTTTGATTTTGACTCAACCGAAGACGGACAAGTAACAGTTCGCGACCGAGACACAATGGATCAAGTTCGCATGCCTATTGATAAGGTAAAAGATTTCCTTGCTGAAAAAATCAGTTTCTAATAAATAATATAAAGGACCGAGCATTAATGCTCGGTCCTTTACTACTTCATTAAAAAAGATCCTTCATATTCTCCATTTGATCTAAAAACCTTCTAGATTTCAATATTAGTCCGGAATTTTCATCATAGTATATACGGATGACTTGTTTTAACTGATTTTTCGTTTCTTCCTTAACGGAAATGTTTCCAAGTCGATTAATATCAAAGTAGTAAAACAACCTTAATAACTTTATGGTACTTTGTGAGGCAGGGAAATGATGAGGGTCTTTATCAATACATCTATGGCAGATAAGTCCATTTTCACGGAACGAAAAAGCAAACCGCCCATCAGTCTCACCACAAACAGCACAATTATTTAATATCGGATGTAGCCCTAACACCGGAAGCATTTTCATTTCAAATATGTGCATAATGATATCGGAGTCATACCCCTCATTAAGATACTCTAAAGATTTATAGAGAAGTTCAAAAAGAAAAGGGTTTGACTTACGTTCCTCTGTACCTTTATCTAAGAGATCAACAATATACGCTGCATAGGCTGTTTGAAATAAGTCTTCCCGTATATGCCTTAAAGATTGCACTATTTCACCTTGCTGCAACGTCCCAAGCCCATTACCTTTAATAAAAAGAAAATGACCATATGTAAATAACTGTGAAATAGAAGAAAGACGGCTATTGGGTTTTTTAGCCCCTCTAGCCATCAATCCTATCTTACCGAATTCTCGAGTAAATACCGTTATTATTTTATTTGATTCACCATAGTCATTTGTTCTGATAACTATTCCTTCACACTTTTGCAGCATAGAGCCACCTCCCGTATCAACTAAAACTACGGATGATGACAGAATTCATTACGTAATAGGAAAATCTAATTCATTCACTTCTTCTTCATAAAGAAAGGAATCGTCTTGTTTATTATCCTGTTCAAGCTCTTTAAATAGCAGGTATGTGTCAATACATCCAGTTTGAGAAAACACTTTCCAGGTTAAGTCTAACATTAGAAACCCCACCTTTCTGGAATTTAACTACCAAAACTTAAAAGCTTTCTTAAGATTAGATTGACCTTCTTATAAAAAAACATGTGATATAAAATTTGTTAATCAAAGAAATTTTTTGATTAACTTAATATTCATCTTCTCTAAAACCGAAATCACGCAAATTTGAGAGCTTATTACGCCAATCTTTCTGTACTTTCACCCATAACTCCAGGTAAACCTTTGAACCAAGTAAATTCTCAATATCCTGTCTTGCTCTCTGTCCTATTTCCTTTAACATTTTTCCTTGTTTACCGATGATAATGCCTTTTTGTGAAGTCCGCTCAACAATAATAGTTGCCATAACATCAATTAACTCTTTGTCTGATTTACGTTCCATTTTTTCCATCACAACTGCAATGGAATGAGGTATCTCTTCTCTTGTTAAATGAAGAACTTTTTCCCGTATTAACTCTGTAACGATAAAACGTTCTGGATGATCTGTTACTTGGTCTGCCGGGTAGAACTGCGGACCTTCAGGAAGCTTATCTTTTATTAAATCAAGTAGGTTTTCCACATTGTTTCCTTCAAGAGCTGAAATAGGAACAGTAGCATCGAAGTCACATAAAGAGTTATATTCTTCGATAATCGGTAATAACTCATCTGGTTGAACTTGATCAATTTTATTAAGAATTAAAAATACAGGAGTTTTAATGTTTTTTAACTTTTCAATGATAAATTGATCACCTTTCCCAATTCCCTCTTCCACATTAACCATGAAAAGAATTAGATCTACTTCCTTTAAAGTATTTTGGGCGATCTTCATCATAAAATTACCAAGCTGATGTTTTGGTTTATGGATTCCAGGTGTATCAATAAAAATCATTTGAGAATCGTTTTGGGTATACACTCCTTGAATTTTATTACGAGTCGTTTGTGGCTTATCGCTCATTATCGCAATTTTTTGTCCAATGACACGGTTTAGAAAAGTTGATTTACCTACATTGGGACGTCCAATAATAGAGATAAAACCTGATTTATATTCTTGATTTGTATTAATATTATTCATTTAAATCCTCCGGTGAAAATGCTCCAGGTAGCAGTTCATTTACTGTTAATTCTTGTATATCCCCATTAAGATTGGTTAAAACCACTTTCATATCTTGATCACATAGCTCTGAGATTACTTGGCGGCAAGCACCACAAGGAGACACAGGCCGACTTGTATCAGCGACTACTGCTAACATCTTAAACTGCTTATCACCTTCTGATATAGCTTTAAATAAAGCGGTTCTTTCTGCACAATTTGTCATGCTGTAACCAGCGTTTTCAATATTACATCCATGATAGACCTTTCCATCTACCGTTAAAAGGGCTGCTCCAACTGGAAATTTTGAATAAGGTACATATGCTCTATCTCTTGCTACCCTTGCTTCTTGAATTAATTGTTCAACATTCATTTAGCCTAAACTCTCCTTTATATCCTTACATATTTATTTTACTACACTTTACACAAAAAAAAATGGGCTGTTATCATTTTGTTACAAAATAGTTAGATAATTCTAACAATTGAGCCCCAATTTAATGATTGTTCCCTTATTTTATCGGACTAACGAAGCGTTTTCAAATTTAACAGCAGTTAGTATCCTAAACAAATTGCCTAGCACCTCCCTCACAATAGAAAGTACTACCTACTGTTAAATGGGTGGGGCTAGGCAACTATTTATCTATACTTTTTATTACTCATCCAATTATAATCTCTATAAGCTTTGGAACAAAAATGATGGCCCCAATGATAATGGCTGCTATTGAAAAAATCAGCACAGAACCTGCTGCAAGATCTTTAGCAACCTTTGCTAAGGGCTGATAGTCAGATGTTATCAAATCTACTGTCTTTTCAATTGCTGTATTCATTGTTTCTAATGCTAATATCCCAAAAATAAGAAGCAAAAGAATTGACCATTCAACTGGAGAAATAGACAAGACAAATCCTATAACACAAACTAGTACTGCTGCAAAGAGATGAACTTTGAAATTTTGTTCCCCTTTCCAAACAGTCCATATCCCACCAAAAGCATATTTAAAGGAATAAATGAAACGCTTCCACCTACTTTTAGTTTCTTTTAAGTCCATACTCATCTAATATGTCCTTTTGACGCCCGAACATTTTCTTTTCTTCTTCCGCTTCCATGTGGTCGTATCCGAGTAGATGAAGAAACCCATGTAATGCAAGGAAGCCTAATTCTCTTGAAAAAGAATGACCATATTCTTCTGCCTGTTGCTTCGTCCGATCAACAGAAATAATAATATCCCCTAATACTCTCGGCATATCTCCACCAACAATTTCAATCTCTTCTTCTCCCAGCTCTTCCAATGCAAAAGAAATAACATCTGTTGGCATGTCTTTATCACGGTATTCACGATTAATTTCTTGAATTCTCTTATCCGTCACAATAGTAACAGAAACTTCACTATTCTCTTCCACATTTTCTTTTTCGGCTGCAAAGTTTAAAATATTTTGCACCAATTTTTTAGAACCATTTTCCAAAGTATCTGTTTCATCAGTAAAATCAATTATTAATGTCATTTGTCTTCTCCTTTAGTCTTTAATTCTGGGTACTCAATTCTGGAATGAAAAATACCATTTAATGTTTCACACAATGTATGTTTAACTTTTTGAATTTGTTTCAATGTTAAATCACATTCATCAAATTGCCCATCTTGAAGACGGTCGTTAATTATGTTATTTACTAGTTTTTTTATTTCCTCTGGAGTCGGTGAACTCATTGATCTTACAGCCGCTTCTACACTATCAGCAATGTTAATGACAGCTGCTTCACGGGATTGAGGTTTTGGTCCAGGATATCGGAATGCTTCTTCTTGCACATCATTCCCTTGTTCTAACGTCTTATGATAAAAGAATTTTAGCAATGTAGTCCCATGATGTTGTTCAGCAATATCCACTATTTCTTTTGGAAGTTTATGTTTCCTCAACATTTCTGCACCATCTGTCGCGTGACTAATGATAATATTTTTACTTGTTTCTGGAGAAACATGGTTATGAGGATTTTCCATATTCATTTGATTTTCAATGAAAAAATGCGGCCTTTTCGTTTTGCCAACATCATGGTAATAACAACCAACCCTTGCTAACAAACCATTTGCTCCTATCGATTCACAAGCTGCTTCCGCTAAATTAGCAACCATCACACTATGATGGTATGTACCAGGAGCTTCCGTTAATAATTTTTTTAGTAATGGATGATTGGGATTTGAAAGTTCAACTAATCTCATTGCTGATAAAATACCAAATCCCGCTTCAAAAAATGGGAGAAACCCGATGGTCAGTATAGCAGACCCGATACCGGATACCAATGCAAAAATTGCATAGTACACATACTCCATGCTTGTGAATTGAGCATCTCTTAACAAGATTAAGAATGATATGATTAAAATATTCACAATTACTACATAAAAACCTGCCCGTAAAATATTTGCTCTTTGGTCGCGATTAGATAAAAACAATACCCCAGAAATACCGCTAAACAACGTATACATGGCCACCTCAATGTCAATAGCCCCTGTTAGCTGATTATGAAATACGAGGCTTGCACACGCTGAAAGGATAAACACCATAATCATGGCTATTCTTTCATTTAATAAAATTCTGATGATCATTCCAGCAAATGCAGCTGGAAACAAAAATCCGATATCATTTATTTCAAGTTTTTCCATAAGACCTACAATTTTCATTAAGAGAAGCGTGACAACAAATACAATACTTGTCAATATTAAATAATTTTGCTTTTTTTCCTCCGAAATATCCCAGCTATAAAAAAAGTAGTAAAGGGAACTCATTAATACAATAATAAAAATCCCCAAGCCAATTAATGGTTTCAATGAAATATCATTGGAGATAATCCCCAATAATTCCAATTGACGATAAATATCTGGAGTTATTATTTGATCGGACTTTACAATAACTTCTCCTTCAATTATTTTTACCGGTTGTACATTTGCTTCTGCCTCTTTTTTCAACTCCTCCGTTTTTTGATTATCATATATTTCTGTAGGTTCAATAGCTAAATTTCCTAACCTTACAGCAGCCGTCAATAGATCACCGGTAAAATTAAAGGTGGATATCCTTTGTTCTAATGATAATTTAGCTTCGTCAAGTTGATCATCGTAAACCTTGTTATTCATGATGTATTTCACTTGAGTAGTGACAACTGTATTAACCCTTTGCAATTCTTCATCTGTAGCAGATAAAAGAGTCGTAAGCACTTTATCATTAAGCGCATCTGTCACATTCTTTTTCACATTAGATGTTAAACGTTCCTTTAATTGTGTCAGTTGCTTATCAAGTAGACTTGATTGCCTTGATTCATTTTGGGAATTTCCCTCATCCTCAGAAGGTGCATTTTCCCGTTTTATTTCTGCAACACTTTCTACAAGTGAATCTATTAAGGTAAGGGAGTTATTAATTGCTTCTTCTTTATGTATATATACCTTCTCAACTTCTTGAATTGCCTTTTCCCGTTTTTCTTGTGTTTTTTGATCATCTGTTATTGTTTTAGGTGCCCGTATTGTGTTCTCTGGTACCTCATATATATCTACATTGTAACTTTTAGGTTTAACATTACTAAATAAAACACCAAATACGATGATGGCTAATAATACAAATATTAAATTAGTAAATAATCTATAGCTTAAAAACAATCTTATTTTTTTTAAAAGAGGATGAGTTTGCATGGTAACCTCCTACTAGTTTGCAGAGAGTAAAGGTATTACTGCCCGTTAATGTGAGATGAAATTAATAATTATGTAAAATGATAACAGTTTTTGTCACAATTATCTATTTAAATCCTGTTTACATTTCATAAAGTAAGGCCCTTTTCTCCTAGATTGTTGTTTCTACTTATAAATTCTACCCGTTGCTTTCCGCGGGGAGGAATGAAAGCCTCTTAGAAAAGTGGAAGCAGCTTGGTCAACCCTTGAAGAAAATAGGGATTACTCTTAAAAAGGCGCTTTTTGCCTTTAGAGGGTAATCATCTTTTTCACAGCGAGCTAGACCCTCCGCTTCGCCTGCGGAGGCTCTCACTCCCCTCTCTTCCTTCAGGAGTCAAGCACCTTTCGTTCTAAGCAACTCAGTTGGTTAAACTTAATGTGTAGTTTTTTAAGACAACAAATTTTACAAAAACAGCCTAAAGTAATAAAATCTCGACTATTGTGCCGTATTCGTGTTGAGATCAACTTAAAAACTACTTCAATCTATTTGCTTTCCTATATAAGAACATAAATAAGAGACTGTGCCTAAGGTATTTATAACCTATTGGACCAGCCCCTTTTTATTATTAACATATTATGATTTTTGTTCAAAAGCGTTAATTATTTTTGCAACTAATGGGTGACGAACAACATCTGCCTGCTCTAGATATACGAACGACAACCCTTTTACATTTTTAAGAATTCGTTCTGATGAAATCAATCCGGACTCCACACCTTTTGGAAGATCTACCTGCGAACGATCTCCGGTTATAATCATCTTCGAATCAAATCCCAATCGAGTTAAAAACATTTTCATTTGTGCTTGTGTCGTATTTTGTGCCTCATCTAAAATAACGAAAGCATCATCCAATGTTCTTCCCCTCATATAGGCAAGGGGTGCTATTTCTATTGTCCCTCTCTCAATTAAGCGAGCAGTATGTTCTGCCCCTAAAACATCGTGAAGAGCATCGTATAATGGTCGTAAATATGGATCAACTTTTTCTTTTAAATCCCCTGGTAAAAAACCAAGACTTTCCCCAGCTTCCACTGCTGGTCTTGTTAAAATAATTTTTTTTACGTTACCATTTTTCAACGCATGTACAGCCATCACAACTGCCAAATACGTTTTCCCCGTTCCGGCTGGACCAATGCCAAATACAAGATCATTACTTCTGATTGCTTGTATATACTGTCTTTGTCCTAACGTTTTTACTCTAATCGACTTTCCTTTGGCATTGCGCGTTATTTCTTCGTTATAAAGGTCAAGAAAGTATTCTAAAGTACCTTGTTTTGCCATTTGAAGTGCATATAATACATCACGCCCACTAATGTTAATACCTTTTCTTATAACATTCACAAGGCTTTCTAATACACCGAGGGCAAGTTCTGATTTTTCCTTTTCACCTGAGACGAGTAATTCTTCGCCTCTAGTAACAATAGAAACCTGCAAATCATTTTCAATTAATTTAAGATGTGAATCAGAAACACCAAATAATGCAACGGCCTCATTTGGATTTTCAAGTGGTAATTTCATTAAAATTATATCTGACATTCCTCAGTCTCCTTGGATAATTGGTTGTCCTTTTGCAATGTCTTCTATTACTTTATAGTGTATGTTTAACTTAACTTTACCATTCTCAACCTTTTCATGCAAAACTTTTTGGCTAATGATTTCAGCATCCTCCGGAAGGGTCGAGTCCAAATTATTTTGGGCTAGTTTTTTTGCCACCTTAATAGCTTCTTTCCTCGAATACTTACGATTTACCTCCTCTTTCTCCTTAATCGTTTTTTCTATATAATGAACTGGAAGTTCCCATTTTAAAAATTTTATATTTTTCTCTTCTGTTTCTTTCACATATTGTTTATATTCATGTTTGCCAAACCCCCAAATAGGAATTTTCCATGAACCTACTGCTAAATAATGCTTCCTTTTTTCATTTCCTGAAAACACTTCAAATTTGGAATCAAGTGGGAGTTCAACCGATGTCTTATACCACGTTTCTCCTATTATTTTTGCTTTTGCGGGGACATCTTTTGTTTCGTCTTCATTGCCAATGACCCCAGAAACTAAAAGTTGTCCTTCTTTGACGTAATCATTTACCTCGACTTGAGGCTGACCTTCTTCAACAAACATTTTAGTTATAATCGCTTTCTTTTTTGCTACGATGTTTTGCGGACCCGTTTTTTTCAACTCTTCAGGCTCATTTTTTTCCACTACTTGAAAGTGAAAGGTTGTCCCTTTTAACTCAACACCTACCCATGTTATATTGTTCATTCGGTAAGATAATTCTTGTTGGATTGTTTCAACATCCGGAATGAAAAATTGCAATTTCCCTTTGGCTACCCCAATATCTTCTAATTCCTTTCGAATTCCATGTTCCACTTGCGGACTTGCTCCTTTAATATTTATCCCCCAAACCATATTAGATAACAGGATAATGATAAAAAGAAACATCAGCGCACCTAGTACAAATCCTGCATTTTTAATGGACCTTTTTACAAGGAAAGGGGACCCCTGACCCCTTAAAAATGTCACTTTACAATTAAAAGAACGGATTGCCCTTCTGAAGTTATGTACATCATGCAATGACAAATAAAATGTTACAGTTTCCGTTCCTGCTCGTTTCACATTCCAAATATAAATATTCGAACGTATTAACTGATTTAGAACCCTCTCAACACCTTTTCCTTCTAGCTTTACAAATACTTCCCCAGTAAAAAATCGGATCCACTGGTTCTTCAAATTATGTCCCTCCTACTCGAATTACTAGTCTAAATACGTTACCTCATCAATTTTTCCTTCCAGTAGAATCTCTTCCGGCAAAATCATTTTAATAACAAAAGACTTCCCTCTAATCATTAACTGACCTTGTTTTAAGAGCAGCCTCACTTCTTTATCTGTGAAAGTCAGTAATCCGCGATGGTTTTCTATATAAATATGAATTTGTCCGATCATCGTAATTCTTGGAAGGTCCATCATGACATCTTCCGGTAGGTCCATTTTCTGGGTCATCCATTGCCGAACTTGTTGAACCCAATTTTTCGCCATAAAAAAGAACCCCCTTTCATCTCATATTTATGAAATGGAAGGGGGTTTCATCACTGTTATTTTCGGTGATGCTGTTTTTTTGCTCTAGGTGGCCCTAATATTTCTGACATTACTATGCCTTTAACAAGGTCATCTTGTGTTAAGTTATCAAAAGAAACGGCACTATACTTCTTCTTTTGATACTGGTTGCCTCTTGAGATAGGGGGATTAAGTTTATTTCGATTGGAAGTTTTCTGCACCTTCTGTTCCGCTATCTGCCTTTCTACTTCCATTCTTTTTTCAATAAACCTATTGGATGCACTCTCAGGAGCCTTTTCTTTGTTTATTTTTTGTGCTCTTCTTGGCTCAGTCTCTACTTTAACTGGAGGCTTTTCCCTCTGTATAGGATTTGGTGCTTTTTCTGTTGGTATCACTTTCCGTTCTTTTTCAGAGTCACCTTTTTTAGTACGATTAAAAATCATACTGATGATCCCTGCGATAATCATAAATATTAAGCTCTCCACGAATAATTCTCCTTTCTAAGGCAAGGATTCTTATTCATCCGTTTGGTCATTATTTTCGTTATTCCCTGTCAATTTCCCAATGGAATCCCTCATATCAGTATCAGCATCAATATTTTTTAAGTTCATATAATCCATGACACCGATATTTCCAGAACGCAGTGCTTCTGCCATCGCAAGTGGGACTTCTGCTTCTGCTTCCACTACTTTCGCTCTCATTTCTTCTACACGAGCTCTCATTTCCTGCTCATTAGCTACAGCCATCGCTCTTCTTTCCTCTGCTTTTGCTTGTGCAATATTCTTATCCGCCTCTGCTTGTTCGGTTTGTAGTTCTGCACCAATATTTTTACCGATATCAACATCCGCGATATCAATAGATAAAATTTCGAAAGCTGTACCAGCATCCAATCCTTTTGTTAAAACAGTTTGAGAAATTAAATCTGGGTTTTCTAACACTTTTTTATGGTTGTCAGAGGAACCAATTGTAGAGACAATTCCTTCCCCAACACGTGCAACAATCGTATCTTCGCCTGCACCACCGACAAGTCGATCAATATTTGCCCTTACTGTAATACGTGCTTTTGCCTTCACTTCAATTCCATCCATTGCCACACCAGCAATAAACGGTGTCTCTATTACCTTTGGATTAACACTCATTTGAACAGCTTCTAGTACATCTCTTCCCGCAAGATCAATAGCAGCCCCACGTTCAAATGTTAATTCGATATTTGCACGATGAGCAGCGATTAATGCATTAACAACTCTGTCAACATTACCTCCAGCTAAGTAATGACTCTCAAGCTGATTTGTGGTAACTCCTAATCCTGCTTTATGTGCTTTAATAAGAGGATTAATAACTCGACTTGGAATAACACGTCTTAACCTCATACCAACTAAAGTAAAAATACTTATTTTAACTCCTGCAGCTAATGCGGAAATCCATAGCATTACTGGTACAAAAGTAAATAAAACGGCGAGAAAAATAATTCCTACTACTACTGCTACCAGCATTAATATTGTACTTGCATCTAATACCATAACCCTGCCTCCTAATGACTATTTGTGTTCCCTAACAACAATTCGTGATCCTTCTACCTTTATAATTTTTACTTGTACATCTTGTTTGATATACCCACCTTCCGAAACAGCATCAATGCGCTCATCCTCTACAATCACAGTTCCTGATGGTCTTAACGGAGTTTTAGTAGTTCCGACCCTTCCTATCAATTCAACTCGGTTTGCGTTTGACACATAACCACTTTCCGTACTGGTGGAATCTTTTAAAATTATCTTATTAAATAGTTTCATTTTTTTCCCAAACACCTTTACAAATAAGATCATGGCAATAATTGCTACACACAGAGCAATCAAAATGGAAATACTCATTTGCATAACATTTCCCCCTGCCAAAATAATACTGCCTATAACCGCAACGATTCCCAGAATCCCAGCTATACCACCAGGCAAGAATAATTCAGCTATAATTAAAGCGACACCAATAAGAAATAGAATTAATGTTTCATATCCCGCCAAGCCTGCTACTAAGTGACCATAAAAGAATAACAAAAGAGATGCAAGACCAATGGACCCCGCAACACCAAATCCTGGAGAATAAAGCTCTACAACTAACCCTAGACTAGCCAAGGATAAAAGAATAGGTACTACAATAGGATTGGTAATAAAACGAGCGAGCTTTTCAGCAAATGTTTCTTCCACTTGATGAATAGTTGCATTTTCGAGATTCAGTTTGTTCAGAAGTTCTTGTAAAGAATCCACTGTCCCTTCCGAATAACCCACTTTTTCAGCTGTACTTGAACCTAATGTTAATAGTTCACCTTTTTCAATACCTAATTCAGGAATTTTCATCGTTTCATCTGCCATTGCTAACGCATAATCAGGATCTCGATTTTGGGATTCAGCAGCACTCTTCATTGCTGAAAGCCAATAACTTTGAGCTTTTTTATCAGCAGCATTACCAGCTTGGTCAATAACTGCTGCCGATCCAATTTGACCATTAGGCACCATATAAATTTCTTCTGCATGCAGTGCAATAAAAGCTCCAGCAGAAAGGGCTTTATTATTAATAAAAGCCACTGTCTTTGTTTCAACCCCATCAAGCAGCTGCCCAATATCCCCTGCAGCATCCACTAAGCCACCGGGCGTGTTTATATCAAACACAATGACATCTGCATTATTTTCACGCGCCTCTTCTATCCCACGTTCCAAAAATGCATGCATTCCTTTTTCTACTTCTTTTTGAATAGGAATAACATAAACATTTTTGCTGCCGCTTTCCGCACTGCTTTCAAAAGGGGAAAAACAGCTTAAACCAATAAAAGTAAGAACGAGTGAAAGCAGTATTCTTTTCAATTATACCCCCTCATTTCAATGATGTTGTTCTTCCTATATAACCCCCGTTTAGATAAAGAACGTTTCGCTTTACCACAAATCAATCAAACACGGGATACCTACCTTTATGTACGTATTACTACACTAAATAGTTTCAACTTATTACATTAATTTATTAAAGTTAAATGCAGAGAAACGGAAGATGCCTTAGTGAATCAAGATACCTAAACTAGAGTTAGCAAAAAGTGGGCGCGACTCATTCAGCCTCAACCACAGGTAGTTTCTGGAGCAAGACATACATCAACCACTATAAAACGGGAAAAAGCCGAGAAATTAATTTCTCGGCTTTTTCCTAACCTTATGATAGATGCTGATGAACAAGTTTGTTGACGAGAGCCCCATCCGCTTTCCCTTTTACTTTAGGCATGATAGCCCCCATCACTTTACCCATGTCAGCTTTAGAAGTTGCTCCAACTTCTGAAATCGTTTCTTGAACAATTTCAGATAGTTCATCTTCTGAAAGTTGCTTAGGCATATATATTTCGACGTAAGTCAGTTCAGTTTGAATTTTTTTAACGAGATCCTCACGACCCGCATTCTCAAACTCTTGGAGGGAGTCTTTACGTTGCTTTACTTCACGAGAAAGGACTGTCAACTCTATGTCTTCAGACAACTCCTGCTTACCAAGCTTAATTGCTTCATTCTGAAGAGCAGCTTTAAGCATACGGATAACAGTTAGTTTGTCTTTTTCCTTACTTTTCATCGCTTGTTTCATATCATCATTTAAACGATTGAGAAGACTCATGAATTACACCCTCTCTTAGAACTTACGTTTTCTTGCTGCTTCAGACTTTTTCTTGCGTTTTACGCTTGGCTTTTCATAAAATTCGCGCTTTCTATACTCTTGTAAAGTTCCTGTTTTAGAAACTGAGCGTTTGAAGCGACGAAGAGCATCTTCAAGCGATTCGTTTTTACGAACAACTGTTTTTGACATCTCTCTTTCCCTCCCTCCGAACACACTACACTTACATGTTCCAGTTAAGCAAAATTGGAATAAACCAAATTTTTCAGGTGTATGGAAAATCATACTACCTATATTATTGGCTATCAATTGATAGCTGTTTCCCTTGCATGTTTGGTACAAGGTGACAGAAAGTGCATGTCTTTCTTTATGGAAATCGTAAAGAATTCCATTCACTTTGCAATTATAATATAAGCAAAGTAATAGGTCAACATTTTCTCATAAAATGGTTGTATATTTAGGCATGTCCTCTCTATTATTTCCATACATATAGAGAAGAGGAGTGAAAGTCAATGCTTATTCATTTTTTCGGATTTCTATTTTTTTTAGGTTGCTTTTTGCTTGGTATGTTTTGGTTAAGGACAGGCCTTTTTAATATTGCAAATGAGAAAATGAAAAACCTTCTCTATTTAGTCACAAACCACCCATTTAAAGGCTTCTTAATCGGTATGATTATTACTGCATTTCTTCATAGTAGTTCAGCTGTTATGGTACTGACTGTCGGGCTCGTGTCAACACGTTTAATAACGTTTAAGCAAACAATTGGAATCATGCTGGGTTCAAATATTGGAACAACCTTCACATTAGAAATGTTTACATTAAATTTAAATTACTTTTCTATTCCAGCATTAATTATCGGAGCCCTTTTCATCCTCTTGAAAAATTCATCATTAAAGTCGATTGGATATATATTTATTGGTTTTGGTCTTATCTTTATCTCGATTGATAGAATTCAATCACTTGCGGCTCCACTTACGGAAAGCACTTATTTCCAAGAGGTTCTTCTAAATGTGAATGAACACATTGTTCTAGCTTTATTAATTGGGATCGTTTCCACCGCGATCATACAATCAAGTACAGTTGTTACTGGCGTTGCAATGGGATTTTTAGCTGTACACGCAATTAGTCTTGAAGCAGGAATTGCCATAATGTTAGGGGCTAATATAGGGACTTGTATCACTGCATACCTTGCAAGTGTAGGTGGAGGAAAAGAAGCGAAATTGACAGCTTACGCACATATTTGGCTAAACCTAATCGGTGTTGCAGCCTTCATACCTTTTATTTCGAAGTTAGGAATGATTGTATCTAAACTTGCTACTTCACCAGATCTTCAGCTTGCACATGCTAGTGTCATTTTCAATTTAATTTGTTCTCTTGCAGCCTTGCCTTTTGCAGAACCTTTTAGTAAATTTATTGAGCATTTCCATAAGAAAAGCGGAAGCGGCTTGTTCAGCTCACGAAGAAAATAGGGCTTCTCCTCGAAAGGCGCTTTTTGCCTTTTGAGGGGAATCATCTTTTTCACAGTGAGCTAGCCGCTGAAGCTAGACAAAGAAAAGCGGAAGCGGCTTGTTCAGCTCACGAAGAAAATAGGGCTTCTCCTCGAAAGGCGCTTTTTGCCTTTTGAGGGGAATCATCTTTTTCACAGTGAGCTAGCCGTTGAAGCTAGACAAAAAAAAGCGGAAGCGGCTCGTTCAGCTCACGAAGAAAATAGAGCTTCTCCTCGAAAGGCGCTTTTTGCCTTTTGAGGGGAATCATCTTTTTCACAGTGAGCTAGCCGTTGAAGCTAGACAAAAAAGTGAAAACGATTTGCTCAAGGGCGACAAGCATATCCAAAATAAAATAACAACTGAGGTATCACTTTAACCCCAGCTGTTATTTTAGGTTGATATAAACTGTGTACCCTTAGGATTATGTCTAACGCTTTGGTCAGATCCTCCTAATAGTCAGAATCACTTGTTAACCCTTGGACAATCTTCACCCCTGAGCTTGCACCAATTCTAGTTGCTCCTGCTTTCACCATTTTCTCTGCGTCTTCAGGGCTCCTCACCCCACCAGAAGCTTTGACACCAATTTCAGGACCCACTGTTTTTCTCATTAATTGAATATCTTCCTCTGTAGCTCCTCCAGTGGAGAATCCAGTAGAAGTTTTTACAAAATCAGCTCCTGCATTAACTGCAATTTGACTTGCCTTTACTTTTTCCTCTTCTGTTAATAGAGATGTTTCAATGATGACTTTGGAAAGGGCTTTTCCCTTCGATGCGACTACCACTGCTTCAATGTCACGTTTTACTAATTCAAAATCACCGCTTTTTAAAGCACCTATATTAATAACCATATCCACTTCTGTTGCACCATTTTCAATAGCGTTTTTCGTTTCAAAAGCTTTTGTTTCAGGAGTGTTTGCTCCTAGAGGGAAACCAATAACAGTACAAACTTTTACAGAAGTACCATTTAACAGTTCACTTGCATATTTAACCCAAGTAGGATTTACACAAACGGAAGCAAATTTGTATTCTTTTGCTTCTTGACAAAGAATTTCTACCTGTTCTTTTGTTGACTCTGGTTTTAATAAAGTATGATCAATCATACCTGCAATTTTATTATTTAAATCCATTTGTCTCTCTCCTTTAGCAATTACAAATTAATAGTTGTCCGTACCTCCCATATCATAACAAACCGCTTTCAAAAAGACGAGTGCTTTTTATTATTTTGTCTCTCTCCCAATATTATTAACCTTACGTCATTTCAATTGCTCATCCCCTCCCTATATAAAAAAAGAGAATAATTCATCAAGATGCCTTCCACCCTAGTGAATTATTCTCCAATAATTAATTTGCTACTTTATATACACGAACTTCATAAGGTTTTAATAGAAGCAAATCTTTGTCTTCGTGGGAATTAACCTCATAATTATTCAGTACAAGTTGTTCTGAATTTAAAGCTATACCTTCGAAAGAGCACTTAGCCCCTGTTGATGATAAATTTGTAATGACAAGCATTTTTATTTTATCATCCGTTCTTGTATACGCATAAACCTGCGGATCCTTTTCTAAAAGAAGATCATAAGTTCCATAAGTGAAAACATCTTGATCTTTTTTCAGTTTAATCATTTTTTTATAAAAAGAAAGAATAGAGTCTGGATCTTTCTCTTGCATTTTCACATTTACCTTTTTATAATTTTCGTTTACTTTCATCCATGGAGAACCTGTTGTAAAACCTGCGTTTTCTTCCGATGACCATTGCATTGGAGTTCTGCTGTTGTCTCTTGATGATGCCCAAATAATTTCCATAATCTCTTGATGCGGTATACCTTCTTCCCTTTTTAAGCGATAAAGATTTTTCACAGCAACATCGTCATAATCATCAAGTGAAGAGAACTGAACATTTGTCATTCCTATCTCCTGTCCTTGATAAATGAACGGTGTGCCTTGCATAAGGAAATACATAGCTGCCATCGATGTTGCACTTTGCTTCCAGAACTCCCCATCATTCCCCCAAGTAGAAACGACACGTGGTTTATCATGGTTTTCAATAAATAAAGCGTTCCATCCATTACCTTCTAAACCTTTTTGCCAGCGAGTTAGCACCTTTTTTAGTTCCACAATGTCAATTTCAGGACTTGTTTCTGCATCCCATAACCCAAGATGCTCAAATTGAAAAATCATATCCATTTTTCCATTTTCTTTCCCGACCCAGAGTTCCGCTTCATCTGCTTTAACTCCATTAGCTTCTCCAACTGTCATTACATCATAATTAGCGTATGTTCGATCTTTAAACTCTTGCAGAAATGTATGAATACCTTTTTGGTTCATATGCATATCAAAAGAGGAAACGTACTTTTTATTTTTCGGATTCGGCATATCAGGAAATCCAGGACGTTTCTTAATATGACTAATTGCATCAATTCTAAAGCCGTCAATTCCCTTATCAAGCCACCAGTTCACTGTATCATAAAGCGCTTCTCTTACATCTTTATTTTCCCAATTTAAGTCTGGTTGTTTTGTTGAAAATACATGGAGATAATACTGTTCCGTCTCCTTGTCATATTCCCATGCAGAACCTCCGAAAATACTCTCCCAATTATTTGGCTCCTTCCCGTTCTTTCCGTCTCTCCAAATATACCAATCACGTTTTGAACTTTGTTTAGAGCTTCTTGACTCAATAAACC
The DNA here is from genome assembly GCF_042684945.1 of Bacillus seohaeanensis. Classification (NCBI taxonomy): domain Bacteria; kingdom Bacillati; phylum Bacillota; class Bacilli; order Caryophanales; family Bacillaceae; genus Bacillus; species Bacillus seohaeanensis. The sequence goes on along the minus strand of NZ_JBHUMF010000009.1, from coordinate 43,554 downwards.
ATTCATGTTCATCGCTCGTATGGTTCAATACAAGGTCGATAATAAGCTTCATACCTCTATTATGGACTTCATCAAGCAGTTGGTTGAAATCCTTCATTGTACCGAAATCCTCCATAATATCTTGGTAATCAGAAATATCGTAACCGTTATCATCATTAGGAGATTTATATATAGGACAAATCCATATTACATCTATACCTAGATCTTTTATATAATCTAGTCGTTTAATAATTCCTTGTATATCACCAATTCCATCACCATTAGAATCTTGGAAGCTTCGCGGATAAATTTGATATCCTACAGCTTCTTTCCACCATATTTTTTTCATACTAACACCTCAAACTATTGTATTTAAATAAATTGCAAACGTTTGCATAAAAAAAGAAATAAAAAATACACACACTTTATTAATTTACTTTCAGTTTACAATCTTCTCTTTCCGTTAGCAATAAAAAAATTCCATTACAAACAACAAAGTAACCGCTAACAATTCTCTAATAAATAAGACTCCCTAATTAGGGAGCCTTATTATTATTAAATCGCAGTTCTTTCGTTCACTCTTGTTTCTTCCTCTAGTACACGGACAAATTTTCCTTCATTGTATGGATAACCAGCTTTTGTAATTTTTACTTTTACAAGTTTACCAACCATATCTTCTGTTGCTGGGAACACTACTTTTAAATAGTTGTCTGTGTAACCTTCATAAAGACCACTTTCAGGATCTTCCTTAAAGCGTTCCTCTGGAATAACTTCTAATACTTCTTCTTCAAAATTAGAACTGTATTCTTTAGCTAATTGATTAGAAAGCTCAATTAAACGATGAACTCGTTCATTTTTTACACTCTCATCAATTTGGTCATCCATTCGTGCTGCAGGTGTACCAGTTCGCTTAGAATATGGGAACACATGTAACTCGGAGAATTTATGATCTTTAACAAAGTTATATGTTTCCATAAACTCTTCTTCTGTCTCTCCAGGAAAACCTACGATAACATCGGAAGTAACAGCAAGTCCTGGTAAAGCTTTCTTTAACTTTTCCAATCGTTCTGCAAAAAATTCCATCGTATATTTTCTACGCATTCTTTTTAAAACAGTATTAGAACCCGACTGTAACGGAATGTGCAAGTGCCTTACGACCATTTTGGACTTGTCAATAACATCGATTACTTCGTCCGTCAATTGACTTGCCTCAATAGACGAAATCCGAATACGCTTAAGTCCCTTTACGTCTCTCTCTAAATCGCGAAGTAGCATTGCAAGATTGTAATCTTTCATATCCTCTCCATAACCGCCTGTATGGATTCCAGTTAGGACAATTTCCTTGTATCCTGCATCAACTAGCTGTTGAGCTTGTCTAACTACTTCCTGAGGATCACGGGAACGCATAAGTCCACGAGCCCAAGGGATAATACAGAATGTGCAGAAATTATTGCAACCTTCTTGTATTTTTAAAGAAGCACGTGTACGGTCTGTAAAAGCTGGAACATCTAGCTCTTCATACACTCTATTTTTCATAATATTTGTCACACCGTTAATCGGTTGACGTTCCTCTCTGTATTGCTCAATATAGGTCAACATCTTTTTACGGTCTTGTGTACCTACAACAATATCAACGCCAGGGATGGCCATAATTTCAGCAGGAGATGTTTGAGCATAGCAACCCGTTACACAAATAACAGCATCAGGGTTCTTTCTAATTGCGCGTCTAATCACCTGTCTGCTTTTTTTATCCCCAGTGTTCGTAACAGTACAAGTGTTAATAACGTAAACATCTGCTGTAGAATCATATTCCACACGGTCATAACCTTCGTCTTTAAATAATTGCCAAATGGCCTCTGTTTCGTAGTGATTAACCTTACACCCTAAAGTGTGGAATGCTACTGATGCCATAAAATCACCTCATTAATTCAAATTGATAGCTTATAGCGGAAAGAACATACAACGGAGCCGTTTCGGTTCGAAGAATTCTAGGGCCTAACCCGCATAACAAAAAGCCTGCTTCCTTCAATTCCCTTATTTCCTTCTCGCTTAATCCGCCTTCTGGTCCAAACACGACTAGTATACTTTGACCTTCTTTTATCTCATGTAATGTATGATAGAAATTTCCTTTTTCTCCTGCTTTTGCCTCTTCCTCGTAGGCAACAAGCTTATAGTCATAAAGGGTACTATCTTTCAATAAATTTTTCAAAGAAAGCGGAGAACTAACTATCGGCACTTGTTGGCGATGGGATTGTTCTGCGGCTTCTTTAACAATTTTTCCCCACCTATCTAGTTTTTTCTTCGCCTTCTTTTCATCCCACTTCACTATGGAGCGATCCGCATTAAAAGGGATAAATCGAGAAGCACCGAGTTCCGTACCCTTTTGAAATACCCACTCCAATTTATCCCCTTTCGGCAGTCCGCTCGCAATCGCAACAGAAATAGGTAGTTCTTTTAACACCGTTTCCCATTTTACAACGGACGCTTCTACATCGTCACTGGTAATCGTTTCAATTTTGGCTTGAGCTGAAGTGTGATCAGGAAATACGACATAAATCATGTCTCCTTCCTTCATTCTCATGACCCGAACTATATGATGAAAATCATCTCCTGATATGGTAACCATCTTTCCTTCAACATAAGGTTTTTGTAAAAAGTAACGTTGCACTAATATCACCTCAAAAACGAATTATCCAGTTCCAGCAGCTAGAGGCTCAAGGCTCGAGACATAAGTCAATCATCCCTAAAAGGCAAAAAACGCCTTTCCGGGATGCTTGACTTATGCTTGTCGCCTCTGATCAAGCCGCTTCCGCTTTTCTTATTGTCTAGCTGCAGCGGCTAGAGGCTCGAGACATAAGTCAATCATCCCTAAAAGGCAAAAAACGCCTTTCTGGGATGCTTGACTTATGCTTGTCGCCTCTGATCAAGCCGCTTCCGCTTTTCTTATTATTACTGTGGTTTTTTGGCAATAATTGCAACCCAATCTTCCATTACCATAACTTCCTCAATAATAAAACCAGCTTTTTCTATTGCTTCTTTTACTTGATTTTTTTTCGGTTGAATAATGCCGGATGTAATAAAGTAGCCTCCTGGTTTGACCAGTGCAGCAGCATCATCAGTAAACCGCAAAATAATTTCGGCAAGGATATTTGCGACAATCACGTCTGCGGCTGCTTCTATTCCATCTAATAAATTATTCTGACGAACAGTTGTGACATCCTGAACTTTATTTAGCTTAATATTTAATCTCGCAGAAGTAACAGCAACTTCATCCAAATCATATGCATCTACTTTTTCTGCTCCAAGCATTGCAGCAGCAATACTTAAAACACCTGAACCGGTACCGACATCAATTACTTGATCCCCTTTTTTAACCGTTCTCTCTAATGCTTGGATAGACATTACGGTTGTGGGGTGTGTTCCTGTACCAAACGCCATGCCAGGATCTAGCTCAACAATTAACTCATCGCTAGTGACAGGTTCATATTCTTCCCAAGTAGGAACAATTGTAAATTTGTCTGATATCTTTACTGGGTTATAGTATTTTTTCCATGCTGTTGCCCATTCTTCTTCATTCACCTCGGAAATTTCTACTTTATTTAGCCCAATATCGATATCATAAATAACTAAATTATTTATTGCTTGTTTTATCTCCTCAACCGTTTCACCTAAAAAGCTATTTACTGGGAGATATGCTTTAATAACTACACCTTCTTCAGGGTAATCTCCAGGATTGAGTTGGTAGATTTCCCCAAACACATTTTCTCTTTCTTTTACTAAATCAAAAGGATCTTCAATAACGACACCACTTGCGCCTGATTCATGAAGAATATTTGAAATAGGTTCAATTGCTTCATTGGTTGTATGAATACTAATTTCTGACCACTTCATATCATCTACCAACTCCGTTCCTACTTATTCACCCTTAAAGGCCTTTTTTACTTTATCAAAGAAACTTTCATGCTGCTCATCAGGAACTTGTCCGCTAATGTCAGCGAATTCCCTTAACAGATCCTTCTGTTTATCCGTCAGCTTGGTTGGAGTCACTACCTTTACTTTAATGTGCTGGTCGCCAACACCATAGCCTCTTACATTCGGAACACCTTTACCACGAAGTCTAAAGTTTGTACCTGTTTGTGTTCCAGCTGGGACTTTCAACTTAACCTTCCCATGTAAAGTAGGAACCTCAATTTCATCACCTAATGCTGACTGTACAAATGTAATCGGCATTTCGCAATAGATGTCATCGCCATCACGTTCAAAAAAGTCATGGGAGCGAACATGGAATACAACATATAGATCCCCTGCAGGCCCGCCATTAACCCCAGGTTCCCCTTGTCCGGTAACTCTAAGTTGTTGACCATCATCGATACCCGCTGGAATCTTCACGTTAATTTTACGGCGCTTTTTCACTTTTCCTGCACCACCGCAAGTAGAACATTTCTCCTTAATTTCTTTACCTGTTCCACTACAGTAGTTACATACACGTCTATTAACAATTCTGCCAAATGGTGTATTTTGTTCTACATTCAATTGACCTGAGCCATTACAATGAGAACATGTATTCACTTTTGTACCAGGTTTTGCTCCTGATCCATGGCATGTATCACATTCTTCTTCTTTTGGAATTTCAATATCTGTTTCTTTACCGAAAACAGCTTCTTCAAAACGTAACGTCATCGTATACTGTAGGTCCGCACCTTGTCTTGGAGCATTCGGATCCCTTCTTCTCGAACCGCCACCGCCAAAGAAGGTATTGAAAATATCTTCAAAACCACCGAAACCACCAAAGTCAGCTCCGCCACCACCAAATCCTTGGTTTGGATCTGTATGGCCGAATCTATCATACTGTGCACGTTTTTGGTCATCACTAAGTGCTTCATAAGCCTCTGAAATTTCCTTGAATTTATCTGCAGCATCCGCTTCTTTATTAATATCAGGATGATATTTTTTTGAGAGCTTGCGGTATGCTTTTTTGATTTCGTCTTTTGAGGCGTCTTTTCCAACACCTAGTACTTCATAATAATCCCGTTTACTCATCAAATCGACACTCCCGAATCTTTAGCATAAAGGTTATTTTAACATTGATCGTAATATGTTATCAATAATTAGTACAAAATATAATGAATGATTCCCTTTATCAAAGAAAAAGCCAAAGCCAAGAACATCCCTGACTTTGACTTTTCCTAACTGATTAAAAATTATTTATCGTCTTTTACTTCTTCGTATTCAGCGTCTACAACGTCATCATCTTTACTGTCGTTTTGACCTTCAGTACCTTGAGCAGCTTGTGCTTGTTTCGCTGCTTCTTCATATAGCTTTGTAGATAGGTCTTGAACGATTTGTTGAAGAGCATCTTTCTTTTCGCGGATAAGCTCAAGTTCATTTTTTTCGATAGCATCTTTAAGTTCTGCTTTCGCATCTTCTGCTTTTTTCACTTCTGCTTCGTCTACTTTTCCTTCTAGCTCTTTCAACGTTTTTTCTGTAGAGAATACTAGTTGGTCAGCTTCGTTGCGAAGTTCAACTTCTTCTTTCCGCTTTTTATCTGCATCAGCATTTTCTTCTGCTTCTTTAACCATTTTATCAATTTCTTCGTCAGAAAGACCTGTAGAAGATTTGATTGTAATGTTTTGTTCTTTTCCTGTACCAAGGTCCTTAGCACTAACATTTACGATACCATTTTTATCAATATCGAACTTAACTTCGATTTGAGGTACTCCTCGTGGTGCTGGAGGAATATCGGATAATTGGAAACGCCCTAATGTTTTATTATCCGCAGCCATTGGACGTTCCCCTTGAAGTACATGGATGTCAACCGCTGTTTGATTATCCGCCGCAGTAGAGAACACTTGTGATTTTGAAGTCGGAATTGTTGTATTTCGCTCAATAAGTTTTGTTGATACTCCACCCATTGTTTCAATACCAAGTGAAAGTGGTGTTACATCAAGAAGGACAACATCTTTCACATCACCTGTTAAGACTCCACCTTGAATCGCAGCACCCATTGCTACAACTTCATCAGGGTTTACACCTTTATGAGGATCTTTACCTGTTTCCTTTTTAATTGCTTCTTGTACAGCTGGGATACGTGTAGATCCACCTACAAGGATAACTTTGTCAATCTCGCTTGGAGATAACCCTGCATCTTTCATTGCTTGACGAGTAGGTCCCATTGTGCGCTCAACAAGATCTGCAGAGATTTCATCGAATTTTGCACGAGTTAAGTTAATCTCTAAGTGAAGTGGACCAGCTTCTCCTGCTGTAATAAATGGCAATGAAATCTGTGTAGATGTTACACCTGAAAGATCCTTTTTCGCTTTTTCAGCTGCATCTTTCAAACGTTGCATAGCCATTTTATCTTTAGAAAGATCAATTCCATTTTCTTTTTTGAACTCCGCTACAAGATAATCCATGATTACATCATCGAAGTCATCTCCACCAAGACGATTATCTCCCGCTGTAGAACGTACTTCGAATACACCGTCACCAAGTTCTAGGATAGATACGTCGAACGTACCTCCACCAAGGTCATACACTAAAATAGTTTGATCTTCATCCATTTTATCTAAACCATATGCTAATGCTGCAGCAGTTGGTTCATTAATAATACGTTCTACTTCTAAGCCAGCAATTTTACCAGCATCTTTTGTTGCTTGACGTTCTGCATCGTTGAAATAAGCCGGAACAGTAACAACCGCTTTTTCAACCTTTTCACCTAAATACTCTTCTGCATATCCTTTAAGATGTTGAAGAATCATTGCAGAAATTTCTTGTGGAGTAAATTCTTTGTCTTCCACGTTCACTTTATGATCTGTACCCATATGACGCTTTACAGAAATAACTGTATTAGGGTTTGTAATTGATTGGCGCTTAGCCACTTCCCCAATTTGTCTTTCCCCATTTTTAAAAGCTACAACAGATGGTGTTGTGCGGTTTCCTTCTGGATTAGGAATAACCTTCGGTTCTCCACCTTCAAGAACAGACACACAAGAGTTTGTTGTACCTAAATCGATACCGATAATTTTACTCATGAAAAGAGACCTCCCTATTTTTCACAATATGTAATTTATTATTGATTTACTTTTACCATTGAAGGACGAATCACTCTATCCTTTAACTGATATCCTTTTTGAAATTCTTCTACCACTATATTGCTCGAAAAGTTTTCATCCTCGACTTGCATTACAGCTTGGTGAAGGTGAGGATTAAATTCTTGTCCCACAGCTTCAATCGGCTCACAGCCTTCTTTTTTCAATGCTTCAACAATACTTTTGTGTACCATTTCCATACCTTGAAGCAAGGATTTCGTCTGTTCATTTTCTGCCTCTATATTTAAAGCACGTTCGAAATTATCAAGTGCTGGTAGAAGTTCGGAAATTAAGCTTTGTGCACGATATTTTTCGTTTGCTTCGTTTTCCAATGTTACACGACGACGAAAATTATCGAAGTCTGCACGTAAACGAAGATAACGGTTTTCAGAGTCTTCTAGCTCTTGCTTAAGCTGAGAAACTTCATCTGTTGTTTGCCCTTCAGCTACTTCTGCTTCTTCAGCAAACACTTCTTCTACCGTTTCTCCATTTTCGTTGTTTACTTCTTCTGTTTGTTGACCGGTTTGTTTCGTTTCTTCCGCCATTTCTTCTTCACCTCCTTAAAAGAAAAGTATAAGCGGCTTGGTTAGACCCAACAAGCATAAGACGAACATCTCAAAAAGGCGCTTTTTGCCTTTTTGAGATGATCACCTTATGACTCGAGGGGCTAGCCGCTGGAACTAGACAAATCGAAAAGTATAAGCGGCTTGGTCAGCTCGCGAAGAAAATAGGGATTAGCCTTAAAAGGCGTCCTTTGCCTTTAAGAGCTAATCGTCTTTTTCACAGCGAGCTAGCCGCTGGAACTAGACAGTAAATTTGCCCATTTCAACGTTAATAACTTCATTAATCCATAAAGATCCCAGAAACCAGGCTAAAACTGATTTCTAACGTTAATTATTATCTTTATACAATATGTCCACTATAATCCGCTTTGATACAATTTAGTAAGGACCTTAGACATATCATCAGTAAAGAAATCTAATAAGCTGATGACGCGCGAATATTCCATTCTAGTTGGTCCTAAAATAGCAATAGACCCCACTTGTTCTGCTCCTATAGAATAAGAAGCGGTAATTAAACTACAATTTTCCATTGCTAAATGATTGTTTTCTCTGCCTATTTTAACACTTAGTCCACTTCCAGCGGGTCTAATGATATCATATAGACTATCTTCTTGCTCAATCATGTTAAGAAGTAGCCGAACCTTTTGAATATCATTAAACTCAGGCTGATTAAGCATGTTGGTTTTTCCGCCAAAGAACAATTTATCATGTGTTGGCATATCTAACGATTGTGTTAAAGAATGCAAAATAAAATCATAGTTTTGAATATGCTGCTTTAATAGCAAAGCAACTTCTTTAAAGATTTTATCGTGCAAATCACTTATCTGCACTCCAGTTAAACGATCATTTAATATATTGACCAGCTTTTCCAACTCTGCGGGATTCATAGTCGGAGGTAGTTGAAACATCCTATTTTCAACATGACCGTTGTCCGTTACGATAATTGCAACCGCCGTATTGTTGTTAAGCGGTACAAGTTGAATTTTCTTTAACCTATTTTCTTTTAAATCAGGTCCTAATAGAATTGTTGTATAACTCGTCAATTCAGATAAGATTTTTGCCGACTTCTGCACCACTTTCTCTAGTTCATAAATTTTTTCAGCAAAGACCGAGCGCAGTGCGTCTACATCCCCTTGATTAAGTTGTTGGGGTGACAATAAATGATCTACATAATAACGATATCCCTTTTCAGAGGGAACACGTCCAGAAGAAGTATGGGTTTTTTCAATAAAACCAAGGTCCTCTAGATCCGCCATTTCATTTCTAATTGTAGCTGAACTAAAAGAAATATCCTCTTTTTTGGACAGGCTTCTTGAACCAATCGGTTGTGCAGACCGGATAAAATCATCAATAATAACTTGTAATATAAGCAATTGTCGATCTGTTAACAACGTTTATCACCTCTGTTAGCACTCTCTTTATATGAGTGCTAAATCTAATAATAAATTATCAAAACAAAGATGAGATGTCAATAAAGAGAAACTACAATCAGTAGGGATTTTTTTCATCCTCACTGATTATTAATCCCCTTCTACTATCAATATCCCTACTTGTCAGCGAATACTTAACCGACAGTACGAACCCTATTGGTTTAGCTAAAGCTTTGGCAAGTTTCACTATACCTCACCAAACGCGCATTTACTGGCAGTTGGCCTCCCTCAAACCTTAAGATCAGAAGGTTTACTCCCCGTTAATGTGGGACAAGTTAAATTATTCCAAGAAATTCTTGGAACACTTCATTCCCTAAGAATTTTCCTTCATTTGTCAAATAAACTCTTTCGTCCCCATTTTGTAACAAACCTCTTTTTTGCATCTTTTCAATTGGCTCTTGAAAAACCTCCATAATATCCTGGTTGAATTTCTTTTGAAATACAACCTTCGACACACCTTCTGTTTTCCTAAGTCCGAGAAACATTTCTTCCTCCATACTCTCACTCTTCGTTACAGTGTGCTCTTGAATAATTGGCAATTCGCCGCAAGAGACCGGCTTGATGTATTTTTTTATTGGTCCATGATTAGAATATCGAATACCATTTACATATCCGTGAGCACCTGCTCCAAAACCGTAATATTCATTATTATCCCAGTAAACAAGATTATGCTTGCTTTCATAACCTTTTTTAGCAAAATTACTAATTTCGTATTGATGAACGTTATGTTTGTTCATAGTAGACATTAATAATTCATACATCTCTGCTTCTTCGTCTTGGCTAGGAAGGTGTAACTTTCCTTTTCTCATTAAATTATAAAAGACTGTTTTAGGCTCCACAATTAAGGAGTAGGCAGAATAATGAGGGAGGTCTAATGCTAGTGCTTTTTCTAGTGTATCTTTAAAGTCCTCTTTCGTTTGACCTGGTAAGCTATAAATTAAATCAATGCTTATATTTGAAAAACCAACGTTTAACGCATTGGTTACAGAAGTATATACATCTTTACTTTTATGTGTTCTGCCGATTCTATGAAGCAACTCGTCATTGAATGACTGCACTCCAAAACTAAGGCGGTTGACACCATAGTCTTTTAAAACAGACAGCTTTTCTTTTGTTAGGTCACCAGGGTTTGCCTCAAAGGTAAATTCTCCATTTTTTAACGGCAAATGTTTAGTAATTGCTTCGCATAGTATCTCTAGCTCTTTTGCTGAAAGGGAAGTAGGTGTACCTCCTCCGACAAAAATTGTATCAGTTTCTATTTTCTGTTTTTGCGTTCTTAAACTTAATTCCGTTTCAAGGGCATTCAGGTATTCACTAACAGGCTGCCCTTCCAAAAATACTTTATTAAAATCACAATAGTGACAAATATGTTCACAAAACGGAATATGGATATAGGCTGATTGAGGCATTTTCATTTCTCACTTTCTCTACTTAAACTCAAAACAGGAATAACCGAGATGCTTAATTACTTTTTCATAGAGAAAAGGGGGTAAGTGAAGCTTGATTTCAAGCCGCTTTCCCCCTTTTTTCTATTGAAGCATCACATTATTCGCTATTACATTTTAAGCTAATGGTATAGTCTATTACTACCCAACAGGTCTTTGATTACTTTTTATCGCTGTCATCCATTTTTAAAACAGCCATAAATGCTTCTTGAGGGACTTCTACAGAGCCCACTTGCTTCATTCGTTTTTTCCCTTCCTTTTGCTTCTCGAGAAGCTTTCGTTTACGGGAAATGTCTCCGCCATAACATTTAGCTAAGACGTTTTTACGAATAGCCTTAATGGTCGACCTAGCAACAATTTTTTGGCCAATCGCTGCTTGAACTGGAACTTCAAACTGTTGTCTTGGAATAAGTTCTTTTAATTTATCAACGATTACTTTCCCACGGTCATAAGCAAAGTCACGGTGAACAATAAAACTTAATGCATCTACCTGCTCACCATTCAATAGGATATCCATCTTCACTAGCTTCGATGGTTTATAACCAATTAGTTCGTAATCAAAGGAAGCATAACCTTTTGTATTCGACTTTAGCTGATCAAAGAAATCATAAACAATCTCAGCAAGAGGGATTTCATAAACGATATTCACTCTCGTTTCATCCATGTATTGCATATCGATAAAGTTCCCGCGTTTCCCTTGACAAAGTTCCATTACCGCACCAACAAAATCATTTGGAACCATCATTGTTGCCTTTACATACGGTTCTTCCACGCTTTCAACCTTTTGCGGGTCAGGCATCATTGATGGGTTATCAACACTAATTTCCTCACCATCTGTTAATTGCACATGATAAATAACACTTGGTGCTGTGGTTATTAGGTCAATTTTAAATTCTCTTTCAATACGTTCTTGTATGATTTCCATATGAAGCAATCCTAAGAAACCACAACGGAAACCAAAACCTAATGCTTGTGATGTCTCCGGTTCGTATTGAAGGGCAGAATCATTTAACTCCAATTTCTCTAACGCTTCACGAAGGTCATTGTATTTATTAGAGTCAATTGGATATAGCCCACAGTACACCATTGGATTTAGTTTTCGATAGCCCGGAAGTGGTTCTGACGCTGGATTTTTCGCTAGCGTAATTGTGTCCCCCACTCTTGTATCTCCTACATTTTTAATAGCCGCAGTCAGAAATCCTACATCGCCGACTGTTAACTCATTAACTGGCGTTGCTTTTGGGGTAAACACGCCAACTTCTGTTACTTCGAATTCCTTTCCTGTCGCCATCATGCGAACTTTATCTCCAACCTTAACGCTACCTTCCACCACACGAATATACGCGACAACACCGCGGTAGGCATCATATAAAGAATCGAATATCAATGCTTGTAAAGGATTATCAGGATCTCCTTGTGGAGCCGGTACCTTTTCCACAACCTGTTCTAAAATATCCTCAATACCGATACCTGCTTTTGCTGATGCTAGCACCGCTTCAGATGCATCTAACCCAATAACATCCTCCACTTCTTGACGGACTCTCTCCGGGTCTGCAGCAGGTAAATCAATTTTATTAATAACTGGTAGGATCTCTAAATCATTGTCCAGCGCTAAATATACGTTGGCCAATGTCTGGGCCTCAATACCTTGTGCTGCATCCACTACTAAGACAGCACCTTCACATGCAGCCAAACTACGTGAAACTTCATACGTAAAGTCGACATGTCCAGGTGTGTCAATTAGATGAAAAATATATTCCTCTCCATCTTTAGCCTGATATTTCAACTGAACAGAATTCAATTTGATAGTAATTCCGCGCTCTCTTTCTAGATCCATTGAGTCTAGCAATTGCTCTTTCATTTCACGAGCCGTCAAAGCTTTCGTTTTCTCTAGAATACGGTCAGCTAAGGTTGACTTCCCATGATCTATATGAGCAATAATAGAGAAGTTTCTTATTCTTTGTTGTCTTTTTAACTTTTCTTCACGATTCATAAACGTTCAACTCCTGTTAATCCACACATATACACTACGTTGAATTATAGCAGTAGCATCTTGATTATTCAATGTAAACAAAATATTAACGAAAAGTTAAAGAAAAACTGTCACTCGAAGCTTCAGTAATTAAATTTCTTATTTATAAAATAAGCTGATACACAAGGAAAATGTTTTGCATTTTCCATATGTATCAGCTTTTTGTTTCTTATACTAGTGAAGCAACAAACTCGATGATGGAATTTGTTAAATCGGAAACGAATCCTGCTAACGATTTACCGATTGAGGAAAAAAAATTGAATGCCTTCATCTTTTCTAGCTTTTCCTTCTTCTCTATTATTGTTTCTTCTTGAATTTCATTTCCAAGAACAGATGCTTCATACTCCCCTTCTTCGTCTTGTGAAAGCTGAACGGCTGAAGAAAGGGAATGTCCCTCATGGCCTTTCATTTCTATAATACCTTCACTTGCGTACTGCATCCCGATTAAAACACCGATAAATAGGACCGAAACAAGGAGTATACATTTAAATATAAATGTTTTCATTACCGTCTCTCCATTCATATCCGGGCAGCATACTCCTACCCAATAATAAGGTAAAACTTCGATAGGCAAGGAACCCTCACCTTTCCGCCACTACTGACCTATAGTAGCTAAACTAGTTGGAGTCTTGAACCAATATTTTATGGCTCATTTCGTATGAATTGTTGCTATTTGGTCCGCAGCCCGAACACACTTCGCTTTCCGCGGGCGACCAGCGAGCCTCCTCGCATACGCTGCGGGGTCTCGCTCTGGTCGCTGTTCCCGCAGGAGTCTACGTGTGTTCGAGCTGCTCCCTGCATCTAGCTACATTTTAATTCGTATCAAAAAGCAACACTCTTTTATGAAACAGCCTATTTTATTGACTTGATGGAGGAGTAGATATATTATGATTGACTTTATCTGCCTGCCAGTAGTAATCTGCAAATATTTCTGCAAAAGCCTCCGATGTCCGATTCAATTCTTCGAATGTATTATCCACACCACCAAATTCCAATAACATTGCATTTCCAGACATATCCTGATTAAACTTCCCGTTCGTTCCGCTTCCTTTTTTAACAAAAACACCGCGTGATAAACCTTTATATTTCGCTTCTAACTTTTCATGAAGTTCAGTAGCTAACTTAAGGTTTTTTTCATAGTTTGGATGTTCTGCACCTACCACAAAAGCAAGTTTTGCATAGGAATTTCCGTTAATAGTTGCTGTCGTTACATCTTTACGTTGAGAATCACGATGAACATCAATCAAGTATAATAAATCTTTATTCCCAGCCATTGCTGCTTGAACTAACGGACGCGACTCCTGATACGCTGCCCAATATTCAAGCCCTTTGTTATTTAAATTCTTTATTACATCGGTTTTATCTATACTTGTTCCAATCCCCAACTGTTCGAGCTCACTTTTAAGTTTGTCTCCAACTTTTGTGACGTTTATTTTTGAATGATGAGCCAAGTTAGGATCTTTTACACCTTGGAGATAAGGTAAGTAAGACTCTCTCGTATGAGAGAAATACAAATGTACCGTTTTTTTACCTCCCGTACTTTGAGGAGGAGTAGTATCCCCATTTTCCGAACCAGATTCATTTAATTTTTCTGTATTTTGCAATTCAGCCTCGTTTTCAGTATCCAATGCATCACGTGGAGGGACTGACTCTATTGGCATATTGGTAAAATTTGTCCCTTCACCAGCTACTAAAATATCTCCGTCAAATATTGAGAACCCTGGTAGTTCTCTTCCTAACAAACTTCTTGGGTCTTCAAAACTTACATTTGTAGTAACTTGAAACAATAACGATGACAAACTTGGCCATTCCTGTTCATCTTCCACATTCATATTACCAAATGCACGATTTTCCAACGCAAATAACCTATACAAAGCCTCACCAGAGACATTCTCCGCTGCTTGGTTTAACGAATTAGAAGTTATTCTATATTCCGGTTTTAATGACGTCAGAATTCCTGAGATCGAAAAAATTGAAAGTAAACCAACAATAAAAATGACAAACCCTTTTAACAAAGTCGACAAATTGACTGCTACAACATAATTTGATGATTTATACGACCTCACTAGTTCCACCCTTTCTAAACAACTCTAGTACAAACTATGATATTGATAGAAAAAGTAGAACCTAAAATAGTAACGGACCAAACAATAGACCGCCAATTATTACTATCTTGTTTTGAAACCTGTATTACCTTGGTCTACCGCATCATGAAGAGCGGCGTTTAATCCGTTTGCGATAAGATTTGCCATATCTTCAATAAACACATCTACTTCCTTTGGCGTAACCATTAAGTTATGACCAAGCGGGGATAACACTTCACTTATCAGCTTTCTCTTTTCCTGCTCTTCAAGCGTTCCAATTATCCCCAAAAATGTCTTCCGATGCTGTTCCGCCGGTAAGTCCTCTTCTGTCAATTCTCTCCGTTCCCCAAAAGTTAAACCAGCAGGTGCTAGTGATCGTGAGGGACGATCTCCTTCTTTCATTTCCTTTCCAAAATGCTTCAATAGAAAATCTACCGTATCACTGGCAATAGTAACTGCATCTACTACAGTCGGAACCCCAATAGCAATTACAGGCACACCAAACGTTTCTTCATCAAGCCCTTTTCTTTTATTTCCAACTCCCGATCCCGGATGAATACCTGTATCTGAGATTTGAATGGTAGAATTCACTCGTTCAATTGACCTTGATGCAAGTGCATCAATTACGATAACGAAGTCTGGTTTTGATTTCTCTACAACACCGAAGATAATATCACTTGTTTCAATACCTGTCAGACCCATTACCCCAGGCACTAATGAACTTGTAGCCCTATATCCGGACTGTACAGATTCTGGTTGAAATTCGAATAAATGCTTTGTCACAATGACACTTTCACAAACTTGCGGTCCAAGAGAGTCAGGAGTCACATTCCAATTACCAAGCCCAACAATTAAACAGCTTGCATCTTTAGCAATTCCTTTGTTTTTTAAAAACTGACTGAATTCCTTCGCAAATAGCGACTCTACCTTTTGTTGTAAATCAGTATCTTGTTGGCGAATGCCATGGGCTTCAATCGTTAAATAATTTCCAGCTTTTTTTCCAATGTTCTTTTCCCCTTCAGGTGTAATCGTAACAAGGGAGACATTAATACCCTCTTCCTCCCTTTCTTTAATTATTACTCCTTCAAGTTCTGTATTTTTTTGATTCTTTTTTTCTTCCTTTACCTTATCGTTTAACACCATTTCCCTTGCTTCTACCGCTAAATCAGTACGTACGGAATAGTTACTTAAATCTAAATTTTTTTTGTCCATTACAAATAGAACCTCCTAATGGATTAGTTTTACTAATATTTTCTATGTTTGCCTTTCTAGTAAAACTTCATTCATCAGAAACTATTTAACGGGATTACTATTGCAAAACGTGAGCCAATTTGATAGAATATCACTTGTTCTGATTAATTATGGATATTGAAAATCGAGTGAAATATATATGCCTCGATCGTTTTATAGGAGGTGACAGGAATGCCAAATATTAAATCTGCTATTAAACGCGTTAAAACTAATGATGCACGTAGCGCTCATAATGCTACTATCAAATCTGCAATGCGTACTGCTTTGAAAAAAGCGGAAGCTGCTGTAGTAAACGGTGAAGAGAACGCAAAAGAACTTGTAAGTGTAGCTGTTAAACATTTAGACAAAGCAGCACAAAAAGGTCTTATCCACAAAAATGCTGCTAATCGTCATAAAGCACGTCTAATGACAAAAGCTAACTAATAGTTTGCTGACTAAAAAAGCTGAGGTTATCATAACCTCAGCTTTTTTATATAGACATAAATGCCAATAGCTACAACGCCCCTAACACTAGATATTGCAGCCTAACATGTGAACCTTTTAATGTGTAATTGTTGCCTGCTCTTGTAATTTAAATAAAAACAATTCTATAACCAATTCTTTCTTCTGTCTACCTGTCTTCATTTCGTAGTCCCCTTGAGCAAGTAAATCAATAATGTATGATAACTGTTCATCAGTAAAATATTTCGCTTGACCTGCTGCCAACTTAACACGAAAAGGATGTACTTTTATAAAGGAAGCAATTTTTTGCTGACCATATCCCCTTCGAGATAATTCCTTTACTTGATAGATTAACCGAAATTGATTCGCCAATACAGCCAGAATTTTAATTGGCTCTTCATTCTGTTTTAGTAGATCATAGTAGATTCTTAATGCTTGATCAATTTTTCGATGAACAACTTTGTCCACTAATGAAAAAATATTTTGTTCAAGCGATCGTGCTGTAAGTTTCTCAACAGCTTCTATATCTATTCTGTTTGTTTCACTCGCATATAAGGAAATTTTGTCCAATTCCCTCGTTAGCATCATAAGATTGGTCCCAGCTAAAGCAATTAATAAGTCCATTGCTTCTTCATCCATTTGTATATCATTCAATGAAACCCTTTGCCTAATCCATGTTTTTAACTCCCGTTCATTTAATTTTTTCGCTTCTACTACTTCTGCTTGTTTTTTTATTTGCTTCGTAATCTTTTTTCGCTCATCCAATTTTTCATATGGGGCTGCTATGACTAAAATGGTATAAGGTGCAGGAGAAGATATGTATTGTTCGAGTTTTTTCACATTATGCTCAACTTTTTCCTTTGTCTTTTCAGCAGTAAGAAAGACAGGATTTTGAAGGATTACTACTCTTCTCTCACCCATAAACGGGAATGTTTCCGCATCTTCAATAGCAGTTTCAACAGGCGTTTCTTCTAGGTCATACACAGAAAAGTTAAAATCCATTTCTTCTGGGGAAATCGCATGTTCTATTAATTTTTGTTTCGTTTCATTGATTAAAAAAGGTTCATTTCCGTACAATAAATATATATTAGCGAATTGCAATCTTTCAATTTTTTTCCAAGTATCAATAACCAAATTAGCACTCTCCAGTATTTCTTTCTCCTACTTATCATAAAAAAGCTTTTTGGTTTTGACAAGGTGGAAAGGGGATATCCGTTGTTTAAGGACACCCCCTAAATCTATATTAACACCGATGAAAAAGACCTAGGACCCTTTCTCATCAGCGGTATTTCCTTTGTAATCATTATCTTCACCGATAATGTGACATCTTATAGGTGACAACTCTTGTCAGTATAGGAAAATGTACAAGGAAGTATAGATTTTTTATTCGGGATGCTCTATACTAGAATAGAAATAGGAGGGGTAGTTGTGAACGAATTTGAGAAAAATGTCCAATCAAAGAGAAACGATGCAGTAGATTCTGGTGTAGGCTTTATTGTATCTTTTGGTTTCTTTGCGACAATGTTCATTATCGCAACTGTCATTAAGTATATTGGTTCTTAATGAAAGACAGGGGCTAACTCAGCTTATAATCTTGAGTTAGCCTTTTTCTTTTGTCTTCTATCTTAATTGTTACTACATCCTATGGAAGCACGCCCGAAAATGTTCCACTTTCACCCAAAAATTTATAGACTACGGCACCATGAACAGAGGTGGAATAGACGTCAATATTACGCTCCGAAAGACGCTTTACAACATCCGAGTGTGGATGTCCAAATCGATTATTTACTCCAGCAGAAATAATAGCTATGCTCGGCTCTAGACCATCTAGAAGTTCTTCACTTGTCGATGTGTTACTCCCATGATGGCCTACCTTCAACACATCAACATTTATTTTGAATTTCTTCATTATATTCTTCTCGCCTTTTTCTTCCAAATCTCCAGTAAATAACCACTTCTTCCCACCCATTAAACTGTATATAACAATAGAATCGTTATTTCCTTCATAATCTGTATCTGTAGGAGAAACAATTTGGAAACTTCCATGTTCTGTATGCCAACTTTTCGGTGACATCACTTCTTTTACTTTTACATTTTTCCCTTTTGCCGCTTTCATAACATCTTTCATCGCATCTTTTTCTAAACTGTTCGGGCTTATCATTACCTCCTTTATCAACATTTCTTGTATAATGTCTTTCGCTCCTCCAATATGGTCTAAATCACTATGCGTTAGAATTAATTTATCAACTACTGCAATTCCCTTACTTTTTAAAACAGGCAAAACAAGATCCTTCCCTACTGAAAATTCTTTTGACCTTTTCTCCCACTCTTCTTCTGGAAATTTCATATTACCTCCAGTATCAATTAGATAGGTTCCACCATTATAAGGCAAATCAATAAGAATGGAATCACCTTGACCAACATCAATAAAAACTATCTCACCATAGGGAGAATAGTAATTCCACCCTAATTGAATACACATTGTGAAAACAAGGAGAATGAATCCTTTTGTCAACCTTCTCTTTTCCCAACAATAAAATAAATAAAATACTGTAATAACGTAACTAATCATTAACACCAACGAAGGTCTACCTAGAACAATTTCTGAAAAAGATTGTTCACTAATAAAAATCGATACTTTATCAATAAATGTTACGATATGTCTCAATATTAACAGTAAAAACATTCCTGCAGGCACCGATATTCCAAGCAAAATAAAGATAAAAATTACCCCTGGAAGGACGATAATAGAGAACAATGGAACATACAATAAATTTGTTAAAAAACCTACCAATGAAAATTCAAAGTAGTGGTAAATAATTACAGGTAGTGATGCTAACTGGGAAATTATTGTTACATTGAAGAGTCCCTTAATATAAGAAGTGAAGCTTTGCAAGATAACCTTTGAGGATAATATAAGAGCAAAACTAACAATAAAGGAGAGTTGAAAACCAACATTGTAAATAGAGTAAGGGGAAAGAAATAGAAATATGCAAAAAATAAGAGAAAAGCTATCTAGTACGGTTATCGAACGGAGATACTTCCTAGTTAAAATTAGGATAATCATCATTCCTGAAGCTCTTATAACTGGTGGTGAAGCACCAGTCACAATGATATAAACAAATAAAAATCCAACTAGTAACCATTGTGATAACTCTTTTGTTATCCCTACCCTGAGTAACAAGTAGTAAATCATACTCGTTAACATACCAACATGCAAACCCGAAATTGCCAATAAGTGGACTACTCCCAAGCTTTGATACGCTTCATAAGTATTTTCTTCAATATTGTTTTTTTCTCCGAACAAAAGAGCTTGTGCTACCCCAATTAATTCAGAAGGAAAATACTTTTCTACCTTTAAAAGGCTGGTTTGTCTCCATTGAAGCAACTTATAATAAAAATGATTATTGCTTTTACAGGAGGAAAGAGCTATTTCATCTGCTTCTACTATCCAATTGACCCCATTATTACTTAGATATTTTTGATAGTCAAAACTGTTTGGGTTTCTCATCCCATCAGGTTTTACAAGCTCCCCTTTAACAGAACATGTCATCCCTGGAGCAATTCTGTATAATTCAGCTTTTTCTTTTTTCGATGAAATATAATATCGCAAGGAAATTTTTTCATTTTGAACTGTTGATAGACTTTTGAATACGTTCCCGTCGATATCTGGTTGCTCGTTGAATAAAACTTGGAAATGACTTTGGTTAGAGGAAAGTGAAGATTCGTTTAAATGTTGATGGAAAATGGTATTTGTATACGAGAGAAGTAAGATAAACATACATAATAACTGGATTTTCACAGACATTTTCTTACGAAATAAAGGGATGGTAAGGAGAAAGAAGAAAGCGGCACCCCAAAATGGATGAAGTGCCAATAAGATACCAGTAAGTACTGCCCAAGCAAAATAAATCACAAGTTACCCTTTATAAAGCTTTATATATTCTTTTTCGTATTGTTTAAGCTTTTCTTCTTCCAACCCTAACTTTTTTAAATCTTCCATCGCATTACTAAGTAATTGAGCTTTTTCATTAAAAAGTGGATCCATGTTTTCTGGTGCAAAAGGCACCTTCTCGACTACTACACCTGCTTGTTGGAATAATTCTATTGCATAAGGATGATTTTTGTAATCTGTTGCGTAATAAACCGTTTTTATTCCAGCTTGGATAATTGCCTTGCAACACTGAAGGCAAGGAAAATGCGTAACATATATTTCTGCATTTTCTGTACCAACACCGAATTTTGCACACTGTAAAATAGCATTCATTTCTGCATGTATCGTTCTTACACAATGGTTATCTATAACATAACAGCCTTCATCCATACAATGATCTCCTCCGGCTATCGAGCCATTATAACCTCCCGCAATTATCCTTTTATCCCGGACAATTGTTGCCCCGACTGTCAATCTAGTACATGTACTTCGAAGAGCCAATAAATGACTTTGTGCTAAAAAATATTGATGCCAAGCAATTCTCCCCATAATTGGTTGCTCCTTTATTTGTAGTATAGTTCCATTTAGATTTCGGTATTTTAGCTGTCTATTTTTAATTAGAATTCAAGCCGCTTCCGCTTGTCTTTTAGTCTAAATATATTTGACAAGTTTCGTCAATGGTTTAAGCTAACTTTACTGCACGGTAATTAAATCTTTTAATTTTTCAAATGTTTTTTCTCCTATGCCGGAAATTTCTTTTAGTTCGTCAATGGTTTTAAATTGTTTATTTGTCTCCCTGTACTCTACAATTGCTTCTGCTTTTGCAGGACCTATTCCAGGTAATTCGGTAAGCTCTTGCGATGAGGAAGTATTTAAGTTTATTTTATTTTGCCTTGTCCCACCATTTGTTGCTGCAGTTTCTTGGGGTATAATTGTGGGGTTGGGGGATTCTTCACCTATTTTCGGGATATATAGAATCATTTCATCGGTAACCCTTAAAGCTAAATTAACCTGTTTTTCATCTGCATTTTCTGTAAATCCCCCCGCTTTAGCAACTGCATCTTTCACTCTCTCCCCCAAAATTAGTTCGTACACACCAGGTTTATTCACTTCTCCTTTAATATCAGCATAGATTGTACGGGGTTCCTCAGGCTCATTATCAACAACTACAGGTGGAGCTTCTTCTACATTTTGAATCGGTTCAAAATTGTCTTCTTCCTTACTATTCAACAACTTACCAGCAAACACAATCGATATGACACTGATAACAGCTAATATGATTAGTAAACTCCTATACTTTTCGATGAATCCATTCATTTAAAATCACCTCTATTTGGAATAATCATTCTTTATGAATCATAGGTTTTAGGAGAGTATGTGAGAAAGAAGGAGGGCTGAATATGAACGTAGGAATTTTAGGTACTGGAAATATGGGGAAAATTATTATCGAAGCTCTCATTGAATCTGGGGCTATTTCTCCTTCAAACCTCAATATTACCAACAGGACATTAAACAAAGCTAGAGAAGTTCAGCTACAATATGAGAAAGTTAATTTATTGGACACTAACAAAGATGTTATACAAAATTCAGATATTATTTTTATTTGTGTGAAGCCTCATGATATATATGGAATCTTACAGGAAAATCGCGCACTGTTTTCAAGGGATAAATGCCTTGTTTCTATTACGAGTCCAATAAGTGTTGAGCAGTTACAGACTGTAGTTGATTGTTCGTGTGCAAGAGCGATACCAAGTATCACTAATCGTGCATTGAGCGGAGTATCATTATTGACGTTTGGAGAATCTTGTAGTGAAAAATGGAGGCAAACGATAAGCGATTTGTTAAATAAAATTTCTAGGCCGGTAGAAATTGAAGAAAAGATAACAAGGGTATCATCAGACATTGTAAGCTGCGGTCCTGCTTTTTTCAGCTATTTAACGCAAAGGTTTATTAATGCCGCTGTGAAAGAGACAGAAATAAATAATGAGACGGCAACAATTCTTGCTTCTGAAATGCTCATTGGTTTAGGAGATCTATTAAAAAAAGAAATTTACACATTGCCAACGCTTCAAGAAAAGGTATGTGTAAAAGGTGGTATTACAGGGGTTGGCATTTCCGCAATGGAAAAAGAATTAGGGAATGTTTTTGAGGAGTTAATTAAAGCAACGCATGATAAATATAAAAAAGATAGAGAAGAAACCCAATCTCAATTTGGATTATAAACACTTTTCTGAACTTTTACAACTAAAAAAATTATGGATGGAGTCCGAAAGTGTTAACACACGGTACTCCATCCTTTTTATTTAGGTAGAGGTTTTAACTTTTTTACAAGTAAAAAAGATTCTTTCACTCGTATCTGTAGGGTATTCAGAAGTAAAATCAGCTGAAATGGATATGATTTCAAAACCTGTGTCTTCTAACCATTGTCTTAGCTGAAGAATCGGATAAGTTCTTTGTTTATGTGTTTCTTCCACTCTCTCATACAGTCCTGATTCTACATCATGAACAAAAAAAGTTAATTCATGCTCAACGCTGTTAGGATATTCTCCAGGAAAGCAATCCCAAATATAAGATACCTGCTCATCGTTGAAAGTAAATGTTTCATCCATGAAAATTTGTGATACTTTATAAATCGAGTGAACATCAAATAAAAACAACCCGTCCTGTTTTAAATGCTCATTAACACCTTTAAATGTATTGATTATCTCTTCATCTGTTTCAAGATAATTTAACGAATCACAAAATATCGTCACCACATCGTAAAGTCCAAGAGAAGAAAGTTCCGCCATATTTTGATGGAATAAGGGAAGTTTCTTCCCCTGGTGCTCTGCTTTATCCTGAGCTATAAAAAGCATCTCCTCAGATAAGTCAACACCAGTTACATCGTATCCTTTTTCAATCAAACGTAAGGAAATTTCACCAGTTCCACATGCAATATCTAGAACCTTTTTTCCTATTATCGAATTTCTTCTTGATTGATCCTGTAAAAAGTCAACCCATCCATCATACGGCACATCTTGCATTAAATAATCATAAATAGTTGCAAATTGTCCATAACTCATTACTACATCTCACTTTGTAAACTAACGATTGAGGCATCTCCCCATAATCTTTCCAAATTATAATAACCTCTTTCTTCGCGATGGAATACATGTGCAACAACATCACCTAAATCAACTAAAATCCATCTTGCTTCATCAAAGCCCTCAAGTCTTTTAACCGTATACTCATTCTTTTCCGCCTGGTCTTTTAATTCCCGAGCAATCGCTTGTACTTGCTTATCGGAATTTCCGTGACAGATTAAAAAATAATCAGCAATAAGGGATACTCCCTTCATATCTAGTACGACTATATCTTCCGCTCGTTTATCATCTGCCGCTTTAAATGCTAGTTCTAATAAGTTCTTTTCCTCCATTATTTCAACTCCTTTTATTTTGTATCAAACTGTTGTAAAAATAAAAAGTATCAGGGTAGATAGCTTGATTTTTTTTCATAAGAAAAACGATCGTATTTTGCAAAGCTTTGATCAGTGCTTCATCCAACGATGTTTCTGCTATCTGCCTTACCTCTTCTACTCCAGGAAAACTTCGGTTCGGTTCTATATAATCAGCTAAGTAAATAACTTTCTCTAACGTCGTCATTCCTTTTCTACCAGAAGTATGATATTTAATAGCATCCAATACTTCTTTATCATCAATTCCTACTTCTTTTTCGACGAGTAATGCCCCAACAGGTGCGTGCCACAGTTCCATATTGTACAATAATAAGTCTTGTTCTAATGGAGTTGAAAGGATAATTTCTTTCATCTCATCCTTATCACGAAACTTTGCATAGTCGTGGAAAATTGCTGCAAGCTCCGCCTTTTTCTCATCTGCACCATTTTTTCCTGCGAGAGCTATCGCTGTTTCCATTACACCAATTGTATGAATATATCGATGATCAGTTAGATGCCCCTTTACTATTTTTAACGCTTCATCCCTCTCCATAAATATGTTCCTCCTCTATATAGTCTAGTACATTCTGTGGTATCAAATAACGAATAGACCGACGATTCTTCAAGTGTTCACGTATAAGAGAGGACGAAATATCAATGCTAGGAACCTCTACCATTTTAATATTATAAGTTGTATCGCTAGTATAGTTCGGACGGTTTACACCTATAAAATTAATTAATGACAACAGTTCGTCAATTTTATGCCATTTCGGTAGATACTCTATCATATCTCCACCAATAATAAATGAAAAATCAATGAGAGGTTCTCTTTCCTTTAATAGTTTTATTGTATCAATCGTATAGGAGGTTCCTTCCCTTTCTAACTCAATCAACTCAATAGAAAAAAACGGATGGGCTTCCGTTGCTAAACTTAGCATTTGAACACGCTGATCCCCAGATACATGATTCTCCATTACTTTATGAGGAGGAACATGGTTTGGCATAAATCGTATTTCATCTAGCTCACATTTTTGCAGCACCTGATCCGCTATTATCAGATGTCCTATATGCGGTGGATTAAATGTACCACCTAACAAACCGACCTTTTTTGTCATAACAGCACCCTTTTAGTTTGGAAGGTTTAATTTTTTATTTTCTTTTGATTCTTTATAAAGTACGATAGTATTACCGATAATTTGCACAATTTCTGCTTTTGAGCCCTTTGATAGCTCCTCTGCCACTTCATTTTTATCTACTTCACAGTTTTGAAGTACACTTATTTTCATTAGTTCTCTTGCCTCTAAAGCATTTTCAATTTGCTCAATCATATTATCATTTACCCCACCTTTTCCAACTTGGAAAATTGGATTTAAATGATGAGCTTCTGAACGTAAATAACGTTTTTGTTTACCTGTTAACATGTTGACCTCCTAGTTGTGTTAAGACAATTTCTTTCATTGTGTTTATATCAGGGTTTCTGCCTGTCCATTTTTCAAAAGAAAGTGCTCCTTGATATACAAACATATCTAACCCATTTTGAGTTCTTGCTCCTAGCTCTTTCGCTTGTTTTAAAAGGGATGTTTCCAATGGGTTGTAAATAATATCGCTGACAATCGCATTTTCTTTTATCATCGCCACATTTAACGGCTTTTCCCCAATCTTAGGATTCATACCTATACTAGTTGTTTGAATAATAATATCATATAATCCCAAGTTAGTCTGAACACTATCCAAGGATAATACTTCTGTTTGAACAAAAGAAGAACGTCGGGTTTTTAATAACTCTGCTTTTTCCTTTGTGCGATTACAAATATCTATTTTACTAATACCTTGTTCGGCAAGCGAATAGTAAATTGCTTTTGCTGCACCGCCTGCTCCAATAATAAGGACACGCTTCATTTCTATGCTTTCCTGGGCAAATTCTTTTAACCCCTTAATAAACCCAAGTCCATCCGTATTATAACCTGTTAATGTCCCTTCATCATTTACTATCGTATTAACAGCACCAATTTTTTCAGCAAGCGGGTCTATTTGGTCCAAATATTCCATTACAGCTGTTTTATGGGGAATCGTTACGTTCATTCCTTTAATTCCGAGCGCCTTAACTCCTCGTATTGCATTTTCTAAGTTTTCTTTTCTAACATGGAATGGATGATACGATCCTTCTATTCCCAACTTTTCAAAAGCTGCATTGTGCATTAGAGGAGACATGGAATGACTGATAGGATCCCCGATTACACCGTATAGTCCTGCCATATAGTATCACTCCTCTTTTATATTAGAGATTTTCTTAAAAACACGCTTACTCCTTTAGGAACGTAGGCTGCAATATAAGCACCTGGTTCGTTTATTGTTACCCATCCTAATCCTGAGAACACAACATCTGTTTTCGCTTCTTTAACTCTAAACTCATGTCTAACAAGCTCAGGAAATTCATCTAATTGATCTTTCCTCGGAGGCTGTAAGAGCTCCCCTACATGGTTTTCATATAGCTCATCTGCTTTTTCTAGTTTAGTACGGTGAATACTCATTTCATTGGATAAATAGCAGGTAAATGCCTGTCTATTCCCTTTAATAAAATCAAAGCGTGCAAGCCCACCGAAAAACAGAGTCTGTTCTTCATTTAATTGAAATACTCTTGGCTTTATTTCCTTTTTAGGTGTAATAAACTTTAAGTCTTTCTTATCAACAAAATGAGCCATTTGATGATGATTAATAATACCTGGTGTATCTATCAAGTACTCTTCATCATCTAGTGGAATTTGAATCATATCAAGAGTCGTTCCTGGAAAATGAGATGTTGTAATAACATCTTTCTCACCGGAAACCTCTTTAATAATCTCATTGATAAACGTCGACTTCCCTACATTCGTACATCCTACTACATAGACATCTTTTCCATCACGATATTCTTCAATCTTCTCAATAGCTTCTTTTATATACTGACCCTTAGCAGCACTCATTAATAATACATCAACAGGTTTTAATCCTAATTGACTTGCCTCGTGCTTCATCCAATGAACAAGTTTTGATGGTTTTACTGACTTAGGTAGCAAGTCCACTTTGTTACCAATTAAAAGGATAGGATTATTTCCAACAAAACGATGTAATCCTGGGAGCCAGCTTCCATTAAAGTCAAAAATATCTACAACCTTGACGATTAAACCTTCTGATTGTCCAATCTCATTTAAAATTTTTATAAAATCATCGTCTGTTAGTGGAACATCCTGAACCTCGTTATAATGCTTAAGTTTAAAGCATCTTTGACAAATAACCTCGTCTTTTTCCAAAGCGGAGGTAGGAGCGTACCCAATACCTTGTTTATTTTCTGTTTGGATTTCTATCCCACAGCCGACACATACTATTTCACTCAATTTTCTTCCTCCCAATTCAACATTCCTTTACGCTTAAAGAAATTCATGATCCTTCTTTCCAATTTACGATTAAACTTTGTTATTACTCCGTCCGTCTGTGCGACAGGTACGACCAATATTGTATGAAAACCATTTCGATTTCCACCTAGTACATCTGTAAGTAATTGGTC
Organism: Bacillus seohaeanensis; assembly: GCF_042684945.1. NCBI lineage: Bacteria > Bacillati > Bacillota > Bacilli > Caryophanales > Bacillaceae > Bacillus > Bacillus seohaeanensis. The sequence continues at coordinate 16,330 of NZ_JBHUMF010000009.1, read as the reverse complement.
TCCAATAACTACCGCTTCTTCCTTCTTTACATTCATGTTCTTAATTGCACGTCTAAAGGCGCGTCCCATTGGCTTTCTAGCTTGAAAGATAAACGGGATCCCTAAAGGATCAGCAAATGCAGAAACACGTTTTTCATTATTATTCGAAACAATGGTAACAGTAATTCCTTCGTTTTGCATTTCTTTAAACCAATTTATCAATTTAGGAGTTGCATTTGGGCGGTCCCATTCAACTAATGTATTATCTAAATCCGTTATAATAGCTTTAATTCCTTTTTCTTTTAACTGCTCCGGGCGGATTTTGAAAACATCCTTAACATGTTGATCTGGTAAAAAAAGATTTAACAATACTTACACCTCTGCTCTTTAAACTTGTATAACCTAAGCGAATCACCATAATTGTTATTTTGCTGATGATACGCTAAACTTATCGACACTCAACTGACAATTCCTTTGATTACCATCCGTAAGTGCAAGATATAGTGAAACTTTCAATAACATTTTAATGTCTGTGGTTAGTTAAACTGTTTCCATTCTTTATAAGGTTAATCATACCCAATTTTTACTGTAGATTCAAAATAAACCATATCACTGGCAGCATCGTCAACGTTTTTTCTATTATAGAGGAAATATTTTTCGACACTTTTTTTCTTTTTAACAACTGTGGATAACCTTATACACACTATACAGTAGGTTAAATTAACATTTTATCCTCTTATATACAACTTAATCACAACTTATCCACCGCAAGCTGTGGATAAAACGAACGCTTGTTCTATATGTTTTAATCTGATAGAGTTAAGTTACAAATTAAGTAACCTATTAAATCTATGTTAAGTCACTAATAAAAATGACAATGAATTTGGAGGTAAAGATGATGAAAAAACTATCGGATGAGCTATTAATTGGCTCCTACTTTAAAGCATGTGAGTTAAATTTAAGTCCGGACTTTATCCACCTCGTAGAAATGGAAATTCACCGTCGTTCATTAACACATAAAATAAAGGTAAAAGTTTCATCATAAAAACAGAAGTGCTTTGATCAGCCTCGACAAGCTTTTTTTGAAAGGGTTATTTTCGTAAAGATTATTGTTTTTTAGCTAAAAACTAAGTTGAATCTACTGAGTTGATTGGACCAGAGGGCTAGTGCCCGTAGCGGAAATCAACGAGCAAAATCCATAAGCAAAAAAACAATCTATAAAAAAGATCTTTTGAAAATGAAAAAGACTCCGAGTCTCTAAACCGCTAGAACTAGAAAATAAACAAAGAAATGGACGAATCTACTTTGATTCATCCATTTCCTTTCTTTTGATTTCCCCTACTTTACATCCCATCTTAACCGGAGCAGGGACAGAGATGTGAGAGGATAGCTGAAAACGATCCTTTTCAAAAAGCAGTATCACTGTAGATCCAAATGAAAAATAGGCAACCTCGTCACCTTGTTCCCATTCCATATCTTCTGTTGAATATTCTATGCTGTTAACAAACATTGCTCCTACCTTAACAAGAGCTACTTTTTCTTCCTTCGTTTGCAATTCTGTTATCATTCGAAAGTTTTTAGAAAAGACTTCTTTTCCATACGCAACCCCTGTATTATTAACAGGATACGAATTCGTCCCAAGTTGCCACTTATCTAGGACATATGCTTTTACTGGACTATGTATTCGATGATAATTGGCTGGGCTCAAGTAAAAGATTAAAAAGTCACCTCCGATGTAGGAAGATGCCTTCTCACTATTCCCTAACATTTCTGTTATAGAATAATCTTTTCCTTTTACATTCATTACTAATTTATCATTAATAATACCAGTACTTGCTAACACACCATCAACAGGGCTTATAACATGATCTTTTCCAAAGTGTATTGGTCTAACATCCTTTTTTAACTTGCGAATAAAGAAGTCATGAAGTGTCTTGTAGCTGCCAATAGTTCCTTCTACTTCCTCCATTTTGATTTTATATGTCTTAGTAAAAGTAGGAATAAGCAGGGAGCTTAAACGCGATTGTACAAATTTCTTTATCAATAGGGACGACCATTTTTTATTTGTCAATTCAATAAACGTGCGATAAGCAACTTTTTTCAAAATTTCATCCTCCAAATAACAAAAAACTAATAACAATATTAGATTCATAAGTATATAATTAAATATTATTATATACTATATAAAAAAGGTCTATCCTTTTTCAGTATAAGGAGTGAGATAATGTTTCTTTCCGATGTAATTGATCAAACGGTTAAGAAGCTCAAAGCTCAAACAGCAAACGTTTTAACACTAACCAACTTAACACTTGGTGGCTTTGCAATTATAACATCTATTAATAATCAATTGAACTTGTCGCTGCTGCTAATTTTCATTGCAGCGCTAATCGATCGCTTTGATGGAATGGTAGCAAGGAAATTAAATATTGAATCAGAGCTTGGCGGACAATTAGACTCAATGAGTGATATTATTTCATTCGGAGTAGCCCCTGCAATTTTAATGTATTTAGGGGTATTGAATGATTTTAGCTTTCCTGGTATGTTTTTCACCATTTTTTATATTGGTTGCGGTGCATTTCGTTTAGCTAGGTTCAATATATCTGAGAATAACGGCTATTTTACTGGTTTACCCATTACAGCGGCAGGTTGCTTGCTAACACTAAGCTATCTCGCAATTCCGTATAGCCCACAACAAGTATTTCTTTTTATTACACTTATCCTTTCATTACTGATGATAAGTCCTTTCCGATGGAAAAAAGTATAACAATAAATATTGAAGCAGTAGCCCCTCGCCCCCAAAGCTTTGGGGTCGAGGGGCTACTGCTGGTTAACGCTAAATTTATTATTAGTATTTATAATAGCACCAACCACCAAATACTAATAATAGGATAAGTAGTACAACAGCAAGTGCAAGATAAAATCCATTATAATATCCCGAATACACTGGTCTATAATCACAATAAGGATATCCAACAGACATTATATTCCCCCCTCACTTAAGCCATTATTAGTATTATATGATTCTACTTACTAATTCTGTATGGGCAGTCGTCATGGATTAAACGATTACGTATGCATTCCATTCTTCTCAATTGGCTGTTTGTAAGGTATTTTTAAGCACCGTAAAATCATTTAGGATAACCAAGATGAATCAATTCTATACCACTTTGGTACTAGATTTGCTTTTTTTATCATAGATGGTGGTGTCTTGGTTTCAGTCGCCATGGAGATTTTTCGTAAAATTTGTTGTCTGTGAGCAAAGGGCCGCTCCATTCAACTGTTGTTAAAAACAGCGATCTTTTAGAAAGGCTCTTTTCTCATAGATTGTTGTTTTTACTTATAAATTTAGCCCGTTGATTTCCGTTAAAAAGACACAGCTATTTCTTTAGACAGCTTGAACTATGGTTGGACACGGCTGGACTATACCCATTTTGGGCATATAATTCTTTTTTAGGTAAAACCTCCTCTTTCCACAGCTAACTAATTCCTTAAATTCACATTTTAAGCCGTATAAAACGAATTGTGACTTAGAACTTTACCTGGACATGCAAGTACAACCTATTACAAGCATATTATGTTAATAGGCTCAAGTCCTTATGGAGGTGTATCGTATGTCTGGAATTGTTACAGCATTAGGATATTTCCTGAAAGAGTTAATATTTCTTGTCTCCTATGTTAAGAACAATGCTTTTCCACAGCCACTATCTTCTGAAGATGAACGGAAATACTTAAAGTTAATGGCAGAAGGTGATGAGCACGCACGAAATATGCTTATCGAGCATAACCTCCGGTTGGTTGCTCACATTGTCAAAAAGTTTGAAAATACAGGGGAAGATCCTGAAGATCTAATCTCCATTGGAACCATCGGTCTAATCAAGGCAATTGAAAGCTATTCGGAAGGAAAAGGGACTAAACTAGCCACATATGCTGCAAGATGTATCGAGAATGAAATTTTAATGCATTTACGAGCATTGAAAAAAACAAAAAAAGATGTTTCTTTACATGACCCAATAGGTCAAGATAAGGAAGGAAATGAAATAAGTCTTATCGACATTTTAAAATCAGATGCGGATGATGTTATTGAAACGATTCAACTGAATATGGAACTTGAAAAGGTAAGAAAATATGTATGTGTTTTAGATGACAGGGAAAAAGAAGTTGTGATGGGCAGATTCGGTCTCGACATGAAAGAGGAAAAAACCCAAAGAGAGATTGCAAAAGAACTAGGGATATCCCGGAGCTATGTTTCCCGAATTGAAAAAAGGGCATTAATGAAAATGTTCCATGAATTTTATCGTGAAGAAAAAGAAAAACGGAATGGGTGAAGCAGAAGGAAAAATCCACTTAACTAGGGAAAGTAGGCATTTCAAGAAATAAGATAAAGTTAAGTTCAAAAAAATTCAAATTTAAATAATTTTATAGCAATAGGTTCACACGAAAAGCTTCATTAAATTTTCGAACAAAATGAAAGTTCAATTAACAGAGGGTTATTGCCCATTGATATGAGATAAATAAAAGGCTGATCGTCAGATACTCACTTAAACATTTCGTATTTATACAAAATGTTTTAAGCAAAGTGCTTACGATCAGCCTTTTTAAAAATTTATTCAACGCTTAATTCAGCAGTTATTATCAGTCCGATAGCACTAGTTAATACAATCCCCATTACCATTGCAAACATATTCCTCAGCTCCTTTTGTTATTCCCTTTCTTACTACTAATGTATCATTATTTCCACAAAAATTTTAAAGGATAAATGAACAATTCATTGCGAAGTATTGACAATAATGTGAATCCCCTAATATCTCACCTCTTAGACGTTTACACAAAAATATAGGCTACTGCCTATCCTCGACAAGCATTTCCAGGAAACAGAAGAAGTCGTTCTTTGCGCCCCTTTAACGGTTTAGGGCCTTGAAGGGCTAGGAAAGCGGAACTGGATTATGCAATTGTCCCCCGCCTATGCTTCTCCAATTTCTCAAGCATCGATATGCAGATCTTACCGCCCGTTAATGCGAGATAAATAGTGAATAAAAAGGTTATTTCTTTTATCAATTCAAAAAGGAACAGATACATTATCTGTCCCTCCGTTTAACTATATTATTTAGTCTTTTTTCTCATTTCTACAAGTGAATTAATTTTCTTGTGAAAAAGTAAAGACCATAAAGAAATATTCAAAAACATGTTATCACCTGCCTTGCTCATTTCGTTAGGCAGAATCCTTCTCCACCCAGATTGCATTTAGACGTTTCTCCTGTAAAAAGATCATCATCATTACTCCTCTCCTCTTAAGTATTTTTCTTTTAGTACATTTTTGATAAAAATGTATCTTGTTTGATTTTCGTTTCTTCAAACCTTCTAGCAACTGCTTCATTGTGAAGTACTTCTTCCCGAGTTGTGTGTCGCTTTTTAAATGTAACTGTCATGAATAAAAGATTCAGCGTCATACTATCACCTCCTTAAAAGACATAAAAATAGCCACAAAGAGTCATTTACCTCCCCGCGGCATAAAAAATCCACAGGAAAGTACATTCTCCCCGTGGCATTATAATCTAAATTAATATTTAGAAAAAGATCAATCCACTAGTGGTCGAATGATAAAACTATTTTGTTTTAGTACGATGTCTTTCCAGCTAATTACTAACATGTCATTCGACCTCCTCGTCATTGTTTTTTCTTACATTGGTTAGTATATCCAATAATATTGGAAAAGTAAACCACTTTTTTTACCTATTTTTTTACAAATTTCTACAAAACAAAAAAACGGATAAGAAATTATATTCTCACCCGTTTATACATATCTACTTTTAATTTTCCATTGAATGTAATTGTTTTTTATACTTTATAGCCTTTAAGAAGAACAGGAAAGAAGTACCTAACATTACTACTGTTCCCCCCATTAACATATATATTTTAACTAACGTTTTACCTTCCGCAGGAATGATAACTCCTAAGTATAAAAAAGTACTTAGCGCGATAAGTGTAAAACCAAATCGTTTGTAATCAATTATCTTTTTTTGTAACGTTTTTTTATTGAAGTTCAATACTGATCACCTACTTTGAACTAGTAAACTCTTTTTCTATTTTAACATAGAAAAAATGTTTATCACTTTGAAATTGTCACCAGTTCTTCCAATAGGGGAATGGGCAATATGTAATCAAATAAATAAGCAGTGAAGGGAGATGTAATACTCCCTTCACTGCTTAAATTAAAACTACCACTACATTTTTATTTAGATAAAGCTGTGTTCAAATCTTCAATTAAATCTTCAGCATCTTCTAATCCGACAGAGATGCGGACTAATCCATCAGTAATTCCAAGCTCTAAGCGTCGGTCACTCGGAATAGATGCATGTGTCATACGAGCTGGTACAGAAATTAAACTTTCTACAGCTCCTAAACTTTCCGCTAACGTGAAATATTTTGTTCCCTCTAATAAACGGTCAGCGTTTTCCTCACTACCAACATCAAATGAAACCATTCCTCCAAAACCACTCGCTTGTTGTTTAGCAATTTCATGATTTGGATGACTTTCAAGACCAGGGTAATAAATTTTATTGACTTTCGGATGAGTTGAAAGGAATTCTACAATTTTTCTTGTGTTTTTCTCATGCTCTTCCATTCGAAGTCCAAGTGTTTTAATCCCTCTTATTAATAACCAAGAATCTTGTGGTCCTAATACACCACCAGTAGAATTTTGTACAAAGAAAAGTTCTTCTGCTAATTTTTCTGAATTAACAACAACTAAACCTGCAACAACATCACTGTGTCCTCCAAGATATTTTGTAGCACTATGAAGGACTATATCTGCACCTTGATTGATAGGGTTCTGCCAGTAAGGTGTACTAAACGTATTGTCAACAATTGTAAGTAGATTGTGACTTTTAGCTAGCGCAGCCGCTTTTTTAATATCTGTAATCTTTAAAAGCGGGTTTGTTGGAGTTTCAATATACAATGCCTTCGTATTAGGCTTGATTGCTTTTTTAATATTTTCCATACTACTGCTATCAACAAATGTTGATTCAATTCCTAAACGGTTTAGCACCTTCGTCATAACACGGTATGTTCCACCGTACACATCATCTGTTAATACAACATGATCTCCACTATCAAATAACATCATTACAGCGGTAATTGCTGCCATCCCTGAACCGAAGGCAAAACCTGCTTTTCCACCTTCTAAGTCCTTAATCAATTCTTCTAATGCATGACGAGTAGGATTCCCTGAACGAGAATACTCATATCCTTTGAAATTACCTACACTTTCTTGTTTATACGTACTTACTTGATAAATTGGGACAGATACTGCACCTGTATGTGGATCATTTGGAATACCGCCATGAATTAATTGTGTTTTCTTTTTCATTTTAAATTCCTCCTCCGTATATCTGTTTACTTAAATATCTTTCACTAGAATCAGGGAAAATAGTAACAATATTACTTCCTGGCTTTGCAGATTGTGCTTCTGTAAGTGCGGCATGTAAAGCAGCACCCGATGAGCTCCCTACTAATAATCCTTCTTTAAAAGCCAGTTCCTTTACTCTCTCAAATGCATCCTTATCCGAAACAGTATGAATTGCATTGAAATAAGCTGGGTCCATATAGTCTGGTAAAAACTCCATGCCAATTCCTTCTGTTTTATGAGGACCTGACTCTCCGCCGTTTAATATGGAGCCTTCCGGTTCTACTATTACCGTTTTAATGGCAGAATTTTTCTCTTTTAAATATTGAGCTGTCCCCATAAAAGTTCCACCGGTACCAGCACCTGCAAGAAAAACATCAATTTGACCATCCAATTGCCTCCAAAGCTCCGGCCCCAGTGTCTTGTAATATGTTCTCGGATTAGCTTCATTTCCAAATTGCTGAGGTGAATACGAATTCGGTATCGAGCGAACAAGCTCTTCTGCTTTTGCAATAGCACCTTTCATTCCATCACTTGATGGTGTATGAACAATTTCAGCACCTAATGCCTTCATTAACTCTTGTTTTTCGACACTAAATTTTTCTGGGATACAAAAAATGACCTTGTACCCGCTATTTACAGCGGCTAGAGCTAACCCTATACCAGTGTTTCCAGCTGTAGGTTCTATAAAAGTACCGCCTGGCTTAATTTTTCCACTCTCGATAGCATCCCTTAGAAGCTCTTTACCGAGTCGGTCTTTCACACTTCCTCCTGGGTTAAAAAATTCCAGCTTAGCAAAGAGCCGAACACCATTAGCTAACGGAAAATGTTTAATTTCTATTACCGGTGTATTTCCTATTAATTCGTGGACGTTATTAAAAATTTCCATGTTCTTCATCTCCCCCTGGAACCCGAAATGTGGAAGCGGCTCGTTCAGCTCGCTACAACTAGACAATAGAAAAGGGCCAAGTAAAATGACCCTTCGTTCAAGTTATTTCCGCAATGCTTCCACGATACTCATAACAAGGTTTGCAGAGTGGAGTGCAGCTTTCTCTAAATATTGTTCAAAGGAAACATCCGATTCCTTTCCAGCAATATCTGATAGTGAACGGATAATAACGAAAGGAGTATCAAATTGATGGGCCACTTGAGCAATAGCGGCAGCCTCCATTTCCACTGCTTGAAGCCCTTGAAATTTATCTTGAATAGCTTCTACACGTTTCGGATCGTTCATAAAGCTATCGCCTGTAGCAATAAGCCCAGAAACAACCTGAACATCTTTTAATTCTTTTGCACTGTTAATCGCAATGTTTTTTAATTTCTCATCGGCTAGAAATGCTGCTGGAAGTTGTGGTACTTGCCCATATTCATAACCAAATGCTGTAACATCGACGTCATGATGGCGTACTTCTGTTGAAATAACAACATCCCCAACGTTCAATGAAGGATCAAATCCACCAGCAGAACCTGTATTAATTACTGCATCCGGTTGGAATCTTTCTAATAAAACAGCAGTGGACATTGCAGCATTCACTTTCCCTATACCAGAACGAAGTAAAATTACCTCTATTCCCTTCATTTCACCACTTGTATATTCACAGCCTGCAATTGTTTCAACTGTTTGGTTTTTAATATTTTCTCGTAATAGTGTTACTTCTTCTTCCATTGCTCCAATAATTGCAACTTTCATAGCTAATACCTCTCTCTACAGTTTTGTTGCCTCCATAATCCAAACAAAGCTATTTACTTGTTTAAAGGAATGAGAGAAGCCATTTTCACTCAGTAGCGTTTCAAGAGTACCAATCGTTGTATAATACTCTCTTCTTAAATCCTCTGCTAAATTATGAAAACCTTGTTCTTCTGCTCTGTTTATGAAGTCCAAATGATGCTGATTACTTTCAAACATCGTATCAGCAAATATTATTTTACCACCTTTTGATAGTAGCTTTCCATAAACAGCAAAGGCTTTTCCTTTTTCCTCATCAGTTAGATGGTGAAAAGCATATGTGCTTACAATCGTATCGATTTGTTCATCTACCTCAAAGTCTAGGAAATCCCCGTCTAGTAAAGGAATATCCTTACCTAACTTCTGTTTAGCGATTGTACGCATCTCCGGAGACGGTTCTACTGGCACTACCTTCAAACCAGCCTCAAGAAGTTTTTTTGTCAAGTTGCCTGTCCCCGGACCAAATTCAAGAACCGTACCTGAAGAAAGTGTAGTAACACGCTCTAATATTTTCTCGTAATTAACAAAAACCTCTCTATATTCAACATCTTTCCCTGTTACAGAGTCATCATATGATTCTGCCCAATCCTGGAAAAGATCTAAAAACTCTCTACCCATTTTAAGCACCCCAGTTTATGTTTATAATTCCTATGAGTATACTATGAATTAATTTTAAAACTGTTATTAAATTAACATAATGACTAGCAAATATCAATAATAAGTTACTCCAACACACATTGTAAGTGAATGGAAATAAAAAAAGAAAAGGTGGGATTTCAGAAACTTTATGTTGTAAAATAACTAGTACAGATTTATAAAAATAGGAGGAACTACCAATGAACATCTCTTTCGAACTGCTAGAAGATAAAGTGGAATTTTTTGAAGCGGAAACATTAAAAACTCTAGAAAAGAAAATAAATGAGCAAATTGAACATAATAAAGCAATATTGTTACAAGTTCATTCCGTATCCCATCAAGTAACCATTGATGATAATGGAAGACGGCTATTTACTGCGGTGGTACATTTCAAAGCAAAAAAATGACCGTTACTTGATGTGTTTAAGCATAGAGGAATTTGATTTTTTATACCTTAATCTATTTTGGTATTAAAATTAAACTGAATAGGAAATAGTTGATTATAGTAAAAACGGAGATTAGCCTTTTCGCTAATCTCCGTTTTTATTTACTATAGAACACTAAAACATTCACTTGCGTTCTAACTCTCTTATTGGAATTGTCTACGTCTATTCCCGATAACTCTAGAGGTCAGCTCTGGCTAAACCACTTCTACTTAAAATCTTAATCCTTATCGTTTTCAACCAGTTCCTGCATTTTAGTCGGTTTCCAACCTTGACCATCTATCCACTGAAGATATACTCGATAAACAGTAGAATTATCTTTAGCAGAAACAGTTCCAATTGATTTTTGCGGACTACCGTTTCCTTCAATATACCAAACTGTCATATTTCCTTCAGGAATCCCCGTTGCATAGGATAATGCCTTCACTTTTTCATCCCAGTCAATGGAACTATCATCATATTGTGAAACATGCTCTCCCGTCTGCTCCGTACCAATTGGCTTCCACTCGGGATGAACAATCGATTTTTTTACATTGGGTTCATCACTTTCTTCTATTTCTAACTTACTTTTATCCTCTACGTTGCTTGCAATTTCCTCACTTTTTTCTTCTGTTGCTGAAGAATCTTCTTCATTATCTTTATTGGAAGATGTATCATTATCATTATCATTTTCATCTTCACTTTCGTTCTCATTTATTGAGCTATCTTGCTTATCTTCTTTCTCTACATTATCTTTACTGTTTTCATCATTTGAAGAAGTATCCTTATTAGGCTCTTCTTTCACCACTTCATTTGAAGCTGTATTTTTATCTTTCCCATCACTTAAAAAGATCGTTGCCCCAACGATTAAGATTAGTAGAACTACAACCCCAATCATGATATTTAAAATATTATTTGTTTTCTTTTTTGATCGTTTGTCTAAGCGAGTACGATAATCAGACACAATATTCCCCTCCCTGGCAAGTACCACTTTTCTTTACCTAGTTTCAGTGGCTGTTTATACAAAAACAGTTTCCGCCCGTATATCTGCCGCCCATGTCTTTAAACTAATATTAATAAATATATTACCACGCAGTTGTAAAGTTGAAAACTCATTCGATTCGTGTATTTTTTAACATGACTTATCTATCGCTCAATGAATTTACCACAAATATATATTCATTGAAAGGGACTCTTAGTCTATATTTTTTTCTTTACGATAAACAGCATCCACAGCATCTTTAAAAATGGGATAGATTCCACCTTCGTTAATTTTCACATCTAAGTTAACAGCTACAAGGGCATACTTCGGTTCATCGAATGGAAAGTATCCTGCAAACCATTTATTGTATAGTTGATTACTAGGTACTTCCTCCCCTTCATATTTTCCTGTTTCCGCTGTACCAGTTTTCCCAGCTATTGGATAAGCTGCCGCTTGTAAGTATCGCGCCGTTCCTTTTTCATCTGTAACAACACCTCTTAAATATTGCTGTAATTTCATAGCCGTATAGCGAGAAATTGTCTCGCCCTCCCCTTTCTCCTTTGGAAATGAGAACATGGAATTACCATTTTCATATTCAACAGCCGATACAGCACTTACTCGATACTTTTGACCACCTCTAGCAATTGTTGCCATCATATTAGCAACACCTAACGGAGTGACTCGTACTTCCCTCTGTCCGATACCTGTTTGCGATACAAAGTTCATATCTTTCTTTTCCTCTTCGGAACTAAAGATTTTAGACTCTCCTAACTGTAATTGCTTGAAATTAGAATAATGATAAATATCCCCTTGCCAAGAAATATCCCCTATTAACCCTAATTTTTCTGCATATTGTTCAATTAAATTAGGATTTTTCTCCGTTAGGCTTTTCGCTAATTCTGCAAAAGTGCGATTACAACTTACCGCAAAGCTTTTTTTAATATTTATGTTTCCATATTGCTTTTCCGCCTGGTTACCGTAAATGTCTTCACTGCATGGAAAAACAGTCGTTTCATCTACAATTTTTTCATCGATTGCTGCCGCAGCTACTGCCGTCTTGAATACAGATCCTGGTATTAGCGATTTAAACATATAGTTTGTGGCACCTGTTCCGCCGTAGGGATCTTTGATGTTAATTTTAGGACGAGACACATTTGCAACAATTTCACTTTTTTCAATGTCTAAAAGCAAAAGTCCACCTTTTTCGATGTTATACGTATCTGCTACTTCTTCTAGTTCCTGTTGTAATTTACTATCAATCGTAGTCTTTACATTTAATGGATAGAACGGGTTAGAAGGTGCCAAATATTTGACATCTACACCAAACAGTGGTCCTCCTCTTGCATCCACATGATAAATGAGTTTTGCTTGCTCTTCGGCAACCAACCATTCATCAAATGTTTCTTGTAAACCAGAAACCCCTATTTCCTGATGGGCCCCCTTCACCTTGTCTGGATACCTTTCATGAAACATTTTTTCATTTTCTCCTGTTATACCAATCAATTGACTTGCCAACATTTCTTGTTTGGGAAATTTCCTTTTCAAAGCAAAAAGTCCTTGGATTTCGAGCCCATTGATTGCTTCCATTTCTTCTTCTGACAGTTGAAAGGGTTTATTTCCTCCAAACACAAATGGAGCTTTTGCCTTCTCAACCTTTGTTTTAATTGTATTGACTGGTACATGAAGAATATCAGCAACCTTTTCAACCGGCCATTCCATCGATTTCAAGAACGGAAATAGAATTAGGACATTTTTTTCTTCATAGCTTAACGGATCTCCATTTCTATCAAGAAATTCACCGCGCCCCTCATCAATAATGAGTTGCTGGGTCCGCTGTTCTACACTTTCTTCAATTAGATTTATTTTATGTTTTGTAAACGATTCTGTTTGAAATAATTGCAATTGCATCAACCTAACAATCAACAAAGATACACTCAACAAAAGAACCACGGAAACTAAATAAATTCTTCTCCTTTTCAAAAACAACACCTCGTCATCATTGTTGACGAGTTTTCAGAGTAATAATCTTTCCCCTTGAGTAAAAGTCAATATTCTGAAAATATTTTATAAAAGGCTCTTTTCTCATAGGTTGTTGTTTTTACTTATAAATTCAGCCCGTTGCTTTCCGCTACGGGCACAAGACTCCTCGGGGAGGCATGAGAGCCTCTATTCCCGCAGGAATCTTGTGCCCTCCGCTCCAATCAACTCAGTTAGTTAAACTTAGCATGTAGTTTAAAAGCAACAAACTTTACGAAAATAGCCTTATAAAAAAACTGCACTTCATAATGGAAGTGCAGTTTTTTATAAAAAGAGATATTATGTTTATTTTACTTCGACAATCTTAACATTCATTTCTCCACCAGGCGTTTGTACTGTAACTTCTTCCCCAATTTTATGACCTAGTAGGCTTTTCGCAATTGGTGAATCATTTGAAATTTTACCTTCAAATGGATCTGCTTCTGCACTTCCTACAATTGTATACGATTCTTCATCACCGTCTGGAAGTTCCACAAACGTTACGCTTTTTCCAAGTTGAACTGTATCGGAATTTTTTTCATCTTCTTCAATAATCTTTGCATTGCGAATCATATTTTCAATAGTGGAGATACGTCCTTCCACGAATGCCTGCTCATCTTTAGCAGCATCGTACTCTGAGTTCTCTGACAAGTCTCCGAAACTGCGTGCAATTTTAATACGCTCGACTACTTCTTTACGCTTTACCGTTTTTAATTCTTCTAATTCCTTTTCGAGTTTCTCTTTACCCTCTTTTGTCATTGGATATACTTTTTCTGTAGACAAAACCCTTCACTCCTTCTTCACGATTCTATTGAGCTTCCCTTGCTCTGTATGTAATCTTGTATCCTTTGCCCCCTTTAATATGTAAAGGCAGGGAATGGAGATGAGCTGTAACTCACTCCATTCCCTTACTAATTTAGGCATTTGGGAATTGTAACTATTATCTATACTTATCTATGCTATATTATTACAAAAATGATTTTTGTTCAAGAATTGTTTGAATTTTTGTTACCATTAAATCGATTGCAACGTGATTATGTCCGCCTTCTGGAATGATTACATCCGCATATCGTTTAGTAGGTTCAATAAATTGATTATGCATTGGTCTTACAACTGATATATATTGATCGATAACAGAATCAATAGAACGACCTCGTTCCTTAATATCTCTCAACATTCTACGAATAATACGTAAATCAGCATCGGTATCAACATAAAGTTTAATATCCATTAAGTCACGCAAGCGTTTGTCTTCTAATATTAATATACCTTCCAAAATAATAACATCCTTCGGTTCTACGACAATAGTTTCCGAAGACCTAGTATGCATTTTATAATCATATACAGGTTTTTCAATTGTTTTATAATCTAATAATTGATGTAAATGCTCGATTAACAGATCATTATCAAATGCCAATGGATGATCATAATTCGTTTTTAATCTTTCTTCAAAAGGAAGATTAGCTTGATCTTTATAATAATAATCTTGTTCAATCATTAAGATGGAATGACCTTGAAATTGTTCAAATATTGCCTTTGTTACACTTGTTTTTCCTGAGCCAGATCCACCAGCTACACCTATGACAACAGGTTTCTTTTTCATGATGATACCTTCTCTCCTCGCATCATGTTTTTTGGATATACCGGATTATCTATTTTGAATCTTACAATTTGCAGAGGATGACGAGCAGCATCTAGTTCGTTTCCTTTTTCGTCCCAAATTTTGTCGATTACATGCGTAACGTTTTCTATTTCAGGACCGAAAAACTCGACAACTTGTCCCGGCTTAAAGTAATTTCGTTGTTGCAATGTGACGATTTTAGTGTGCTCGTCATAATCGAGCACAAGTCCAATAAAATCAACATTTGAATTTTTCTTTTCGTGTACACCAAACATTTGCTCTTCGAATCCCGGCACCCCTTCAAAAAATGCAGAGGCTGTTTCCCTATTTGCACACTTGTCTAATTCAACAAGCCATTCTCTTTTTATTTTAAAATTATCAGGATCTTCACAATAAGCATCAATCACTTTTCGATAAACACTAACAACTGTTGCGATATAATGAATTGATTTCATTCTTCCTTCAATTTTTAAACTGTCAACACCTAAATCAATCATTCTAGGAATTGATTCGACTAGTTTTAAATCTTTCGGGCTCATTGCAAATGGAGCATCATTGTCCGTAAATAAAGGTTTTTCGTTCTCTTTGTCAAGCTCATAAAGGTCATAATCCCAGCGACATGATTGACAGCAGCCTCCACGGTTAGAATCCCTCGCTGTCATGTGATTGCTTAACGTGCATCTACCTGAATAAGCAATACACATTGCACCATGGATAAATGATTCAATTTCAATATCGACTTTTTCTTTCATTTCTTGGATTTCGTCACCGCTTGTTTCACGAGCAAGGACAACTCTGTCCAACCCTTCTTCCTTCCAAAATTGGACAGCTTTCCAGTTTGAAAGAGATTGTTGTGTACTTAGGTGAATTTCTACATCAGGTGCTACTTTACGACATGTTTCAATTATTAGCGGGTCAGCAACAATTATTCCACTAACACCAGCTTCTTGCAAACCTCGGAGGTACTCATCTAAGCCATCAATATTTTCATTATGGGCATAAATATTCGTCGTAACATAGATTTTTGCACCATATTGTTTCGCAAATTCTACGCCTTCTTTCATTTCTTGAAATGTGAAATTCCCCGCATTGGAACGTAAGCCGTACTCTTGTCCACCGATATATACAGCATCTGCTCCATAATGAACAGCGATTTTTAATTTCTCGAGATTACCGGCTGGGGCGAGCAACTCAGGTTTTTTAGTTATGACCTGTTTACCATCAATCCTTTTGATGATAGGTTCCTTCACAACAGTGGTCATTCCTGTTTCCTCCGTTCATTCATCAATTTCGTATCAAACTTTATTTTAGGCTCTTTTCTTATAGATTGTTATTTTCACTTATAAATTTTTTCCGTTGATTTCCACTACGAGCACTAGACTCCTCGGGGAAGAATGAGAACCTCTTAGAAAAGCGGAAGCGGCTTGGTCAGCCCGCGAAGAAAATAGGAAAATTCCCAAAAGGCGTCCTTTGCCTTTTGGGGATTTTATCTTTTTCACAGCGAGCTAGCCGCTGGAGCTAGACAATCCGAAAAGCGGAAGCGGCT
>NZ_JBHUMF010000008.1:0-191690 GCF_042684945.1 Bacillus seohaeanensis | reverse complement strand
TTATAGTAGCCGGAGTCGAGTGCTATTTCCTTCGCATATTGACCAAATAATTGTTTTAATTGCTCCACTTGTCCCATCAATTTGCGATGACCTGGCACATTGGCAGCCGTGACATCCGTCGCGATGATAAAGTTATGAAGCGAATCCACTATACGATGCTCAAAGTACGCAAATCTCCCACGTTCATCGTGTTTGACTGATAAGCGTGCGTCAGAGTCTACCGGGCTAATGTTTGTCCGTTTCTCTTCTATTTTTGGACCTTTTGCTGGAAGAGGTTTCTTCCCGTGACGCGCACGATATTCATTAATGATCGTTAAGTCTTCGTCTTTTTCTTCTATGATTTTCTCTTCTACCTTTGTTTTACGGATGCGTTTATTGGCATTCGCCTTTAATTCTGTTTCATCTGCGACCCATGTTTCGTTCGCAATAAATCCTTCTTTGTGAATCGAACAAAGACAATGATGAAAAAGCCCCTCCCAAAACATCGTATTCTGCAGACGTTGCGAAAGAAACTTAGAGATTGTCGAGTGATTGGGAACTTTCTCTTGAGGAGAAATGCCTAAAAACCAACGATACGTTGCGTTCTGCTTTACTTGCTTACACGTAAAACGAACCGAACGAAAGCCTTCCAAATACTGAATCAACAAGATTTTCACCAACACAATCGGGTCCTTTGTTGGTCGACCAATACGATGGGGATAGAAACCTTCTAACCGCTTCGACACAAAATCCCAGTCTATGATTGGATCCATCTTCACTAAATGATGGGAAGCATCATACATCATTTCATAGAACCTTCGATTTGCTTCTATCTCTTGTCTGGAATAAGTAACATACATAAAAAAATCCCCTCGCTTCTTTTGATTTACGAGGGAATTCTATCGAGATTTTCATGTTTTGTCTATTGCCAAGATTGTTTTTCAACAGTATGAAAACGAGGCTAACCTTTTGGTTAGCCTCGTTTTCTATTGTTTAAGGTTTTTGTATTTCGATTAATAGATCTCCAGGGCTTAATGCGTCCCCATTTTGCACATAGATATCTTTAACTACTCCAGAAAAAGGAGCTTGAACAGTCGTTTCCATTTTCATTGCCTCGGTGATTAATAAGTGATCTCCTCTTTCCACCTTTTCTCCCTTGTCTGCAATTACTTTAATAACAGTACCTGGCATAGATGCACCAATATGACTTTCATTTTTAGGGTCAGCCTTTGCTTTTGTAGCAACAGCGGATTTAATATTCTCATCTTTAATGACAATTTCACGTGGCTGTCCGTTAAGCTCAAAATAAACAATTCTTGTTCCGTCAGCCTGTGCCTGTCCGATAGAAACAAGCTTTACAATCAATGTTTTACCCGTTTCAATTTCCACTTCTATTTCTTCACCTAATCTCATACCGTACAGGAATGTCGGCGTATCTAAAACAGAAACATCACCAAATTGCTCTACTGTTTGATTGTATTCCATAAAAACTTTAGGGTATAGGGCATAAGCTAGAGCATCAAAGCTCGTAACTTGTCTTCCCAATTCTTTATAGAGCTTCTCTTTTAATAGATTGAAATCTACATCCTCTAATAGTTCCCCAGGTCTTACGGTTATTTGTTCCCGTCCTTTTAAAATCACCTTTTGCAGCTGTTCGGGGAATCCCCCGTAGGGCTGACCTAAGTAGCCTTCAAACAATTCCACAACAGAATCTGGAAAATCAATTTTATCCCCGCGTTCTAATACATCACTTTCTGTTAGCTCATTTTGCACCATAAATAGCGCCATATCTCCTACAACTTTAGAAGATGGTGTAACTTTTACTATATCCCCAAAAAGATGATTGACTCTTGCATACATTTCTTTCACTTGCTCCCAACGGTCACCAAGCCCTACAGCTTTAGCCTGTTGCTGCAAATTACTGTACTGTCCACCAGGCATTTCATGTTTATATACTTCACTATGTGGAGACATCATACCACTTTCGAAATCTTGGTAATATTTACGGATATCCTCCCAATAATGAGAAAGTGTTTCAAGTGAATTAATATCTACCTCAGGCTTCCTTTCAGTACCTTGCATTGCATAATAAAGGGTATTGGCGCTAGGTTGAGAAGTAAGCCCAGACATTGTACTTAGTGCAGTATCCACTATATCCACACCAGCTTCAATAGCTTTTGCATAAGTGAAAACTCCATTTCCACTTGTATCATGCGTATGCAAATGAATTGGTAAATTAACAGTATCTTTCAATTCAGATATAAGTCTGTAAGCAGACTGAGGTTTTAAGAGTCCTGCCATATCTTTTATTGCCAGCAAGTGAGCCCCTTGTGCTTCCAATTCTTTTGCAAGCTTTTTATAATATGCAGTATCGTATTTCGTTCTTGTAGGGTCATCAATATCTCCAGTATAGCAAATGGCAGCCTCCGCAATCTTACCACTTTGACGTACTGCATCAATTGCTACCTCCATCCCCTTTACCCAGTTTAAGCTATCAAAAATTCTGAAAACATCTATTCCAGAAAAAGCGGATTTTTCAACAAACTCCCGAATAACATTGTCAGGATAATTTTTATACCCTACCGCGTTAGAAGCTCTTAAAAGCATTTGAAAAAGAACATTAGGAATTTTCTCTCTTAATGTAAGTAAACGATTCCACGGATCCTCTTTTAAGAAACGATAAGATACATCGAATGTTGCTCCTCCCCACATTTCAAACGAAAACAAATCAGGTAAAAGTCTCGCTGACGGCTCTGCAATATGTTTAATGTCGTTCGTCCTTACTCTCGTAGCAAGTAGGGATTGATGAGCATCACGAAATGTTGTATCTGTTAAGAGAACACCATTCTTATTTTTCACCCAATCCACGAGGCCATCTGCACCATGCTCATCAAGGATTTGCTTTGTTCCAGACGGGACAGGTCCTGACTCTGTAATTAAAGGGATTCTTGCTTTACTATAAACAGGCTTCTTTTTCCGTTCTATACCCGGAAAGCCATTTACCGTCACATTACCTATATAAGAAAGCATTTTTGTTCCCCGGTCTTTTCGTTTCGGGAAAATAAACAATTCCGGAGTAGAATCAATAAATGAAGTATTATATTCACCTGTCATGAATTTTTCATGCTTAACAACGTTTTCTAGGAAAGGGATATTCGTTTTAATTCCACGAATCCGAAATTCTTGTAAATTACGGACCATTTTAGATGCCGCTTGTTCAAATGTTAGCGCCCATGTCGACAGTTTGACGAGCAAAGAATCATAATAAGGAGTAATCACTGCACCTTGGAAACCGTTTCCTGCGTCTAAACGCACACCAAACCCTCCACCAGACCGGTAAGCCATAATTTTACCTGTATCAGGCATAAAATTATTCAATGGATCCTCTGTCGTAACACGAGATTGGATAGCATAACCATTTGTGACAATCTTCTCTTGTGAAGGAATTCCAATCTTGTCACTATGTAAGGAATGACCTTGTGCAATCATTATTTGCGTTTGAACGATATCGACACCAGTAACCATCTCCGTAATCGTGTGTTCTACTTGGACACGTGGATTAACCTCAATAAAGAAAAACTCATCACCAGCAACCAAAAATTCTACCGTACCCGCATTTACATAGTTAACATTTTTCATCAATCTTACTGCAGCCTCGCAAATTCGTTCTCTTAAGTCTTCCGTAAGCGAGACAGAAGGTGCTATCTCGACTACTTTTTGATGACGTCTTTGAACAGAGCAATCCCTCTCGTAAAGATGGACTATGTTTCCATCCTCATCTCCAAGTATTTGTACCTCGATATGTTTAGGGTTTTCAACGAACTTTTCAACATATACTTCATCATTTCCAAAAGCAGCCTTCGCTTCTGATTTTGCACGTTCATAGGATTCTTTCAATGTTTCTAAACTTCTGACTATTCTCATGCCACGACCACCGCCACCTAATGACGCTTTAATCATTAATGGAAAGCCATGGTTGCGACCGAAACTAACGACCTCTTCTAGACTTGAAACAGGTCCATCGCTACCAGGTATAACTGGGATGTTTGCTACTTGTGCCTGGTGACGAGCTTTCACTTTGTCTCCGAACATATTTAAATGCTCTGACTGTGGTCCAATGAACACAATCCCCTCTTCTTCACATCTTCTAGCAAAAGAAATATTTTCCGATAGAAAACCATATCCTGGGTGAATAGCATCTACATCAGAACTCTTTGCAATGTTGATAATATTCTCTATATCAAGGTAAGCATCTATAGGCTTTTTTCCTTCACCTACTAAATATGCTTCATCAGCTTTATATCGGTGGTATGCACCTGAATCTTCTTTAGAATAAATTGCAACTGTACGAATGTTTAATTCCGTACAAGCTCTGAATACTCGTATGGCAATTTCTCCTCTGTTTGCCACTAATACCTTTTGAATCTTCTTCATTCTAGTATCTCCTCTCAGTACATGAAATTGTAAGTTCTAGTCTATGAAAAAAGGGCTTCCCCAAAAGATAATTGACAGTATCTTAGGGGCTACCCTAGACTAATGTTTTTAAAGAAAAACTAAGTTCTAAAAATTATATATTTTATTGTTATTTATATTATTCGACGAACTTTGACTATTTTCCTTCTTTATTTTATATTTTTTTTCATATTTTACGAACATAGAAACGTTAACAAGTAGTCCCATAGATAAAGATAGTACTAATAAGGAAGATCCACCATAGCTTATAAAAGGCAAAGGAACTCCTGTTATAGGGATTAAACCAGAAACTCCCCCAAGGTTAATAAACGCTTGAAGACCAATCATACTAGAAATTCCAATAGCAAGCATAGTCCCAAATGGATCCTTACACTTTACTCCTATATATATGCCTCGAAGTACAATATAACTTAATCCAACTATAACGAATGTCACCCCAAAGACTCCTAGTTCCTCTGCGATAACCGACATAATAAAATCTGTATGTGGTTCTGGCAAATAGCCTAGTTTTTGAACACTTTGACCTAGACCCAATCCTTGCACACCGCCTGACCCAATAGCTAAATAAGAGTTTACTAGTTGATATCCCTCGCCTTGAGCATACTTAAAAGGAGATAAATACGCTTCAATTCTGCTCATTCTTTCCTTTGTAAAAATATAATCCCTAGCTAAATAGATGAACGGAGAGCAGACAACTAAAAAAGCGATACCAAGACCTGCAAGTTTAGAAAAAGTTTTAAAACTGATACCCGAACAAAAAATTACAAGGAAGCCAATAGTAAAAATGATAGCTGCAGTACCAAAGTCAGGCTCTAAAAAAACAAGAAAGCAAATAAATCCTAAAAAAGCAAGTGGAGGGATGACTCCTTTATTGAAACTATCAATATAGCTCTGTTTCTTTGCATATACAGCTCCTAGATAAATAATTATTGCAAGCTTCGCAAATTCTGAGGGCTGCACTTGCATTACTCCAATATTTATCCAACTTTTCGCATTGTTTATTTCAACCCCAATAACATGTACAGCAAGTAAAAGACCTACAATGGTAACCATCAACGTCTTTAATATCTTTCCGACTTGAAATGCTTTGTAAGGAAACCAGGCCGCAAAGGTAAATGCACCAAATCCGATAATAATGTTGACTAACTGTTTTTTATAAAAATGGTCACTCTCATAACCAAAACGCTCAACTGCCATGACCATGCTACCGCTGTAAATCATAACTAGTCCAAATAAACATAGAAATACGTAAACAGCAATTAATGAGTAATCATAGGATTTTATTATTTTTTTTATCATAGTCGCTTCCAATCCTTTTTATAAAGTGAAACTTCAATCAGTTGGGCTTCTCTTCCCTCTCCTACTAATTGTTAGTTGAACCAACCAGGTGTTCACACTAAAAAGTGTAGGCAACTTCCCACCCTCGAAGCGCAGCAGCATATCTTATAACTCGAGAACTAGGAGCCACAGCTAGATTAAGGTAGTTTATCCGCCACCTACTCTTTTTCAATTTCTCTAATCCTTAGGAAAGTGGGAGTGATGGGGATAAACTTTTTCGATAAAAAAGGAAATTCCTTCCCTTTGAAGAGATGAACCCCCTCTATGTAAGTTAAACCCCTTAATTATATTCCAAAAAAATTTATTTCTTCAGGATAAAAAAACTCAAACAACAGAAAGAAGTATTGTTTGAGTTGTCATAACTATTTTACTTTTTGGTAGAGGCTTCATGAAGAGCAGAAAGTTCTCTTTCTAAAGAATCAAGAAGCTCTTTTCCATCCTTATCATCTACTAACCCTAAACGAACCGCAAACTCTATTTCACGAGATAATCCGAACATTTGGGTGTCCAATACTTCCTCATACAAAGGGCATTGGGGCATCGTTAAATTATCCATTTGAACTTTAATAAGTTGTAAAATCTTTTCCGCGTCCGCCTTTAATAATGCATAGGCTTTATCTCGATGATTAATAGTCATTTCAGACGCCACGTTGATCCCCCCTTACCGAACAAATAAAAATATTTCTATCTCAAAATTTTATCGTTAATCCCCTCAAATTGCAAGAAAAATAAGTGATTTACCTCCGCGCTGAATAGATAAGGCTTCAAACATAACTCTCTTCTCCGTCTAAGCTTCTTTAAAACCATTGTTACTATCAGTTGACAAACATTTAAAATAGAAAATGTGACATTTCCCCATATAAACGATATACTAAAATTATCAACTAGAGGTCTAGGGGGAATCAAACTTGAATATGATCATGCCAATTAATGGTGAAGTAAATTATACGATAACGTTGGATCCAACTGTATGGATATTTGATGACAGGAAAGTTGATTTAGATACATACTTTGAAGAAACAAATGTTGAACACGATGAATTAGAAGAGTATACAAAAAACATCTCTAAGCATTGGTCCAGAGAGATCCAAGAGGGGGCAACTTATCCTCCCACTTTAAAAACAGAAAAAAAATACCTAAAAGAAAAAATATTAACTGGGACTTTTGCCATTCCTTTTCTACCTTTTTTAGAAAATGCTGAACCAAAGGAAGGCGCTTCTAAACTTATCATTAATACAGAAAACGATTCGTTTTCCTTTGAGCTAGAGACTGCCTCACAACTGCTGCTCGGATTTTCTAATAAAGGAAAGCCTTTAACAGAAGACGGTCCAGTATACATTTATTTTAAAGACGGTTCAAACAAACAAAATCCAATTAAAAGAGTTACAAGCTTTACAATTGAATAGTAGTTATCCATACCCTGAAAATGAACTGATCCAGGAACACCTGGATCAGTTTTTGCATACTTTACCATTGTATTTTAATCTTAAAGTATATCAGCTGCAAGCTGTGCTAAACCTGAACGTTCCCCTTTTAATAACTTGACATGTCCAGCTACGTTTTGATTTTTAAATTTTTCAACTACATAAGTTAGACCATTATTATATTCATCTAGATAAGGATGATCGATTTGACCAGGATCTCCCATTAACACTATTTTACTTCGTTCACCAACACGAGTTAAAATTGTCTTTACTTCATGTTTTGTTAAATTCTGTGCCTCATCAATAATAATGAATTGTTCGGGGATGCTCCTTCCTCTAATATAGGTTAAAGCTTCCACTTCAATAGAACCCATTCCCGCTAGAATATCATCAAGTTCTCCTGGTTTTTTAACGTTAAAAAGATATTCTAAATTATCATATATCGGTTGCATCCACGGTCTTAATTTTTCTTGTTTTTCTCCCGGTAAAAAGCCAATATCCTTTCCGACTGGAACTATTGGGCGGGCGACTAATAGTTTTTTGTAGGACTGGTAATCTTCCGTTTGAAGCAGACCAGCTGCAAGTGCAAGTAACGTTTTACCTGTTCCAGCCTTCCCAACCATCGTCACCAATGGAATATCCTCTCTTAGCAGTAATTCTGTTGCCATCGTTTGTTGAACATTTCTAGCTCGAATCCCCCACAAATGTTCACTATCATAAATTAGTTTTTTCACTTTTTTTCCTGATGCATCCACCATTCCCAGTGCTGATGCAGAACTTCCAAGCGCATCCTTCAGAATCAAGAATTGATGTGAATTAAGCCTTTGATTTTTTATTTTTGAAACATCTATTTCTCCTTTTTCATAGTACAAATCAAGCAGGTCTTTTGATACATATAACTCGACAAATCCAGAATAGATATCATTTACTTCGACTACTCTATCACTCAAATAGTCTTCTGCCTGCAAACCAATGGCATCTGCCTTTACGCGAACAAGTGTGTCTTTACTAACTAATATTACCGCTCTGCCATCTTTTTTCGCTTCTTCTTCTAAAAAAAGATTTTTTGCTACCGCAAGAATTCGATTATCATTTGTCTTTTCTACAAATATTTCTTGAAGTTGTTGAAATGATCGATGATTAAGTTCAATGCGTAACGTACCCCCATTGTGCAAAGGAATTTTTTCATGGAGCTTTCCTTCTTGTCTTAAATTATCTATTAGTTTTGACACATGCCTTGCATTTCTTCCTAATTCATCCATATAACGCTTTTTAGAATCGACCTCTTCTAATACAACTGCTGGAATTACCACTTCATTATCCTGGAATGAAAAAATTGAATATGGATCTTGTAACAAGACATTGGTATCTAATACGTAAATTTTATTCAAATCGATGCCTCCTGCTCCTAATATCTTATTTCCATTGTATGTAGCCCCTTATCATCCGGTTATTCAAAAGCTACTATTTATGGTTGGACGGCCCGTTGCTTAAAATATATGAAACAACGTATAAAGATAGAAGAATTTTACACAATAAGAAATGACAGTGATTAAAATAGGGAGGTATTTAAATGAATAGAATCATCTCCATTCTAGTTCTTGTTTCCTTTTTAGCTGCGTGCACAAACAATAATCAAAACAATAATGTTGGATATAACAATAATACTGATTCTAATAAGCCTAACACCATCACAGTAAAAGACAGTAATATTCAACATGTAGAACGAAAAACAGGAGAGGAAATATCACAGCATCTAGTTAATCTTGCATCAGGTGTCCCCTCGGTTAAAGATGCTACCGCTGTGGTTGTAGGGAAGTATGCAATTGTAGGCATTGATGTTGATTCTAATATTGACCGCTCCGAAGTAGGCACGATTAAATATTCCGTTGCCGAAGCATTAAAAAATGACCCTTATGGTGCCCAAGCACTTGTAGTAGCTGACCCTGATATTAATGCTCGTTTGGATGAAATAGGCTCAGATATTCAAAGTGGACAACCATTACAAGGAATAATGAATGAATTGTCTGATATTACCGGTAGAATTATTCCAGAAACACCGAAATCTTTGCAAAATACCGACTCAGAGAATGCTCCAGAAGAACCGAAAAAGAAAATGAATAACCAAAAGGAAAAACAATTAAACAAAGAGCAGAACGATCAATCTCATCACCGTATGGACTAAAACTACAGTCATTCTTCTCACCTCAAAACAAGTTTGCAAAGAAAAAAGCCATGAAAAATCAGTTGTCTACACTGTTTTTCATGGCTTCTATTACTTGTCGGTCGAGGCGGTCTGCCGCTTTTTCATCATATGTTTTTTCATACCCAGGTTCGGTAGAAATTTTCGAACCATAAAACATCACATCCTTCACTTCATGAATGCATACTCTAATAAGCGATAATTTCAATGGCACATTTTCTAGCCTTTCCTTGAGGATTCTCGCTTCTCCACTAATGGAGTACGTAGATTCATTAGCAATTAAATTAATAACGACTAAATGATTGTACTTTACATTCTCAACGATTTTCGAACGTCTATCGACAGCAAAAACTACCGTTTCTTCGTCACTTGCAATCACCCAAGAAATAGCATTTACACTTGGTCCACCTGTTTCATAGTCAACAGTGGCCACTGTAACAAAACGTTCTGTTTGAAGTTCATCAAATAATTCTGGTATTAATTTCGGCTCAATACGATTTGCCATGTCACTCCTCCTCTGTTTGGTAGTACATGCTCAAGCATAAAGACAAGGAGAACCGTAATGTTCAAGGAAATGTGGGAGTAAACGCAGAAAAGGTGTACTTCTTTTCCGAGGAACGAGGCAGGAGATTGCCACCGGTCATTTTCTCCAGGCTTTTAGAGGTCCTCTTTATTGTAACAATTCCATTATACTATAGTTCCTACTGTATCGAAAAATGACAAAAAATCAATCGAAAGGCGTAACTTCTTTCTACATGATATACTAGGATTACCAAATATATGTTTAGAATAATAAAAGAGGTGTTTTAATGCGAGTTAAATGTGCATTATGTGAAATTATTGAAAATATAGAAGACGATTCTTTAGAAGCTAAAAGACTTAGAAACCGACCGATACACACATATATGTGCCAACCTTGCCGTGACAGGATTAAGGAAAAAACGGAAAAGCGAGCTGCTACAGGGAATTTCCGCTTATACCGATCACCAAAGGTAACAGATGAGTTCTAATATTTTCAACTGAATAAATAACAACTGTGAACACATCTAAGTAGCTGTTAGATATGTCTCTACAATGCCATACTGTATACTATCTTATTTATAAAAAAGGGGGGCTGTTTAAATTTAAACAGTCCCCCTTTTCTCTATATATTCCCTTGTTTTTTCTCATTATTTAAACGTATTTTATAGATGATCAAGATAAAGGCTGCAACAACCAAACCTTCGGCAACCGGTAAAAAGATCCCTAAAAAAGTTAATACCGTACTTCCAAAGAAAAGGAAAAAGTAAATAATAATTGATTTAAATAAGGGAAGCTTTTTCGCAAATCCTAATTTATATACAAGTATAGATAAACCGACGATTGTTAGATACAAAAGCCACATACCTAATTCTTCGTTTTGATCTACACGATAAAGGGCTGCAAAAAAGGACAAACGTTCTGATACATCCATTCCTTTCCCCTCCTTTACCAAGTCCTAGACAAATTAATTAGTTTCTGTAAGCTTTTTCTTTTTAGTCACTCTTTCACGTTCGCTCTTATCAAGAACTTTTTTACGCAAACGAATAGATTCCGGAGTTACTTCGCAATACTCGTCATCATTTAAATATTCAAGCGACTCTTCTAATGTCATTATTCTAGGTTTTTTAATTGTAACCGTTTGGTCTTTTGTTGCAGAACGGACATTTGTTGCATGCTTAAGTTTTGTAATATTAACGGTAATATCATTTTCTCTAGTATGTTCCCCAACAACCATACCACCGTAAATTTCAACACCTGGTTCTACAAAGATTACACCACGATCTTCTACTTGCATAATACCGTATTGAGTTGCTTTACCTGTTTCCATGGAAACAAGAACTCCTTGACGGCGTCCACCTACACGACCTTTTTGCATTGGCTGATAGCTGTCAAAGGTATGATTGATAATTCCGTACCCTCTAGTTAGAGTCATAAATTCAGTCGAATAACCTATTAAGCCACGGGCAGGAACCATAAATACAAGGCGAACTTGTCCGTTTCCGTTATTGATCATATCTAGCATTTCACCTTTTCGAGAACCGAGTGATTCAATTACACCACCCATATACTCTTCAGGAATATCGATTTGAACACGTTCTACCGGTTCGCTTTTTACTCCATCAATTTCTCGAACGATAACTTGCGGTTTCGATACTTGAAGTTCATATCCTTCACGACGCATGTTCTCAATAAGAATAGATAAATGAAGTTCACCGCGTCCTGACACTGTCCAAGCATCTGGTGAATCTGTTGGATCCACCCGTAAACTTACATCAGTTTGTAATTGTGCTAATAGACGTTCTTCAATCTTACGTGCTGTTACAAATTTTCCTTCTCGTCCTGCAAATGGACTATTGTTTACAAGGAAGGTCATTTGTAATGTTGGCTCATCAATACGTAGAACAGGAAGTGGTTCTTGATGCTCTACAGGACAAACCGTTTCTCCAACGTTAATATCTTCCATACCAGATACCGCAATAAGGTCACCTGCATGAGCCTCTTCTATTTCCTCTCGTTTTAACCCAAAGAAACCAAATATCTTTGTTACACGGAATTGTTTAACAGAACCGTCTAATTTCATTAGAGCAACTTGTTGTCCAACCTTCATTGTCCCTCTAAAAACACGACCAACTCCAATACGACCAACATAATCATTGTAGTCTAAAAGAGCTACTTGAAACTGTAATGGGTCTTCACGATTATCTACAGGTGCCGGAATATTTTCAATAATGGATTCATATAAACATTGCATATTTTCATCTTGATTAGCGGGATTTGGATCTGTGCTTGCTGTACCACTAAGTGCTGAAGCATATATAACAGGGAATTCTAATTGTTCGTCATTCGCATCAAGCTCGATAAATAACTCAAGTACTTCATCAATAACTTCCTCTGGTCTTGCTGAGTCTTTATCAATTTTATTTACTACAACGATCGGAGTAAGGTTTTGCTCTAATGCTTTTTTCAATACAAATCGCGTTTGAGGCATGCAGCCTTCATACGCATCCACAACAAGCAGAACACCATCAACCATTTTCATAATACGTTCAACTTCACCACCGAAGTCAGCATGTCCTGGTGTATCAAGGATATTAATTCTAGTATCTTTATATTGAATCGCAGTATTTTTAGCTAGGATTGTAATACCACGTTCTCTTTCTAAATCATTGGAATCCATTGCGCGTTCACTTACTTGCTCGTTTGCACGAAAAATTCCTGATTGCTTTAACAACTCATCTACTAGCGTTGTTTTACCATGGTCTACGTGAGCAATAATAGCAATATTTCTAAGATCATTTCTTAAGTTCATTTTCCCACTCCTGAATATTGACATCATTCAACAAGAAATCCGTCATTGTTTTTAACTGTACCATTATATCACAGACAGTAGAAAACCCGAAATAAATTATGTAGAATAAAAAAGTGGAAGCGCTTGATTAGAGGTGACAAGCTTTTTCAAGAAAACAGAAGAGGGTCGTCGTTTACCCTCAACTATTTTTTTGAAAAAGACCTCTAGCCGCTGGAACTGGACAATGAAAAATGAAAGTGGCTTGATCAGCCCCTCACGTCCAAACTCTAAATTGGAAATATTAACATTTTAGAATGAGAAATTATTTCCAAAAACTTATTTAGATTTATTTCAAGTGTTCTAACTAGAAAAAATTGATATAGTTAAATTATAAGGCTCTTTTCTCATAGATTGTTGTTTTTACTTATAAATTTAGCCCGTTGATTTCCGCTACGGACACAAGACTCCTCGGGGAGGAATGGGAGCCTCCTCGGCTTCGCCTGCGGGGTCTCCCACTTCCCTCTCTTCCCGCAGGAGTCAAGTGCCCTCCGCTCCAATCAACTCAGTAGGTTAAACTTAGTTTTCCGTTAAAAAGCAACAAACTTTACGAAAATAGCCAACTATAAAAAGAAGTACAAAACTGTACTTAGCATAAGGGAGAGGAATTGGAAATGAAAAATATTAAGTGGATATTTGTTCTATTTGCAGTCTTAGCAGCACTTTCTATTATGGGGTTCGGTATTGCAATAAGTGCTAAAAGTTTAGTAATTGCTATTCTAAGTCTTATTATACTTATCGCTGTAATGGGGCTTGGATTTACAACGAAGAAGAAATATCGGGAAGAAGGCAAGCTTTAATAAAAAAGATGCTGATCAAAAAAATTTCACTTTTTTTGATCAGCATTAATAACTATTTAAACCTGTATAGATACTTTTCTAGAATTGTTTTATGCAACTGAGAATTCCCCACAAATACAGAACTCTTTTCAAGCGGATTCAAGTCTTCCCCCTTAAGGTTTGTGACTTTCCCGCCTACCTCTTCAATAAGAATTCTTCCAGCTGCAAAGTCCCAAGGGGCCAAACGCATTGTCAAGTAAGCATCAAGACGTCCAGATGCAACATACGCCATTTCTAACGCAGCCGATCCATAGGAACGAACCCCCCTTACAGTTTGAACTAACGGTGCTAAAATTGTAGGATCTATTCGTTTATTTTCTGTTACCCATAAAGCATTCAAAGCAACAATACTGTCTTCAATATCGACAGGCTTTAATTCTTCAAGCTTTATGTCGTTCATATAAGCACCTTCGCCTTTTTTAGCAAAATAAAGTTCGTCATGAACAACATCATAAATGTAGCCAAGGATACCTACCCCATTTTCGTAAACCCCTATAGAAATCGCAAAGTTTCTTTGTTGATGGACAAAATTCATTGTTCCGTCAATTGGATCAATTACCCATGTAATTCCTTTCATTTCCTGAAGCTCGTCACCATAACCTTCTTCGCCAACAATTTCGTGATCCGGGTAAATATTTCGAATATTATCAGTAAAAAATTCTTCCGTAGCTTTGTCAATATTCGTTACTAAATCATTCCGGTTTGACTTCGTTTGAATATTTAATTCTGTTTGAAAAGAAGCACGAATACGTTTTCCTGCTTCAGCTATCCATTCTCGTATATTCTGATCAAGCTCCATCCAATTTGTCATTTGTTCATCCTCCAAATATGCAATATAAAGTGAAACTTCAATCAGTAGGGGTTCCATCCCCCGATGATTGTTAGTTGAACCGATTGGACAGCTACCTCTCCACACATGCCTTGATTCCTCTAAGTCTTAAGGTGGGGTTACTGCCCTTTAGTGCGAGATAAATGCTTTTTTCGTATGTAAAAATTAAATTAGTAACAACTTCCTTTTATTTAGCTTAAGATAAATCAACTTTCTATTCAAGCAACACGAAAAATGCGAACTCATATTCCTAGGTTAGAGTTCGCATCAAATCATTCGTTTAAACCTTATTTGCATTTTTCCTTTACTCCTCTTCTACTAACCTACAAAGCCTTTAGCCGAATTAACTCTTCTCTTATTTTCATTAATTTTTCTTTTGATTTCATTTGAATGTCTTTATTATCCGCTTCCATCGCTTCAAATAATACAGCAAGTTCATAATCCATTTCTAATCTAAGAACAGCTAACCGTTGTTGATGGATATCGCGTTTTTTAGACGTGTTCATTACTTGTTTCATGGATATAGCACCCCTTCCAGGTGGTTTTATTTTCTAACTCTTCTGATAATATTTAATACATATTATGACGTTTCTTATCATCACGTAACAAAAATGTGTATTCACCTACTATTCGTTACATTCTCTTATAAAGCGAAACTTCAATTATTAGGGATTTTCTTTCATTCTCCACTGATTGTTGATCTCGTTCTACTAACATTTCCACTTATCAGTGGATGTTAAACCGTCAGTACCAACCTGGTTATTTCAACTAAACCTCTGTGAACGCATCGGTAAGTTTCACTTTATCTCACCCATCGGGTATTTACAGGCAGTTTATCCCCTACCTATAATTGTTCAATTCCTAAGGTGAGGACTTACTGCTCATTAATACGGGACAATCAATTTATTTTATAAGACAACTTACCTTATGCTAAAATATTGTCAACACATGTAGGAGGTTGTACCAATGGAATTTACAGGTTTCACATCAAATGACTTCAAAATTTTTACAATAGATGGTCTTGAAAATAGAATGGAAGCAATTATATCTGATATCCGCCCAAAACTAGAAGCATTAGGAGAACACTTTTCTGTATCTTTATCTGCTTTAACTGGTGAAGAAATGTTTCCTCATGTAGCCAAGCATGCCCGCCGCTCTGTAAACCCTCCAAATGATACGTGGGTTGCATTTGCCAATAATAAACGAGGTTATAAAAAGCATCCTCATTTTCAGATTGGACTTTGGGAAACCCACCTTTTTGTATGGTTTGCGGTGATTTATGAAGCTCCTATTAAATCAGAGTATGGACAAGAATTAGAAAAAAAAGAACAAGAGATAAGAAAAATTATTCCAAGTTCCTTTGTTTGGTCCGGCGATCATACAAAGCCAGATGCAAAAGCTTTTTCTTCTATGTCAGATGAAGAATTCCATTCTCTTGTAAAAAGATTACAGTCCGTTAAAAAGGCTGAAATCCTTTGTGGTATTCACCTTGATCAAGATGAAGTGGTTAACATGAGTGGCTCAGAGCTTATTCAAAAAATTGAGAGTACCTTTAAAACACTTCTACCCCTTTATAAGTTAAGTTAAACACGCATAAAAATATATCTATATCTATTAAATAAGGACTAACTGCAACTAGTGAAAAATAACACAGATGCAATCAGTCCTTATTTACTCTAATTCATTTTAATGTGAGAATTGCTTTCAGATTTTTTCATTTCCTTAATAACATGGTAAGAAGAATACCCGCTAGACTCCTGAAACTCTTTGAAAATTTTCTTTTCTTCTGCTTTACCTGGTACTATTTCTTTAAATCTTTTATATACTGCCATTAAATCTTCTCTACTGATTCCTTTTTCGTATGCCTTTTCGATACCTTGAAAAAACGCAACGACATCAATTACTTCTTCAGTAGACCAATCTAAATCAAACGGATACTGATATTCCATATGTAATCACTCCTAGATGCATCTTTAATTTTCTGTCAACAATTTTTAACGCGACCAGCTATTTTGAATAGTTTCTGCCTGTCTAATCATTCGACTAATTAACTCTTCTACTGTAGGAGAATCTTCAATCATTCCCATTACTTGTCCAGCCCACGCAAAACCTTCAGTTATTTTCCCGTCGTATATGTACCGTTTATTAGCATCTCCACTAACATAGTCTTTTAATTTTTCATAGCCACCATTTTCTTTTTCAATAGTTAAAATTTTATCTGTCCAACTATTTCTTATTGCTCTCGCGGGTGCCCCGATTGATCGTTTAATAACGACTGTATCATTTTCAGTACCCTCAATCAAGGAACGTTTATAACTTTCAGTAGCATGGACGCATTCTTTTGTAGCGATAAAGCGTGTCCCCATTTCTACACCTTCTGCTCCCAAGCATAAAGCGGCCATGAGTCCTCTTCCATCCCCTATTCCTCCAGAAGCGATTA
This sequence comes from Bacillus seohaeanensis, assembly GCF_042684945.1. NCBI lineage: Bacteria > Bacillati > Bacillota > Bacilli > Caryophanales > Bacillaceae > Bacillus > Bacillus seohaeanensis. Next base: position 174,798 of record NZ_JBHUMF010000008.1, on the reverse strand, counting down.
CAGGGATCCGCACCGCATCTACCACTTGCGGAACGAGCACAAGGGTTCCAATGTCTTCTTTCCCTAAATGTCCCCCGCCCTCTTGTCCTACAACCATGACAGCATCAGCGCCAAGTTCTTCTGCTTTTATCGCTTGCCTTTTCGAAGCTACGAGAACAAGTTTAGCCACATCTACACCATCTAGTTGTTGAAAAAGCGGCGTCGGATTTCCTCCTGTCACCGAAATAACCGGCACCTTTTCTTCTATTGCTACATCAACAAAACTAGAAAATGGTCTACCATGCTGACCGATAGCAAAATTAACCCCAAATGGTTTATCTGTCAAGGAACGAACCTTTTTAATTTCCTCCCTTAACTCTTGCGGGTCAGAAAGCGACATTGCCGTAATTTGTCCTAACCCTCCTGCATTTGAAACGGCAGCAGCCAATTCTGAATAGGCTAGATGTGCAAGCCCACCTTGAATTATTGGATATCTTATATTTAGTAATTCTGATACTCTTGTTTTCCATTTCATACACTAACCCCTCCTATCTTTTCTATTTCTATATTCTCCTGTCAATTCCCTTCGAATTTACTATCAAAAAATATAGATTGTAAAATGGGCATCTAATACTATGCAAAGAAATATCGTAGTGCTATAATTCTTTTGTTTGTGAGAAATGTTACGTTCTTACCTTTCTACGGGTAACTTAAAGAATAATGTATATAAAACAACTTACACTAACAATAATACAGATTTAAATTAAAGAGGTGTCGAATGAATTGTCACAATATGAAACGCCGTTATTTACCGGCCTAGTCCAACATAGTAAGAAAAATCCAGTTCAATTTCACATACCTGGCCATAAAAAAGGCGCAGGGATGGACTCGGAATTCAAAGAATTTATCGGAGAGAATGCACTATCAATAGACCTTATTAACATTGGTCCTCTTGATGACCTCCACCAACCAAAAGGAATGATTAAACAAGCACAAGATTTGGCTGCAGAAGCATTTGGAGCAGACCATACCTTTTTCTCCGTACAAGGAACAAGCGGCGCCATAATGACGATGGTTATGAGTGTTTGTGGACCTGGAGATAAAATAATTGTTCCCAGAAACGTGCATAAATCAGTTATGACGGCTATCGTTTTTTCAGGAGCAACACCTATTTTTATTCATCCAGATGTGGATAAGGATTTAGGTATCTCTCATGGAATTACTATTGACGCTGTTACGAAGGCTTTAGAACAGCATCCTGATGCAAAAGGCATTTTGGTAATTAATCCAACTTATTTTGGTATTTCAGCAGATTTAAAAAAAATTGTGGAACTAGCCCATTCCTACGACATTCCTGTTCTCGTTGATGAAGCGCATGGAGTACATATACACTTCCATGAGGACCTTCCCCTATCTGCTATGCAAGCTGGGGCCGATATGGCCGCTACAAGTGTCCATAAACTAGGTGGGTCTATGACACAAAGTTCGGTTCTTAATTTAAAAGAAGGATTAGTATCTTATAAAAGAGTACAAACCATCTTAAGTATGTTAACAACTACCTCTACTTCCTATTTATTACTTGCTTCACTTGATGTTGCAAGAAAACGGCTAGCAACAGAAGGAAGACAGCTTATTGAAGAAACAATCCAATTAGCACAATATATGAGAAAAGAAATTAATGATATAAATGGGTTATATTGTGTCGGCAAGGAAATTTTAGGAACAAGAGCTACCTTTGACTATGACCCAACAAAGCTTATAATTTCCGTCAAAGATTTAGGTATTTCTGGATTCGATGCAGAAAAATGGCTTCGTGAAGCTCATAATATTGAGGTAGAACTTTCCGATCTATATAATGTTCTTTGTATTATCACACCTGGTGACACGAAAATAGAAGGAAACAAATTAATTTCTGCCCTTTCTGAACTGGCAACTCAGGTTAGAAAACAAGGAAACATTCACAGCACAACCGTTCTACTTCCAGATATCCCAGTTTTGTCAATTACACCTAGAGATGCGTTTTACGCAGACACAGAAGTAATCCCGATTGATCAATCTGTCGGAAGAATTATTGCGGAGTTTATCATGGTCTATCCTCCAGGAATACCTATTTTTATCCCAGGAGAGATTATCACAAAAGAAAACATCGATTATATAAAAACAAACATGGAAGCAGGTCTTCCTGTACAAGGGCCCGAAGATTTTGATTTACGGCATTTACGTGTAATAAAAGAACATGTAGCTATTCGGTAGACTAATTTAGTTTTACCTTTGTACTTTTATTCCATATTAACGGGCTAGAAGAAATCCCTCACCGATTGAAGTTTCACTGTATTCCTTACAAAAATAGAGGCTAAAACGATATGCCACCAACATATCGTTTTAGCCTCTATATCTATTTTTACCCCTTACATTTGACTATGCAGTGCATTTCTCCCCAAAGGCATTACATTAATCGTCTATTTCCACATCCTCATCACAATTACAGCAGTTAGAAAACAGAACAGATACCTTCTCATCTTCATAGTGCTCAATAGTGCTTAAACAAGATTGACAAACAATTGTACCCATCTTTCTTCACTCCTTTATATGATGTTGGTTGAAAGCGCTTTTTCTTATCTGAATCTATAATAATATAACACAATTAAAATTTCAAGCCCAAATTGTATGTCACATTTATTTTTTCTATGGTAATTTCACCTACAATATTAGTTAGCTGTTAAATTAAGACTGATTACCCTACTCATATATTAATTTTCTTTACTATACTTAGTACAAGGCTATTTTCGAAAGTTTGTTACTTTTAAACTACAAACTAAGTTTAGCCACTGAGTTAATTGGAGCGGAGGACACTCGACTCTTGCGGGAAGAGAGGGATGGGAGAGACAGCCGATGTCTAGCTCCAGCGAACTGGGCAAGCCGCTTCCGCTTTTCCCGGAGTCACTCATTCCTCCCTGAAGAGTCAAGTGTCCGTAGCGAAAATCAATGGGCAGAATGTATAAGTAAAAACAACAATCTTTGAGAAAAGAACCCAAGATAAAAAAACAATCGGCAAATCCGCCGATTGTTTTTTTATGATGCAGGAGTTTTAATTGTGTCAGGGTCTACTAGCTCATACCCTTTATCTCTTAAGCCTTTTACAATGTCACCAAGGGCTTCACTCGTCCATGCTCGATCATGCATTAATAGATTCGCTCCATTATTTAAATATGGGGAGTTAACCATAATATCTGCAATCGCTTCTTTCGTTTGATACTTGGGTTCCCAATCATATCCATACGTCCAATTCATTAAAGCCATTTTTTCCTGCTGTGCTACCTGTCTACTGTAGTCAGTATTAATTCCAAAAGGTGCCCTGAAAAATTTAGGTCTCTCTCCGGTAATCGATTCAACAAGATCATTCAAAGAAACAATTTCCTTTTGTTGTTCTTCTATTGAACTATCGGTAAGCTTTACATGGGAGTATGTATGATTACCAATTTCAAAACCCATATCATAAATTTTCTTTAATGTATTTTTTTCCTCTTGTGTATCAAGGAAATGACCATTCACAAAGAAAACCGCGGGTGCGTTAAGTTCCTTTAATACTTTAGCCATCTCTAGTGCATGTTGATCCGGAGCGTCGTCAATCGTCACTAGTGCTACTTTTTCATTTGCAGTATCAATTGGTTGAATACTATAATCCCCCTCATTAATCTCGTATAAAGGTTCTTGTGGTACTGTAACTTCTTCCTCTTCTGCCTTTTTGTCATCATTCTCTTGTTCATTCTCTTCCGCGTTATCTCTCTCGTCTGAATCAACGATTTCTTGTTTCGGTGTTTCCTTCTCTTCATTCTGCTTAACAGCCTCTTCATTCCCGCATGCTGTTACTAGTAGTAGCAGCAATCCTGCTGCAATAGTCTTATTCATTTAACTCACCTTTCTACTTATACTTTGGTTATATTATCATATTATTGAATTTATATGGAAGAAATTATATAAATTTCACTATATTTTCAACCAATACTTTCATAATAAAAAAGCAAGATAAACTAAAGGATGTAATAAATAATGTAAGTTTTTTAGACTCCACTATTTTCTTTGTTAATATAAATGCCAAATAAAAGATCACTAAGAACATAATGTACTTATACTGAACTCCATCTTTGTGAGAATACCACTCGGCAAGATAAAAGATACTCCATAAAATCATTTGAAGTAAAAAGGCGATATATAATTTCACTTAAAATCATCCTTTAAAAGTAAGATATAGAACAGTATATTCATGGCTTCCCTGCTTCATTAAAAATGAATTTTATGAACGCAAAAAAAGGTGATCAGCTAGCTGATCACCTTTTTTACGTATTAACTTATTTTACAATATGAATTGGACTACCGATAGCAACTTCTGCTGCTTCCATAGAAATCTCACCAAGAGTTGGATGAGCATGGATTGTCATCGCAATATCTTCTGCTGTCATACCAGATTCGATTGCAAGACCGAGTTCTGCAATCATATCAGATGCACCAGATCCAGCAATTTGAGCACCAATTACTAGTCCATCTTCTTTACGAGTAACAAGCTTCAAGAAACCGTCTGTGCTATTAAGAGCTAAAGCACGTCCATTCGCAGCAAATGGGAATTTAGCTGCAACAACTTCGATGCCCTCTTCTTTCGCTTCTGTTTCTGAATAACCAACAGTGGCTAATTCAGGATCTGTGAAGCACACAGCAGGAATTCCAAGGTAATCGATTTCTGCTGCTTCACCAGAGATTGCCTCTGCAGCAATTTTACCTTCATATGAAGCTTTATGTGCTAGTGGTGGTCCTTCTACGATGTCACCAATAGCATAAATGCTAGGTACATTTGTACGACATTGTTTATCAATCTTGATAAGACCACGTTCAGATAGTTCAATACCCGCTTCTTCAAGACCGATTTCATCCGTATTAGGACGGCGACCAACTGTTACAAGCACGTAATCTGCTTCAACTGTTTTCTCTTCACCTTTTACTTCATATTTTACAGTAACACCATTAGCTGTTTCTTCAACACCTTGAGCCATTGCTTTTGTAACAACTTCAACGCCTTTTTTCTTAAGGCCTTTTTTCACGATTGTTGTCATTTGTTTTTCAAAACCGCTAAGGATATCGTCTGCACCTTCTAAAATGGTAACTTCAGAACCTAAGTTAGCGTATGCTGTACCAAGTTCCGTACCGATATATCCTCCACCAATAACAACAAGCTTGCCTGGAACTTCTTTAAGCGCTAATGCTCCAGTAGAATCTAGAACACGCTCAGAGAATTTAAAGCTTGGGATCTCAATTGGGCGAGAACCTGTAGCTAAAATAGCGTTTTTGAATTTATACGTTTGTGCAGAATTTTCATCCATAACACGTAAAGTGTTTCCATCGACTAAGTATGCTTCACCACGTACAATATTCACTTTGTTTCCTTTAAGAAGTCCTTCAACACCGCCAGTTAATTTACTAACTACTCCGGATTTCCATTCTTGGACTTTATCAAAGTTCACTTTTACATTTTCAGCAACAATTCCCATATCATCGGAATGCTGCGCTTGATGAAAACGATGTCCTGCTGTGATAAGGGCTTTTGATGGAATACAACCTACATTTAAGCAAACTCCACCAAGATTTTCTTTTTCTACAATTGTTACTTTTTGTCCGAGTTGTGCTGCACGAATTGCTGCAACATATCCTCCAGGACCAGCACCGATTACTATAGTATCTGTTTCAATTGGAAAATCTCCTACTACCATTGCATTACGCCTCCATTAATAAAAGTTCTGGATCGTTCAACAAACGCTTAATATGGTTAAGAGCATGTTGAGCAGTAGCTCCGTCAATCATGCGATGATCAAAGCTCAATGATAATGCTAACACAGGTGCTGCTACAATTTCACCATTTTTGACTACTGGTTTTTGAGCAATGCGTCCAACACCAAGAATAGCTACTTCTGGATGGTTAATTACTGGCGTAAACCATTGTCCACCTGCAGAACCAATATTTGTGATTGTGCAAGAAGCACCCTTCATTTCATCACCAGATAGTTTGCCGTCACGTGCTTTTCCAGCTAATACATTGATTTCATCTGAAATAGAGAACATAGACTTGCGATCAGCATTTTTTACTACTGGAACAAGAAGACCTTTGTCTGTGTCTGCAGCAATACCGATATTGAAATAATGCTTATGAACAATTTCATTTGTAGCATCATCTAAAGAAGTATTTAGAGCTGGATATTCACGTAGAGCACTTGTTAATGCTTTAACGATGTAAGGTAAGAAAGTTAATTTCACACCTTTTTCCGCTGCAACCTCTTTGAACTTTTTACGATGATCCCAAAGTTTTGTAACATCGATTTCATCCATTAATGTAACATGTGGTGCAGTATGTTTAGAGTTAACCATTGCTTTTGCAATAGCTTTGCGAATTCCACTCATTGGTTCACGAGTTTCAGGATATTCACCTTCTGGAAGTTTTGGAGCTGAAGCAGCTTTAGCTTCTGTGCCTGCAGATGCAGATTCTGTTGTTTCAACAGCAGCAGCTTTATTACCTCCATTTAAGAATGCTTCGATATCCTCTTTTACGACGCGACCATTTTTACCGCTACCTGATACTTTACGAATATCGACACCTTGTTCACGTGCAAATTTTCGTACAGACGGCATTGCAATAACACGTTTGTTCGGATCTACTTCTGCATCGTTATCAGCTTGTTTGTCTGTTGTTTCAGTTGCAGGTTTTTCAGCTGCTTTTTCCTCAGCTTTTTCTGCCTTTTGTCCGTCCTCTTCTTCACCTTTGAATTGAAGATCTTCATAACCTGGTGCATCAAATTTAATTAATACATCACCAACTACAGCTACTGTACCTTCATCTACTAGCAATTCTTCTACTGTTCCTTCTACTGGAGATGGAATTTCGACTACAGCTTTATCATTTTGTACTTCACAAAGAACATCGTCTTCTGCAACTTTATCGCCTGGTTTTACAAACCACTTAACGATTTCACCTTCATGAATACCTTCACCAATGTCTGGTAATCTGAATTCGAATGACATGAATTCGCCCTCCTGTATGTTAAAAAATATGTTGTTATAAAGTCAATCGTTTCACTTCTTCTCCACACTAACCGGAAAATAACCATCGTATAATCCTTATAAGTGACAGCTGCAAATATACTTTTCAGGTCTTTCCCCTAACAGTTAGTAGGAGTTTCCATTTATTCAATGGAAAAGAGAAGGGATATCCCTTCTGCTCTTCCTAAATTAAAATTCTAAAACTTTCTTCGCTGTTTCAAGAACGTCTTTATGGTTTGGAAGCCATACTGGTTCTGCTTGCGAGAAAGAATAAACTGTATCAGGTGCTGTTACACGAAGTACAGGTGCTTCTAAGCTAAGGATTGCACGGTCATTAATTTCAGCTACAACATTCGCAGCTACACCCGCTTGTTTCTGAGCTTCTTGAACAACAATTGCACGATTTGTTTTCTCAACAGATGCCATGATTGTATCAATATCAAGAGGACTTACCGTACGTAAGTCTACTACTTCTACAGAGTAGCCTTCTTTTTCAAGTTCCTCCGCCGCTTTAAGAGACTCATGTACCATCGCACCATAAGTGATGATGGAAAGGTCAGTACCTTCGCGTTTCACATCTGCTTTACCGATTTCAATTGTATACTCTTCTTCCGGAACCTCTCCACGGAATGAACGGTAAAGTTTCATATGCTCTAAGTAGATAACAGGGTCGTTATCACGGATTGCAGAGATTAAAAGTCCTTTTGCATCATATGGTGTAGAAGGAATAACTACTTTTAATCCTGGTTGTTGTGCCATTAACCCTTCTAAGCTATCTGCATGTAGCTCAGGAGTATGCACTCCGCCTCCAAATGGAGAGCGAACTGTAATTGGGGCATTATAACGACCACCAGAACGGTAACGCATACGTGCCATTTGACCGCTTATTGCATCCATTACTTCATAAACAAATCCAAAAAATTGGATTTCAGGAACTGGACGATACCCTTGAAGAGCTAGTCCGATTCCAAGACCACCAATACCTGATTCAGCAAGTGGTGTATCAAATACGCGGTCCTCTCCGAATTCTTTTTGAAGTCCTTCCGTTGCACGGAATACACCACCGTTTAGACCTACGTCTTCACCAAAAACTAATACGTCTTCGTTGTTACGTAGTTCTGTGCGCAGTGCATCAGTGATCGCTTGAATCATCGTCATTTGCGCCATGGCTTACTTCGACTCCTTCTCTTTATAAATTTCTAATTGTTCTTTTAGGTTATATGGAAGCTCTTCATACATGTTTCCAATTAAATCAGTAACTTTTTGTTTTGGAGTTCCATCTGCTTTTTTAATCGCTTGTTTAATATCTTCTTTTGCTTCATCGATTACTTCGTTTTCTTTCTCTTCGCTCCATAAACCTTTACCTTCTAAGAATTTACGGAAACGTACTAATGGATCTTTCTTTTCCCACTCGCTATCCATTTCAGATGCACGATAACGTGTTGGATCGTCACCAGCCATTGTATGTGGACCATAACGATAGCACATTGTTTCAATTAATGATGGACCTTCACCATTAACAGCACGCTCACGAGCTGAAAGTGTTGCAGAATATACTGCAAGTGGATCCATACCATCTACAAGAATTCCAGGGATACCTACAGCAACTGCTTTTTGAGCAATTGTTTTTGCGGCTGTTTGCTTATCACGTGGTGTAGAAATAGCAAATTGGTTATTTTGCACAACAAAAATTGCTGGAGCAGAATAAGCACTTGCAAAGTTGATTCCTTCATAGAAATCACCTTGTGAAGATCCACCGTCACCAGTATATGTAATAGCAACTGCTTGTTTACCGCGCTTTTTAAGTCCAAGTGCCACACCAGCCGTTTGAATGTACTGTGCACCAATGATGATTTGCGGAGACATTACATTAACACCTTCTGGAGCTTGGTTTCCTACATAATGTCCACGAGAGAACAAGAACGCTTGCCATAATGGTAAGCCATGCCAAACGATTTGTGGTACATCACGGTATCCAGGAAGCACCCAGTCTTCTTTTTCAAGTGCAAAATGAGAAGCAATTTGAGAGGCTTCTTGACCAGCCGTTGGAGCGTAGAACCCTAAACGCCCTTGTCTATTAAGTGAAATTGATCTTTGATCAAGAATACGAGTATATACCATGCGGCGCATTAATTCTTGTAACTGTTCATCAGACAGATCAGGCATTGCGTCTTCGTTTACTACTTCGCCTTCTTCGTTCAAAATTTGAAACATTTCAAACTGTTCTTCAATATGTTCGAGCGTTTTCTTTGCATCGAATTGTGTCTTCTTTGTTTTAGAAGCCATCGAAGTCACCTATCCTTTCTTTTTGCAATTTATTTTTGGTCTAATACACACAAAGTTTATGTTGCCCAAAAATAGTAAGGTCTACAACAATAATCATGGACATTTATTAGTTCTAGTTTTCCACAAAAGTAAAAATTGAAAACCTTGTTTTTATATTAAACAAAACTGTATCAGTATTTTTCATTGATTGACTAATACAAATCTGTTATCACGGTACTAATAATACAACAACAAAATTCTTTTCGTCAATCACAAAGTGTTATATTTACTCGTTATTTTTAAAAAGTCATGATTCCCTCTAAATATTCATTCGTCAAACTGTACTAATTCCTACATCATATCTGTTATACAAAAAAAGTGTGAATTTTCATCTGTTATAGATTACTTTAATATGTTGTTAAAAATTCCCTTCACACTAAATGGGATTCAAGTTTTTTTCTGAATAATATGACTAAGGTGGCAGCGAATTGAATAGAGGAAATACCTTTAGAGGTAACAAAGAAAAAAGCTAATCTTACAAGGGTATTGTAAGATTAGCTTTTTTCTAATCACTCTTCAATTTCTATTTTGGCATTTTTATAAAATTGTTTTTTTAATTTATTAAACTCTTCTGTTTGGGAGTTATATTTTTCATTTACCGAAATTACTTCTTTGTACTTTTTATTAATGGCTGAAATTTTCTTATCTAAACTCTCCATTTTCAGGTCTTCTTTTTTCAACATTTCATATAATTCTTTATCTAAAGCAAGTGCTTCTAAATATGCACTTGTAAGTTTTTCGTGCGTTTTATAACGAGAACTCATCTTTTCAATAAGAGTTTGTGCTTCTTTTTTGAGTTTCTTATCTTCTAGCTTCTTTACATAGTCTTCCGCTTTATTAAACTCTTCTTCTGCACCATCCATTGCTTCTTGTTCTTTTTCAATGTTTTGTTTTCTTTCCTTCACATTTGCTAACGCTTCGTCAGAAAGTTTAACAATTTTATCTATTTCTTTCATTCCAAGGCTCATAATTTCTTTAAACAATTTTTGCTCTTTTTCCTCTAATTCCTTCAATGGTTTTTGAACCTCTTCAAATTGCTCTTCTTTTTTTACAGTTTCTTCTAAAACATTGTATATTTTTTCTTCCGGAGTAGAGCCACCCACGCACCCGGAAAGAACAAACATTGCTAATAATAGAAGAAATATATTGCGAATTTTCGACACTGCGTTATCCCCCTAACTATATGACATTTACTACTATATCGGTCCAATTCACTTTTGACAATAGGGTTTTCAAACCATAGAATAATTTGTCGATTGAAGTTTTCCCTTACTAAAAGATATTCATTTAGACAAGTAATATGTTATAGAATTTCTAGTTGACCTCCTATTTTCAAGAAATAATATCTTGCCACTAGCAGCTAGAGCTAGATACACACAATTTCAAAATATGAGTCATTGATATACAAACATCTATTTCCAAACAACTTGTAAGTTAACTTTTTTTATAGTTTTTGATAGACTAAATTCATAATTATTATCACTTATGTGTAATTTTGTTAGTTTCAGTGGTTATCTATCGTCCATAGGACGGCAAGGTTTTGCTGTATTAACAGAGCTACCAATATAAACAAAAACAATGTATCGAACAGGAGGAACAGTTCTTGATTACAATGCAAGATATAGTAAGAGAGGGACATCCTAGCCTGCGCAAGGTTGCAGACGACGTTGCCCTCCCACCATCAAAGGAAGATCAAGAAATACTAATAAAACTACTTGAGTATGTGAAAAACAGCCAAGATCCCGAAATTTCTGCTAAGTATGGATTAAGGTCGGGGGTCGGACTTGCTGCTCCGCAAATAAACGTCTCAAAACGAATGCTCGCTGTACATGTTACAGACAACAAGGGAACTTTATACAGCTATGCTCTTTTTAATCCTAAAATAATAAGCCACTCTGTTGAAAAAGCATATTTGACATCAGGAGAAGGCTGCCTTTCAGTTGATCGTGCCGTTCCAGGTTATGTCCCTCGCTATGCAAGAGTAACGGTTAAAGGATGGGACGTGGAAGGAAATGAAGTTAAGATTCGTCTCAAAGGACTTCCTGCCATTGTCTTTCAACACGAGATTGATCACCTAAATGGTATTATGTTCTATGATCATATTGATGAAAAAAACCCTTTGTCTCCTATTCCTGATGCTCTTCCAATCGAAAGATAAAGGGAATTTCTTTAAAAATTTAGTAGTAGTTTGCTACCACTAATGTAAAATAAAAAGCGAAGGGGCGTTCAAAAAAGAACGCCCCTTCGCTTTTTATAGAATGCTTAAATAAGCTCAAAATGTTTCAGGCCATGCAATATTCCATCATCATCGACATGTTTTGTTATGTAATTTGCATGATTCTTTACTTCCTGAACGGCATTTCCCATAGCAATTCCATTACCGACAGATTGAATCATTTCAATATCATTTAATCCGTCACCAAAAGCGTATACATCTTCCAAGTCAAACCCTAGTTTCTCAATCATTTTCTTAATTCCTTCTGCTTTAGAACCACCTTTTGGCAGGACATCCATCGAATACTGATGCCAACGAATAAATGTAAAGTTGTCATACTTTTTCCGATAAAAAGGCTCATCCTCCTGTTGGCAAAATAGTAATGATTGATATATTTCTTTATCCATGTAAAATTCTGGATCGTATTCTGGATGAGGGAATTTCAAACTCGCCATACTTTCTTCAATGTACGTGTGATGTTTATTGTTTGCTTTCGCTGTCATATGGTTGAGATGAACTACGGGATGTTCCCTTTTTTTCGTATCCTCTAACAATTCTTTTAACGTTTCTCTATTTAAAGGATTTGTATAAATTACTTCATTCTCAAACACCACGTACTGACCGTTAAATGAAACAAATGATTCAATCCCCAACTCCTTACGAAGACTTTCATACATGAACGGTGCTCTTCCTGTTGCAATTGCGACATAGGTACCGTTTTCCTGTAGTTCGCGAACGGCTTTTCTAGTAGAGTCTGGTAAATTTTTGTCATGATCCAATAACGTTCCATCTATATCAAAAAATACAATTTTTTTCACAGAAAAACTCCTTTTTTCTAGTTTCAGTTGCCTAAGGTTCGTTCTCGAAAAGCTTGTTACCTTTCCAAGCCACTTCCACTTTTTTATTTTATGAAGATAGTTAATTCCGAACTTACGGTATACCTTATCACTAAAATTGTCAATCGATGAAGCCTTTAATTTCCATACTTCACCATGTAAATATTTCGAGGAAATCCGTACACTATAAGTAAGACAAAAGGGACGATTAAAATGTTACACCTTTACTTCATAACCAAATCTCGGTAAACTAAAGATAAGGAGTGAAAGTCCATGTTAAAAAAGCTCAGGAAAAAGCTTTTAAAACAATGGAAAGATATATTGAGAAAAAAGACTATTGCTTAAGATATTTATTCTAATTGACCTCTTATGATTTTGCTCCGGTTATATTGTTATATTTTTCTTTTTACAATTATTAGGGCTAGTCCTATTAGTGAACTTTCCTATATATAGGACTAGCCCTATTCTTAATTGACCTATAGGAACTATAAACAATGAAAAATAATAGAAAACTTTCTTTAAGAGAGTGAATTAGATATAATCTTTAGCATATATAGCTTTTTATTTTTTAAAAGTATGAATTAGTACAAGTGGATAGCTATTTTAAACAAATAGTTTATTTCTAAGCTCCATTATCTAAGAGTTTGTCTGATGAAACATATTTCGGAATGCCTATAAGCTTTTATAATTTAAAAGTATGCACTTCCACTCTACTAGACAGTCTCAGCCTTTCTTTAGGTCATTTTAACTTTGCATGGAGCATTTATATTTGTTGATAACTTTTTCTATATAAAGAAGTTAGATTTTTTGAAAACGGATAAGGAGAGAGAAAACATGATTTTCAAAGTATTTTATCAAGAAAGTAAAGCCGAGGTGCCTGTACGTGAGTGCACCAAATCACTTTACATGGAAGCAGATTCAGAAAGAGAAGTACGCCTAAAACTAAAAGACCAATTTTACAACATTGAATTCATCCAAAAACTAGAGGGATCATTTTTAGATTACGAAAAAAATAATTCCTCCTTTGAGTTGGTGAATTAATTATTATGAAATTTGTAAAAAATGACCAAACCGCTGTCTTTGCTCTAGGTGGTTTAGGCGAAATTGGTAAAAACACATACGGCGTACAATTTCAAGACGAAATCATCCTAATCGATGCAGGGATTAAATTTCCTGAAGATGAGCTATTAGGAATTGATTATGTAATTCCAGACTACACCTATCTAGCAAAAAATGTTGATAAAATTAAAGGTCTATTCGTTACACATGGTCACGAGGACCATATTGGCGGGATTCCATATTTGCTTCGTGAAGTAAATATTCCTATCTATGCTGGTAAATTAGCGATGGGACTAATCAAAAACAAATTAGAAGAACATGGGCTATTACGTAGCGCAAAACTAAATATTATTGGTGAAGATGATATTATCAAATTCCGTAAAACGTCTGTCACCTTCTTCAGGACTACACATAGTATTCCCGATTCCTACGGTATAGTGGTTAAAACACCACCAGGAAATGTTGTACATACTGGTGACTTTAAATTTGACTTTACACCTGTTGGAGAACCTGCGAACCTTACAAAAATGGCTGAAATTGGTAAAGAAGGAGTGCTTTGTCTCCTTTCTGACAGTACAAATGCAGAAGTACCTAACTTTACATTATCTGAACGTAAAGTTGGTGAAAGTATTAATGACATTTTCAGAAAAGTAGAAGGCCGTGTCATCTTTGCCACTTTCGCATCGAACATACATCGCCTGCAACAGGTAGTTGAATCAGCAGTATATCATAACCGCAAAGTTGCTGTCTTCGGACGCAGCATGGAAGCCGCTATTACGATTGGTCAAGAATTAGGATATATCAATGCACCAAAGGATACGTTCATCGAACATGGGCAAATTAACAGACTTCCTGCAAATGAAGTAGTTATTCTATGTACCGGTTCACAAGGTGAGCCAATGGCAGCTTTATCAAGAATTGCCAACGGAACACATCGTCAAATTCAAATTCAACCTGGCGATACTGTCGTATTTTCTTCTTCACCAATTCCGGGGAATACAGTAAGTGTTAACAGAACAATTAACATGCTTTCTCGTGCAGGTGCTGAAGTCATTCATGGTCCATTAAATGATATTCATACTTCTGGGCACGGTGGACAGCAAGAGCAAAAATTAATGCTTCGATTAATGCAGCCTAAATTCTTTATGCCGATACATGGTGAATTCAGAATGCAAAAAATGCATGCACAGCTAGCTGTAGACTGTGGTGTTGATCCAAATAATAACTTTATTATGGACAATGGTGAAGTATTGGCATTAAGTAATGATGCAGCTCAAGTCGCGGGCAAAATTCCTTCTGGGAACGTCTATATTGATGGAAGCGGTATCGGTGATATTGGCAATATCGTATTACGCGACAGAAGAATCTTGTCAGAAGAAGGACTAGTAGTTGTTGTGGTGAGCATTGATATGAAAGAATTCAAAATTGCTTCTGGACCAGATCTTATTTCTAGAGGATTCGTATATATGAGAGAATCTGGAGATCTTATTAATGAAGCACAAAATATTATTTCTAAGCATCTTGCTAAAGTATTAGAAAGAAGAACATCTCAATGGTCTGAAATTAAAAATGAAATAACAGATACACTTGCACCTTTCTTATATGAAAAAACAAAACGCCGTCCAATGATTTTACCAATCATAATGGAGGTATAATAAAAACAAATAAAACCCTGCCTTCCCAATACATCTTGGATGTATTGGGAAGGATTAGGGTTTTATTTGTTTAAGTTGTTTTCTAAAGGCTGTTTTCGTAAAGTTTGTTGTTTTTGAACTACACACCAAGTTTAATCAACGAGCGGACTTTATAAGTGAAAACAACAAAGAGATTTATATGAGTGAAGGCTCCGGCTTCATCAGCAGTTGGTTTACACAAAGCTCCTGCGGGAATAGTGAGCATTGTGAGGAGGATCTCGGTTCGCCCACGGAAAGCAAAATATAGCAACAAATGATGCGAAAACAAGCCTCATTAAAAGAAATTCTTTATTCACTTTCTCAAGAGTAACTCTTAACCTCCACTGCATTAATAAAAAAGACCTAACCCAGACAGGTCAAAATATTATAATAATGCCTTTTTTTCAAAGCGATTTATATCTGTATCAGCTCCAATGACGATAAGAATATCTCCTTCTTTAATCTCTTCATCCGCTTGCGGAGAAACAAATATTTCTTGTCCTCTCTTTATCGCAACAATATTAATACCGTATTTAGCACGGATATCTAAATCAATCAGTGTATTTCCATCAAGATGACCATTTGCGACTAGTTCTACAATTGAATGTTCATCTGAAAGTTCTAAGTAGTCAAGTACATTGTTTGAAATAATATTATTCGCAATACGCCTTCCCATGTCTCTCTCAGGGTGTACTACTTGATTTGCACCGATTTTAATGAGAACTTTTTCATGGTAATCATTTTGAGCTTTTACTGTAATATTTGGTGCTCCTACTTCTTTTAACATAAGTGTTGTTAATATACTTGATTGGATATCGTCCCCAATCGCAACAATAACATGATCAAAATTTCTGATTCCTAAACTTTTTAAAACAGATTCATCTGTTGTATCCGCCACAACTGCATGAGTAGCAATCGTTGAAAACTCGTTCACCTTGTCTTCATCTTTATCAATCGCCATTACTTCCATATCCTGTTCAGCTAAAGAACGAACAATACTTCCCCCAAACCTACCTAATCCAATAACAACAAATTCCTTTTTCATCAGAACTCCCCCAAACAATAGCGTATTGTCTTATTACAGTGGCTAGCCCCTCGGAGGTCATAAGCCATTACCCCAAAAGGTAAATACCGCCTTTCTAGAATGTTAGTCTTATGCTATACCTGAGGCTGAACAAGCTATTTCCACTTTTCAACTATATAAATTTATTTTAGCACAAAAAAACTGCAGCTCCTTAGTTTGATTGGGAACTACAGTTTTTTATTAAGATTATATTGCCTCTAACATCCTAAATTGTGCTTTTACTAGTTCATAGTATTCTCCTTGCTGATCCATTAAACTATCATGGTTGCCTTTTTCAATTATTTCCCCATGATCTAGTACAAAGATATTATCCGATTCACGAATAGTAGATAGACGATGTGCGATAATAATAGCGGTCCGTCCACTCAAAAGTCGTTTTAGCGCGGATTGTATTTTCACTTCTGTTTCTGTGTCGATAGAAGCAGTGGCTTCATCTAAAATTATTATTCTCGGATCGGCTAAAAGTGCTCGGGCAAAAGATAGTAGCTGTCTCTCTCCTACGGAAAGAATATTTCCACGTTCTTCTACTTCTGTGTCATACCCTTTCGGAAGCTTTTGAATAAATTCATCAGCTCCAATCGCTTTTGCTGCTTCTATTACTTCTTCATCCGATGCATCCGGTCGACCAAAGCGTATATTTTCTTTAATTGTACCGGAGAAAATAAATGTATCTTGTAAAACAATACTTATTTGATTTCTTAAGCTCGCTACCGTTACATCTCGCAAATCAATACCATCAATTTTCACTTTCCCCGCTGTCGGGTCATAGAAACGACTAATAAGATTGGCTATTGTTGTTTTTCCTGAGCCAGTATGACCGACTAATGCTACGGTCTGCCCCGCTCCCATTTCAAGGCTGATACCTTTTAATGCCTTTCGTTCTTCATCATACGCAAAATCAACATTTTCAAAACTTATATGCCCTTTAATTTGTTTTAGTTCATTTGCATTATCTTTATCATTAACAATTGGTTGCTCATCAAGAAATTCAAATATACGTTCAGATGAAGCCATACCAATAAGCAACTGGTTATATACCTGCCCAAGCCTTGATATTGGTTCCCAAAACATTCCAAGATAAAATGCAAACGAAACAAACTCCCCTAGTTCAAGCGAACCAGACTGAATAAGGTGTACTCCATACCAGATTAATACTGCTGTTCCAACTGCATTCGTCAATTCTACAAATGGACGGAACATGGCATTCTTCTTCGTTGCAGTCTGCCAGCTATCGAAAGTTTCTGTATTTACTCCGTCAAAGTATTCCATATTCTCTTTTTCTTGCGTGAATGCCTGTGTTATGCGAATACCTTGAATGCTTTCATTCAGGTGGGAATTGAGCTTTGCCTGTTTTAGACGAACCACTTGCCAAGAACGACGAATATTTTTTCTTAAACTCGTGGAAATAAAGAACATAATTGGCAAAATTACCATAACAGCAAGCGTTAACTCTGGACTTAATGTAAATAGAATAACGATAATCCCTATTAGCAGAATCATATCCATTAACAGGTTAATAACCCCATTTGTAAACAATTCTTGCAATGAGTTAATATCATTCATAATCCTTACTAGTATCGACCCACCAGAGCGCTGGTCAAAAAAACGATGTGACAGCCCTTGAACATGACTGAATAGATGCTTTCTTAGGTCATAAATAACTCCTTGACCAAGCATATTCATCCATCTGATTCGCAAAACATTGGCAATATAATTCAAAATATATAACCCAGCTATAACCCCTACTAAGATAAATAAAAGATTTCCATCCTTTTGTCTAATTGCCTTGTCTAATGTATACACACCTATTAATATTGGGATTGCAAGCCTAACAGCTGTATTAATAATCACTGTAATGATAGATAAGGGTAATAAGCTTTTCGAATACGGCTTCAAATAAGTTAGTAGTCTCCATAATTGTTCCCAGTTAAACGATTTGTCAATAACTTGGTCACTAGAGTAGTGAAATCTTTTTTGAATAGTTGATTGTTCTTGTTTCTTTTTCAAATCCCTCACCTACCCTTCTTGTGTCTGTAATATTTTTTTTTGGTCTTTATACTGAATATCGTAAATCCGTTGGTAAGGTCCATTATTGTGCATTAAGAAGTCATGTACCCCTCTTTCAACAATTTTCCCGTTCTCTAACACGAGAATTTCATCTGCGTGTTTTAGAGAAGAAATACGATGGGCAATAATAACTGTTGTGCGATCAGACATAACCTCTTTAAATGCTTTTTGAATTCGGAATTCTGTTTCCATATCCACAGCACTTGTGGCATCATCCAAAATTAAAATGCTTGGATCTGTACAAATTGCACGAGCAATAGCAATTCTTTGCTTTTGGCCTCCAGATAGCCCGAGTCCTCTTTCTCCTAGTCTTGTATCATATCCATCTGGCAATTCCATAATAAACTCATGCGCTTGTGCTCGTTTTGCAGCATCAATAATTTCATCCATCGTCGCTTCTGGGCGACCATAAGAGATATTTGCTTGTATGGTGGAAGAGAATAAGAAGGATTCCTGCAATACAAAACCTATATTTTTTCTTAATGATTTAAGAGAGTATTCTTTTACATCTCTTCCGTCAATAAGTATTTCTCCTTTACCAGGCTCATAAAAACGTGTAATTAACTGCGTAATACTGGTTTTACCAGAGCCAGTTGCACCAATTAAACCAATAACTTTACCAGGGTGAGCAGTAAAGGAGACATTTTCTAAGGCCGCTTCATCATCTACAGTATATTTTAATGTTACGTTTTTAAATTCGATATCCCCCTTCATCCGGTCAACATGTACTGGATGATCTATCTCCTGAATATCCTCTTCCGCCTCTAATATTTCAAGTAGCCTTTCACCAGATGCTTTTGACTGAGAAAATAAATTAATTGTAAATCCTAGATTCATAATTGGCCAAATAATATACCAAACTAAACTATAAAAAGCGACCAATTCTCCTGGCCGCAAACTTCCATTCATGACCAAGTAACCGCCATAAGCCAAAAGCGCCACAACACTTACATTCCCGAGTAACTCCATAAGCGGAAAGTATTTCGACCAAATACTTGAAGTGTATAAATATTTTTCTTTGTAATCTCCATTCGAATGGTTAAACTTATTAATTTGAAAACTTTCTCTCGACAATGACTTTACAGTGTTAATACCACTTATATTTTCTTGAACATTCGTATTTAATTTTCCAAAGGACTTTCTTATTCCTCGGAAAGCTGGATGAACTGCTTTATCAAACTTATAGACAGCGATAGCAAGAAACGGCAAGGATGATAGAGTTACAAAAGTTAACGATGGCGAATAATAAAACATTACACAAAAACTAATGGAAACGAGCAGGAAAAATCTTAATAGCTCAGAGAAGCCAAAGGATAAGAAGAATCGAAATGACTCAACATCCGCTGTAAGTCGTGACATTAAATCACCTGTTTTGGCATTGTCGTAATAGCGAAATGGTAAGTATTGCAGTTTTTTATATAGCTCATTCCGCAATCGATACACAGAAGTAATTCCGAATAAATCACCTGTGTACTGATGAATGTAAGTTGTTATTCCTTTAATAAGCATTATCCCTACAAATCCTAAAGCTAAGTATGGAATCCAATTATATTTTCCTTTTAATACAACCTCATCAATTGTAAGTTGCAAAATCATTGGATAAATAACAGTAATACCCGTAACAAAAAGCAAAAAAATCATGGAAGTAAAAAAATACCTTTTATAAGGCCAATAAAAAGATTTTAACTTTTTAAATGTTTCCAAATTAAACCCCTCCTCTTGATGTGAAAGTGAACTTCCCCCTACCTCAGTTTAGTGCGTATTCCTCCCATTCCTCGTAAACCATGAAAAAATAAAACTTCTAGTAGCAGGATAAATGAACGTACTATTAAATATATCGAGTTTCGAAATATTTTTCCACTATTTTTTGATTTTTTATTATTTTTTGAATTGAAATTCTAATCTAGAGTATTGCACCATCACCGTAAAAAGATTAATAAAAAAATTCTTTTCTCATAGATTATTATTTTCGCTTATAAATCCTGTCCATCAAGCAGCCGTAAAAAAAGACCAGTCTTTTGACTGCCCCTTTCCCATCTAGATAGATTAAGCAATCCCTTATTCACGTTTCTCTAGCATCTTCGTTCCACTACCACCGGCTTGAAAATGACGAGGGTTTCTGTCTTTATCAAAAACATAGTATGCAGGGACATATTGATTTTCAAATGCATCTGTAAGTTTATGCTCGCTGTCAACAAAAATTGGTTGTGTAATATCGTATTCAGCAGCAATTCTTTTAATATCTTCCATATTTAAATCATCTTCAGAATGAGGCATATGGACAGCAACAACATTTAACTTATCACTGTATTGATTGTGGAATTCATTCACTTATGGCATTGCTTCTTTACATAAATGACAACTAATTGACCAAAAATAGATAAGTGTAGGCTTTTCTCTAATTAGCTCAGCCTTAGTTAGATACTTCTCCATTAAGCCATTCAGTTGCACCTTGAAGTTCTAGGTTTCATTTGATATTCCTTCTATTTATCTGGGAGGAAGGACCTAACCAAAGGCTAGTTTTTCTTATGTTATAGATTAAAGTGTTTTTTGACCTGGTTTCCAGTTAGCTATGCTAACTAAGACCACCAATTTGTAATGCTTGAAGCACACGCAATGTTTTATCAACACTACGACCAATTTTGTTATGGTTTACTACTTGGTATTGAAGTTCACCTTCAGGATTAATAATGAATAACCCACGAAGTGCAACACCTTCGCCCTCAATTAGGACACCATATTTGCTAGCCACCATATAGTTTGTATCAGCAGCCAATGGGTAAGACCGTTGTCTTTACGATCTGTATTAATCCAAGCTAAATATGTATACATTGTATCAGTAGGGACGCTCCCAATCACATTTTTCTGAAAAATGAACTTATAATAGGATGCATATTTCTAGCCGACAACTATTTATAATAAATATAGTTTAAAACTATTATTAATTATATAGATCTACTCCCTCTTTGATTTATCCAAAAGAGAATAAGTTTCATCCTAAAAACAAGCAACAAAATAAATATCACGTGCTTGTTCCTTTTCTTATTTTGTGAATTTATTCTATATTTTTGGTTTAGCTTTACTTATAGAGGGAATAAAACAGTATGCTCATTTTGACAGGAATATTGTTTTTCTGATATAAATTAAAATGTTCTACCTAATAGAAAGGATGATTTTTTTGAATTACATACTTGCCATGAACGCTCTTGGAGACAAGCTGGGCAACTTCGAATGGGGTGACTTCTTTATTAAAATAGGTTTAGGAGCACTTAAAATACTCCTTATTTATATTGTTTACCTAATTGTTAAAGGGATAGGAAACCGTGTAATCGAACGGGCATTTTCTCGTTACGAACAAAGAGAAAATGTTTCTAGTGGAAGAGCTCAAACATTACAGCATTTATCCAAAAATATTCTCGGCTATTTGTTACTATTTATCCTAATCGTTACCGTTCTGCAAATTATTAATATTGACGTAACGGCAATACTTGCTGGTGCAGGGATAATTGGATTAGCAATTGGATTTGGTGCACAAGGCTTAGTTAGTGATGTTGTAACAGGATTTTTCCTTCTTCTTGAGAGACAAATAGATGTCAGTGATTATGTGACAACGGGAAGTTTTTCAGGAATTGTCGAATCAGTGGGACTCCGAACCACGCAAATACGCGGTTTTGATGGAACTTTACACTTTGTTCCAAACCGCGAAATAACAAGTTTGAGTAATCACTCAAGAGGAAACATGAGAGCCCTCGTTGATATTGGTATTTCCTATGATGATAATATTGATAACGCAATAGCTGTTATTCAAAACACTTGTGACAAAATTGCTGCCGAAGATACAAACATTGTAGAAGGTCCAAATGTACTCGGTGTTCAAACGCTAGGGGCCTCAGACGTTGTCTTAAGAATACTAGCAAAAACAAAAAATATGGAGCAGTGGGCAGTAGAACGGAAACTTCGTAAAGCAATAAAAGAAACATTAGATGCAAATAATATTGAAATTCCTTTTCCTCACCAAGTGTATATCGAAAAGAAAGAACAGTAGAAATAAATAAGCACCCGGACCTTTCCGTACATAACTTGTACAATTATGAAAAGGTTCCGGGTGTTTTTATTAAATCAACCTTAAATTAAAATACTTATATCGTTTTTATATAATCTGTAAACAATGAAATAGCGAAGTCAATCGCCTCTTCATCTGGATTTAATTTAGAATGGTGCAGGCCGAACGGTGACGCCACCCCTAACCAAAGCATGAATCCTGGTATTTCTTCTAGCATGTAGCCAAAGTCTTCACCTGTCATTGCTTCATTACAAATAACTATTTGCCCTTGTTCCCAATTTTCCATAAAGGATAGGAAGTTTTCTGTCCATTTCTTATCATTGAAGACTTGGTGGTACATACTTCCGTAATCTATTACTGCCTCACAACCATATCCAACTTTTATTCCTTCTAAAAGAGCCTCAATGCGTTTTTTTACTTGACTCATGCTTTCTACAGACAATGTTCTAATTGTTCCTTCAAGACGTGCTCGTTCGGCAATAATATTTTGAACTGTTCCACTTTCCATTTTACCAATTGTTACAACTGCACTGTCGAGTGGGTCAACATTTCTAGAAATGATTGACTGTAGTTGCGTAACAAACATAGATGCTGCAACAATCATATCCTTCGTATGATGAGGGTATGCCGCGTGCCCACCCTTACCATTAAAGTCTATAAACAATTCCGATGTATTCGCAAAAAGTAGTCCTGGTTTAACAGCAACTGTACCGACCTCATATTCTGGAGCGATATGAAGAGCGAATACACAATCTGGCTTCCACTTTTTCATTATTTCACTTTCCAACATTTCTCTCGCACCACCGGGACCTTCTTCTGCAGGTTGAAAAATGAATAATAAATCATCTTCTATCACATTGTGGACAAAATGAGTTAAAATTCCAAGTGCAATACTCATATGAAAATCATGGCCACAGGCATGCATTTGCCCATCATGCTCAGACTTAAACGGAAGACCTGTCTCCTCGTCAATTGGCAACCCATCTATATCTGCCCGATAACCAATTAGCCTGGATGGATTTACACCATTTATTTTTACGAATAAACCTGTTTTCCATTGTTTTATTTGAATTCTCTCCTGAGGAAGTGTTGACAAATAATCCAATAAAAACTTTTGTGTTTTGAACTCCTTAAACCCTAGCTCAGGAATTTTATGTAGTTGTCTTCTTATTTCTACAAATGTTGGAACTGACATTTTTGGTTACTCCTTTATCTAATAAATGCTATTATGTGATACGAAAAGACCGACTAAAAAAAGGTTATAACCTTTTTTTAGTCGGCTGTGTTTAAGAAGGGGTTTACCTGTCACCCTTTTCTGGCTTTTAAACTATAACCCTAAAAATATATTTTCGGGAAAGGTTCTGTAAAAAATTAATATTATAGTTGACGAAGCTCTTGTTTGATTTCAATTTTAGATTTTGTTGATTCGTCAATATCTTTAATTTTTTTAGCAGGAGTGCCAGCTACAACAGAATACGGAGGAACATCTTCCACTACAACTGCTCCAGCGGCAACAACAGCTCCTTTTCCTACTGTTACTCCCTCAAGAACAACAACATTGGCTCCGATAAGCACATCGTCCTCAATAACGACAGGCTTAGCAGAAGGTGGCTCGATGACACCCGCTAAGACAGCACCCGCACCGATATGACAGTTTTTCCCAACCGTTGCACGTCCACCTAATACAACATTCATATCAATCATCGTACCTTCACCAATAACAGATCCGATATTGATCGTAGAACCCATCATAATAACAGCATTATCCCCAATTTCCACTTGGTCACGAATAATAGCACCTGGTTCAATTCGAGCTTTCACACCCTTAAGATCTAGTAATGGAATAGCAGAGTTACGACGATCATTTTCTAAAACGTAGTCTTCAATATCTTCCTTATGTTTTTCCAAAACAGAGGAAATTTCACTCCATTCACCAAAAATCACTCCTGTGTTTCCAGTAATAAAGCTTTTCGCAGAACTTCCAAAATCGATTCCTTCTAAATTTCCTTTTACATAAACCTTTACAGGTGTTGACTTCTCACTATTTTGAATAAACGAAATAATTTCGTTAGCATCCATCATTTTCATTATTTTCCCCTCCAACATA
Organism: Bacillus seohaeanensis; assembly: GCF_042684945.1. Lineage (NCBI taxonomy): Bacteria > Bacillati > Bacillota > Bacilli > Caryophanales > Bacillaceae > Bacillus > Bacillus seohaeanensis. The sequence goes on along the minus strand of NZ_JBHUMF010000008.1, from coordinate 150,310 downwards.
TATGTAAGATTTTCGAATAATTCTCTTGAATCACTTTATCAAATTAGAGAATAGAAGACAAGTATTTTAAGAATATTCATCAATTTCTGTTTGTAAGTATTCCTCCACCACTTCTACAAATGCTTCTACTTGTCTTAATTTGAATGCTGATTCATATCCTAACAACCATGTGTCCCGCTGGATTAACGTATCATGTTCATCCTTCAATGGGATTTTATATATATCATTTTCAGCACCATTTAATGTAATGGCTGGTAAAATAGCATACCCAATTCCATTCAGTGTCATTTGTTTGCATGTTTCAATTTGATCTACAACAAAAGTCCGCTTTGGCGATGTATGAAACTGCCGGTGCCACCATTCTTGAATCTCTTGATAATAGTTAGAATCACTTTTAAACTGAATAAACGGGCGATCCGTTTTCATTACCTCTTCAATTGTTTTAATTTCTTTATCTACTAAATATAATGTGTCATGAAATAGATGATGCTTGGGTCCTTTCCAATCTGGAGTACCCCGGATTATTCCTATATGTACTTCATCTTCATAAATCGATTTCAAAATTTCGCTACTCCAACCAGTTACAAGCGAGATTTTCGCCCTCGGATACCGTTCAACAAATTTTTTTAATACTTTCGGAAGCCAGTTCTGCCCTACAATAGAAGCACATGCTAGCTTTAATGTCCCATGCACCTCAAATTCAAGTGCCTGAATCTTTTCTTTAATCCCTTCCTCTTTTTGCAACATCTCATCTGCCAGTTTTACAACAAGCTCTCCTGCTGGAGTTAACGAAAGACCTTTTTGAGAACGTAAAAACAGCTTTGTTCCCCACTCCTTTTCAATATTTTGCAACCTCTGCGAAAGTGCTGGCTGCGACACAAATAATCTTTCTGCTGCTTTTCTCATATTCATCTCTTGAGCTAAAACGGAAAGCAACTGATATTCAGAAAATGCCATATCATCACCTAATCATAAGTTTTTCTTATATTATATCTTAACTTATTAAACATTTCATGATCCATTAAATGAAATATTTAATAGAACATTAGTATGTAAATATAGTTTTATACATACTGCATTAACAGGCAGTCCCCCACCGATTAAAATTTTAACTTTAGGCTGTTTTCGTAAAGTTTATTGCTTTTAAACTACACACTAAGTTTAATCAACGGGCAGAATGTATAAGTAAAAACAACAATCTATAAGAAAAGAGCCTAACTATATTATACGAAAAAACGAGGGAGCCATTAACGACTCCCCCCCAGCAATACTACTCTTTTCTCGGAATAAAAATGATAAAAATAAAGCTGATCACAGCAAAAATCAACACTGATATATATACCCAGTGCAAAGATACCGTTAACCCCTCTTGTAATGTTTTAAGTACAGTAGAAGATAACTCCTGTCGCTTCGATTCATCTAATAGCAAATTTACCGTATCAATATTCATTCCTTCTGTACCATTTTTTTCAATATAGGCTTGAATTCTGCTATTTAAAATACCACCTAGAAGTGCTGCTCCAACAGTATTTCCTAGATTTCTCATAAACATATTGGTTGCTGTTGCAATTCCTCTTATTTTCCATTCTACGTTACTCTGAATAGAAACAATGAATGAGGTAGATGTAAGCCCCATACCAACACCAATAAAAAAGGAGCCACAAGCAGCCCATAAAGGTCCGTCGGCAGGGTCCATCGTTACGAAAAAGATGCTTCCGACAATTAGGGATACCCCACCGATTAGGGATGTTTTAAAATAACCAATTTTCAACAAAAGCCTACCTGCCGCCGTGGATGCAATTGGCCAACCAATCGACATAGCTGTCAAGGTAAAACCAGCAATAGTGGCACTTCTCTCCATTACACCTTGTACAAACGCGGGCAAGAAACTTGAAATACCAATAAGCATGACACCTGTGGTTAACGACACGACATTCGCCACAAGGATGGACCGTGACTTCCACAATTCAAATGGCATCATCGGTTCATCAAGTCTCTTTTCATAAAGGATAAAAGCTACTATTCCAGCGCTACTGATGAGGATAAGAGAAATTGCTTCCCAAGAAGACCAAGCAATATGGACACCGCCCTCCACTAAAATAAACATTAATGTGGAAATGGAAATAGTCAAAATAGTAGCCCCAACATAATCAATAGCTGGTTTCTTTTTCTCAATGTTTTCATGAAGAAAGAAATGTAACCCCGCAATCGCGAGTAGCCCAAGTGGAATGTTTATCCAAAAAACGTATCGCCAGCTGACAAACTCTACCAACAGACCGCCTATTGCAGGGCCACTAATCGCTGAAATCCCCCATACACTAGAAAGATACCCCTGAATTTTCGCCCGCTCTTCCTTCGTGTAAATATCTCCTACAATAGTTGTTGCTAACGGCATTACAGCCCCTGCCCCCAGCCCTTGAATAAACCGGAAAAAAATTAATTGTTCCATTGAACCTGCTATACCACAAAGGAGGGATCCTATTAAGAAAATAATAATTCCTGTGGTAATAATTGGTTTTCGTCCAAATAAATCTGAAAGTTTACCATAAATCAAAACCGTAACAGCATTCATCAAAAGGTAAGAAGAAAATACCCAGCTATATAGAGAAAAACCCCCTAGATCACCGACAATTGCGGGCATTGCCGTGGAAATTATTGTAGCCTCTATTGCTCCCATAAACATAGCAAGCATAACAGCAGCCAAAACAAAGGGACGCCTCGTCTCTTTGTTATCTTTTAAACGATAAGCACTATTCACCAATGTCATCTCCTCTATACGAAAACCTACATCCCAGACAAAAAAGGAAAATGCCGGCACTTTCTTATATGTAGTTATAAACTACATATAAGAAAGACCAGGCACTTACTATCACAATATATAATATTACAAAAAGTGATTCAATCTATGAATATGGCGATTCAATTGTTTTAAAGCAATTCTTCTAGTCATTATCCCCTCGAAATAGCCATCTTCTTTAATAACACATAAAAAAGGATAATCCACTAGCAATTCAATTATTTCTTCGAATTTCGCATCAATAGAGATACGAGGGATATTTGTTACCATCACTTCTTCAACTTTTTTTCCTTCTAGCAATTCAAATTCGATTCTTTCAAGACCGAGAATGGAATCTGTAATCATACTAGAGCTTATTAATCCATTAAACTTGTACTTTGTATCCAATACTGGTATAGCAGAATACCCACTTTTCGTTAGCACAAGTAATGCATGTTCTAACGAATTCCCAATTTGCACATGCGCCACTTTTTCAGAAGGAATGATAAAACCTTTAATATTTGTCTCGAGAAACTGTTTACTATGTAAAGAAATCATGAACAACCCCTCATTCAAAAAATTAAAAAGACTAATCACTTTTAGTTTACCACAAAACCCTCTTTTTGTTTTGAAAATGCTTACATCTACTCTTCAAAACAAAAAAGGCTGATCCACTAGCAAATGCCAAGCACTTACGGGGCAGCCTTCTTCTTTAAAATAAAATTATTACTTCCTTGTTTGGTCCGCTTCTTGTAATAGCTCGTAAATTTCAATTGCAGTGATATCAATATTGTCAAAGGGAAAAATTTTCCCTTTTTGTTTATCTTGGGGAACTTCAATTTCAAAAGTATCTTGTTTTGGAATATACTTCACTTCACAAACTTTTTGTCCGTTCCATTCAAAAAAACGTTGTTGTGTTTCACCTTGTTCAGCCTGTTCTTGTAATGATTTTAATCTTTGTATGATACCAAGTAATTGAGACAATCTAAGCCTCTCCTTTCGACAGTTCAAAATCTCTTTATAGCTTTTGCATTGTAACAGATATTATCCTAATAAATCCATTACAAAGCTTTATCAAATAGAATTTATTTTGTATACTTTAATTATCGTAAAATTCAAAAAGGGAGTTTTGTTCGTGTCTATAAAAAAAATACACCCTAAAGTTTCACTAATTGATTTACATGACTTACAACAAGAAGAACGAACCGGTGCCTATATTCTTCATGAGGAAGCCATCACTATCATAGAAACATCTGCAAGCCCTTCTATTCCCTATCTAAAAGCAGGTCTCAAAGACTTGAATATCTCATTAGAGGAAATCCACTACATAATCGTTACACATATTCATTTAGATCATGCTGGCGGAGTCGGATTACTATTGCAAGAATGTCCTAACGCTAAAGTTATTGTGCATCCTAAAGGTGCAAAACATTTAATAAACCCCACAAAACTAGCCGCAGGAGCAAAAGCAATTTACGGAGACAGGTTTGAAACACTATTTGACCCGATTATACCGGTTTCAGAAGATAAGGTCATAATTAAACATCATAAAGATACATTAACTATCGGCAATGATTGTACATTAACTTTTTATGATACACCAGGACATTCAAAGCATCACTTTAGTATTTATCATCCAGCATCTAACGGGATTTTTGCTGGTGATACTGCTGGAATTCATTATCCTGCGGGAAAAGATCATCCAGCATTTTTTCTTCCTTCCACATCACCAAATCAGTTTGACCCTAAGGAAACGCTGGCTTCCTTGGAGCTTTTTGAAGAGATGCAGTTAAGCCGGATTTATTTTGGTCATTACGGAATGTCTGAAAATGTACCATTCGCTTTGACAGAAGTGAAAAAATGGCTCAATATATTTGTAGAAACAAGCAGGGGGCATTTTTCTACCCAACTGGATTTTAAGGAAAATACAGAAAAGATCAAAGCCTCTTTAGAAGAAAAAGTAAACATTGTTTTGAAACAAAGAGGCTTTTCGGAAAACCACCCCATCCATACCATTATTGATGTAGATCTTATGGTGTCCTCCATGGGGCTTGTTGACTATCTAATCAAAGAGCAAGGAGCTAATAAAATTTGAAAATTACCGTTTACACGCAACCAGATTGTCCGCCATGCCAATTTGTAAAAAACTTTTTAAAAGAACAACAAATCGACTTTCACGAAAAGGATATAAAAAAAGACAATCGTGCAAAAGATGAGCTTATTAATAAATACAAATTATTTTCCACTCCTGTCGTTATCGTTGACGACAAAGTTATTACAAGCCAGCAATTAAATGAATTACCTTCTATATTGAAATTATAAAAATAGCCCTTAAAAAAGCACGCAGTCGTTTATAACTGCATGCCTTTAAGGGCTACTCACATTTTCAGGAAGTTCATATGTAATGTCAGACACTTTCCATGTCCCATTCTGTTTCACTAATATAACCGCTTCTACCCCAGTAGGCGTAGAATATGGACCACTTTCACTGCCTAACCTTTTTTCCCATACATACCATTTCCCATTAGCATACGAAGCATTTGTCGTCTCATTATAGTGAAAAAACGGAATGTAATATGGAGCAAAGTCAGATCCCAATGTCACATATCCATCATCCATTCCAACTACATTTTCCTTCATAAATGACTTTTTAAATTCTTCCGTAAAATAACCGTCTAATAATTTTTCTATTTGTTGCATAGAACGTGGCTTTTCACTTAAAGAGACTTGTGTTTTAAATGCCTTTTCTACTATGGTTATCGCTTGTTCCTTATTAAATATCGATGTCTGATTATGTCCAAATGCCGTTAATAATGAAAAAAGAATGATTGAGAGTATTACTTTATTGACCTTCATCCCCTTCCCCCCTACTTTATTCCTCAAATTCGTAATAGCTAAAAATGATAGTTCTCATAAGAATTCTTTTAACTAACATCTTCACTGTGATGTATTCATTTTAACAACGGAAATTTGTCGATAGCACAAGAGTTCATCGTAAATTACTTACATATAGTGACATTGTTCACCTTATATTTCGTAATTTCCCTCTAAATTTGCCGTTCAAACCTAGAAAAACGAGTCAGTTGCAAATTCCTAGTTTATGGATATAAAGTGAAGGTTCGATTAGTAGGGAGATACCGCCCGTTAATGTGGGATAAAAAAAACTTGCCTTATAGGATGTAATCTATCCTTAAGACAAGTTTTCACACAATATACTATTAAAAATACACCGTACCGACAATAAACAAACTAATAAGAAGTTAATACAAAAGACCATCCTGCTCAAAAAGAAAGTCATACGATAAATCCATAAATAAATACTGAAATTCCCCAATTGGATAGGAGAAAGTTCGAATCAATTCACCTGTTTCAATATCGCAATAAGCATCTGATAATAGACCTTTTCTTTCATGTCTCATTTTATAAATATTTTCAAGAAAATACGGTCTCCAACTCCAATTTTTCCCTCGAAATTCAGATTCAATTTTCCACTCTTTCTTTATTTTGATTAAATTACTTGTAAGCTGAAAACCATTTTCATCACAAATATATAATCGAAAGCTTTCATTAGAAAAATGATTTGCTAATAAGAGTAGTAGTGTATCATCGTTTTCTGCCTGTTTTTTAAGTTTGGGCAATTGGTCACTTAGTTTTAATTGTAATTTATCCGCAAGAGAGTACACTTTTTCAAGATGACGGTTTTCAAAAACAATAAAATCATGACACTTTTTCCGTAATTTATTCTTTAAAATGGCTTCTTCCAAAAAGTTAGGCGAAGGTTTCTCTAAATAAAACCCTTGGTAATATCGACCACCATTTCTCCATGCGAATTGCAATTGATACTCTATTTCGATATTTTCAAAAAGCAAGGATGATCCTATTTTTCTCGCTAACATAGATAAGCTGAATAATATATTTTTATATGCTTGATTACTAATATCATTTCGTAATTGATGCAAATCAACTTTTAAAATATCAGGTGAAAACTGTGACAGTCTATCCCAATGCCCACTCTCGCCACCAACATTATCAATGGCTATTTTTATCCCATACGTTTTATAGTAGAGCAGTAAGTGAACGAGCTTATCGAAATCACCAAAAAATGTTTTCTCTGAAATCTCTAAAACTATGCGATCTAATGTTAACCCTTCTTTTTTAAACTCTTTTAACATATGTAAAAATGTTTCACCGGCACCTTCGATAAGATGCATTGGATCACGATTTATAAATAATAGACCTTGTTCTTTTTCTTGTAAGAAATGTGCCAACGCTTTACGAGTAACCGCTTCATCCACTTCTAACTTATATTCATCTGGTATATCTTTATCATGAAAAAATGAGCCAAGACTATGAACCTCTCCATCTTCAGCAATAATTCTTCCTAAAACTTCGTAACCGGTAATTTTATGCTCATCTGCACTAAACACTGGCTGGTAGTACGGAATAACATTATCTATATTGGTCATTATCTCTAATGCGTCCATGAAAACACCTCCACACTCATTTTCTTGTATAATTATACCATATTACTCAATGGACATGTCGAAAATTCTATCCCCATCGGAAGAGTCGAACGTGCACTTGAAAAGGCAAAATAAAAACTAATTTAAAGACTCTTTTCTTATAGATTGTTGTTTTCACTTATATTATACATTCAACCCGTTGATTTCCGCTACGGGCACTAGACTCCTCGGGGAGGAATGGGGGGCCTCTCAGAAAAGCGGAAGCGGTTTGCCCAGCTCGCTGCGCTCTTGTGAGGCCTCACCTGTTCCGCTTTTCCCGCAGGAGTCTTCGTCTTGCACTCCAATCAACAGCTAGAACAAGTTAAAAAGAACAATACGTTTTATGAAGACTTTAAAAAAACCAAACTAATTTGGATTCAATTAGTTTGGTTTTTTTATTCACCTAGAACACAACTGTCCCAGCCTCTATTGGTCTAAGAATCTTTATTATTCACAAGCGTGTTGTGAAGGCATGTCAACGTTTTTATTATTGTCTTATTGCGATTATACCCTTTTGCATCGACAGTAACATTGTTAAACTCAGCAAAAACATGACCTAAAGATCGAGGTCTAATATATCCATATATGTGGACTTTTATCATGCCTCTTTCGGTAGGGAGAAATAGGATTTCCATACGTTTATAGTGATTCATAACCCATCTCCTTCCTAGCATTCTATTGAATAATTATAGCATACACTATATTGCCTAAATTAATTTACAAGCTTCTGTTTTGTCAACGTATCAGCTTTCCACTGTATCTTTTTCATTAGCTTATTTTCTCTAAATGATTATCAATTTCTTCTGCACTAATCGGTTTACTAAAATAGTAACCTTGTGCTTTTTGACACTGTGCCTCTTTTAGAAACAGCATCTGATCTTCCTGCTCCACTCCTTCTGCAATAACTTCCAGCCCTAAGCTGTGAGCCAAATGAATAATCGTCATGGTTATCGCAGCATCCTTTTGATTCAACTGAATTTCCCGTACAAACGATTGATCAATTTTTAATATATCAATCGGAAATCTTTTTAGATAATTTAATGATGAATAACCGGTACCGAAATCATCAACTGAGATGTACACACCTAACTGTTTCAGTTTTTCTAATACTTTCAATGCTTGCTCCGTATCCTGCATAGCCCCTTCCGTGATTTCAATTTCTAAATTAGCAGGAGGCAAGTCATACTTTTGCAAATAATACTGAATCGTATTAATCAACCCTTCTTTCAAAAACTGTTTCGGTGAAATATTAATCGCCACTCTTACATTAGTATGCCCTCTATTTCTCCATTTCTGAAGCTGAATACATACTTGCTCAAGCACCCATTCACCGATTGCATAGATAAGTCCAGTTTCTTCAGCAAGGGGGATAAATTGAGCAGGTGAGACAAATCCAAATTTTCGGTTTTCCCATCTGATTAATGCCTCCAGACTTTCCATTTCCCCTGATTCTAAATTCACTTGAGGCTGATAATGAAGATAAAGCTCCTTCTTTTCTATTGCTCTTCTTAAATGCGCCTCCATGATCATGTAATTCGGAAAACTAGATTTCATGTGAGTTTGAAAGAAACGAAAATTCCCTTTCCCCTGTTTTTTCACTTGAAAAAGTGCTTGTGTAGCTTTTTGAATAAGAGAATTTGAGTCATAACCATCATTCGGATACTGGCTAATCCCCATAGAAGGACTAATATAAAACTCCTGGCCACGAATACAGAATGGTTCCTTAAATAGTTCCAGAATAGTTTCTGCACATTTTTCTGTCTTCTCAAAACTACTATTCTTTAAAAGGAAGATGAACTCATCTCCACCTTGCCGATAAAGAAGACAATCATCATTTGTTAATCTCTTCAGCCTGTTTGTCACTTTTTTTAAAAACAAGTCTCCACCTTGTAATCCTAATGTGTCATTTACAAACTTAAACCGGTCTAAGTCAATATATATGACAGAAAGCTCTGCATTATTTTCTTCCATGCGATTAATCAACAATGGGACATGTTCATCTAGTGCTTTTCTGTTCCATAATCCTGTGAGATGGTCATGAAGAGACATATAATGAATTAGTTCTGTTTGTTCATGATGTATTGTAACATCTTTGGCAATCATATAGATGCCCTCACACACGCCCTCAACAACTATTGGAATAGACCTTAGCTGAACGATTTTCTCCGTTTCTGTTCTATCCTTTAATAAACAATTATCAATAGTCGATGAATTGCCCTCTAATGTCTGTTTGATCGATTTCTTTATCAATTTACTATTTTGATTACTAAATAAGCTTAATGAATTTTTCCCCTTTAGTTCTTCCTTTGTAAAAAGAGTAAGTTTGGCACCTGCATCGTTAGCATCGACAATATCTCCCTCTAAATTAAGAGTGAATACGGCATCCATATTATGCTCGATTATCGACTTATACCGCTCCTTTGCTTGCTCTAATTCTCTCTTTTCTTCTGTGGCAGAAGTTATATCCCTTGTAATAGATACTACATACTGAATACTTCCACCCTCATCTTTTATAGCCGTTAAAACGGACTCATTTATTACTTTTTTTCCAACATCAAGAGTAAGAGAATCTTGAAATTTTATTGTGTCACCAACAGTTAACAGTTCTTCATACTTAGCTTGAAGCATTGTCGCTATGTCTTCTGTTAACACATCTTCTAATAACCTCCCCATGTCATTTTCTTTTAGTTTTGCATGAAGCATGGCAGAATGGTTTGCAAACACATAGCGAAACTTCGGACCTGCTTCCACCCTCATAATGAAAACAATATCATTTATGTGATCAACAATAATGTTATGTAGAATTTGTTCTATTCCAATTAATTCTTTACTACTATTTAACTTCCCCGTTATACGAACCATTTGTATCATATCCTTTGCAATTCATAAGCTAGTTTTATATAGGTTTTATTCCATTCTACCTTTTATATATATTTATTCCTATATCTCTCTAAAAAATATTCTACACATCTCTTATATAGAACTTTAGACTCATAACAATTACAATGCCCATTACGTGTATAATCAGTCGCAGGACTAGATATTCAACCATAAGCTATAGAGGAGATAGAAAGGAGGTTTTAAAGATGTATCGTAATCAAGTGTTGCCCTATTACCATCCAGGAATTGGATATAGAAACGGTGGAAATCAAAGGTTTTTTCCTTTCTTCGGATTTTGGCCATTTCTTGCAGGAGGTTTAGCAGGTCTAGCGGTTAGTCCATTCCTTTTCAACAGGCCAAACTACCCACCACCTTACTACCCTCCATATCCTGTATACCCTTATCAAGCTTACGGACCTGCTCAACAGTACGGAAGCCCATATGGTGGAGGAATAAATCAAGGGATCCCTCCTTACAATATAACAGAAAATATAAATGTTTACCCACGGTAATAACAAAAGTGGAGGTGGCTTGATTAGCCCTGACAAGCATAAGGTGAATAACTCGAAAAGGCGTTTTTTTCTTTTTTGAGTTACTTGATTTATGACCTCGAGGGGCTAATCTTATATAATTCGAAAAAAGATTACCCATGAGTAATTGGTTTACAGTTTCCTACCAAAGAGAGAGGCTGGGAAAAATGTATTCTAGGTGAATAAAAAACCGAACTAATTCTTTCTTTCGAAGGCGAATTAGTTCGGTTTTTTTATAAGTCTTCATAAAACGTGTTGTTCTTTTTAACTTGTTCTAGCTGTTGATTGGAGTGCAAGACGAAGACTCCTGCGGGGAAAGCGGAACAGGTAAGACCCCGCAAAAGCGCAGCGCATGTCTAGCTCCAGCGGCTAGCTCGCTGTGAAAAAGATGAAATACCCTAAAGGCACAAAACGCCTTTTGGGTATTTCTCTATTTTCTTCACGAGCTGACCAAGCCGATTCCGCTTTTCCCGGAGGCTCACCGACCGCCCGCGGAAAGCGAAGTCTTGACACGGAAATCAACAGCGATTACGAAACAATTTAACCTAACATCGTTCGTATTTAGGGGACAGTATTTTAATTATGTCCCAGCCTCTTTCTTTTATAAATATTTATAATATTGTATGAAATAAATTAGCTCATTACACTTTTCCGAATAATCCTACTCCTCAAAAAACTTCTCTTTTCCTCACCTTTCCAATCTCGTAAAAAAAGGTTATAATAGTCTACAATATAGAGATAGAAAGGAGATTTTACCTTGAGTAACAATAACAATACCCCTTCTGCAACATCCGTAACTACCCTCTCAAAAGCAATTTTTACTGTTAACCGGCATGCAAAAACAGCAAGTAATCCAAAGTATTTATATTCTTTAAAGAAGCAAGCACTTCTGCAAATGATTAAAGACAGTAAAGCTGTCAAAGTAGGGCTTCACTTTTCCAATAACCCCAAATACAGTAGACAACAATCGGATGTGTTAGTATCCTGTGGTGATTATACTTTTCATATTCCTCCGACCAAGGAAGATTTTAAAGTCCTTCCCCATTTAGGGTCACTTGATCAGCGTTCTAGAAATCCAAAATGCCGTATGAGCCTACAACAAGCAAAATCAATTTTAGAGCGATATACTGGTATATCTGACAATAATCCTAAATATCAAAACAAAAAGAAACGGTCCTATAATAAACCTGTTTTCAAAAAGTTAGGTGATAGTTTTTTCTAATTTTTTACCCCTACATTTTAGCGCGTTAACGCAAACTCTCGTTGAAGTAAAAAAGGAATATTACATTTATAGAATAAAAAAAATAGCGACTATTATAATAATCGCTATTTTTTCACTTTATGAGGATTGATTTAACATACTTAAAAAGTTCGTTAACGCTAAGCTACTTAAGTATAAAATAAACTTTTATTATAATATGTTCTGATCAATTTTCAAAACTAATTCCGTAATTTCCGGTTTGCTAACCTGTTCTTCGGCCCCTACCTTTTCTCCCTTATGTTTGAGATCATCCGTAATTAAAGAAGAGAAAATGATTACTGGAAGTTTCGATAATTTGTCATGATCTTTTATTCTTCTAGTCAAATGATGGCCATCCATTTGTGGCATTTCAATATCAGTAATAACTAATTGAATGTGTTCCGCAATATCCTCAACTTCCTTTGCCAGTGATTCTAAATAAGCTAATGCATCTTTTCCATTTTCAAAAAATTCAACCGTGTCATACCCTGCTTCTTTTAACGTATCATTTAAAAGCTTTCTTAATAATGGAGAGTCTTCCGCAACAACTAGTTTTTTATTTTGACGCTCTCTGACTCCAAGTTTCTTCACTTGGTCTACATGGATTCCAGAGTCAGGGTTGATTTCCATTACAATACTTTCAAAATCTACAAGCAAAATCATTTCTTCCCCACGTTTGATAACTCCTATAATTTGCGTATTTCCACTGCTATACATGTCAGAAGGTTTTTCTATCTGATCCCATGATATTCTGTGAATTTTCGTTACATTATCAACGTGAAAAACAACCTTCTGCTTATTGAACTCGGCTACTATATATTTTGACTGGTTACTATCGACACCAGAAAGACCAAGCACTACAGCCATATCTATTACAGGTAACACTTCTCCTCTTAACTGAATAATTCCTTTCACATATGAGTGGGAATGGGGAATCGGAGTTACTGGTGCAGGCTGGATAATTTCTTTTACCTTTATAACGTTTATACCAAATTTACTATTTTGTATTTCAAATTCGACAATTTCAAGCTCATTCGTTCCACTTTCTAATAAAATCCCCTGTGAATCATTCATATCTCTACGCCCTTCCATACCTAGTATCTAATAAAACCGACCATAAAAGTCCTTTTTCGGCCAGCCCTCTCTTTATTATATCGAACAACTTTAATAAGAGTTTAGGAAGTTGAGGGATTTTTCTTAAACAACAGAAGAAGAGACTATCTTTTTTCTTTTCGCTCACGAAAAATCACATAATTTTCACAGCTTTTACATAATCACGACATTTTCACAACATTCTACTAGTAGGAGGTGTAAAAAAGTGGATTCAACTAACAACAAAAGAAATAAGTTACCTGATTTCAAACAATTAGAAGACCGTGTAATTGCCAATGCTTCTACAAGTCCATCTCTTGTTATTAAGACCAATTTAGATCAAGAGGATCCGACAGTAGAGAACCCTTACGTAAATGGCCAAGATGATGATAATTTAAAAGAGTTTTTTGATGAGTAAAAGCTATTATCTTCATTAATAAAAAACGGCTAGAGTAGGAATTTTCCTCTCTAACCGTTTTTTTATTTTGTATGAGCTATTTGTATAATATATGTGAGTAACTACATTATTGAAGCGGTCTACGTACAGCTCTAGCCCCTCAAGCTTTTGTCCTTAAACCCCTCTTTTGTTCCCCCATACATACGTATGAAGTTGTGGCAGTACATGTACATTATTTAAGTCTTGACTTTTACATACTCTATCTATAAGATCTTCATACTGTTCTATTAAATCCCCGACCAGCTTCTCGTTATCTCCTTCATGAACTTGACTATTTCCGGTTTGCAAATAAAACGGTACAGTAGGATAGCGAGTATGAATATTTTTGGCATAGTCTAAATCTTCATCGTTGAAAACGACAACCTTCAAGCTAAAATGAGATCCACTTGCTTGTAACCTCTCCACAATTTCATCCAACTTATGAAAATTTGTTAGCATTCCAGAGCTTGGCGGCTTCGGAGATAATGTCAAATCATCAATAGAGTAAAACCAATCCTGCCATTTGCTACCTTGTGTTTCTAATGCTGACTGAACACCATTTTCCTTAAATATTTCTAACAGGTCTACTAAGTTCGCTAATAGAGCTGGATTCCCTCCAGAAATTGTTACATGAGAAAAGTTTTTCCCACCAATTTCTTTTAACTCTTCCCAAATTTTTTCCGGTGTGAGCAATCTTATTTCGTCTTTCGCAGATCCATCCCATGTAAAAGCAGAATCACACCATGAGCAACTGTAATCACATCCAGCTGTTCTCACAAACATGGTCTTTTTCCCAATTACCATTCCTTCACCTTGAATCGTTGGTCCAAATATTTCTAAGATAGGAAGCTTTTTCATTACTTTGCCTCCTTCGAGCGATAAATAACATAACTTGTAGGTGTCTCCCTTAGAAACACTTGCAAACATTGAGGTTTATGCCCTAATGTATCAAGATGTTTCTGAATAATTTCGCATATTGTTTTTGCCATCACTTCTGTCGTAGGAAAATTTTCAGCGATTTTATTAGAAAAACAGTTGTCATCATTAAGTAGAGTATGATCAAAACGTTTATGAATTAAGTCTTTAATCGTTTTAAAATTAATAAGGAAACCTGAATCGTCTAGTGAATCACCAGCGATTGTAATATTTACAAAGTACGTATGACCATGTGTAAGTTGACAGCTTCCTGCTTCAGGATGAGGAATATAATGTGCTGCAGCAAAATGAAAATCTTTATTGAGTTCAAATTGATAACCGTGCACTGGTGTCGGGTATATTTGCTGCATCATTCTATATCACCCTTTTCCTTTAAATACTCGTTCAATCCACGCTTTCTAAGTAAACAGGCAGGACACTCTCCACATCCATCACCGATAATTCCGTTATAACAAGTTAATGTTTTTTCTCGAATATAATCGAGAGCGCCTAATTCATCCGCTAACTTCCATGTTTCTGCTTTGTCAATCCACATCAGCGGGGTATGGATGACAAACGTATCGTCCATCGATAAGTTTAACGTGACGTTTAGTGATTTAATAAAGATATCTCTACAATCAGGATATCCACTAAAGTCTGTTTCACAAACACCTGTAACAATATGTTTAGCTCCCACTTGCCTTGCCAAAATTCCTGCGAATGATAAAAATAATAAGTTTCTTCCCGGTACAAATGTAGAAGGAAGTTCCCCTTCTTCGTGGGTTATCGCTTCCTCTTTACGAGTTAAGGCATTTGGGGCTAACTGATTTAATAATTCCATATCTAAAATGTGATGGGGTACCTCTAGCTCTTTCGCAATTTTTTTGGCACATTCAATCTCTTCGTTATGTCTTTGACCATAATCAAAGGTGACCGCCTCTACTTCACTGAATTGCTTTTTAGCCCAAAATAAACAGGTGGTACTATCTTGACCACCACTAAATACTACTATTGCTTTTTCGTTTTTCATATAAAACTGCTCCTCTCTTTTCTGTCCAGTTCCAGCAGCTAGCCCTCGAGGTCGTAAGCCAAGCCACTTTCACTTTTCATATATAAAAGAAAGAGACTCTATCACTACCCAAATTTTCAACAGGACAAAAACTTTGTCATGATCTTGCTGTTAGGATTTTATTTTAAGCGTTTAATAGTACTTCATCATTCCAGTGCAAGCTGTTGAATATAGAAAAAAAACAAACGGCACCTCTAAGGAGATGCCGTAATCCTTAGTTTTTTATAGAGGGTTTTGCTAGAACCTCTCCTGACAACACCGCCAGAATTCTTCTTTTATCCTTACACTATTTTAACGTTTGTATTTAAAAAAATCTAGTATAATGCCAGATTATAGGATTCATCAATTTTTCTTGCCGCATTTATTTTTAACATAAATTACTTTAAGCGAAGGGGTCTTCTTCGTCTGCTTCTTCTTTTTATCCCAAATCGCAACCAACCAACTTTAAAAAAGAACCCAAACATAATAATAGCGATTAACAGCATTACTCCTAATACAATAAAGTAGCCATAACGTGATTCCAGTTCAGGCATATACGTAAAATTCATCCCATATAGTCCAACGATAAATGTAAGTGGCATAAAAATAGTTGTAATAACCGTTAATGTCATCATTATACTGTTCATCTTATCCGAATTAATGGAAATATAATTATCTCTAATATCTGATGAAAATTCTCGATAAGATTCCAACATTTCCACTAATTTAATTAAATGGTCATACACATCATGAAAATATAGTTGCTGTTCTTTTAAAGAATTGAGTCTTCCCGAGTTAATAATACGGTAAAGTAGATCCCTCATTGGCACTAACGTTCTTCTTAACTTCGACATATCATGTCTTACATCAAAAAGCTCATCCATAATATCATTTTGAGTGTCCTGTTCTGTATTTTCTTCAATTTTATTTAAATGGTCCTCAATTTTATAGACTAGAGGAAAATAATCATCAACCAACCTATCGATGATGCCATGCATCACAATAAAAGGGTTCAAACTATTTGCCTCTTTTTTAATACTTTTCCATAAATTATTTATCTCCCTCACTGGTTCTTTATGAAAGGAAACAATAAAATTAGAATTAACAAATAGATTTACTTCCTGTAAATCTAATGTTTCTTGATGGATGGCGTGAAGCAAAAGAAAAAAATAGTTATTATAAAAATCCAACTTCGGTCGCTGACTAAATTCATCCAAACAATCTTCAATAGCAAGTGGATGAAAACGGAAAAACTTTCTTAATATACTAATATCCTTTTCTGAAGGGTCGGCAAAGTCTACCCAATACCAACTAACCTCCGGTTTTTTTATTTGCGATAATGGGACATTGTAAACAACTTCCCCGTTATCCATCACAATGCAAGTACGAATCATAATAAACTCCTAACCAATACAATTATTTCAATAGTTAAAGGTTTACCCGAAAATGATAATAATAAAACTTATTGATACGTCTAATCTCATGATAAAATATGTATTAACTAAAGACTGTTTTCGTAAAGTTAGTTGTTTGTGGATAATGGACCGTTCCTTTCCGCTGCGTGGTCTCGACTTTTTCTCTATTTCCCGCAGGAGTCAAGTGTCCTCCGCTCCAATCCACTCTATGTTTTCAACTGTTATTAAAGCAACAGCCTTTAGAAAAGAAAACAGCCTAACTAAAAAAAGAAAGGTGTACTTTATGGATCATTTACTTAATGAAAATGTAAAAAATCTCGAAATATCCGGTATAAGGAAGTTTTTCAACTTAGTTTCTTCTATCGAAGGAATGATATCATTAACGATTGGACAGCCCGACTTCCCTACTCCCCTTCATGTTAAAGAAGCTGGAAAACAGGCGATTGACAATAATTTTACCACTTATACGCATAATGCAGGTTTTATAGAACTTCGCAAGGCTGCAGTAGACTTTGTAAAAGAAAAATACAATCTACATTATAATCCAGACAATGAAGTGATTGTTACAAACGGAGCTTCTCAGGCTATTGACGCAACGCTAAGAACGATTCTAACACCCGGTGATGAAGTATTACTACCTGGACCAATTTACCCTGGATATGAGCCAATAATAAGTTTGTGCGGTGCAGAACCAGTTCATATTGATACTACTGATAATAGTTTCAGGTTAACAGCTGATTTGATTAAGCCATACATAACAGAAAAAACAAAATGTGTTATATTGCCTTATCCGTCTAATCCGACAGGAGTCACCCTGACAAAAGGAGAATTACAGGATATTTCCTCCTTACTAAAAGGGAAAGATATTTTTGTATTGGCTGATGAAATTTACAGTGAATTAACCTTTGATGATAAACATTATTCCATTGCAAATGAGCTTCCAGAACAGACAATTGTCATTAATGGACTTTCAAAATCCCATTCCATGACTGGCTGGAGAATCGGGTTTTTATTTGCTCCACAAACAATCTGTCAGCACATATTGAAAGTACATCAATACAATGTATCATGTGCCTCTTCTATCTCACAGGCAGCTGCATATGAAGCACTGACAAACGGCATCCATGATAGCGACAAAATGAAGAAACAATATATAACAAGAAGAGAATTTGTTCATAAACGTTTGCAAGAAATTGGCTTTCCACAAGTCATTAAGCCAGATGGCGCATTTTACTTTTTTGTCAGGATTCCTCCTGAACTTTCCTTAAGCTCTTTTGACTTTTCGTTGAAATTAGCTCAGGAGCAAAAAGTAGCGGTTGTGCCAGGCAGTGCATTTTCCTCCTATGGAGAAGGTTTTTTCCGGTTGTCCTATGCCTGTTCGATGGAACTATTAGAAGAAGGAATGGATCGAATAGAAATATTTTTTAATCAAGTCACTGATAAAGTGCAATTTTAACTTGCTAAAAACGAAGGGCTGACCCTAAAATGTTACATTTTAGGGTCAGCCTTTTTTTAAAATCCGCCTTTATATTTACCGCTATTTTTAGATGCCTTAGCTTTTTTCGCTTTCTCTTTATGAGCCTTATTTGCTGCTGCACTTCCAAATTCCTGGGCAAATTCTTGATCTATTTGAGAAGAATCAAATCCTTTTTTGTTCTTCTGTTGAGGGTCGTTTTTCTTTGTACGCTTAGCCATATAACATTCCCCTTTACATTTTTTAAATTGGCTATCTAACCATTACTATTATTCGTTTTTTCCCTTTGTCTTATGCAGCATATATTTTCTTTAAAGACTGGTTTTAAAACCTTTGTTTTTAATTTTGATGCAATTAGCCTACTTGGTAATTACTAATTTTTCATAGTAGAAAGAATCAGCCAGATTGTTCCTAAAACAATACTGGAATTTACACAGGTACAGTTCACTGTCTCTTTTCCAGGAGGAGAGCGTAGGTTTTGTTCCAAGCACTCTCCTCAACCCCACCGGCAAATAATAAAAAAAGAACTAGTGCAGAAATATCTACAACTAGTTCTAAAAAGGAAAAGGGGGGGTGTGAGAAATAAATCTCCAATTTCGTGCTTAGTATTAGGTTACCCACCTAAACATATCGTTAAACATATCGAGGAAAAATATTTTATTTACCCCTTTAAAAAAACGCTTTCATAAATTATAATAAGATAATGTTAGTCTTCAATCATTCAGGAGATTACTGCCCGTCTATGCGAAGTAGAATGTTTCTTAGAGGGTGCAAACCTTGTACTTACGAGATAGTAATGGAAGCGAAAATACCCAAAAAAATAGGATTGAAGGACAAAGTCCAACAATCCACTAATAGGGGGAAATGAGAATGAAAAGGCTAAAAAGTATTTGCCTGTTCGACATATATACTTTACCTCATTTCACTAAGTACTAAACCTATTTTTTATAAAAATTTACTGTTACTCGGAAATGACTTTCTTAACAGCTTCCATAACAGCTTCATTTGTATCTAATTGTAATACTTCTTCTGCAAGTTTTTCCATGTCAGCTTTATTTAAACGACGGATTTGAGAACGTGCTTGTAGGATAGAAGTTGCACTCATGGAAAATTCATCTAAGCCAAGGCCTAGTAAGATTGGAATGGCAATTTCATCTCCTGCCATTTCTCCGCACATGCCTGCCCATTTTCCTTCTTTATGTGCAGCATCAATAACCATTTTAACTAAGCGAAGAATCGCTGGGTTATATGGCTGATAAAGATACGATACTCGTTCATTCATCCGATCTGCTGCCATTGTATACTGAATAAGGTCATTTGTACCGACAGAGAAGAAGTCAACTTCTTTTGCGAAAATATCTGCCATAACAGCTGTAGATGGAATTTCAACCATAATTCCAACCTCGATTTTTTCTGCAACCTCTACTCCACTTTCTTGCAGAGATTTTTTCTCCTCTTCTAAAATTGCTTTCGCTTCTCTAAATTCATTCAAGTTAGAGATCATCGGGAACATGATTTTTAAATTACCGTATGTGCTTGCTCTTAATAGTGCTCGCAACTGAGTACGGAAAATTTCTTGCTCCTCAAGGCAAAGACGAATAGCTCTGAATCCTAGGAATGGATTCATTTCTTTTGGAAGATTTAAATATGGAAGCTCTTTGTCGCCACCAATATCAAGTGTACGTACAACGACTGGTTTACCTTTCATACCTTCGAGTACCTTTTTATATGAGTCAAATTGTTCTTCTTCTGTAGGAAGTTCATCCCTCCCCATATATAGGAACTCTGTACGGTATAAACCGACTCCTTCACCACCATTATTTTGAACACCATCTAGATCCTTTGGAGTTCCAATATTAGCAGCTAATTCTACATGATGATCATCAGCAGAAACTGTTTTCTCGTTAACGAGTTTCGCCCATTCTGCTTTTTGTTCTTCATATTTAGCGTGTATACTCTTATATTCTTCAATAACTTCTTGTGTCGGATTAATATGTACTTCCCCATTTAATCCATCAACAATAACAGTATCTCCATTTTCAACACTTGAAGTAATCGATTTTGTGCCTACAACTGCAGGAATTTCCATCGACCTTGCCATAATAGCAGAATGAGAAGTTCTTCCTCCGATATCCGTTGTAAACCCTTTAACAAATTGACGATTTAATTGAGCTGTGTCAGATGGTGTTAAATCTTCTGCAATGATGATAACTTCTTCTGTTACCATACTCGGATTGGAAATTTCCACACCGAGTAAATGTGCTAGAACACGCTTCGTTACATCACGTATATCTGCAGCACGCTCTTTCATATATTCATTATCCATCTGCTCAAACATTGTAACGAACATATCTGCTGTTTCTTTTAATGCATACTCTGCATTCACTTGATCGTTATTGATTTTGTCCTCAATAGGTGTTATTAATTCCGGATCACTTAATACAAGAAGGTGAGCTTCAAAAATTGCCGCTTTATCTTCTCCTAGATCCTCTCTTGCTTTATCACGTATTGCTTCAAGTTCTGAAACAGATGTTGAAAGTGCTTGTTGAAATCGAGTTACTTCTTCCGCTGTATCTTCGATTGATTTTTTATCAAAGCTTAAATTAGGCTCTACTAAACGATACGCCTTTGCAATTGCAATACCGTTTGAAGCTGCAACTCCTTTTAAAATGCTAGACATTACTCAGCTAAGCCTTCTTTTTTTAGTGTCTCTTCTAAGCTATTTAGAGCATCTGCTTCGTCATTACCTTCTGTGATAATAGTGATTTCAGCATCTTTGCCCACACCTAGAGACATAACACCCATGATAGATTTCAAATTAACTTTTTTATCTTTGTATTGAAGATGTACTTCGCTATCAAATTTGCTTGCTGCTTGTACTAACAATGTTGCTGGACGTGCATGAATTCCTGTTTCAGCTGTTACTGTAAATGTTTTTTGTGCCATAAAAAATCTACTCCTTATTTTAAAAATATTTTTTGGTTGCTTCATTAAATTAATGGATTATAGATAAATCGTCAACAATCTACAAATTCCATCATTATTTTAAGCCTTTTCAATAAAAAAGAATAGCATGCAATTCAAAGTTTCACAATTGTAATGCACGATTTTTTTTAGTATTTCATGAATTTGCCACTTCTATGACATTTTTTCGTATTTTCTGTTCGATAAATTAAAATTTTTGAAAAATAATATCGCAAGCCATGTTCTCACCTCAACAAGTACAAGACAGCATTCACAGAAAGACGCTTTTTACCTTTCTGTAAGGGCCCTCGAGGGGGGACTAGATATCAAAAATGCAGAAATTTTTATACGCTCTTTAAAAATGGCTATTTGTATGAAAAAAAGTATTTTTAAGCATCATAAAATCGTTTAGGATAACCAAAATGAATCGACTCTATACCACTTTGGCATCAAATTTGCTTCTTTATAGTAGATGGTGGCGGCTTGGTTTCAGCCACCATGTAAGTTTTTCGTAAAGTTTGTTGCTTTTTAACGGAAAACTAAGTTTAACCTACTGAGTTGATTTTCGCTACGGGCACTTGACTCCTGCAGGAAGAGAGGCAAGTGGGAGACCCCGCAGGCGAGGGTCTAACTCCAGCGGCTAGCTCGCTGTGAAAAAGATGATTATCCTCTAAAGGCAAAAAGCGCCTTTTGAGGGTAATTCTTATTTTCTTCACGAACTGACCAGGCCGCTTCCGCTTTTCCAAAAGCCTCCCATTCCTCCCGAGGTTTCTTGTGCCTGTAGTGGAAATCCACGGGCTTAATGTATAAGTAAAAACAACAATCTATGAGAAAAGAGCCTTAAAAATAAAAAACGACTTGCTCCAACAAACGGAGCAAGCCAATTTTCCGAGCTTATCTATTTAGCTTTGACTGAGGAGGACTTTAAAGAATTGTAGCTTACTTTAGCCTTAATAACCGTTCCTTTTAATGTTACTTCATGATCCTCTGTAATATTTGTATAGACATTGACAAGGTCACAAATACATCTAGCTAAAAGTTCTGTTGACTGTTTTAAATCTCTATTAGGAAATTTCTTGTCGTCTTGAACTATTTCTTCAATGATATCAAGGGCAATGCTTTTTACCCTTAATGCCTGCTCTGTTTTATAATTCATAATTACTCTCCCCTCTTACTACTTCTACTATCATCGTATGCAAAATGGGATAGATTAGAACAGCCTTTCTGTCGGATATTGTTAAAAATAAAAGGCTCTTTTTAAAAGGGTTGTTGCTTTTAATAACATTTAAAAACATAGCGTGAAATGGGTTGAAGTGGAAAGAAATGGTCACTAGTTTATTCCCAAAACAACAAACTCTGTGAAAACAGCCAGATCAAAAAATGACTTTTTATAATCTATTATTATTTTCTTCTATTCATTTTTTAGAATATCTATTATTATAGGAATAAGTTCACCCTTTCTTTAAAATAAAAGATTGCGTGATTTTTTTAGATTGAAAAATCTTTTTAATAGGTGATAATAATGAAATATAGACGAGAAGAATCGTTTCGTTACACATTTGAAACTCCTTTAGAAGGAGTTTTTAAAATATTAATCGTTAGTAGTGACAACATGAAGGAGACAAGTGAAGCCCCAATTGAAGTTGTGGATATTAGTCCGGGTGGTTTATGCTTTACATCCTCTTTAGACATGCCTCTTGAGAACAAAGAATTTTTATTAGAAGTACATTTTTCGCTAGCAGATGAACCAATTGTTATTCTTGGAAAGATTGTTTGGAAGCGGCATTACGCAAATGCTTATATGTATGGTTTTGAAGCTGTTGAAGACGAAAAAACAGAGCAACAAATCATTGATCATCTAAAAATGTTTATTCAAGAAAATCGCTAATCAAATGAAACCCCTATACCTAAAATACAAAATGATTAATTGGAAAAGTAAACAAAAGTCTGTGCTTTAACCCTAAAGCACAGACTTTTGTTCTTATGCTTAGATAACAAAACAGACAACATTAACCCTGTTTTAATACAGTTCAATCAGCGACAGTACTTCCGTTAATGCGGAATAAACTGTTAACTACGAGGAGTCTCAGAATAGTGATAAAGAATGTCTCCTCCTCTTTGTGCTATCCCTCTAAAATGCTTGAAATCTTCCTGTTTCACCAGTATATCTCGAAAAAATAGAAAATCTGTCTTTTTAATTGTCAATTCACTAATTTCTTGTTTTCTTAAAGCCTCAATGCTAGATAAAGCCTGCTCTTCATTCATTACTGTCCCTCCTTTTTTATTATTGTAGTGTAAAAAAAAACTTCCGAAAAGAATTATCTTTTTATTAACTTTTCAAAAAACTCTTTACGTTTTCGGAATTTTACGTCAAAATATTATTAACCGACTGTAGAATATTGGGAAATATCAAAAAGGGGGAGCTCTTCAATATGCCAAAAGCAGATATCGGAAATATTATTGAATTTAAAGACGGTTTAAAAGGTGTCGTTGAAAAGGTAAATGAAAACTCTGTTATCGTGGATCTAACCTATATGACTAATTATCGTGACCTTGAATTAGAAGAAAAAACAGTTGTAAATCATAAAAATTATAAAATTGTTGGGTAAAGATTTCGCAAAAAACATATTAGGAAACAAAGTGCCAAGCAACTCCCGAATAGTAAAAGGGAGTTGCTTGGCACTTTCTTTTTGAAATAGGCTATTTTTGTAAAGTTTGTTGCTTTTCAACTATAAACTAATTTTAACCCACTGAGTTGATTGCAGCGGAGTCTTGTGCCCGTAGCGGAAACCAACGGGCAAAATTTATAAGTAAAAACAACAATCTATGAGAAAAGAGCCTTGAAATAAAGACAAGATAAGAATTTGATGTTCGTTAAAACATGGGTGCTTTAAAATGTGAACAGGAAAGGAAGACGGTGCTTTCATACGATTATCGCCCTGTCACCCCAATTATATATTATTTATTTTTCCCACTAGCATCTTCAGCAAGCTCTTTGAAAGAAGAAACCTTCCCGTGCGGATGCTGTTCTTGTTTTCTCACGTCCCACTGTCTTTCTTTTTCATGTTTTGATTTTGTCAAACGAATGACCTCCCTTCTCCTATTAACATGGACCATTTTCTTTCCCTCTATCCAGAAAATAACGATGCACAGGAAACAAACAAGTAAAGAAGTATGTACTAATGCTAGACATAGACTTTTATTTAAAACATGTTTTCCAAAAAATGTTACTTTTGAAAATATAGAGTGGATTGAAGCAGAAGGCACTTGACTCCCACGGGATAATAGAGGAAAGTAAGTGCCTGCAGCAGCAAGGACGGTCAGTGCTTACAACCAATAAACTTGACGAAAACAGCCTATTTAAAACAATCAGGAAAACTTTTCTTTAGAAGGTTTCATCCACAGAAGTACCATGAAAACAAGACTGAAATATCCGAACAGAGGATATAAATAGGCAAGTAATTTACTGTACTCAAAAAAGCTTAATAAATAGGCAAATGTAAAGATAAAAGACACAACGACTAAAGATGAACCCTTCCAATAATTCTTCAACTGTTTATCTAGCCCAAACACACCACCAATGACAGATGTAAATATTTCGCCAAAGATAATTAGAATATAAATAATGTATACCCCCGAAAACATTGACTTTACAACAATCGCCATTGGTATTTCATAAAAAGTAACATTAGGAATTGTAATAAGGGTAAAGTGGCTAGAAATTAAAATAAGCGTAAGTAGAGCTCCCCCTAAATAACCTCCCCACTTAACCATTTTGATATCTTCCATTTCAGCCGCTACCGGGACAAGCACTGCCTGAGCCATCGCAAGGTTGAAAGCAGCGTAGGTGAATGGTGCAATTACGGACTTCCATCCATCATCTACATATGGGATTTCAAACATACTTTCAAGAAAAAGTGGATCTCTTATGGAATGCAGCATCAAAAATACGTTAAATATAATCATTAATGGAACAACAAAAGTATTAACTGCAAAAAGACCTTTCATTCCCACTATCATTGTTAGAAATCCTAATATAATGGTTAGAAGCACACCAACTTGTTTAGGAAATCCTAGCTGTTCTTCAAACAGAGCACCTGCTCCTGATAGCATTACGGCCGTTACACCAAGGAGCATCCCCATCATTAAAATATTCATAAATTTAGAAAACCATTTTCCAAATAAGTATTCATTAAATTGCTCAAAGGATGTCGCTTTTATTTCGTGAGCTTTCATCATAATTTTAGAACCTAAATAAATAAACAAAAGGCCGCTGATTAGTATACCGATAAATCCGACAAAGCCAAAACGAGTGAAAAATTCGACAATCTCCCTCCCTGTGGCAAATCCGGCTCCGATAACTGTACCAACATATACAGCAGCTATTTGAAAAGAACCAGTAATTTTCTTCAGTTCTATCACCTCTTTTTTCCCTACTACTTCACCATATGTACAAGCAGGGGAAAACAGAAGTGGATTTTTCAAGTTCGATATGGGCCTTTCCCCACGCTGGTTGGGCGACCAGCTCTTTTCCCTACTTTATATCTACTACCTTTCACTTGATTTATTCCTCGTTCCCCTAACCACTTCCAGTAAATAAAAAAATGAGTGCTCCATATAAGAAGCACCCACTTTTACTAATAGGATAAGTCTTTAATCGACAATCCAACATTCTTGAGTAATTCGATTGCCTGATCTTTTTCTTCGATAGATAATACTGACATTAATTCATGTATTCTCTGTTCATGTGCTGGGAAAATGTCATCTATTAATGCTTTTCCACTTTCACTTATTTGTGCATACGTAACACGTCTATCTTTTGGACATGCAACCCTGTTAATCAATTTCTTTTTCTCTAACTTGTCTACTACATAAGTAATACTTCCGCTTGCTAGAAGAATTTTCCCACCAATTTTTTGAAGTGGCTGGTCTCCTTTATGATAAAGAAGTTCTAACACAGCAAACTCTGTAGGGTTCAAGCCTTTTTCCGCAATATGCTTGTTAATTTCTTCGTTTAGAGCTTTATAAGCCCTTGACAATACGATAAATAATTTTAAAGATTGTTTGACTTCTGTTTGTTCATTCATTGTTCATCATTCCTTTAATCGAACAAATATCTCAGTTTCAAATCATTATACAGAATTTTATATGAAAGTGTCAATCCTTATTTTGTAATAACCTTCCAGTTATGATTAACAGTCGCCTTTACCTCTTCATGCTTTAGAAAATAATTTGCTAGTAGCTCCGTCATATCAATCTGTATATCTTTTATTACTGGCTTATCCCAAAACATTTTATACTCTCCGCCACCACCCGCACGATAGTTATTCATCACAACATCATATTGTGCACTCTCTTCTATATCATTTCCTTGATACTGAAGTTTGGTAATTCTTTCGCCTATCGGCTTTGTTAGGTCAAT
The DNA here is from genome assembly GCF_042684945.1 of Bacillus seohaeanensis. Classification (NCBI taxonomy): domain Bacteria; kingdom Bacillati; phylum Bacillota; class Bacilli; order Caryophanales; family Bacillaceae; genus Bacillus; species Bacillus seohaeanensis. The sequence continues at coordinate 123,616 of NZ_JBHUMF010000008.1, read as the reverse complement.
AATATAATCAATTCCTTCCCACATATCATAATTGTAGTGCTGTGGCTTTGGAATGGAAAATTTAGGATTAACTTGTACAGAACCATCATCTGAAAGAAGGAAATAAGATGCCGACCGCTCTAGTGCTGCTCTTATATCCTGACCCATTAATCTAATAACGGTCAACGTGTTGGGATATACATAGTTTGAAACGATATCTCTCATTGTAACATGCTGAGGCAGTCCTAGACCTGCATTATTAAACAATGCTGTATTAGAAATATCAGCACCTGTTGATTCCATTTGAACCTTATTAATGAACTCGATCCACGGATGTTCTACAAGCCTTGCTTGCAGTGGACTGTCTATTTCCATATTTCCATTTATTTTACCGATTGGTTGATCAAGCCAGTGTTGTGTCGCATTCTCATACGATTGGACCAAGGATAACACTTCTTCATCACTTTCGAAGTTTGACAAATCAACGAGATCACTTGATTTTGAAATAATTATCCATTCACCACCCCTTTTTTTAAGTTGTAATGTAACATTTCCCACAAATTGTCCATTGTATCCAGGCTGCACAATTGTTACGCCGTTCACGCTACCAGTTAGTTGTCTATGCTGATGTCCTGTCAAAAGCACATCTATACCTTCTATCTCCTGACAAATACGATAGGCTTGATTTTCCCCTGTTTCTACTTCGGATGACTCTCCCGTTTGAAGGTCTCTTTCAAAACCTCCATGATACGAGACAATCATTACATCCGGTTGCTCTACTTCCCGAATATATCCAACCCACCTTTTGGTAGAAACTACCGCATCATAAAAATGGAGATCACTAATATGTTTAGGATTTTCCCAATTAGGTATATAATGCGTCGTTACTCCTAGTACAGCTACTTTTAAACCATCTGAAAAAGTTTTAATAAAATATGGAATACCAAAATAAGGTTCCTTTGTTGCTTTGTGAACGATATTTGCGGACAAGTACGGACAATTTGCTTGACTAGCAGCTGATTTTAATGGTCCTATCCCATAATTAAACTCATGATTTCCGACAACTGCTCCATCATATCCAATATTATTTAACACTGTTATCATCGGATTTGGTTTATGAGCTAAAAATTTCACATAATGATACGTTAATGGCGTTCCTTGAATAAGATCACCATTATCAATAACGAGTAGATTGTCCTTTTGTTCCCGCAATTCTTTTACGTAAGTAGAAACTTTCCCTAAACCTAATGGTGTCGTTTTTCTAGAACCATAAGATATAGGGAAGATATTACCGTGCACATCACTGGTTTCTACTATAGTTAATGTACTAAAAGCAGTTTTAGCCAAATTTTGTCCCTCCAAGTATAGCTATTACCTTTATGATAGCAAAAAAATCTTTGTAATGTTATCTCCATCACAATCATTTTGAACTCTGCCTAAAGGGATATCTTCAAGGGGAATTGATATTAAAGAAGTAATGTGTAAATAAATAGTTGGTATTTTTCTCTAATCTTCCTGTATAATCATAATTATTTAGTTATGATTTATCAAAATGTGAAATATGATTGAATGAGATAGATGAAAGGTATTGATAGAAATGAATGAAGTATTAATTGGAAGTACTCTGTCTGCACTTTCTACAGGAATTGGGGCTTTAATTATTTTATTTCTTCCTGGGTCGGTTACACATAGTTGGAGAGATATACTTCTTGCCTTCACTGCAGGGATCATGATGGCAGCCTCAATGCTTAGCCTGATCCCTGAAGCACTAACAAGCGGTGGATTACTTCCATTAGTCGTTGGGATTTTTCTTGGTGTGGCAATTCTGACTATTATGGAAAAAAATATCCCTCATATTGACCTCGAACACTCAAAAAATGGGATTGAGTTTGATGAAAAAGCAATGTTGATAATAGCTGCAATAACATTGCATAACATTCCAGAAGGCCTCTCAGTCGGGGTGAGTTACTCTGTTGAACAAAGCGACACTGGGAACCTAATTGCATTTGCTATTGGACTTCAGAATGCTCCAGAAGGTTTTTTAGTTGCTTTATTTTTAGTAAATCAGAAAATTAATCGCTTTAAAGCCTTTATTATTGCAACCTTGACTGGAGCAATTGAAATCGTTACAGGTCTACTAGGTTTTTACCTTACAACCTATGTTGACTTTTTAGTACCGTACGGACTCGCCTTTGCTGCTGGTGCAATGCTTTTTATTATATATAAGGAATTAATTCCTGAGAGTCATGGTGATGGAAATGAGCGGAAGGCTACCTACTCGTTTATCGTTGGAATATTATTTATGATTATGTTAATTGACATGTTTTAACGACTTGCTGTTGTAGTAATGCAACAGCTTTTTCTTTTGATATTTTAATAATGGGAAGCTTTGTATTCACTAATTGTTGGTGATGACTTCATTTCTTTACTGTTACTATTTAATTTTTGATATTGATCTAATAGCTTATCAAGCTGCTGACTATATAAAACTGTCTGCTTGTTCGTTAACCCATATTTTTTTCCAACCGTTATCATTTTTGATCGCTTTTTATTAATTAATATTAATAGGAAAATTTTCTTAATAGAAGAATACATGTTAGTTCCAAGACCCCTTTTTCATATAATGGATACGTTTGCACTGCTAAGAATCTACCTATATGATGACTACTTTGAAGTTGAAATACTAATTACTAGAGCATTATCCCAACTATTAACATAAAAGTAAATAGATTCGCAAAAATAGACAAAACAACAATGAATACTCGTTCATTTGACAAATTTTTCAGTACAAAAATAGAAGCGATTTGCCCGGATACGACAAGCTTTCTAAAAAAAAGACCTCGAGTCTCTAGACGCTAGAACTAGACATAGAGTACTCCCATAAAACTATTATTTACATACAAATTTTTATCTTTTCCAATAAAAAAAGGTCCGTCCCTCGTCGCTTTAACGCAGTGAGGGACGGACCTTTGACTTACTTTCTATTTAAATAATCCTAAATCTTTTATTCTATTGATTGCTTCTCTTAGTCTGTCTAAATCAGTCAATAAACCTACTCTTACATAGCCCTCTCCGTATTCTCCAAATCCAATTCCAGGTGCTACGACAACTTTTGCTTTTTCAAGTAAGTAGTCGGAAAATTCTACAGAGGTAAAGGAATCTGGGACCTTTAACCAAGCAAAAAACGACCCTTTAGGTGCTGTTACATCCCAACCAATTTCTTGTAGCCCTTCTATTAACACATTTCTGCGTTCTTCATATGTATCTCTAAGTTCCAAAACACATCTTTGCGAGTCTGTTAAAGCGGTAATAGCAGCATCTTGAACGGCACCGAAAATACTTACATATAAGTGATCCTGAAGTAAATTGATAGCCTCTATTACACTTTGATTCCCTACAGCAAAACCGACTCTCCACCCAGCCATATTATAGGTTTTAGATAGTGTGTAAATTTCTATACCAACATCCTTAGCACCTTCTGCTTGTAGAAAACTAATTGGCGTATTTCCATCAAAACCGATAGACCCGTAAGCAAAATCATGCACAACACAAATATCGTTTCGCTTCGCTAATTCAACTGTTTCTTCAAAAAATCTCTGCGAAGCAGTTGCTCCCGTTGGGTTATTTGGATAGTTTAAAAACATTAGTTTTGCTTTTTCCAATGTTTCTTTTTCTAAATCACTATACACAGGTAAAAAATGATGCTCTTCCTTCAACGGCATCGTTTCCATTTGCGCACCAGCGAGCGTAACACCTGACCAATAATCGGGATATCCTGGATCCGGGACAAGTACAGTATCCCCCCTGTCTAATAAACATAGTGGAAGTTCCACTAACCCTGCTTTACCACCGAAAAGTATTGCAACTTCCGTGTTAGGATTGACTTCTACTTCATACTCTCTCTTATAAAAGTTAGCTACAGCCTCTTTAAATTCTTGCTTTCCTCTAAATGGAGAATACTTGTGATTAACTGGAGAAGTTGCTGCCTCTTGCAAACTTTCGACAATATGCGAAGGGGTCGGTTGATCTGGATTTCCTTGTCCTAAATTAATAACATCATGCCCCTCTTCCGTAACTTTCTCCACTTTCGCTGCTAAAGATGCAAAAAATTGTTGAGGCAGAGACTTCAACAAATCTGATTGATTAAATGTTTTCATTTTTACCACCTGCCAGACGATTATTAATTTTTCTGTTTTACCTTTCACCAAAATCCCTTTCGAATGCGCGTAGGACAATTAACAATATTCTTAATTATTTTACTTTAAATTTCTAGTCACAAATGATATAACGGAAACGAAAGAATGTAAAGTAAAAATTTTTCGAAAATGATAACGAGGGGGAACTAATATGGGAATGAAGATTGCTATTGCACAAATAGATATTGCTTTTGGTGCACCAGACAAAAATAAAATTCATGTGCAAGAATGGCTAAAAAAGGCTAGCGAACAAGGAGCAGAGCTTGTCGTTCTTCCTGAGTTATGGACGACGGGGTATGATTTAACAAGAATCGACGAGATAAGTGACCTAGGAGGAGAAAATAGTATTAAATTTTTGAAGAAACTTGTAGCGGAACATCAAATTCATATTATCGGCGGATCCATTCCAGAAAAGACAAAAAACGGTGTAAAAAACACAATGATTACCATAAATAACCAAGGAGAACTAGTAAAAAAATATTCAAAACTACATCTTTTCAAGCTTATGGATGAGCACCACTATTTGTTACCAGGAGAAGAAGACGGGTTATTCACGCTCAACGACACGCAAATGGCAGGACTGATTTGCTATGATATCAGATTTCCAGAGTGGATTAGAAAACATGTAATAAATGGGGCAAGAGTAATTTTTGTTGTCGCTGAATGGCCACTAGCTAGGGTTGATCACTGGAGAACACTATTAAAAGCAAGAGCCATTGAAAACCAATGTTTTGTTATTGCCTGCAATAGGGTCGGTGCTGATCTAAATAATGAATTTGCAGGCCACTCTCTTATTATCGATCCATGGGGAGATATATTAGCTGAAGGTTCCGAACATGAGGAACTTATCCATGCAGAAATAGATTTCACAGAAGTAGAGAAAGTAAGAAAAAAGATACCTATTTTTCAAGATAGACGACCTTCCTTTTATTAAGCAGTAAAAGTTGACAATTAGAATAATTTGGGATATTATACATCTCAAGTAAAAATAAACAAACTAATATTTAACTCTTATCAAGAGCTGGCGGAGGGATTTGGCCCTATGATGCCCAGCAACCGACCGTAATACCGTTGTAAAACGGGGCGAACTACTCGCCTGGCATAGTCCACAGTAAGGCACGGTGCTAATTCCAACAGGAAGGATACTTTCTGGCAGATAAGAGGTGAGAAGCATATTGAACTTCAAGCCTCTTTCATCAGAAAGAGGCTTTTCTATGTGCACAAACCCACAATTGAAAAGCCTCCTATATAAAATACATATGCAAGTAAAGGAGTTATATCATGACACAAACACATACTATCCCGGAATCCCTAGCGTGGCATGAAGATCATTTAACTATTTTAAATCAACAAAAACTTCCTAATATAGAATACCTTCACCTTTATAAGATAGAGGACTTTTATGAAGCAATCGCATTATCAAAAGTGAACGAAGCTCCTGCAATGGAAATTACAGCAGCTTACGGCTTAGCGCTTGCTGCCAATGCTGTTGACACAGAAGACCCTCAAGAATTCGTAAAATATTTTCAAAGTTATAAAGACTATTTGGCATCTTCACGGCCTACTTCTGAAAACATATCCAGGGCTTTAAACAGGTTAGAAAAGATGGTGAGAAGAGCTACCTCCATTAACGAAGCAAAAACAGACCTATTGCACACAGCAATTCGTATTCATATTGAAGTTGAAGAATCATACAGGGAAATTTCATCAGGTCAATAAATAATGCCTACTCTCTCTAAAAGTAAATTTTCCGATTAACTTCCTCGCTCTAATTCAAATGAAGTCTTGAAAAGTTCTTGAAAATAAGGCGATAGTTGGGTATTCTAATAAAACAATCCTCAACTTAAAGGTGTGGTTATCATGCGAATTAATAAATATATTAGCGAGTCTGGAAAATCATCTAGACGCGGTGCAGATAAATTAATTAGTGAAGGAAGAGTCACGATAAACGGAAAAGTTGCAAAAATAGGTGCCCAAGTCGAGCCTGGGGACGATGTCCAAGTAAGTGGGAACCCAATCCGGATGGCAAGAAATAATGTCTATATTGCCTTAAATAAACCTGTAGGCATTACCAGCACAACGGAGAAAAATGTTAAGGGAAATATTGTTGATTTAGTCAATCATCCATTAAGAATATATAATATTGGACGATTAGATAAAGATTCAGACGGCTTAATACTCCTCACGAACGATGGAGATATTGTAAACGAAATTTTGCGTGCCGAAAATAAGCATGAAAAAGAGTATATTGTTTCAGTAGATAAACCGATCACTCCTGAATTCTTAAAGGCGATGTCAGAGGGAGTAAAAATATTAGGTACAAAAACACTTCCTTGCGAAGTAATACAGTTATCAAAATTTGATTTTCAGATCACTTTAACACAGGGGTTAAATCGCCAAATTCGCCGTATGTGTGCTGAGCTAGGATACGACGTTTATAGACTGCAACGAACCCGAATCATGAATATTCATTTAGGAAACCTTCCCCTTGGACAGTGGAGAGATTTATCAAAGAAAGAACGCAATCAATTATTTAAAGAGCTAAACTACGAGCCAAAAGAGTGGTAAAAAAGAGGATTTAATCGTTAGCTGATTGGCTTGTAGTCAAAAGGGCTAAGCATATTTTAAATATGCTTAGCCCTTTACTTTTTACCAAAAAAGAGTAACTGAAAAACGATACTCTATTCTACTTTTTTTCCAAACTAAGCAGTATTTCTTTTTTATCCACCTGTTTCCCTGCGTAACCTGTAAGCTTTTTGTTTTTCCCTATAACCCGGTGGCATGGAATAATAATTGGAAATTTATTCGATTTATTTGCTTGCCCTACTGCTCGGACAGCTTTAGGGTTTTGGATCCTTTCTGCTACTTGTTGGTAAGACAAGATGCCGCCGTATGGAATTGTTTTCAACACTTCCCAAACCTGTTTTTGAAAGGCTGTCCCTTTTATATGCAAGGGAAGATCAAATTCTTTTCGTTGCCCCGAAAAAAATTCATCTAGCTGTTTTTTAGTTTCTATTAGTATCGGATTCTCACTTTCTTCAGTAACGTTATTTGTTACGAACTCGACTCTAATTAAGCCAGTGTCATCTGCACTGATCTCTAAGTTTCCAACAGGACTGTCTATTATTATAGTATCTTGAGGCAAACTATTAGCTCCTTCCCTATAAGCGCGAATTTACTTGACTGGTAAGTATAAATGAAATGTTGTTCCTTTTCCTACTTCACTTTCTACCTTCACTCTTCCATTATGCTCTTTTATTATATTGTAACTTACCATAAGTCCTAATCCAGTTCCCCGTTCTTTCGTCGTATAAAAAGGCTCCCCAAGCTTTTTCAGTTTGTCCCTTGGGATTCCTATTCCCTGATCTCTGATCAAGATATGAATCATATTTTCATCCGTTTTTTCCATGTAGATAGAATTAACTCCACCTTCTGGCATTACTTCAATCGCATTTTTTATGATGTTGATAAATACCTGTTTTAATTGATTCGGTTCAGCAATAATAAGTGGTAGGTCCTTCTGATAATGCTGATCAAATTGGACATTATGCATCATAGCCTGTGCATTAAGTAGTTCGACTGTATCCCTCATAATCTTCTCAAGGTTCGTTTCCTGGTATTGGATTGCTTGTGGCTTTGCCAGGATTAAAAACTCGGTAATAATCGTTTCAATTCTTTGCAGTTCTGACTTTATTACATTAAAGTACATATCATGTTTACTGTCTACACTGTTTTCAAGCAACTGAATAAATCCTTTTAACGCTGTCATCGGATTACGTATTTCATGGGCAATCCCTGCTGCTAGCTCCCCAACAACACTGAGTGTATCAGATTTTCTTAATTGTTCCTGCATTTCAACTTGTTCAGAGATATCTCTCATAACAGTCAAATTCAGATTAGAGAGTAGATTATACTTAGAAGAAAGCTCTATATACTGCGTCCTGTCATCGTCTAATTGAATGGCCCTCAGTAAACTTGCTTGTCCTTCCTCTTTCAACCTAACTAGATAATCTCGGTAATCCTTTTCTTCCTCTGAGCTGATATTGAGTATCTCCCTAATATCTTTTCCAATTAATTGATCCTTTTCCAATCCTAAAATATCACTTGCAACTGGATTCGCATAAACAACGACATAATTATGATTAGTAAGTAGCATGCCATCTAACGTACCTTCAAAGATTTTTCTAAACCTTTCCTCGCTTTCTCTCAACTCTTTTTCCATTTGATAACGTTCGCTTACGTTTCGGAAAATTGTCATGTTATATCCATCACCAGAATGAAGTTTAGAAGTGAACTCTAAATGTTTTAATTGATTATTCGGCATTAGGAATAAAATTTCATCCCGAACGGCTCCTTTATTTTTCAATTCCTCCATCACAGTATCAAACTTTTGTTGCTCTAATGGGTAAACAAAGTCTTTGATTTTCTTTGTTAATATTTCTGACAGTGAACATTCAAACGTCTTTAATGCTGACTGATTGGCTTTTAATACTCTACCATCATGATCCCAAAGGACGATAGCATCGATCGCTTCATCAAATAAATCCTTAAATAATTCCTCACTTCTTTTTAATTGCATTTCTATTTTTCTTTTTTCCGTAACATCTCGCAGAATCGCCATATGCAGTTTATGATGTACATCTGGACTTGTCGTAAATTCGACAATAGAAACACCGTTTGTGTGCTGAATCGGTATTTCTCCCCTAGCTCTGCGATTATTATCCAATAATTCTTGAACCTTCTCAATCTTATATACAAAGTTCTCTGGTATGAACGATCGAATATCACGCTTCAACAAATCTTTTTTTTCCATATCTACTTGCTTACAAAAGGCAGCATTCACATCGTTAATTTTCCCTTTAGAATCAAATAAAATGATACTTTCTGCAGCTTGTTGAAAAATATTAGACAACATATGTAATGACATTTGTTCGTTCCGTTCTTTTTCTCTCTGCTTTGTAACATCTTTGAAGTATACAAAGGTATTGGAAGAATGTGTAGATCTTTTCATAATTAATTCTACATGAATGATTTCGTTTTTTGCTGTATTCATTAATGTTTCGTCTTCTAACTGTTCTCCTGTTCGAAATACTGATTTGTAATGAGAGAGGATGGGTGACGGAACAGCCGAAAAGAATTGGATAAATGATTGACCATATATAGTATCCTTCGTTAGACCTAAACAAGCACAGGCTATTTCATTGCAATAAACAACATTCAACTCTGCATTCACGATTAACACTGGAATAGGAGAAGCACTGCAAATCTCACGTTCAATCATATTTACTTCATCCTTAACCTCTTTCATTTCAAGTTCACTTCCATTTGTCATTCCTAGTCCCCCTAACAGATTAAAGCCTTTCTTTAGACCCATTTATCAAATTAAATCGTATGTCTCAATTTTTTTTTGGTGATAATTAACAATGTAATAAACGGTTCAATCATTGTATTCTTGGGTATGTATCCTATAATGAATTTTTATAAAGTTGGTGAAACTATGAAACATCGTGATAGTTATTTCGATAACGCTAAATTTATATTGATTTTTCTAGTTGTGTTTGGACATTTAATTCGATCCTACATTGAGAGCGATCCATTTATCCTTTCATTGTATAAAACTATCTATACTTTTCATATGCCCGCATTTATATTAGTATCCGGTTTCTTTGCTAAAGGAATCATGAAACAAGGGTATATTGGAAATTTGGCAAAAAAATTGATTTTACCGTATATTATGTTTCAGATTATTTATACCGTTTTTTATTATTTTCAAGACCACCAATCGACCTTTATAATGGATCCCTTTGATCCACATTGGTCTCTTTGGTTCCTAATTAGCTTATTCTGCTGGAATGCCTTACTATATATCTTCATTAAATGGTTTAAATTAAAACCACTATATGGACTCTGTATCGCATTCAGCATTGGACTTCTTATCGGGTTTGCTGATGAAATATCAAATTATTTAAGTTTATCAAGAACATTTGTATTTTTCCCTTTATTTTTGTTAGGGTATTACATGAAAAAGGAACACTTTGACTATTTCAAAACAGGAAAGGCCCGCTTAATCGCTAGTATTGCCTTTTTGCTTGTTTTTCTTGGAATGTATTTTATGCCAGAATTCTCCGATAAGTGGCTACTTGGATCAAAACCGTATGAAGAGCTTGGAGGTGAAAATATAATCAGTCTTGGAATGAGAGCCATTGTTTATACCCTAAACATATTAATGGTCTTTGGCTTCTTTACATTCGTTCCGCAAAGACGTCAGCTTTTTACCAAGTGGGGGAAAAATACCCTATACGTATATTTATTACATGGATTTATCATTCGAACATTTCGCGGTAGTGAGCTCGAAAGTACGATTGATCCTAAACAATCGCTTGTGGTTCTCTTAATTGTTTCGCTAATGATCACAATGCTCTTCTCAACAAAAATTCTTACTAGTATAACCCAGCCACTAATAGAGTTAAAGTCGACAAAATTAAAGTCATTTTTAACTAAAAAAGATACACACAAAAACATAACCGAACATTAAAAACCAACAAGGGGCTGACACATTTCATTGAGGTCAGTCCCTTCCATTTACCCTGCATAAGTTTTATCATAAGTTAATAATTCGTACCATATTGATAAAATCCTTCCTATATTTACAATTAATTTTCACCATTTTTTTCACCCGGACAATCTATCTAGCATGTTAAATGCGATAGTTATTTTTCCATAACTTTTGGAGCACCCTTTTAAAGGAAGTTTTTCATCATTGAGCTTTTGAACAAGCTTCGTTAGAATATAACATGTTATATTTTTTACTGAATGTCATGTAATGCTAATATGTGGGGGCTTTTCTGCATCCCACCAGAAGACGAGGAGTATAGAAATGATGAAAGTTGTATTAAGTACTTTAAATGCCAAGTTTATTCATACAAACTTAGCATTGCGTAATTTAAAATCGTATGCAGAACCAGAGTACAGTAGTGAAATTGCGGAGTATACGATTAAAGACCCCGCAATGAATATTGTGTCAGATTTATTTTCTAAAAAGCCCGATGTAATTGGCTTTAGCTGTTATATATGGAATATTGAAGAGACGATTACTGTAATTGGAATGCTTAGAAAAATCCTTCCAGACGTCACGATTGTTCTTGGAGGTCCTGAAGTCAGCTATGATGTCACTTATTGGCTCGACAGGCTAAAAGATATCGATTTTATTGTTATCGGTGAAGGAGAACAAACGTTCAAGCAGCTGCTGACTGAGCTAGATAGCGAAAAAGATTGGGCAAACGTACACGGGATAGCGTACTTGAAAGATGGAAAACCTGTGGTCAATCCGCAGCGAAATAAGCTAGATCTTCGTGAACTACCTTCCCCATTTCGTTTTGAAGAAGACCTCCCTAACTTATCAAAACGAATAACTTATATTGAAACGAGCAGAGGGTGTCCGTTCCGTTGCCAATTTTGCTTATCTTCTATTGAAGTCGGTGTCCGATATTTCGATAGGGAAAAAGTCAAAGAGGATATCCGTTTCCTCATGAAACACGGGGCAAAAACAATTAAGTTCGTTGATCGAACATTTAATATTAGCCGCAGTTACGCAATGGAAATGTTTCAGTTTTTAATAGACGAACATCTTCCAGGCACCGTGTTTCAATTTGAAATAACAGCAGATATTATGCGCCCTGAGGTTATTCAATTTTTAAATGATAATGCACCAAAAGGGCTATTCCGTTTTGAAATCGGAATACAATCAACAAATGATGAAACGAATGATCTTGTTATGCGGAAACAAAACTACCAAAAATTAACGAGAACTGTCACGATGGTAAAAGACGGTGGGAAAATTGATCAGCATCTTGACTTGATTGCGGGGCTTCCGGAAGAAGATTATCATTCATTCCGAAAAACATTCAATGATGTTTTTGCACTAAGGCCAGAAGAACTTCAGCTTGGTTTCTTAAAAATGCTGAGAGGTACTGGCTTAAGAATTCGAGCAAATGATCATCAATACATTTATATGGATCATTCTCCTTATGAGATATTAGGAAACAATGTTCTTTCCTTTGATGATATTGTTCGAATTAAGCAAGTGGAAGATGTATTGGAAAAGTATTGGAACGATCATCGGATGGACAAAACGATTGAATATCTCGTTACGACTATTTTTGAAACACCGTTTGACTTCTTTCAACAATTCGGATCCTACTGGGAAAATCAAGGTTGGTCTAGAATTGGTCATCAGCTAGAAGATTTATTTAGAAGACTTCATCAGTTCCTATTGGAAATAAAAGTAGATAATGTCGATATTATCGAAGGGTTAATGAAATGGGACTATTTACAAAACCAACGCTATAAACCAAGAAAAGCTTGGTGGAAGCATGAAATGACAAAGAGCGACCGTTCTGAAGTTTACCAACGTATCCTTGTATCCCCATCGATGATTGGAGAAGAATTTACTCATTTAGAGCTGTCAGAAAAAGACCTGTACAAACATACAATTCTTGAGCAAATAAAAACGGCGGATGGAACATCTCAATATATCCTTGCTTATTACGAACCATCTTCTGGAGAGTCAAAACTATTTACATTTGATAAAGAGACAGTGTATGAATACTAAGAAAAAATGTTAAGCCGAAATCGGCTTAACATTTTTTCTTTTCCTCTTTTTTCTTCGATTGCTTTTGTGTTAGTTCATAATGTTTAGCAAAGTTAATATCACCAAATTCTTGGCCAAATTCTTCACGGAAATTTTGTTTTTTCTTTCCCATTAGCCTCTACCCTTTTTCCCTTTATAGGAGTTACGATTTTTTCCTTTTGCTGTATCTTCACCATGTGCAAATTCCGCAGAAAATTCCGTTTCCTCTAAATTCTTCTTTGGAGTTTTATTGTTTTTTTTCGCTGCATCATGTTGTGCTTTTCTTTTTGCCAAAGTAAACATCCCCTTTCTAAAGATTAGATTCCCCCCAAATTTGGATTACATTCATATGAAGACAAGAGGAGTTTTTATAAAAAATAGACTACCCATAACTAGGTAGCCTTTAGAATTAACCAATAATAATTCGTTCCTTTGGATAATGATATTTTGTTGCTTTTTGTTTTTTACCAATCATGATTAAGAAACTTAATATACCGACTCTTCCAATAAACATCAAGATCATAATCACACATTTTCCTACCGTTGATAATTCGGGAGTAATTCCCATCGACAAACCGGTTGTACCAAATGCCGATGCTACTTCGAATATAAGTTGAATAAGTGAATGATTACTGTCCGTTATAGAAAGTATCAATACAGAAAGAAAACATAAAAATGTCGCCATTATGGTGACTACTACTGATTTTGTCAAATCTTCCTCATGAATTTCTCTTTTAAAAACTTTTATATTCCTATTTCCTCTTGCAAAATGAAATAAAAACAAGATATTTAAGGCAAAAGTAGTTGTTCGAATCCCCCCACCTACAGAGCTTGGAGAGGCCCCAATAAACATTAAACCTGAAAGAAATAACAGTGTCGAAAGCGAAAATGCATTCATATCCATAGTGGAGAGTCCACCACTCTTAGTTGAAGCAGAATGGAAAAATGCATAGAAAAATGCTTTATGCCAATCCATCCCTTTGAAAAAATGATTCATTTCTAGTAAAACTATGATTACTGTCCCAAGAACTAAGAGAACAGCAAATGTTAATGTGGTTATTTTTGTGAACAAAGAAAAATGATGTTTCTTACGTTCTCTATTTACAACAAAATCTTTTGTTTCAATTAATACAGGAAATCCAATTGCACCAAGTGTAATTAAAATAATTGTAACAAACTGTACGAAGTAATCATTAGCATATGGAATTAGTGATTCTCCAGTTATATCAAACCCCGCATTAGTTGTAGCAGTAACAGATGCAAAAACCCCATGATAAAAAGATTCCTGCCATGTTGGGTAGTAATTTAAGAAATATACTCCTAGTATTAGGGCTCCTATCGCTTCAATTAAAATAATTAATAATAGTATTTGACGCAATAAATTTACTAACCCTGAAAGAGTTGACTGATTTTGATCCGTCATAATCAGTTGACGCTCTTTCAACCCAATCTTTTTCCCGACCAATAACCAAAAAAATGTTCCTAGTGTCATGATACCAATACCGCCAATTTGTAGTACGAACATTAAAATGAATACCCCTGTTGTACTAAAGGTATCTACAATACTAACAGTAGATAATCCTGTAACGCTTACTGCACTAACCGCAGTAAAAACAGCATCAATAAACGTCCATTCGACCCTAGGCTTATGGGCAATTGGTAAACTTAATAAAATGGTTGATATAGTTATACCAATTAGATAGTAAGAAACGATCACTTGAGCTGGCGTTAATTTGTTCAGTGTTAATCTAAGTTTCAACAACATAAAAGCGATTCCCTTCCTATAAGTTCTTATCTATCTTAAATAATAACGGTAGAGAATGAAAGAGATAATGACAAATTTTTTGTTTTTTTATTAGTATGTTTATGTAGAACTGTGTCTAGAACAAATAACTTGATTTATTCCATACACCTAAATTCTCAATACCTGACATATTTTTAGTGTTCTCCAATAACTAAGAAAAATTACCACTCATGAATATGGTAGAAAAACAGATAATAGAGATACGGAAAAAAATTTCCTACTACTATTTAATAAAGGAGGTTTCTAGTCATGGCTAGAAGCAGCAATAAACTATTAGTACCAGGTGTAGAACAGTATATGGAACAAGTAAAGTTCGAAATCGCCCAAGAATTTGGCGTAAACTTAGGGTCAGACACAGTTTCTCGTGCAAATGGTTCTGTTGGTGGAGAAATCACGAAACGTCTTGTCAAGCAGGCACAATCACAGTTATCAGGACAAGGACAACAAAACCAATAATAAATGGAATCAAAAGAGACTGCTTCAGCGCAGTCTCTTTTCCTTTTTATCTTTCTTCTCATGTTTATGATTTGATTTCCCATGTCCCTTACCATTATGTTCACTCTTATGGTTGTTGTTTTGCTTTTCAGCTTTACGTTCATGATGATTTCCTGGATGCTCTATTTTTCGATGTTGAGGTCTTACATTTTTATTTTTACCTTTTGATTGATTACCGTTATTGACTCTGCTTTTATCTTTATGATGCTTGTTTTGCTTATTTTGTTCGTTTAAATGCTTTTCTTTTTTATGGTTGTTTCTCCCGCTAGATGGTTTATCCTTTTTATGCTTATTATCTCCAATGGACTGTTTTTCTTTCAAAGGTTTATTAGAAGATTCCTGCTCCGCAGATAGACTGTTGTTTTTCGCCGAGTCCTTTTTATCTTTAGCCTTTTCTTTTTGACTTTCACTGTTTGTATCATCTTTTTCTTTCATAAATTTTGCTACAGTCATTCCTTTTTCTTTTGCTTCCTTTCTCTCTTTACTAGAAGCTTCTTTATAAGTAATGCTTGTATTTGTTTCTTTTTCAATACTTTGTTCAAAAGAGGTTAGTTCGTTTGTTATTACTTTAACGTCTTTTGTGGATGCAAGCGAAGTAAAGACGGAAGCAATAACAATAGTATGATTTTCTGTTAAGAAGCCAAGTTCATCGCATTCTTTAATAATTTTTTCTGTTACTGCTTCTACCTTTTCTCCTTTCCAATCATTTAATTCACTTATCACTTTTTCCGCATCTTTATTAAAAGAAGTAATTTCCATTACTTTCCTATCATGATTTACAGACAATTCCATACTTGGATTAATATCCACCGACACATATGCATATGCTTCTTTATTCTGGAGTAAGGATGCTGATACCATTGTAATAATGATTAGAAAAGCAGCTGCAATGGAAGCAACTTTCCAAAGGGACGAAAACAAAAATTTCTTTTGTTTCCTCTTCTCTTCTTGAATAGGGAAAAAGAAAATTTCTTTTCCTATTTGGTAGGAATAGTCAGACCGTTTTTCCCCTTTCAAAAATTCCCCTTCTGGAGTCATCATAATGAGGAGATTGTCTTCGATATCCATTATTATTCCTTTTCTCATATATCCAACCGCCCTTTTAAATAATCCCTTAAGTAATAATAATCTCCCATTAATATGATGGTAATTGCAATAATATATTTTCTATTTCTCTCAATTGTTTTTCTACTTACGTTTGCTAGCTTTTCCAGTTTCTTCATCGGCAACCTTTTCTTTTCAAGTAAGTAGCTTTTCAACTCTCTATTTTGAACAATTAATTGTGCAATAGAAATGGCATTTAACCTTGCATCTTCATGTTTTGGGGAATTTTCTACTAATTCTTGAAAGGTTAATTTATACTGTTGAAGTTGCTTCTGAAAAGCGAGGATTTCCTCCCCACGATTGCTTGCTTCTTGCTGCTTTTCATATTCACTAACAGAAATGGAATTTTCAATCACCGAACTAGTAGCACTATTTTCATCCGATAAACTAGCTTGTTCCATTCCTACTGTATTATCTTTTGCGTTCTTTCTTATATAATCGATAACCTTACGTTTAATTACTATTTCTGCGAAACTGATTAAAGAAGAACCCCGTGTCTGATTGTATTTCCAGATAGCATCGTTAAATGCGATAAGTCCTATACTAAACTCATCGTCATTATCCGTTATGTATCGTTTACATACAGAGGACACAGTCTTTTTTACAAACGGTTTATAATCTTCTAGAACGTTATTTAACAATTGCTCATCACCATTTTGAATAGAAATCGCCATTTCCTCTAGCGATGGCTTTACCTTACGCTTCGTAATAATAGATAGGAAAAAAAGCATCATCAGTCTCACCTCATTCTGCCCATAATTATACTTGTATCATGGTTAAAATCAATGGATAAATGAGGAGACTGAACTATTATTAAATTCCAATTCACACCAAACTATAGGGATACGCTCATCATGATAAAGCTTTTTTAATCAATACATTATATCGAGTTTAAAACGACATTTTCATTAAAATTATTACGTTTTTATTTCTAGCTTTCTGGGGGCTGTAAAAAAATAAAGGTTGTTTTCATAAAGTTTATTGTTTGTGAGCAACGGATTGCTCCTTTCCGCTGCAATCCACTCTACGTTTTCAACTGTTATTAAAAGCAACCATTTTTTAGAAAACAGTCAAAACAAAAAGCGGTCTAGCAATAGTTAAACTAGACCGCTTCGTTTTTATTAAAATGTTAATTAGTTTCTTCCACATTAACCTGATTTGCTTTTTTTCTAGATAAAAGATATCCACCTACAGCAAGTATTATTAGCACAGACCAAAATACAAGCTTCCAACCTGTAGACTCTGGAAAATGATGATCTAATATAGCTACCTCAGGATGCGCTAAAGTATGAACTGCCAACTTAACTCCAACCCAGCCAACAATTAGGAATGCTGTTGATTCAAGTGTTGGATATTTCTCAAGTAATTTCACAAACCATGTTGCCGCAAATCGCATGATAACAAGACCAATAACTCCTCCTAAGAACATGACAAGGAACTGTCCACCATCTATTCCACCAATATCGAACCAACCTGTAGGCTGCAACGTTACAGCGAGAGCCACTGCTGCAAGCATAGAATCAATAGCAAAAGCAATATCTGCTAATTCTACCTTCAAGACTGTTGTCCAAAAGCCCGACCCTTTTGTCTGTTCTTTCTTATCTTTGTCATCATCACCTTTTCGCTTTTTCATAAAGTGATGAATAGCAATATAGAAAAGATAAAGTGCACCTATAGCTTGAACTTGCCATACATTAACTAAAAACGAAATAAGGAATAATGCCATGAAACGAAAAACAAAGGCACCCAATAACCCATAAAATAACGCCTTTTTCCTTTGTTCTCCTGGCAGATGTTTAACCATTACAGCCATTACAACAGCGTTATCCGCTGCTAGAATACCTTCAAGCCCCACTAAGACGAGCAACACCCATCCATATTCTAAAATAATCGAAGCATCCATAAAATAATTCCCTCCTAAATTCTCCTCCTAGTTTTTCAATAGGCAAGGAATTTAATCAATACAAAAAGACCCTTGCCTAAATAAGGCAAAGGTCTTGCTTAGCACACGAATATGCCAACAAAGCCGATGGAAGAAATCCACGAAATGACGACTTTGTTTAGGTTCACACCTATAGCTACTCCCCTTTGTCAGGAAAAACCGAATTAATTTGTATCTTTATTGTACATGAATTACGTGTATTCGTAAACCATTAGTTTTGGAATAGCAAAAGAATCTTTTTTATCACTAATCCAATAATAACCCCCGGAATCACACACAACATTGGAAAAAAAATTGGCCCGATAAACTTGTCCAAAATATATACTCTTGGAGAATACATTAACCCAACAGTAACGGTGTAAGCAGAGAATACAAAAGGTAGATAGGCTAACTTCTCTTCTTTCTGCAATGCAAATTTGTAAGCATCCCACATAGCAAACATGTATAAACATGGATAAAACATTAACCATTGATAATCAATTATTTGTGCAGCTTGCTTTGTGTTTCCTAAAAAGCTTTGCATTATCGCTTCATTAAAATTACTCTGGATATTAATTAAAAATTCCAATAAGACAAAAAGGATACCTTTTACTAGCTGACCGGTGAGTAGCTGCGGAAACCCTGGAAGTGCTATGCTCCATAATAGTGCTTCAAGCTTAGGAAGTGATTTCATTACCCACCACTATCTATTTTATTTTTTATTCCTAACTGGTAAAAAAATGAGTCTAATGAAGAGCATCGATATATAAGGTTATATGTAGATTCTGGCAGCATTTTTTAAATCCTCCTATTTCCGCTTTTACACCCTTTATTTTGACCATCTTCTCGTTCATTATTACGTTTTCATTATTAAATGAATTATTAAAAACTTCCTATTAAAGGGTAAACAAATAGAACTGACCTAAATTGGTCAGTTCTATAATGGGTTAGGTCTATTTATTTATATTTTTTCGTTTTATTTTTCTTGTTTGTTTATCAAACAAACTATATACAACAGGGATAACATAAATAGTAAGTAAGGTACTGCTCACAAGCCCACCAATTACTGCAATTCCCATCGGTTGATTAATCTCCGTTCCTTGTCCAATTCCAAGTGCTAATGGAAGTAAGCCAAGTATCGTCGTTAATGCAGTCATTAATATCGGCCTTGCCCGATCTTGAACAGATGCTATGATGGCGTCTATGCTTTCCATCCCAGCCGCTTTCCGCTGATTAATGTAGTCCACAATGACTATCGCATTGTTTACAACTATTCCCGCTAAGACTAGTACACCAATGATTGCTGACACGCTAATAGGAGTAGAAGTGGCAGCAAGTGCAATCGCTACACCGATGACCATAAACGGTACAGTAAACATAATGACAAACGGATATTTAAATGATTCAAATTGTGCCGCCATTATCATATAAACTAGTATAATCGCAAGACCTAACGCCAGTGCCATATCATCAATTGAATCTTCTAAAAGCTGCCTGTCACCACTAAAGGAGATTTGCGTCTCATCCGGTAGATCTAACGCTTCTAGTTTTTTATCAACACTATTGGAAATTGCTCCTAAATTAGTGGAAGATGTATACTTTAAACTAAATTGTACTGCGTGCTGCTGATCAATCCGCTGAATGCTGACAGGTCCATTAGCAATTTGAAAGTCGACGATAGCGTTTAATGGAATATACTCTCCTCTTCCATTTGGAATTAGTAGCTTCTTTAATGAATCTAGATTTTCGGTAATATTACGATCATATTGTACAAATACGTTTAAGACATCAGATTTCTCTTCAACAATTTGAGTTACAAGCACTCCTCTTGTCACATCTTGTACAAGTGTTGCAACCTGTGCTGGAGCCAACCCTTGCTGCAATGCTTTGTCTCTGTTTACTTTCATTTGTACTTCCTTCACTGTTTCCATTCTATCTGTACTCGCATCCGTAACATCATCTAGCTCTTTTAAAGTAGGCAAAATTTTGTCTACTGCTTCATTTAATCGCTTCTCATCTATGTCACGAACATCAAATGTTAATGTTTGCGGGCTTGTTCCGGAGGTAGATTGCAAATTAAAATCTACCTCCGCTGATTTATTCACTTCTTTTGCAACCTTTTGTATGGTTGGTTTTATATCATCAGCAAAAGCAAAAATAGATTGATCTCGATTTTCAAGCGGCTTCATTTTTACATAAATTTCCGCTATATTCGCTGATCCTGACCCTCTAAATGATTCTTCTTGCGTTGTACCAACAAGACTAACATACACATCAACATCTTTTTCTTTGTCTAATTGATCTTCAATACTCGCCACAACATTGTTCGTTTCTTTCAAAGATGTTCCATTTTCGAGTTCGACCCTCATGTTAAAGAAACCTTCATCTGTTGACGGTAAGAATTGTGTACCGACCGTCGTTAAACCATAACCACTTACAGCAAGCATCATAATAGTAAGCAATAAAACAACAAAGCGATGTCTTAACGCCCACTGAATCGACCGTTGAAACGTCTTTCTTCCTTTTGAACGGCGATGTCTTGCCTCTAAATTTCCTTTCGGTTTTTTTAAAAGACGACTAGCAAGCATTGGAATCACGGTCAATGCCACAACAAGGGAAGCAATTAAACTGAATGATATTGTAAGAGCAAATTCTGTAAAAAGTTGACCTAATAATCCCGAGATAAACACTACTGGTAAAAAGACCGCCACGGTTGTGAGCGTTGAGGCAGTAATTGCTCCGCCCACCTCTTTTGCACCAATACTAGCAGCTTCCTTTGGCGGTTTTCCAAGTGATAAATGCCGATAAATGTTTTCAATAACAACAATGGCATTATCGACAAGCATTCCAATCCCTAGCGCAAGAGCACCTAATGTCATAATGTTCAAGGCAAAATCAGCAAAAAACATCAAAACAAATGTGACAATTACTGAATATGGAATAGCAACTCCGATAATTAAAGGGCTTTTCACATTTTTCAAAAATAGAAATAAGACCAACATAGCAAATATTCCCCCAATAATAAGGGAACTTCCGATATTTCCAATTGCTTTTGTAATGTAATCACCTTGATCGAACAAAATATCCGATTCAATATGCTTATATTGGTTTTGATCTAATAAGTTTTCAAGTTCATCTTGAAATGCTTTTGATACAGACGCCGTATTCGCATCTGATTGCTGAAGAACACTTAATAAAACAGCTGGTTGCTCATTTGCTCTCGTAATAGTCGATGCATCTTGCTTTTTCTTTTCTACACTTGCTACGTCTTTTATTAAGAGACTTTTCTTTGTCTTAGGATTTACTCCCACCGTCAAGTCTTTGATATCATCGACTGTTTTTAACTGACTAATGACTCTTGTTGTCAGCGTCTTCCCTTCTGTGTTAATCGTATCTCCCGGAGCGGTAATATTGTTGGCTCGAATTGTATTTACTACATCTGATTGAGACAAATTATTTTTCTTTAACTTTTCTTGGTCTAGTTCGATAATAATTTCATCTGTCAATGTTCCAGACACATTTACATTCGCAACGCCTTTCACTCTATTTAACTCTAGCTTCAACTGCTCTGCGAGGGCGAGTAGTTTATTGTCATTACCCGTTTCTCTTAAAGAAACTTGTATAATCGGAAATTGTGCTGGATCGAACTTTAAAAACCGAGGATTGTCCGCATCAGTTGGAAGAGAAGTTTGTTCTAATCTCTGCAGAACATCATTCTCTATTTCATCAATGGATGTAGACCAAGAAAATTCTAATAAAATAAAATTAGAACTCTCTTGGGAGGTGGACTGAATATTTTTGATTCCTGGTAGTGTGGCTAGGTTCTCCTCTAAAGGTTTCGTCACTTTTTCTACCATTTCTGTCGGACCCGCTCCCGGATAACTCGTCACTACGACGCCAACAGGTGGATTCAAATCGGGAATTAGCTTTAAAGGTATCTTTAACAGCGACACCCCACCTAAAATAATAATTAATAGCATCGTTATAATAGTAAATACAGGACGCCGTATTGAAAAATCACTTATCTTCAAACCTCGATAACTCCTTTCAGCTATGCTCTATATATGTTGTTTATCTGTTTGGCTCTTTTCTCATAGATTGTTGTTTTTACTTATACATTCAGCCCGCTGATTTCCGCTACGGGCACAAGACTCCTCGGGGAGGAATGGGAGCCTCTTAGAAAAGCGGAAGCGGCTTGGTCAGCTCGTGAAGAAAATAGGGATTACCCCCAAAAGGCGCTTTTTGCCTTTAGAGGGTAATCATCTTTTTCACAGCGAGCTAGCCGCTGGAGCTAGACACTCAGCTTCGCCTGCGGGGGGGGCTCCCCCTTCCCTCTCTTCCCGCAGGAGTCAAGTCCCCTCCGCTCCCATCAACTCAGTAGGTTAAATTTAGTTTTTTGTTCAAAAGCAACAAACTTTACGAAAAGAGCCATCGGTTTAAACTATATTTCAATGGAACTTCGACTTTTTCACCCATTCCTTTATTATGTAAAAAAGATGCTAACCTTACTATAATCACTTTAGTTTCCACTATCAATATTAAAGCATTTTAGAAATCTAACTAGGTTCTAAATGTTACTCATAAAAGCAGTCTTTTTGTGAAAAATAATAAAATGAAACTTCAATTAGTGGGGAGGCTTCTATCTCCCTCTTATGCTTTTCCAGTTCCTCAAGCTTTGAGATAGGGATCTTAGGATGAAACTAAGAATTGAGAATATAAACTAGAGGGGTTAGGTTATGCCCAATTGGATTCCGTTCCTTTTATTAACAATCGCTAGTTTGCTGTTATTAGGCTATACGTATTACCAAAAGAAAACTCTACTCGTATTCTTTTTTTGGCTCGGTTTTTCCGGTTTAGCTTATTTTTTTGAATTAATCGTTTTCATACTTTTAGATAGTTATCACTACTTTCCTAATATATTAAGTAATCACTATGATGACAATGTGCTTGGTTCCATAAGTTCTCAGGCACTAGCTGTTCCTATTGCTGTTACATTTACAGCAGCATTTAATTTAAAAGGTCGTTGGGTCCTCCTTTTCGTTGGTTTGTTTTTACTAATTGAAAAATGGTTTTTACATTTAGGAGTGTATGAACATCATTGGTGGAAAACGTATTACACTTGCTTCTTCTTACTTCCTGCTTTTTCCTTAGGGAAAATATGGTATAAAGAATTAGCAAACAGAAAAACAACTATACTCCACTTTTGGTCCCTGTTTTTTGCTTTAATAACGGTTGTTACAACCGTCGCATGGGTACTCTCCGCACTACTGCATATAGTAGAAATACAGCCTAACCTTTTTGAAAATAGGGATCGGGACTTAGTTGTCGGAGGCGTTCTCTACTTTAGTTTCGTTACTTTGTTATACAGCCTCGTTATTTACTATCGTAACCGAAATATTTTTTATTATAGTGGAACAGTGCTTTTTCTACTGCTAATAGAGTGCTTTATGATAGCAAACAGAATCTTGTACGTATATGGAATTTGGTTCTTACCTATGTTTCACTGTATAATGTTAGGTGTCAGCAGTTATATTTTCCGGCGATACTTTCCCCGATATATTTTAGGGAAAACAAAAAAGAATAGTTAGGACGTATTCTTCCTAAAAGAAAAAACTCCGGAGTTTAACCGGAGTTTTTTCTGCTAATTAGAAGTAGATGTATCTTCCTTCACTATCAAATTCCTTTTTAATGTCCAGCCTGTTAATCCAAATAGTATCGTAAGAACAGGGGAAAGCAAACAAAAGAATGCAAAAGGTAAATATTCTATTGTGGATACATGTAAAACATCTGTAATAAATATACCGCAAACACTCCATGGAACAAGCGGATTAATAACTGTTCCTGCGTCTTCCAATGTTCGAGATAAGTTTTTCGGATGCAACCCTACTTTTTCATATTGGGATTGAAAGGCTTCGCCCGTAAGCAATATTGATAAATATTGTTCTCCAATAACAACATTGATTCCGATAGCTGACAACGCAGTAGATACAATAATCCTTCTCGTCGATGTTAATATAGATGATGCTTTATGAAGAATTGCAGGTATGATTCCTAATTTAAAAAGTAACCCCCCTAAACAAAGAGATAAAATAACAAGAGAAATTGTAAACATCATGCTATTAATTCCACCTCTAGTTAAAAGGGAATCCACCGATTCAATCCCCGTTTCGGAGACATACCCTGAAAATAATATTTGGAACAATTCCCTTACTGGCATATATTGATGAATAAAGGACAAACCAATCGATAAAACAGCATTAATAGCAAGCGTAAGCAAAGCGGTAACTCTAAATAATATACAAGCAATCAAAATAACGACTGGAATTAGACTGTACCAATGGATAAGACCCGTTTTTTCTAATCCTGCCTGAATACTCTTTAAATCAGATAACGGTATCGCATTTTCCCCTGGAGATAAACTCACAAAAATGATCAAAGTAATAATAAATGCAGGAACAGTCGTCCATGCCATATTTCGAATATGCGTAAAAAGATCCACCTTTACAATTGATGCAGCTAAATTAGTTGTGTCGGATAATGGCGACATCTTATCCCCAAAGAAAGCCCCTGAAACAATTGCCCCCGCTGTTATTGGAAGTGATACTCCTAGTGCCTCCCCCATTCCAATAAGTGCAACACCAATTGTCGCAGCAGTTGTTAAAGAACTGCCGATGAATAACCCACAAAGTGCTGTGAGGACAAAAGCAATAGCAAAGAAAAAATGGGGAGAAATAAATTCAAACCCAAGAAACATAAGAGTCGGTATCGTACCACTGATTAACCAGCTACTGACTAGTACACCAATGAATATGAATAGCAGAACCGCCCCAATCCCGCCACTGGCACCGTTGACCATTCCCTGTTCAATCTCTTTAAAACTGACTTTTTTAACGATTCCATATCCCATTAAAATAATACAAGAAATTAAAATAGGAATATGTGGCACAGAGCCAAATACGATAATGCTAGAGCTTATAATTGCCAAAATAAGAATAAGCATAATGACTGCTTCCATTGTTTTCGGTTTATTGATAGGCTTTATATTAAACATGTTTCAAGCACTCCCTCAGTTAATATCCAAGTTGTTGTTTACCATTTTTAACAAAAAAAGGAGCCCTCTTTCATCCCAATGTAGGGACGAAGAAGCTCTCCGCGGTACCACCCTAATTGATAAATAGGTCTCCAAAATTAATCCGGACTATTTATCCACTTCTAATATAAAACCCTTTTACAAGCAGTGTACTTCGGATAATGCTTTAACCTAGATTTTCACCAACCATCTAGTCTCTATCAACTGTATAAAGCCACCCTACTTTTCTACTTAGGTTTGGTATTCTTTTCTACTTAAACGCTTTTAAGCGCTAAAGCAATTTGTTATTTGTATTCTAACAAAAATACGAAGTTTGTCAATAGAAAAGTGGAAGCGGCTTGAACAGCTCGCGAAGAAAATAGGGATTTCCCTCAAAAGGCGCCCTTTGCCTTTAGAGGGAAATCATCTTTTTCATAGCGAGTTAGCCGCTGGAACTGGACAACAGAAAAGTGGAAGCGGCTCGAACAGCTCGCGAAGAAAATAGGGATTTCCCTCAAAAGGCGCCCTTTGCCTTTAGAGGGAAATCATCTTTTTCATAGCGAGTTAGCCGCTGGAACTGGACAATAGAAAAGTGGAAGCGGCTTGATATCATTAATAAAAAATCCCCTTTGCACAAGGGGATTTTTTATTAAAGCAAGCTATATAATTTAATTTCTGGATTTTTATCTTGGAACCATCTCATAGCAAAGTCATTTTCAAATAAGAATACAAGACGATCATGTCTATCTTTAACCAACATACTCCGACCACTGGACATCGAATCTTTTACATCCTCTTCGTTTTCAATCCAGCGAGCAATTTTGGAACCGATTGGCTCCATCACAACATCTACGTTATATTCATTTCTCATCCGATGTTCAAAAACCTCAAACTGAAGTTGACCTACCGCTCCTAGAATGACATCTCCCGTGCTCAGCGTTTTATAGTATTGAATGGCACCTTCTTGAACAAGCTGGGTAATTCCTTTATGGAAATGTTTTTGCTTCATCACATTCTTTGCAGTTACTCTAACAAAAAGTTCAGGTGTAAACTGCGGAAGTTTTTCATATTGAAATTTTTGCTTTCCTCCCACAATAGTATCACCAATTTGGTACGTACCTGTATCATAAATTCCGATAATATCCCCACTGACAGCTTCGTTTACTGTACTGCGGTCATCGGCTAGAAACTGAGTTGATTGGGAAAGTTTAATTGGTTTCCCTGTCCTTGCTAAATTCACACTCATTCCACGCTCAAATTGTCCTGAGCAAATTCGAAGGAAAGCAATTCTATCCCTGTGTGCAGGATTCATATTTGCTTGAATCTTAAAAATGAAACCAGAAAATTCTTCACTCGCAGGATCGATTGGGCCTACATCTGACTTTCTTGGTTGCGGAGAAGGGGCAAACTGTAAATATGTTTCCAAAAATGTTTGGACACCAAAATTTGTTAAAGCACTTCCAAAGAACACTGGAGACAGTTCACCAGTAGCAATCTTTTCTTTATCAAAATCATTGCCAGCCTCCGTTAGAAGCATAATATCTTCTAATGCTTGATTATATAAATTATTATCCTTTAGCGAATGGTCTCCATCAATTTCTCCATCATCATTTAAAGAAATAAATCTATCCTCATCCTCAACACGAAATTGTTCAATTCGATTATGGAAACGATCATAAATACCTAGAAACTCTTTTCCCATTCCGATTGGCCAATTCATCGGATACGATTGAATGCCGAGAACTTCCTCCAGTTCTTCTAATAATTCTAGAGGCTCTCTTCCTTGTCGGTCCATTTTATTAATGAACGTAAAGATTGGAATTCCTCTCATTCGACAAACCTTAAATAACTTTAATGTTTGTGCTTCAATACCTTTAGCAGCGTCGATAATCATTACTGCACTATCTACAGCCATTAATGTTCGATACGTATCCTCACTAAAGTCTTGGTGACCAGGTGTGTCGAGTATATTTACACGAAATCCTTCAAAATCAAATGCCATAACAGAGGATGTAACCGAGATTCCTCTTTGTTTTTCAATTTCCATCCAGTCAGACGTAGCAAATTTCCCCGTCTTTTTCCCTTTTACCGTCCCTGCTGCTCGAATAGCTCCACCGAATAGAAGAAGTTGTTCCGTCAATGTCGTTTTCCCAGCATCAGGGTGGGATATAATTGCAAAGGTTCTTCTTGATTGAACCTCCTGTTTAAAGTCATTATTCATCTATAAAAAACCCTTTCTTGTCAATATCGCCTCTTCATCATATTCTTTCTCTACCTGTATTGCAATACGTAGAAAATCAGAATAATTGACAAGATAGCAACTCGATTCATTCTATTCACACTTCGGCAAAAAGAATAAAAGAGTAATGATTCTATTACATCTCCCTTGTCCATTGATAGATGCGGGCACTTAATGCTTCTGCTTCTTGTTCGTCAATGTTTCCAATCAAAGTGGCATAAATCTTCCTTTGAACATCTTCCTCATCATATGTAAAATCAATTGACCAATGGAGCTCAGGAATAGCTACCATTATATACTCCTCTTTTTTATTTTCATGTATGAAAACCTTTTTTTCTTCGCTATCAAAAAAAATTTTTCTTACCTTCACTTTGAAAATCCCCTCTCATGAATACGCTTATTTATCGCATACTAACATTATATATTAATTATAAATGCTTTAACAAAGTCAATAATTAAGGTTGTCAGACCTCTTAAAGCATTGTAAAATAAAAAACCTATGCTATCAAGCAAACAATAACACAAACTTAAGAGGTGAAAACTATGCAATACCTTTGGGGTATTATCGGTATTTTAGTTGTTCTTGGAATCGCTTTCGCATTTTCTAACAACAAAAAATCCATCAATTTTAGAACCATTCTCGGTGGACTTACAATTCAAATAATATTTGCATTTTTAGTATTAGAGACATCTTGGGGACAAGATGGTCTTAACCTCCTTACTAAAGGAGTAAACCAAATTATTAACTATTCAAATGAAGGAATCAATTTTTTATTTGGAGGATTATTTGAAGAGCAAACCAATATCGCTTATGTTTTTGCTTTCAATGTCCTTCCTGTTGTTATTTTTTTCTCATCTTTAATTTCTGTACTTTACTACTTAAAGATCATGCAATTCTTTATTAAAATCTTGGGTGGAGCACTTTCTTGGCTGCTCGGCACAAGAAAAGCAGAATCAATGTCAGCTGCTGCTAACATATTTGTTGGACAAACGGAAGCCCCGTTAATTGTTCGCCCTTACTTATCAAAAATGACGGAATCAGAACTATTTGCAGTAATGACTGGTGGACTTGCCTCTGTAGCAGGATCTGTACTCATCGGATATTCTCTGTTAGGAGTACCACTTGAATTTTTACTTGCTGCAAGTTTCATGGCTGCACCTGCAGGTTTAGTTATGGCAAAACTATTTGTTCCGGAAACGGAGACTACACCTGAACCTAAAGAATTTGATATGGAAGCGGATGAAGACTCTACTAACGTGATTGATGCAGCTGCAAAAGGTGCTAGTGTAGGACTTGAATTAGCATTAAATATTGGTGCAATGCTACTTGCATTTATTGCATTAGTTGCACTTATTAATGGCATCTTAGGTGGAATTGGCGGTTTATTTGGAGCAGACAACTTGTCACTTGAATTAATATTAGGTTATGTTTTCTCACCACTTGCTTTTGCAATCGGAGTACCTTGGGACGAAGCTATTATCGCAGGAAACTTTATTGGTCAAAAATTAGTTATTAATGAGTTTGTTGCCTATTCTGCATTTGCCCCTGAAATTGGAAACCTATCTGACAAAACCGTTGCAATCATCTCCTTTGCACTTTGCGGATTCGCCAATATTTCTTCCCTTGCTATTTTATTAGGCGGTTTAGGTAACCTTGCCCCTAATCGTAGAAGTGATATTGCACGACTAGGTGTTAGATCTGTCATTGCCGGAGCTCTAGCATCATTGTTAAGTGCTGCCATTGCTGGAATGTTTGTATAGGCTCTTATGTAAATGGGTTGAATACGTAAACAAAGAATAATAAGCATTTTAATTAAAAAGAAGGAAATCGACTAGTCAATTTCCTTCTTTTCTAATACTATTGTTGCCGATTCCTTTGAATTTCTTCATCATCCTCTTGATTGTCTCTTACCACTTTAGCAACAGTCAAAGACGAAATGATTACTCCAACAGTTCCCATCAAATAGTATCCTTTCACCATAAGTGGCTCATCTAGTGTATAAAGTCCAATTAGAATTAGTGAAGTGAAAATAATTAATCCTAGTCAAGCCAACATAGTAAATGCAGGAGTATTACGTCTTCTAGTTTTACCCATCCATACCTACCCTCTCTTTCCACAAATTACTGTGTTGTAATTTTCAAGACTAACTAATTATTTATCCCTATCATACTTTATGTTAGTGAAAACTAATTAAGTTTCATAAATAGTAATTTTTCAATAAAAAAACGAACCTCGATCGGCTCGTTTCTTCGTTTACGATTTTATATATTTTACTTTACTTTGTTCCCTAGCAATTTCTTTATCACTATGAGGGTATTTTGTGTTTTCAATTATTTGATAGTCTTCGTGTCCCTTACCTGCGAAGATAATTATATCTCCAGGTTCACTAATGTCTATCGCATGTCTAACTGCCTCTTCACGATCTCCAATGAGAGCATATTGATCATGCTGCATTCCTTTTTCAAGATCTTTCACTATGCTCTCATAGCTCTCGTAACGAGGATCATCTGTTGTAAGAATTACATAGTCCGCAATAGATGCTTTTTCTGCCATTGTCGGACGCTTCGATTTATCACGATTACCACCTGTTCCTACTAAGAAAATAATTTTATTTTCTTTAAATGGCAATACGGATTTAATCGCTTTTTCAATTGCGTCGGGTGTGTGGGCATAGTCAATATAGACAGATAAAGGTGCATCAATGTCTACCTTTTCCATTCTTCCGTTTACAGGAGGTAAGCTACGAACTAATTCCACTAGCCGTGACACTTTCATTCCCTTTGCGTATAAACACGCTATTGCCGTGAGAATATTATAAACATTGAATTCACCAAGCAACTTTGTTTCAACCTCAAAACGGCCTTCTGGGGAAACCATAGTAAAAGTTGTTAAGTCGTTATAGTACGTTATGTTTTCTGGTTTGAAATCCGCATTGGCATCCATTCCATAGCTTATTACTTCATGTGGTGTCATAGAACGGTAGCGATCAAACCATTCGTCATCATGATTAAGCACTACGTATTTTGGATTAGACAAATCCTGACCAAGTTGGGAAAATAATAAACCTTTTGCATAACCGTAGTGTTCCATTGTCTCATGATAATCTAAGTGGTCATGACTTAAATTAGTAAATGCGACAACATCAAAGTCTACTCCCCATAATCTTCCCAGTGCCAATCCGTGCGAAGAAACCTCCAATACCATATTCGGAATATTATTATCGATTGTTTGTTGAAACATTCTTTGGTTCGTCAACGTATCACATGTTGTGTTCTCACTTGGATAAAGCTCTCCATCTAGATCAAAGCCAATCGTTCCAGAAAGTGCTGAGCGTTGACCATCTTTTCGTAAAAGAGCATGAATGAGGTTTGTAACAGATGTTTTTCCATTAGTGCCTGTTACACCGAATACATTTAACTTTTGGGATGGATAATCATAAAATTTATTAGATAATTGAGCTAATGCTTTAAAAGTATCTTTTACAACAACAAGCGCCACTTTACTTGTGTCGACATCGAGCTGTTTCTCCGCAATAATAACGGTTGCTCCATTTTCAATTGCACTATGTACAAAGTCATGGCTGTCAACGGTATAGCCCCTTGTACAAACAAACATACCCCCGTTTGTAACTTTTCTAGAATCAACAAAAAGATTTGTCGTATTTTCCGGCAAATCACCAAATACTTTTTTTAATTTAATACTCTCTATTAGGTCATATGTATTCATTATTTTAACCCTCGCATATACATAAAAATTTCAATATAAAATCTATTTTACCTTAATTGGTCGTAAATGATAAGAGCCGAACCTACCAAATTGAACAATTACATTAAAGTAGTTAGGGATGCACCTATCCAGTTCCAGTGGCTGGAGGCTCAAAGGCATAAGTCAACCATCTCCAAAAGGCAAAAAAAACGCCTTTGCGAGATACTTGTCGCTTCTAAACGAGCCGCTTCCACTTTTCTCTAAAAAAGGATTGCCGTCAAACTACGTTTTCGGCAATCCTTTATTATTCATTATTCTACATTGACGGGCAATATAACCCATACTTAGGAAAATATTATTACTTATTGCAATCTCCCTTATTTCGTTACCATTTTTGACTGTACATAATGGAATAAAAGCTTTTCCGTATGCTGCAAGGATGATTCATGTGTTCTTTCATACGCATGGGATGCATCAATTCCTGCTCCAATCAACCCGTGAACTATATCAAATCCAGCACGAATTGCAGCGGAAGCATCCGAACCATAATAAGGATAAATATCTACTTTGTATTCAACGCCATTTTCTTCTGCGAGCTGCACTAAATGTTTTCGTAGCCCATAATGGTATGGGCCTGACGAGTCTTTTGCACAAATAGAAACAGTATACTCATCTGACGCCTGTCCGTCCCCAAGTGCCCCCATATCAACAGCTAAATATTCGACTGTTTCTTCTGGAATATTCGAGTTTCCGCCATAACCGATTTCTTCATTATTAGATATTAAAAAATGTGTTGTATAAGGAAGCGTAAGCATACTTTCTTTAATATGACGAATAAGTTGCAGTAGCATTCCTACACTCGCTTTATCATCTAAATGCCTCGATTTAATATAACCGCTCTCTGTTATTTCTGCACGCGGATCAAAGGAAACAAAATCTCCTACTTCAATACCAAGTTCTCTAACCTCGGCAGCTTTTCTTACCTTTTCGTCAATACGTACTTCAATATTCATTTCATTACGCTTTGCGTCACCGGCATCTTTATAAACATGAACAGATGTTTGATGCATTAGAATAGTGCCTGTAAATGTTTTACCGGAAGCTGTTTCAATTTGACAGTATTCTCCTTCTACTGCATTCCATTTATAGCCTCCAATCATCGATAAACGTAAGCGGCCATCGGATTTTATGTCTTTTACCATTGCACCAAGTGTATCAACATGAGCAGTCAACAAGCGGTGATTGCTTGTATCTTCTCCTTCAATCGTAACGATTAGAGCACCCTTTCTCGTTCTAGACATTTGCACTCCACAATCGGATAAATATTCCTCTACAAATGAAATCACTCTATCTGTATTCCCAGATGGACTTGGAATCTCCACTAATTGCTTAATTACTTCCATTGTTGCCTTGGTATTAGGGTATGTATTCACTATTATTTCTCCTTCCCATTTATTATCCCTTATATTATAGATTTATTCTGACAATTGCACAAATAAGGAAGAGGAAATAGCTACTCTAAAAATTACCGTATGTTCCATGTCAAATCGGATTTTTTGTTGTTTTTCCTTTTATTTTTCAACACCTGTTTTTCACGCGTGAACGACATAACAAAACCGCAGTCCCTACAAATATATAAGTATAAATTTCCAAGTAAAGGAATGGATGACTGACTGTCAAAATCCGCTTCTGCTACTTCACCATCCTGATATCTTTCTAATAGATAATATTCTCCTTCATCAAATGAACTTCCTGAACAAACAGTGCAATAAATTAAATCTTTCACTGACCATCTCTCCTTTCTTTGTACAAGCCTATGAAGCGGGAAACAAAATATGAATATTTTCACGGATTGATTTTTTAACTTTACTCATTGCCTTTAGAGAATAGAAACAGAGCATTTGGAGAAATTTTAAAAGAGGGGAATTCTATTTCTGACTGCACCGGAATATTTATACATTTCCCAATCACTCAATCATATGTAACTAATGAGAAACATTAGTAAAAATGGCACTATTATTTAAAATTCGGTGAATCTTTTTAATATTAATACTTCTGCAAAAATCATTGAATATTAATTTTTTTGAATTATAATAAATTACTGTGACAAAAATTTCAGACAATCAGGAGTGATACAGTGGAAACATCAACACTTGAAAGTTTGCCACAAGGAAAAAAACATCCTAAAGGGTTATACCTCCTTTTCTTTACGGAACTGTGGGAACGTTATAGCTATTATGGGATGCGAGCAATTCTTATACTTTACTTAACAACAGCTTATATTGGTGGAGGCCTTGGTTTAGATCCAGCAAAAGCAATGGCTTTATATGGTTTTTATACAGGGGCAGTTTATTTTACACCTATAATTGGTGGTTGGCTTACTGACCATTACATCGGACTGCGGAGAGCCATTACTATCGGCGGTGTTACAATGGCACTCGGAGACTTCACACTATTTTTAATTCATGCACAATGGGGACTATACTTGGGGCTAGCTCTCCTAATTATTGGAAACGGTTTCTTTAAACCAAATATCTCCACATTGGTAGGAGAATTATATCCCAAAAATGATAAACGGAAAGATGCTGCATTTACTATTTTCTATATGGGAATTAATATCGGTGCGTTTTTCGCCCCACTAGTAGCAGGTTTTCTAGCAGAAGATTTATTCTTAACAGCACTTGAAGATGGCACAATGCACTACGGATTTAAATGGGCATTTTTAGCATCTTCTATTGGAATGACCATTGGGCAAATTATTTTTACTACACAAAGTAAAAAATATCTAGGTAATGTTGGACTAAAGCCAATTCAATCAGTAACAAAGGCAGAAAATAAAAACAAAAATGTTCCTTTAACGAAAAAAGAGAAGCAACGTACAACAGCAATTTTAATCATTGCATGTTTTGTTGTTTTCTTCTGGGCTGGTTTTGAACAAGCTGGTAGTTCTTTTACTCTTTATACAAAGAACTTTATTGATCGAGAAGTATTCGGTTATACAATTCCAGTATCATGGTTCCAGTCTATTAACCCAGTATTCATTGTAATCTTTGCACCAATCCTATCTGCTTTATGGTTAAAACTGTCGAAAACAAATCGTGGTGACTTGAAAACTACAACCAAAATGGGAATGGGAATGATTCTTCTCGGTCTAGGATTTATGGTTCTAATCCCAGCCGTATTACAAACTGGATCAGATGAAGCAAATATTGCAGTAAAAGCAAATGTATTATTTATTATCTTTACCTATTTCTTACACACAATGGGTGAGCTCTTCTTATCGCCAGTTGGTTTATCTCTTGTAAGTAAAGTGGCGCCAATTAAACTTGCTTCCCTTCTTATGGGAGTTTGGTTAGCATCAACTGGTGTCGCAAACATTGTTGCTGGTCAACTTGCTTCCCTTACAGCATCATTAGGATATTTGGAGATCTTTGCTGTTATCGGGGGAACAGCAATCTTCCTTGGTATCATCCTTCTCCTTATTTCTAAAAAGCTTACAAATATGATGGCAGATGCTTAACTTAACAAGTATGGCAGAAAGAAGACCGTTTCGGATAGAAATAGGTCTTCTTTTTTATTTCATTAAAACACCAGTCAATTACTTCAACTTTTACCAATGAATTTTTTTGCAGTTTAGTCATTTTTTCCTCTAATGATACTTCCATTTAACAACCCACCTAAAAGCAAAATCGCAGAGGATAAGTAAAACCACACCATCAGCGTGATAACGCTCCCTAGTTGTCCGTAAACTTCCGTATAATCATTCCAACGAACATATCGAGAATAAACTAAGGACACTGCTTGCCAACCGAAAGTGGCAACTAACGCACCTGGAATAACATAAATAACCGAAATAACTCTGCTCGGTACTACTAGATATAAAAAAGTAAAAAGAAAAAACATGAAGAGAGAACCCATTCCCCACTTAAGTAATAACCATAATTGACTCCAACCATCCGAAAAATGAGCTTGTGTGAAATTTGATTGTTGTATTATTTCTTCTAGTACAGGGACAATTAGTGAAAATGAAATAACGACCATAAACCCAATTGTTAGTAGTAAATCGTAAACAAGAGCAAGAAAAAACGACTTCTTTCTTTTAATATTATAGGCTTCATTCAATGAGCGTACTAATGATTGAACAGCCATAGAGGATAGCCAGAATGTAAAAATAGCACTAATTGACAAGACGTCCCCTCTTCTCGTAGAAAGAATTCGGTCAACAGTATCATGAATCATTTCATACGATTCTGCTGGGGCAAATGGTTTTATTAGTAAGAGGACATTCGTTTCCGTAATAGGAAGATAACTAATAAGAGAAAAAACGAAAAGTAAAAATGGAAAAACTGAAAGCATTAAATAATATCCAAGTTGAGCTGATTGATCATAATAACGTTCAAGAAAAAAGCGCAAAAACACTCGTTTAATATGAAAAAGCATTGTATAACTCTCCTGTGCAAAAGTTTATCTTTATTTTTTCCAATAATAATCGTAATTAGTTATTGTTGAATAACGTGTAAGTGAGAAGGCTCGTGTAAAGAACTCCCACTTTACACGAATCCTCTAAATAGGAATACAGTAAGTAAACTAGTTTTTTAAAAGAGCCCAATTTTTTAGAATCTCTTGCCATTTCTCCTTAACCCTGTTATGATAATAGAGAATTATTTTTGTTCGGAATGTAAGGATTGAACAGTTTCTAAAGCTTTTCGCCTTGATATTTTAATGAGCAAGAATAGTAATACATTTGTGTGGAACGCACACGAGGAGGAAACAAAATGTTAGAAGGTACAGTTAAATGGTTTAACGCAGAAAAAGGTTTCGGATTCATCGAACGCGAAGACGGAGACGATGTATTCGTTCATTTCTCAGCTATTCAAGGCGAAGGTTTCAAAACTTTAGAAGAAGGTCAAAAAGTTTCTTTTGAAATCGTTCAAGGAAACCGTGGCGACCAAGCTGCTAACGTAACAAAAGCATAATAACGCTTTATGTAAAGACTCTGGTTTTCCAGAGTCTTTTTTTGTTGTCTAGCTTTTGCTTTTCTTTCTCTGGCTTCTCCATCTACCCCCACTCGAGGTCTTTCACTGTGATATTTTTTTATCTGTCCCCATTGTACACAAGAGCATATTTTAGGAAAATCTCCCCTTTATCTCTATAATAGTAGATAGTGAAGTAAGTAAGGAGGGTTTTGATGACACAACATCATTTTCATTTAAAAGCAAATTGGCCGGGATTAAGAAATGACGTCGGAACAATAGAAACCGGAGACCTTGTGACGAAAGTTTCCATTCCACCAGAAATGGACGGACCAGGTGTAGGGACAAATCCAGATGAAATGCTGCTTGGTGCTGCAGCAACCTGCTATATTATTACGCTCGCAGCGATGCTAGAACGAAGTAAAATTGATAAAGAACAACTCACGATGGAATCGGAAGGGATTGTCGAAGTTACAAACGGAGTTATTACCTATCAAACGATCATTCACAGACCGCATTTAATACTCTCAGAGCAAGCAACGGAAAAAGAATTAAAACTAGCTAAAAAACTTACAGAAAAAGCAGAGAAATCCTGTATGATTACAAGAGCTATCCAAGGTAATGTAGAAGTGAAACTAGAAGCAAATGTGGAAAAATAAATGCCTGTCCCCAGTCTTTGACATCTTGTCATTAGACCTAGGGACAGGCATCATTTTATGCTATATATGCGGATAACATCCAAACGTGTTTTTCTAATGAAGCACGAATTCCGATAAATAGATCAGCTGTTGGTTGATCATTATCATCCTCAGCAAGCTCAATCACTTCTTTTGATTCTTTAATAACTGTTTTGAAATCTTCTGTTAAGTTTTGAACCATATTTCTAGCTTGTTCCACGCCATTTGCTTCCTCTATAGAAGCAGATTCTAAATACTCTTTCATCGTCGCAATTGGCTGCCCTCCAATAGAAAGCAATCTTTCAGCAATTTCATCAATATAACCTGCTGCCTCACCATAATACTCTTCAAACTTTTCATGTAGTACAAAAAAGTCGTTACCCTTTACATACCAGTGATAATTATGAAGTTTTGTGTAAAGTACATTCCAGTTTGCTAATTGCTTGTTTAATTTGACATTTAGTTGTTGTGCCATATATATCTCTCCTTCATCTCTTTATATATGTATTATATACTAAATTATAATTAATATCAATTAATAATTATTATAATTTAATAAAATCCATTCTTTTATAATGTGACAATATAATCTCTTTATTATACATTTTCATTCTTATTCCAATTCGTATAAGAGTTTTAAACCCTCTTCCTTCTTTTGTTTCTATAACTGTTGATTTTTTATTATTCCTTTTATTAATTATATACAGAATTTGCCCCCTCCATATTGTTTCCTCCTTTATTCGTAGAGTTATATCTTTTAGTAAAAAAGAAAGTTATAGGGAGACTTTATATTGGGAAAGCTCTCAATCAAGTAGAGAGCTTTCCCAATCAGAATTGCGGGAAGTAAAAATTGTATCTATACTAAATTTAGAAGGTTTGTAAGGCAGTATTCTTTAGTCCCCATTGTTTAACCTCCTGCATTGATGTAGGAGGTCTTTTTTGAATAACAGTAGTGAAACTAGTTATTTCAAAGCTATTACAAACAAGTAAATTTATTCAAAAGCCTTTCCTTTTTTATAAAAATCATATAAAATGCCCACTAAGTGATTTTTTTGTGCAACGTGGAAATTTTCCTCGTTTTGTTTAATGAAAGGAGACAAAATCATGAAAAAGCTACTGTACCCACTTATTATTGGCCTAGCTGTTATATTATTAGCGGCATGTGGCGGAGACGAAGAAACCAAAGACAAATCTGATGATAAAGAAAAGACAGAAGAGAATGCCCAATCACAAGAAGAGTTGGCAAAAGAAATGGAAGAGCTGCAAAAAAAATTAGATAAACAAAAACTTGACGAAGACAAAGTCGTAGCGATTGTAAATAAAGAAGAAATTACTGGTAAGGACTTTAATAATATTCTTCCACAATCGCAAATGGCGTTTCAGCAAAATGGTCAAGACCCCACTTCTAAAGAAGCTGCTAAAACAATTAAAGACCAAACGATTGAAAGCTTAATTGGACAAACTCTACTTCTTCAAAAGGCCGATGAAAAAGGATACAAGGCGTCTGAAGAGGAAATTAACAAACAGCTTGATGAAATCAAAGCACAATATGAAGACGAGAAAAAATTTGAAGAAGCGATGAAGCAATCTGGCTTTTCGCTTGACCAATTAAAATCTGAAATCGCTGCAAATGTTAAGTATATGGCCTACGTAGAAAAAGAGATTACTGTAGACGAAGTGAAAGAAGAAGAGATTAAAAAGTTTTACGATCAATTCGCGAAACAAGGTGAATCAAAAGATGTACCAGAATATGAGGAAGTAAAGCCTAAAATCAAATCCCAACTTGAACAGCAAAAGAAATCCGAAAAACTTGTACAGCATGTAGAAGAATTGAAGAAAAATGCTGATGTTGAGATAAAAATTTAATACATTGATTTAAAGCTGCCGTTTTTAGATAACGGCAGCTTTTTTATCACACATTACTTAACAAACACCGGGTTCTAATGATAGAATGTCAAACTCTTTTTGAAAAGTTCTATCACTACTCGTAATTGACTTAAATTGACCATACCTGAAAAGATAGGAATAAGAGTGTAGAGTGTAAGCTCAGCAAATTCCTCTCAAGGATAATATCCTACCCTAAGTATCGATGATAAATCGTTTTTGCTTCTGTTATATCTTTTGTCCCATGAATGAGCACCCTGCCGTCTTGAAAAATAACCATACGGTTTCCCTCTATTTCAAAAGATAGCAAGAAAGGATTACGTTCAACTTTTCCTCTAGTCAACTGTAAATGATGTGCTAAATCTTCTAAGTTTCTGCTACCGCCCTCTTGTGGTCGAAGCTGAACAGTATTTCTCCCACATAATACAGCTGCTTTCAACTGATTTTCATAGGCTAAAAATGGAAAGCTCGGATTATTTCCACATGATACACAATTTTGTTTTTTCAATGCATCAACTGAAATCGATACAAATTGATTTTGCCATAAATCAAACGTGACGAGTTTTTTTCTGATATGTTCAAAATCTTCTACTAAAACTTTTAATGCCTCTGCTGACTGATATGCAATTACCATTTGGACAGCAGGACTTATAATTCCCGTTGTATCACAAGTTGCCCCGCCCATCGGAACACTTTCGAGTAGGCAGTGCAAACAAGGTGTTTTTTTGGGCAAAACAGTGTAACTTATACCATAGCTGCCAACACACCCTCCGTATATCCATGGAATACAATATTTTTGAGCAATATCATTAATAATCAGCCTTATATCAAAATTATCGGTAGCATCAATGATGAGGTCAACACCATGTTGAAGATTCTCTAGTTCCTGCACATTTACATCAGCAATAATTGCCTCAATCGTCACCTCGGAATTAATCATAGTCAAGCGTCTTTTCGCAGCAACTGCCTTTGGTAGGCGGGCTTGCGCATCTTGTTCCGTATATAATTGCTGGCGCTGAAGATTACTCCACTCTACATAATCGCGATCGACAATTGTCACTTTTCCTACACCTGCTCGCACAAGCGTCTCCGCATTGCCGCTTCCAAGTGCTCCAGCCCCAATAATCAAAACATGTTTGTCACTAAGTTTTTGCTGTCCTTCCTTTCCTATAAAGGAAAATAGCTCTTGCCTTGAATAACGCCCACTCAAACAGTACTCATCCCTTCCATTGGACTGCTTGCGGTTGCATATTTTTTCTTCGGTATCCGGCCTGCCTCGTAGCCTAATCTTCCAGCATCAACCGCAAGCTTCATCGCTTTAGCCATTTTTATAGGATCGCTAGCACCTGCAACAGCTGTATTCAACAACACACCATCTGCCCCTAACTCCATTGCCAGTGCAGCATCTGCCGGAGAGCCAATTCCAGCATCAACGATAACCGGAACGGTAGCTTGCTCTATAATCAAGCTAATATTCAGCGGATTAATGATTCCTTGCCCCGACCCAATTGGAGACGCACCTGGCATGATGGCATGAACGCCCATTTCTTGAAGCCTTCTTGCTAAAATAACATCATCCGAAATATATGGCAAAACGATAAACCCCTCCTTCAATAGCTCTTCCGATGCTTTAAGTGTCTCAACAGGATCTGGAAGAAGTGTTTTGAAGTCACCAATCACCTCTACTTTAACCATGTCACAAAGTCCTGATGCTTTCGCGAGTTTTGCCGTCCTGACAGCTTCCTCTGCTGTTTTCGCCCCAGCTGTGTTCGGCAGTAATTTATATTTTTCGAGATCTAGTTTTTCTAAAAAATTAGGTTGATTTGCTTCAAAAATGTTCATCCGACGAACAGAAAATGTCAGTACTTCTGTTTCTGAAACAGTTACAGCCCCTCTTTGGATATCAAAATCAGGATATTTTCCTGTTCCTAAAAGTAATCTTGAGTTAAATTCGTACGTTCCGATTTTCAACATTTCATCCGCCTCCTACAAAATGTACAATTTCTATTTTGTCGCCATTAGCTAGCTTTGTTTCTCCATGATTGCTTTTCTCTAAAATAGTTGTATTTAATTCTACAATTACAACTTTTTGATCTAGTTTAAAATGAGCAAGCAAATCTGAAACAGTAGTTACAGTTTCAGGAACCTGCACTTTGTCGCTATTAATAATTAATTCCACTCTACTCCCCCCTATGTTGTTTGTTTTGTTGAAAGTTTCCTATCGACGCGAAAAGAATGATATAAAGAAATGTCTTCTTTTGTCACAACATCATCGATCATATCCGAGACCATTTTCCCTGTAATTGGGCTGAGCAAAATTCCATTTCGATAATGACCTGCGGCAATATAAAGACCTTTGTAATGTGGATGGGCTCCGATGTAAGGTAAACCATCCCCTGTTTGCGGTCGGATACCCGCCCATGACTTTTCCCATTTAGCACTTCCTATCTCAGGGAGAAGGGATCCGGCACGTTCCATTAGCTTTGATAGTCCCTGCAAGCTAACTGTTTTATCAAAAGTATTGCAATAGCTCGTTGCCCCGACAATTACACGTCCATCTTTTTTCGGAACAATGTAACATCCAAGCTCAGAAAATATCGTAGAAGAAACCAAAGGAACACGTGGTATAACAGAGAAGCACTCTCCTTTAACAGGATAAACGTTCATTTCAACATTCGCTTTTGCTAAAAGCTGACTAGTCCACGCACCAGTCGTAACTACTACATTTTCGGTATGAAACGTATCCGTTGCCGTTATCACCCCTTGCATACAACCATTTTCTATTAGGAAATCGACTACTTCGCTATATTCTAAAAAGTCAGTTCCATATTCCATAGCGGCCTTTATAAAAGCTAGCGAAAGCCTTGGAGCAATCACTTGTCCATCATTCGGAATATACATTCCCCCTAGTAATGATGGTGAAAGTAATGCTTCTTTCTCTAGCAGTTCCTCGGTTGTCAGCCACTTTACCGCTTCGTCCCAATCACGATGAAAGGAAATTTGCTTTTTCAAATTTACAACTTCATCTTCTGTTTCCGCCACTTTAATCATACCTTTGTTGACAAGTCCGATATCCACTCCTGTACGCTCCTCCAGTTCTCGGATAAGAGAAGGAAACATTGCCCGACTTTTCAATGCAAGCTTTAACATCGATATATGTTCATCAATTTCTGCTTGCGCCCCGAGCATTCCAGCAGCTGCACTTGATGCCTCTGCTATTAAACGGTTTTTTTCCAACACCAATACTTTTTTTCCACGCTTTGCTTGGCTGTAGGCGATAGAGCTCCCTATTACACCACCACCAATGATGATGACATCATAAACCTTCTTCATTTGTAAAATCATCTCCATTTACCAGAATGTCTGCATAGTCTTTGGCTGCACGTATTGGGTCAACCGCATTAAATATTCCAGATAACACAGCTATACCTGTTACCTTTGTATCCATTGTTTTCACTACATTTTTCTGTTTGATTCCTCCAATCGCAATCACAGGAATGTTGAGATGGTATGTAACCTTCTGTAATTCTTCCATCCCCTTTGGTGCAATACCATCTTTTGAATTAGTTGGAAAAACATGTCCATATAGGATATAATCAGCCCCCTCTTTTTCTGCCTGCATCGCTTCTTGGAAAGAGTGTACCGATTTCCCAACAGAGAGTGATGGAAATACACTTTTTACCACTTCGACCGGCAAACTATGAAATCCAAGTTGCACACCTTTTACCCCCAGAGCAATTGCTGCATCCACTCGATTGTTAATAATAATTTTCCCCGGAGGAACACCACCAGTAAGGAGACGCTTTCCTATTTTATAAACCTCCCTTGCTGATTTATCATGTTCGCGAATATGAATTGCTTGTACAAATGGATGTATACCTCGAGCGGTGTCTACCAATCTATCAATTGATTGCTTTCCTGTAGAAATTGCATGTAATAACGGTTTTGCTTCCATAAAACAACTCCTTTTTTAGATTCCAGTAACCATAAAATGAAGTTTTAATCAGTGGGAGGGGATTTTACTGTCCGTTAATATGGGATAAAAAAACACTCTTCAGCCTACGAAGAGTGTTCAGAAAAAACTTAGATTTCCCATTCCACTTTCCTACGCTGGTCTCAACCAGATCAGGTTCAAAGGGTTTAGATATTCATCATTCTCAGTCTAAAAAGACTCCCCTAGTGCTGCCTATTTAATTTTTAGGCTCTTTTCGTAAAGTTTGTTGCTTTTGAACGAAAAACTAAGTTTAATCAACGGGCTGAATGTATAAGTAAAAACAACAATCGATGAGAAAAGAGCCAATTTTTATAACAAGCTACAAACCCACTATTTCATCGTAAATCCTCCATCAACGATAATATTTTGACCCGTGATAAACTGCGACCATTTACTACCAAAAAATAACACACTCCCTACAATATCATTTGGCTTTGCAATCCTCCCAAGCGGTGTTTGCTCAATGATGCTGTTCTTCACTTCTTCCTTTGTCAGCTTACTTGCTTCGGTTGGATAAACAATACCCGGCGCTACACAATTTACCGTAATTCCAAATGGACCGAGATCAACAGCAAGGTTTTGCGAAAAAGAAAGGAGTGCCCCTTTCGCGGTCGTATAGTCATGGTAAGGAACAACTGGACGTTGAACTAGATTGCTAATCATATTAATGATTCTTCCAAAACTATTTTCCTTCATAAGAGGAACACTGTATTTACAAGTTAAAAACGAAGCCTTTAAAGAACCATCGAGTTGTCGTTGATAATCCTCCCAATCGATTTCCCAAGCTAGTTTTCGCTGGTCAGGATCAAAACGATAGGAATGTAAGGCATTATTCACTAAAATATCCACTCTATCGAATTCCTCTCTAACTACCGATAGTAGCCTTTCAACATCTTCCTCTTTCGTAACGTCCGCTTTGACTGCAATGCAGTCAACGTTGTACTTATTAACCATTTCCTTTGCTAAATCATGCGCTAACTTCTCACTCTTCACATAATTAATGATGACGTTCGCCCCATGTTTAGCAAAACCTTCCACTAATTCTGCACCTATTCCTCTGCTCGATCCTGTTATTAATGCTACTTTTCCCTCTAGTGATATATTCATAAGTTATCAACCTTCTACTTCAATTTTTCAACAAGGTCATTTGTGACCGCACTTTCAATTTGAACACTTTTCTTTAACAACCCTAACTCAACATATGTTTTTTCTACTTTCTTTACGACATCAAGATCCAACCAGCCTAATTCTTTCTTGTTTTCAGCAGACTTGTTTCTAATTTTAATGATTTCGAGATTACGTGCTTCATCCTTACCATCTATTGCCTTCTCTATTGCTACTTTAGCAACTTCTTTAGGATGCTCCATCATATATTGCGTACTATCTTTGTATACCTGTAAAAAATTCACTAATGCATCTTGCTTTTTTTCATACACATCAGAAGTGACAACAAACACGTCAGACGGAGTATTTAATACATTTTTTACTTCCATCACATCAACATCGCCAAGGCCTTTTTGCTTCGCATCATATAATCCCGTG
Organism: Bacillus seohaeanensis; assembly: GCF_042684945.1. Taxonomy (NCBI): domain Bacteria; kingdom Bacillati; phylum Bacillota; class Bacilli; order Caryophanales; family Bacillaceae; genus Bacillus; species Bacillus seohaeanensis. The sequence goes on along the minus strand of NZ_JBHUMF010000008.1, from coordinate 79,404 downwards.
TCTGTTGCTGCTGTAGCGGCAACCTTCCCATTCATTAGGGGAGCAAAATTTAATACCCCAGTTGGAATAATATTGACATCCTCTTCCTTCATACCCACAGAATGCAATAGAACTTGTAGATTTTGATACGTTCCACTACTTAAACTGTACACCCCGATATTTTTCCCTTTTAAATCTTCTATACTGGTAATATGACTCTTTTTAAGCGATACAAGATTAAATACATTTTCCGGGTAGATATTATAGATTATTTTTAAATCTGCGCCTTTTTCAATCGCAAGCAGGACAGCTTCAATATTTGCAAAAGCGATATCCGCATTACCTGCGACAATATTTTTTACTGCCTCCCCACCTCCTGCACCAGGAACAAATTCATAGTCGATCCCAGCATTTTCAAACCAGCCTTTTTCTTCGGCTACATACAAGTTGCTTTGCTCAACAATTTCATTGCTCCAGGATGCCATGCGGATTTTTTCTAAACCATCTGTATTCTTCTGACTACTGCTACCTGGTTGTTGATTCATTGTCCCGTTGCTACAGCCGGAAATAATAAGAACAACGACAACAAGAGATATAAGCGAAAATTTCTTCATCATTAGTTTCTCCTATGAAATGTATATTTTTTAAATAACTTTTTTTCTAAAACGTCCATTATTTGATAACAACTAACGCCAATCGCAGTAAGCAAGAGGAAGGAAGAAAAAATCATCGGAGTATCCATCGATCCTTGAGCGACAATGATAAGAGCCCCTAATCCTTCGCTTGCGCCAATAAATTCACTGACAACCGCCCCAACCACACTGAGTACTATCGCAACTTTCATACCAGAAAAGATATATGGAATAGCAACAGGAATTCGAAGCTTCCATAAAATTTGTAGCTTACTAGCTTTTAAACTACGAAATAAATCTACCTTCTCCCCATCGACAAGTCTCAGTCCTGTTAACGAACTTTCAAAAAGGGGGAAAAAACAAATTAATGCAATAATAAGAAGCTTTGGCAAAATACCATACCCGAACCAAAGGACAAATAATGGCGCCAAGGCGAGCTTAGGCATTGCTTGTGAAGCAATAATATAAGGATGAAGCACCTTATTCAACAAGCTAGATTGAGAAACAGTAACTCCTAATAAAAGACCTACAAGTGAACCAATCAAAAAGCCCGCGATAATTTCAATGACTGTTACCCTCAAATGCGGCCAAATAAATCCACTTTTAACTAACTGGATTATGTCCATTAAGATAACAGAAGGTGTTGGCAAAATAAGTTCCGGTATGCTTCGAATACGGACAACGACTTCCCAGGCGGTTAGCAAAACAACTAATAGAAAAAAAGAATAAAGTAGATGCTTTTTCATAGGTGTTCCACACTCTCATAAATTTCTGCAACTACATTTACAAACCTTTCACTGAACCTAATAGAAGCATCTCTTTTTTCATCCAAGTCCAGCCAAAATTCTTTACTTATACATGCAGGTTTTCCTCCTAAAAGAACTACCCGATCCGATAATAACACCGCCTCTTCAATATCATGAGTGACTAAAATAATTGTCGGCTTCATCACTTGTGAAATGTTTAATAACTCTTTTTGCAGTTGCCCTTTTGTTATCGCATCTAATGACGAAAAAGGTTCGTCTAATAAAAGCACATCTGGTTCAGTGATAAGCATTCGAGCTAATGCAACACGAGCTTTCATTCCGCCAGAGCATTCATGAGGATATTTATACGCGGCATCCTGTAAACCGACCAGCTTCATCATCTGTTTCGCTTTATTCCTGTCTTCCTTCATCACTTTTCGCTTTAACTCCAATGGTAGCAGTACATTATCTAAGACCGATCTCCATTCTAATAAAATAGGAGTTTGAAAAAGATAAGAAACATGTTCATGCGGTTCTTGAATAAGTTCGTCATGAATAAAAACACGGCCTTCATAGTTAGCAGTAAGACCAGCGACGCATTTCAACAAACTAGATTTCCCGCAACCACTTTTTCCAATAATACTTATACATTCACCCTTTTGTATTTCAAGGTTGATGTTGTCTAGTATAGGCACTTTTTTGTCGTACGCTAAACGTAAATCATCTATTACAATGCTCAAAAAACTACACCACTTTCTCTTTCCAAACGCATTAATCTCGAAATGGATCAAATGTGTCCATCGTTTCCTCAACAGTGGATTCCACATCAACCCACCTTACCAAATCCGCAATCGAAAAGCGTCCATCATGATGCCATCCTGGCTCTGGGTTAGACATATTTCCTAAAAAACAAATACGATTGACTCCAAGCTCTCCTAATAGATTGATAACTTTCTGAAATCGGGCAGGTGAGCTTGCGACCCCAGCTGTTTGTAAATATTCCCGTACAAGGTCCAGCTTTTCCGACAGCTCCTCGATTGAGTGAATAGGAACCACTGTAATAAAGCGATTAAGTGTGGATAGCGGGAATTTATCATCCTCCCGATACACAACAGTCCAAGCTGTTGAATTCCTACTATGGATAATAGCTACCTTTGTATTCGTAAACGATTGAAACTCAGCTTTCGATCGCTCCTGTATTAGTAAATTATTCTCCCTTGATGACAGCTTTGCCCTAGGCATTTTAGTCTCAACGTTTCTCATTTCATTTGCTAACATTCCCATAAATTCTTTCGGAGAATAATCCCCCTTCCGTTCGACAAAGAAAACATGCGGGGACAAACATCCTTGCTGATCAAACCATGATGCATCATGTGCCGCTCTTCTTGCTGTTTCTCTCCCTAACGTTCTCGTTAACGCTTCCTTTGTTATTACGCCAAAGCTTATCTTATGTCCATGAGGATAAAAATTAACGTTTGATGGTATTCTTTGCTCTATCGCCTGAATGGATCGATCACTACCATAGGCAATAACGGCTTCTGTTTGAGTAAAAGCTTTATTTTCAAGCAATTCATCTCCACCTTTCCACCATACAATTGCCATCGTTTTTGCAAAATCGGGGTCTACCATTTCAATCGTTTTCGTAAAAAGTACTGGAAACAACGGCTCGGACGACGAAACCTTTCCAAGCGTGGCAGACTTTACTAGCATTCCCGCAACCAGGCTGTATAGCGGAAGGCCCGGAACATTCCCAGAAAAAAAGTGAGTAATCATTTTTGGCCCATATGCTCTATATAACCCCCCCGCCCTCCTTGGTCGAAACTCGTCTAATACAAATGGGTTTGGAAAATCTTCCTCTATCATTCTTTGTAACTTCTCTTTTCGGAAGTTTCTTAAATACTTTGATAAAAACAAATGAATCATTTCCCCATCATATCCGGTTATGATTGGTAGATACTCCTCTGCTAGCCTTCGATAGATAAAGTTTGGGTCAAGCCAAAGCTCAATCGCACGGTCTATAATCGAAATAATATCATTTGTAGAAAGTTTTTTAACATAACGATCCCGATTCTGTCTAATTACTTTGATAATCTTTTGTAAGTCATTCACTTCTAGTTTAGGAACATTGAGTTGAATAGAAGAGTTGTTATTATGAAAGACCAATTTTTCGCTTTTGGCATTTATTTCACTTGGGATAAAGTAACAATCCAGCTGTTGAATGCTTGTTTTCATCTACTTTTACCCACTGTCGTCAATTCTTCCACTGCTAATGAACATCCTTTTGCCTCTGCCCCTTCCATTCGGCCTAATAAACGAAAACCTTCATCTGTTTCTATCCCAACATCCTCTGTAAGGATTCCAAATACGGAATGAACATTTGCAAGGTCATAATGAACAAGAAGCCCTTTATCTCCTTTATTAACAGGTTGTAGTGTTTCAGGATCGATGACGAATGTTTTCACCCAATGAGGTGGGATAAAATCGGACGCTTTCTCAAAATTATAAAATTGCGAGCTGAGTTCAGTCATACCATACATATTTCTGCATTGAGTTTTGGAAAGGTTAAATAAGGTACAGATTTCCGTTGTAAACTCCTCGACCCCCATTTCTCGAGTCTTTCCTTTTGAACCGCCCGTATGCATAACAATACTCTCTGATGGAAGCTCGCACGAAATTCGGTTCTCATGACAATAATCAATAAACTGAATAAATGAAAATGTAGCTCCCAAAATAAACAGGGCTTCCCCTTTCTTTTCTGCTTTTCTCACTATCTCAAGAAAACGAGGGATATCAAATTTATTTTGACTGACAACATATTCACTGTCCTCTGTACCAAAATGTTCTACAGCAAGGTCCAAATACGTTGCCAAAGAAGAATTTGGCATTTCTTTTATATTCGGAAATAAAACAATCATTCGCATGTTTCTCTTTCCGGCCATCATTCCTTGCTGAAAATTACACAGCATTGACCGTCTCCATATATGTAAAGACTTATGAATGTTTTTTCCTCTTTTCTCTAGATTCGTCGTCCCACTCGTCATAAAAACAGCTTCTGCTTCCTCTACTCGAAAACATGCTAGATCTACCTCTTTAAACGCTTGTATTGGCACAACAGGAATATCCTGTAGCTGCTTAATTGTTCTCGGCGATACCCGTTTATTGCGACAATATTTTCTATAAGTAGAATTTGATTTATATTGAAACGCAAATACCTTTGAAGCCATTTGGAAAAATTCCGCATTCTCTTTTTCTCTATTGTCCTCAATAAAATCCATTACTTCTTCCTTTAGCATTTCATATTCCATGTAAAGCCTCCTTTCCGTTGCCTATTAAACCTATTTCTATAACTTTAATGGAAGTGGTTCGACTAAAGACGATAGCTTTTCTAGGAAAACTATAGAGGATGTTCTTTACCTCAACTATTTTCAGAAAAGATTTCGGGACTTTAGGTACTGTAACTAAACAAAAAACCACTTCCCTACATGATGTAAGAAAGTGGTTTTTATATAGATAACAATTGAAAAAATACCATTATCATTCCACTTCCCTACGCTGGTATCAACCAGATCAGGTTCAAAGGGTCTTAAAGTATACTTTAATCTCAGCCTTTAAAAGGCTCCCCTAGTGACAACTTTATTTAATTGGTTATATTTTGAATTTTAACATAAAACTTGGAGATGTAAACGGGTAATGACAAAATAATTGTAGAGGACTTGAATGAACATTTAATTACAAGTATACTAGAATGAGGGTTATTTACAGAATATTCAATAATAAATCCGGGAGGTTGTTATGTATTTTTCCATTTTTAATTCTTCACTAAACTATTAATCAATTAGAACATTTTCATTTGGATTTTTTCTAAACAATTGGAGGTATAAAAATGGTTGAAAAACTCCGTCCTTATTGGCCTGCAAGCTTGCCAACAAAGTTGAACTATTTACACGGTGAAAAAACATTATATGAATACTTGCTTTATTATGGACAACATCGTAAAAATGACACAGCGTATATTTATTATGGAACAGAAATAACTTGGGAAGAGCTTTTAGATAATGTTCAGCGGTTATCCAGTTATTTACACAAAAAAGGGGTTAAAAAAGGAAGCTGCGTTGCTATCTATATGCAAAATTGTCCCCAATATATCATTACACACTTTGCCATTCAACAATTAGGTGGTGTCGTCGTCCCGCTTAACCCGATGTATAAAGCTGACGAATTATCTTATTTTCTAAAAGAAGCTCCAATCATTGGAATTGTCGCCAGCGATGACGGCTACGACGAACTAATGAAAGCAACAAGTGATTCCCTCTCCTTCATTGTTACAACAAACTACCAAGATTTCCTCCTAGAAGAACCTACACTACCCATTTGTCCAGAACTATCACTTCAAAAGCTTACACTTTCTGATACCGATGATCTTCTCACTATTATAAAAAACGAAACTCCGCAACAGGAACACACAGATATTGATTTATGGAACGATATTGGACTTATGGTCTTTACATCAGGAACGACCGGAAGACCTAAAGGTGCCCAGCTTACATATGGGAACGCCCTGTTTAAGACCGCTGCTTCTGCTCAGGCAAATGGAATAGGAAGTCAGGACCGGATAATGGCTAGTGCACCACTAAGTCATATCGCTGGAATGGTTATGGGGGTCAATACCCCTGTATATACAGGGATTCCTTGTGTGTTGTTTACTCGATTCGATCCCATTGCGACAGTAGACGCGATTGAACAATATAAAATTACAGCATGGTACAGTATCGCTCCGATGAATGGTGCCATTCTTCAATTACCTAATATTTCGGAAAGAAACTTATCTTCGTTAAAAAATAATTTAGCAACAAGTTTTGGATTACAAGTTACCGCAGAATTGGCCGCTAAGTGGAAAGAGGTTACAAAGGGCTGTGTTCTCTATGAAGCAGCCTATGGACTGAGTGAAACCCATACATGTGACACGTTCATGCCCAAAGAGAAAATTAAATTTGGATCGTGCGGAATACCAATTTATAACACAAAGCTTCGAATTGTACATCCCGAAACAGGGCAAAATCAACCACCAGGGAAATCCGGTGAAATTGTAATTAAAAGTCCTGGCGTTTTTAAAGGTTATTTAAACCGAAAAGAAGCAACGGTTGAAACATTAAAAAATGGCTGGGTATATACAGGAGATATTGGCTATATAGATGAGGAAGGCTATTTATATTTTCAAGGTCGCGTAAAAGAAATGATTAAATGCTCAGGTTACAGTGTATTCCCAGAGGATGTCGAAGCATTACTCAACAACCATCCAGCCATCAAGCAGTCTGCCGTGATTGGCGTACCAGACCCAATTCGTGGTGAAACGGTGAAAGCGTTTGTTGTGCTACACGACTCATCGACTAATAAACTGACAGAAAATGATATTATCCGTTGGTCAAAGGAGCATATGGCCGCTTATAAGTATCCTAGATATGTAGAAATCATAGACCAACTACCTTCCACCCCTTCTGGTAAAGTGTTGAGAAAACTGTTAAAGGATAAGTAAATCTGTAAAGTTGGGAGCGGCCCAGCCAGAAGCGATAAGCTTTATTGAAAAGACCACAATCTTTCTAGTTTTTTTTGGGAATTAGCGATACCAAAAGGAAAGTAGCTCGTCTAAGGGTTCGAGTTGCTTTCCTTAGAAAAAGGAGAGTTCATAATGGAGACACTAAAAAGCTTAACGAATGAACTTACAGAACGGAAAGAAAAAGCTAAACTTGGCGGTGGCCCAGCTAAAATTGAGGAACAGCATAGAAAAGGTTTGTTAACAGCAAGAGAGAGGATTGCTAAATTAGTAGACTCTGGAACATTTCAAGAACTAGGTGCGTTAAATGTTTCCGATATAAGTGGAGTGGACAAGGCAAGCTACGGAGATGGATTAATTGCAGGATTAGGAAAAGTAAACGGCAGACCTGCTGTTATCCAAGCAGGTGATAAGACTGTACTAGCAGGAACAGAGGGTAATGTTCATATCCGAAAATCAAAAAAGATTCATGAATTTGCAATAAAAAATGGGTTACCAATGTTTTTACTTAATGAGGGTGGTGGCTTACGTATGCCTGATGGAATGGGGTCGGATGGCATCAGTGATAAGCTATTTCCAAGAGAAATGTTAACTCAGCATCGACAAATCCCTACCATGTCCGCAATACTCGGGGATAGCTTTGGTGGCCCAACATGGATGGCCGTCTCATCTGATTTTGTCACTCAGCTTCAAGGTACCTGTATGGCTATCGCTGGCCCTAGAATGCTAGAGCTTGCAAATGGTCAAAAAACGACACCAGAAGAGCTAGGCGGTGTGGATATTCATAATAAATACACTGGTCAAATTGATCACGATGGTGCAAATGAGGACGAGTGTATCGAAGCACAGAAGGCATTCTTCGACTATATGCCACAAAATGCTAATGAAAGACCAGCAATGAAAGTAACGACTGATGATCCTTATCGCCTTGTTAGTAAAGTAAACTCTATTCTCCCTGAGCAAAGCAATCGTGTTTATGATATGAATCGAATTATTGAACAGATTGTTGATGATGGGTCAACATTTGAATATCAACGAAAATTTGGTAAAGGTCTTATTACATTGTTTGCACATATTAATGGGCATGTCGTTGGTATCATTGCGAGTCAACCAAAGTATTTTGCAGGTGCTGCTGGCCCACAAGAATGCCAAAAGGCGACAGAATTTATTTGCTTATGTGACTCCTACCATATCCCATTGATTTTCCTTCATGACACACCAGGCTTTCGCATCAGCAGTGAGGCGGAAAAAGCAAAAATGCCGACCAAAATCATGGTATGGAATCAGGCTCTCGCCTTAGCAACCGTTCCAAAAATATCGATTGTAATAAGAAAAAGTATCGGGGCAGCTTATGGAAATATGTGTGGACCTGGGATGGGTGGAGATTTAGTCGTAGCCTGGCCTACAGCTGAAATTAATTTTACTGGTCCAGAAGTTGGGATTAACGTTGTGTACGGTCGACAAATAGCTCAATCAGAAAACCCTGAAGAAATGCGCCAACAATTATTACAAAACTGGTCCTTCGATAGTTCACCTTACAAAGCAGCGGCCAAACATTTAATCGATGATATCATTAAACCCGAGGACACGAGAAAATTTCTTAGTCAGTCGTTAGAGTTCTTATTAACTTCAAAAAAAGAGAAAAGTGAAAGACTATTAGCTACGTGGCCGACGGGGATTTAAGCGGTGGAAAAATATCGCACTAGTTAATCTATGTAATCAGTTTAAATGGATTTTTTAAAAAATATTGTGGGTGGCTCATCCATTATAGCAATGATGAACCACCCTAATATATTAAAACCTTAATAGTAATAATTATTAATAACAAGTTCCTTTCGCAAATAAAACTGTAACTATTCCGTTCTCCGAGAAACTATTTCCCGTTTCAAAAAATATTCTTATGGTTAGAAAATGCAGGATTATTTAATAGGAAATGACAATCTATTACAATATGGATTTGAATGAATGTCTAATAACATCCCCACGACTAATGATTCCAAATAATACTCCGTTTCTCTCAACTGGTAGTTTCTTAATTTGTTTTTTTCCTAAAAAAGCAGCAATATTCTCTATGTCCTCATCCCAAGAAACTTTAAAAACATTTTTTTTAGCAATGTCTAGAACATTTATATTCATCAGTCGTTTTTTTCTTTCCTCAAATTCTTCATCGTCTCCGTTCACCACGAAAGCATAGGAAAAAGAATTCACGACTAGATTCTCATGCTTACCGATATATCGCATAATATCTCCATCACTCACATAAGCAATAATCTCGTTTCTATCGTTTACTACCGGAAGGCCGCTGATACGATGTTCAATAAATTTTTCGATGACTGTTCGTACCGTGTCAGTTTCCTTCACTTTATGTACTTGATTAATCATGATTTCATGAGCTTGCATTTTCAGCCTCCTACCATGAATTTACTTTTCTATTCAATAAAGTATATAGTAAAATTGCATTATTGTATTATACAAGTAATTAGCGCAATGTCAATGAAGTGTATAGTTGACTGAACACAAAGCAATTGCAATGATGCTATCATATGAGCATAAAAATAAGGTAGAAAAACATGGATGACTATTCGCTAAGAACCATCGAGTTTGAACTGGCCACCCTAATTCATCGGATTACACCAATTACAACCGATAAAAAATTCGCCAACCTTGATTAATCTTCCTACCTTTTCCTGCACCAAATAGACTCTTATAGATATGCTGTTGTAAAGGGACTAGCGGATGAATTTCAACTTAATATTTTGACTGTAAGCAGATAAGCACCCCCTAGATAAAAAGAAATATGTATATAAAATGCCTGACTCATCTGATAAGCGAGCGCACTTCCTTCAGGTGACGAATGTGAAGAAACAAGAATTAACCGACTATAAACAAGCTCGAATGGTTAAAATTACAGAACTTCTGAAGAACTGGTCTGATGAAGAACGACAAGCATTCGGAAAGTTTAAACAAAATTTACTCAAACGCTTATTTAACTATTTAACAACATTCTTAACTCACAGAAAAGTGGATTGCCTTTTCCCCTCAATATTTTTCTTTAAAGATCCCCCCTAAAGACTGTAACTAGACAGACATAAGTATCCAAGAATTTCCGGATATTTTCATTCGTTCTTCCCTCCTTCATCATTTCATAGATTACCTATCAAATGAAACCTAATCCCTACATCATATCTAGTAAAAAAAAAGCTTATAAACGTATCGGCATCAACAACCAATTCCATCTACAAGCTCTAATATCATCTATTTAATTAATCATCATTCTTTATTTATCTCCTACACTCACCAAAACCTTTACACTGTCCTCAACACGACGCACAAATTTTTGATGCGTGTCTCTAGCTAATTTTATATATTCATCCGATGCAGCGGAGCGTTCTTTGCTGCTTTTCTTTAAGTTTTCAAGATAGGTCTTACTATTTTCAATCGCTCTTTTCTCTAGTTTTTCTGCCACATCAAAGGATGATTTAATTGGTGTTAGGAAGAGGCTTTCCCACTGGTTTCCAACGTTTTTCCATTGATCGCGTAGTTCTTGCCTTTTTTCTAGAAACTTTTCTTCAGAATTCTTGGGTTGGATTTGATTTATCACATCTGCGTTTGTCTTTTTTGTTTCTTCATAAAATGTTTTAAGAGTGTTGCGATATTCAGAACTAAATTTTGTTGATTCCTGAAGTGCTTTTATGTAAGCTTCATAACGACTTTCACGAAGCTTACGAGATCTTTGTAGTGCACCCTCATATTGATTCCATATTGTATTTACAATAGAATCTGATAAATATTCTTGTTCCTTTTGTTCATTCTTCTTTTGTTCGCTCTTCTTTTGAGTCATGTTTATTCCTCCCCTTATTGTTACTAGATTTCTCTATAGAATCCTTCTTTTGAAAAGAAGGGATGTAGAGCTCAAGAAAACTTGAATACATGTTAAAAAATTGGTCTAACATTGATTGGTAACTTTCTAATTGATTTGCATATCCTTGTAAGTAGGTGATTCCTGTCTCGGTAATTGAATATTTCCTTTTGGCGGGACCACTTCCTGTAATATCCCATTCAGAAGACACTAAATTTTCTTGTTCTAGTTTTCGCAATAAACGATATAGATTTCCCTGATCAATTGTTCTTAATCCAAATGCTTGCAACTTTTGAATCATCTCATAGCCATGTAAGGACATTTTGCTGAGAAGTAATAAAATAAATGGCTTAATAAAATTTTTTGTTGGAGTTAAAGTTTGATCTTTGTTGTCATTTGCCACTTTTTTCACCTCGATAATCATTTTCTATATATGTATTTTACACATATAAGTTATATTGTGTCAACACTGCATATATATAAAACAACAGAAACTGTTGAAAATGTTTATTTTTTATGAAATTTGGCGATAAAGACAACCAAATAGTTGAAGGAGGAAATACATGTGGAAGAATTAAAAAGTTACGATACAATGATGCCCTATTTACGTATGGGTGACGGTGAGCCGCTAGTCCTTATTCACGGATTAGGAGAAGTAAAAGAAGGCTGGACGAAACAATTTGAATTAGCGGATCAATATGACCTAATTATTCCAGACTTAAGGGGACATGGTGATAACCAGACGCTGGAAGGCATCACAATTGAAAATTTTGCGAGTGACGTCTTATCCCTACTTGAAGATCTAAATATTGAAAGCGCTCACATATGTGGACTCTCGATGGGTGGTGCTGTAGCTCAAGAAATTTATCGTCAAGCTCCTGAGAAATGTCTATCATTAAGTTTAATTAGCACGTTCCATTATGCCCCAAAGCAATTAAGAAAAATGGTGTTTAAAATTCGGAAAGCACGATCTCTTATGTTATCTCCTCGCCAGCAAAATATAATGGCTGCAAGAACGTGTCTTTACTCTTGGAAAAAAGAAAATGTTGAGGAGTTTTTCAAATTTTACAAACCAAATAGAAAAGGTTATTTAAAATCAATGAAAGCGTGTATGGAGGTTGATAATCGTTCATTGTTACCAACCATAAAAGTTCCAACACTCGTCGTTGGCTGCCAATACGACTCCGTCATCCCTGTTTGGATCCAAATCCTCATGCATGAACAAATCCCTCAATCTGATTTAGTAATTTTTAAGAAATCCGGCCACATTGCGAAATTAGAAGCTACCGAAGAGTTCAACCAAACGTTACGCCGCTTTTTAAATAAACATAAAGTGACACCAAGTGCAGGATAGGGTGGAAGGAGCTTGTCCTTCCCCCTTCCATTTTATTGTATGATGTACGATGTAAACTATGACAGTTAACTAACTACTACTTTATCTTTTCACCTGAGCGCTCGGATATCCACTTATCTACTAAACCAGCAAACTTACCTGTTAATGCTAAACTAACATGCCCTGCTTCTACAAGCTGATACGTTTTGTCTTCACTCGATACTAAGTCCATTAGTGGCAAGCTTTGTTCCTCTGGTACAAGATGATCATTACTTGAACTAATCACCAAAAGGTTTGCCTCAACTTTTCCTAAATCTACCTTCTTACCACGAATTGTAAGCTCTCCTTTAACAAGCTTATTTTCTTTAAATAAGTCATTATTTAATTGTCGGAATGCTTTACCCGTAAATGGTACATGGTCTTTAGTCCATTTGTTCATACGGCGCCATTTATCAACAAAACGTTTGTCATATGCACGGTTTAACAGCGTTACATACGGACTATAATAGACTGGAGACATCGATCTAAACATACCTTCCACATACGGACCAGGAATTAGACCATAAACATCTATAAAACGGTCGATATTGAATTCACCATTTTTTAATCCTTTCGCCCATTTATCTGGGAGAGGTGACGTACTAAAATCGATTGGAACTGTCGCAACAATTAGATTCTTAATTGGTTCCTCTGCAACTGCAGCATAGATAGATGCTAACGTTCCACCTAAACAATATCCGACAATAGACACTTCACTAGCACCCGAATGTCGTAGTGTACGCTGAACTCCTTTTTGGATGTAATCGATAATATAGTCATCCATACTAATCTCTTTATCTTCGTAACCAGGAACCCCCCAGTCTAATAAATAAACATCATAACCACTATTTACTAGTTCTTCAATAACACTTGAACCCGGTGCTAAATCTAGAATATAAGATCGATTAAATAGGGAGTAAACAAAAAATAAAGGAACATCGTATTTCTTTTCAACAGCAGGATAGTACCATAATGTGGCTTTATTTTTTTTCCAAACTGCATGTCTTGGCGTATTGTCAACATTAGGTTCAGGTTCATTTATAATGTTTAAAAATTTATTCCATCGTTTCATCTCTTTTTCAACATCATAAGAGGGTATTAGGTTTTTGTTTAGTGTATCCGTTGCCAAATCTGTTCCTCCTCATCCATCATCATTTAGAATTTGTAAGAGCTAATTCACGTTGTTGCTCTTGTTTTTCTTCTGCTTCTACATCGTTAGTTGTAATCATCAGCTCTTTGAGGATGGCAATTTCCTCTTTTAAACTATGTATATCAGCCAATTCACCTTTAACTTCTTGTAGTTCAGATCTCATCTCTTTTGTTTCAGCTAATTCTTTTTTCGTCTTTGTAAGTTCCGTTTTAAGCCGTTTCGTAAGCTTAATAATGTCACTAGAAACATCTACAATACTTTCAATTTCTTTATTAGAAGAATCAACAGAATCTTGTAATTTCCAAATCTGTTCCTCTAATGAATCAATCTTTTCTTCTGTTTGCAGTGATAATTTTGCAATATTAGCTACATCGCTTTTCGTTGGAAAGTTTAACTGACTTGCTAACAATTCTTGGTTCTTTCTAAGCATTTCTAAAAAACGTGCATGCGCATCAGAATTCATTCTTGAAAATTGTACAAATTCTCGATTATTTGTCCATAAATGAATCATATCATTTATCTGTTTTTCCCACTGGTCACTATATTTCTTAAACGTATCATACGGATCATATGTTTTATTTCTTGACATTAGTAGTCCCCCTCATTCTTTGATTATGACTTTGTTAGTTCGTTTGAACGTTCCATGTATTTATGGAACGGAAAGAACATATTTTTTACTTGATTTGTCATAACTTTCATAAATGCTCGTTGATTATTTTGGATAATGGAGGCTGTTTCTTTCACATTTACAACATACTGATTTCTATTTTTCTGAATAAACTCAATGTATTTTGTAAATGCGTCGACAAAACTGTCGACATTTTCTCCGCTTGCTAGATTGCGGAAAGGGATTGCTGTTAATTCTTCTGTTTTGCTTTTAACTTGGTCTAGTTGCTTATTAATTTCTTCATACGATTTCAATGGAAATAAGTATTGAAGCCCTGTTGTTGCTGATAGAAGCTCTTCTCTTGACTTTTGTTCCCACTCACCAAGTTCTTTAGAAAACTGCTCTGTAAGCTCTTTTCTATTTTTTTGACTTCGTTTCACATTCTCTGCTAATTGTTTTGCTGATTGAACAATAACCTCTTCCCGATAGTTTGCCCTTTCCATCCAAGCATCAACTTCTTGAAATGCTTGATTCCATAAAAGGTCCAAACTTGAAACATTTTTTTCATTTTCATTTTTTACTGTCATGATCATTTCCCCCATTTTTATAAAAAGAAGCCATCTACAAAAAAAGTGACTTTACTTCGTCCAATTCTTCTTTTAATTGATCCAATCCGGTCTTCTTATTTTTCAACTGTTCTTCTAGGACTAGTCTCATCTCGTCCATTACCCCTTTAAGAGTAGTAATGGATTTCATTGTTAAACTCCAATTTTTACCAATCATATAAACTAAATCATCTAGATGATCAAGCTTGTCTTCCTGAACGATAGTCCTCTTCGCGATATGAGCTACCTCATCCTTATTTGGGTATTCCATTTGGTTTAACCATTTTTGACCAATCACTCTCATATTTTGGACCCGTTCAAGATGAATATCTAGCACTTCTTCTACCAACACAACGAATCGATGACAGTTTGCTAAGCCTCTTAGGTATTCATTCCACTCTTCTTCCCATTTTTTATACGCATGATAACTCTCGTTGTCCTTACACGGCATTTCAAGCTCCTTACTATACTAACCAGTAGGTATGTTCTATCAATAATAAAACAGAAAAATATTTTAGTCAATTCAGATTTTAGTGAATAATATAAATTATTGTTCTTATTATTTTACGATAATCATAGATTAGAATATAAACTTTCTTAAAGTGAGGTTTTTCCATGCCATTTGTAGATCATCATAATGTAAATCTTTATTATGAAGTACACGGACAAGGTGAGCCATTACTGCTTATTATGGGACTCGGGAATAATTCTTTATCCTGGCACCGGACATTACCAGCATTAGCTCAACATTTTAAAGTCATTGTTTTTGATAATCGTGGTGTTGGTAAAAGTAGTAAGCCAAATCAACCCTATTCTATTGAAATGATGGCGGAAGATGCAAAAGTCGTTCTTGATGCTGCGTCCATTGAATCTGCCCATGTATATGGGATTTCCATGGGTGGAATGATTGCCCAAAGATTATCTATACTCTATCCAGATCGGGTTCGTTCTCTTGTTCTAGGTTGTACAACCGCTGGAGGAGCTACCCATACTCAGCCCTCAGAAGAAGTCAATTCGTTAATGCTTTCCCGCACATCTTTATCACCTGAAGAAAGTGCGTGGGCAGCTACACCGATTCTTTACAGTAAAGAATTTATTGAACAACATTCAGACTTAATAAAGGAAGATATCGAAAAACGAATTGAAATTGAAACACCACCACACGGCTATATGCTACAACTTCAAGCTTGTTTAGCCCATGATACTGTTCAGGATCTTGATAAGATTAAAGTTCCAACGCTTGTCATTCACGGTGATGCAGACCGACTAGTTCCATACGAAAATGGCAAATTACTTGCCGAACGCATTCAAGGAGCTGAGCTACACACCGTTTCTGGAGCGGGCCACATTTACATTACAGAATCTATTGACGCAACAAATGAGAAAGTTCTTCAATTTCTCTCAGATAACCTGTCAAATGCCGAGGATTAATCTCGGTTTTTTTATTTATAAGTACCTATTAAATAGCCGCTGCGTTTGATCCACCGTCCACTAACAGTACATGTCCGTAAACATAGTCCGACGCCTTCGAAGCCAAAAATAATGCAGGGCCTTTCATGTCAAAGTCGGATCCAAAACGACCAGCTGGTGTTCCGTCAAGGATTTTTTCTCCGGCATAATCTAATACACCTTTTGCCATTTTTGTTGGGAAAAATCCTGGCGCAATCGCATTAACATGAATATTATGCGGTGCTAATTTTACTGCTAAATCCTTTGTAAACGCAATTACTGCTCCCTTACTTGTTGTGTAACCAATGGCATCCATTACCTCAGCTTTCTGACCACCGAATCCTGCTACAGAAGCGATGTTAATGATTTTTCCTGACTGCTGCTCCATCATTACTTTACCGACTGCTTGCGAAAATTGGAATACTGCTTTGACGTTGATATTCATAACTTTATCCCATTTATCCGCTTCCATTTCTAACGCTGGTGCTCCCCAGGATGCTCCACTATTATTTACCAAAATATCAATTGTTCCGAACTCTTCCTTCGTTGTCTGAACAACCCGTTCAATTTCATCTGAATTAGAAACATCACATTGTAACGCAAGAGAACGAACTCCATATTTCGCAAGTTTTTCACTAACTTCTTGGCAAGCTTCTAATTTTCTAGAACAAACAACAACATTGGCTCCTGCTTCTGCAAATGCAACGGCAATTTGTTCTCCTAGTCCACGTCCGCCTCCTGTAACGATTGCTGTTTTCCCTTCAATATTGTATAAGCTTTTGATATCCATAAAAATTCCCCCCATGTCTTTTTTTATTTACTTAATTCCAATTCCTCATCACGAAGTTTTCTTCTCAATAATTTACCCACTGCAGATTTTGGTAGTTCATCTCGAAACTCCACTATCTTAGGCACCTTATAAGGAGCTAAAAATTGTTTGGAGTAATGAATAATTTCTTCTTCTGTCGCGATGGATCCTTCTTTTAGCTTAAGAAACGCTTTCACTGTTTCTCCTCTATACGGGTCTGGGACACCAACAACGATTACTTCTTGTACTGCCTCATGTTGGTAAAGTATTTCTTCAACCTCACGTGGATAGACATTATATCCACTAGCAATAATCATGTCTTTCTTACGATCAACAATGTAGAAATAACCATCCTCATCCATCCGAGCCATATCCCCTGTGTGAAGCCACCCATCTTTTAGCACGAGTTCGGTTTCTTCGGGACGCTTCCAATAACCTTTCATCACCTGTGGACCACGAACAACTAGTTCTCCAACTTCCCCTACTGGAACTTCAACATACTCTTGTTCTGACTCCACTACTATTTTTGATTCAAGGCCTGGTACTGGTATACCGATACTGCCAACTTTACGTGTGAGGTATGTTGGATTGAAATGCGTCGTAGGTGACGCTTCTGATAATCCATAACCTTCACATAAGTTACAACCTGTTCGTGATTCAAACAAATGAAGCTGTTCTATTGGCATAGCGGCCCCACCACTGTTAAAATGACTCACTTTATCGAAACCATATTCCTCTAAATCTGGGAGACTGTTTAGCGCAACAAACATCGTTGGTACTGCCGAAAATTGAAACGGTTGTTCACGTTTAACTACTTCAGCAACCTCTTGCACGACAAAACGTGGAAGGACTAATAGGTTACACCCTACGTGTAAACCAAGAAAAACGTTACAAGTTAGTCCATAAATATGAAACATTGGGAGAATGGCCATGACTTTTGCATTTGAAGGCACATCAATTGCTCTAAACATAAAATCATTTACTTGCTCAATGTCTGCCATTAAGTTTCTATGCGTTAACATGACGCCTTTAGAGACTCCTGTTGTACCACCGGTATATTGTAAAACAGCAACGTCTTCGCTCGGGTTAACTGTTACTTTAGGTGCTGATTCAACAGTCTTTTTAACAAAATCATTAAAGTAGAAATCCCCTTCAGCAAGCTCTACTTTTTTATCTCCAAAACCGACGACAATAATGTTTTTAAGGGAGGTTTGCTCTTGCACTTCTTTTACCCTTGAATACATATCTTCATAAACAACCATAAATCTTGATTCAGAGTCGTTCAATACATGTTTAATCTCAGGTCCAACGTACATCGGATTAACCTGGACTCCAATCCCACCTAAACGAAATGCAGTGAATAAAGAAAAAATATAGTGGGGTGAGTTCGGTAGCATGATCGAGAGTCGATCTCCTTTTTCAAACCCTAATGTATGTAATGATGCTGCAAACTTTTCAACGATGTTTGAAACTTCTTGGTATGTCCATGTCTGATTATAAAGTGTAATTGCCGTGTTATTGGAGAAGCGTTCAACCGCTTTTGTAAACATTTCATGTAATGAGATATTTTCAAAATTTGCAAACTCACTAATTTTTTCATCATAAAATTTCAACCATGGCTTTTCTATATGTCCCAACAATCGTTCCCCCTTGAATAAATTTCACTTCCTCTTATCTGTCTCCCCCCCCATTCATTGAAGAAGTGTTTATTTTTCATAATATTGGTATAATTTATATTATTCTTTAATCTATGTTTTCTGTAAATAATTAAAATTCGACATAAATCAACCATATTTACAATAACTGTTTGATTATTGAAAACGTTAGCATGAGGAGTGCCTTCCTTCTTTGAATTTTAAACTTTTGTACATTTTATATTTTTTCGAAGTATGTCGTATATTGTAAAAAGAAATGTAAGCATTTTCACTTCTAAATGTATTCAAACTGGGGATAATAAGAAACCTTTGAAGTGAGGAAAAGCGTAACCTCAACTATCGGGAAGAATCGAATGGATGAAAATGCACTTCTTTTTTGATGTACGTTTCTACTAATACAGAAATTCTTCGATGATTATACAAAATTTTTACATATTTCATACAAAACTTAAAATTCTACGTATATTCAATCCGTTATATTGCTATAGGGTAATAATATTAGGGCTAGTTTATGGGCTAGTTTATGGGCTAGTTTCAATATCTAACTTCTTATTATAGAAGTAATTTTTTACATACTGACGAACTTTTCAAAGGAATTTCAACTTGTCTTGATAAGACGTTGCAACAGGGCTATGTATTACTATATCCATATTGAAGGAGAATTTCCTGAATGCATTATTAAAGTATTACTACATACATCTTCTAATTCTGGAAACTTTATATATACCTCAATGTTATCTAGTTATAATCCATAAGATTTTCGGGTAAATTAGCCAAAAGAAACAGGGGGATGCTTAATGAAAAAGTTTGTTTTTGTATTATTTCTTATGTCTATTATTGGCATGTGTCCTTCTCAAACAAGTGCAATTTCAATGCCTTGTAGTTTGATATTGGAACCAGTTGACAAAAACCATACAAATGCTAAAGGTGTAGCACTAGTCTACAAAGTAAAATTAACACCGAGCTTTGCACGAACAAATATTAGTATTCTTTCTGTACACCTTCCTGAACCATCCTCTTTTGGAGAGTACGATAGTTATGAAGGCTTTGCATTTATCCCCGATGTAATTAGTTGGCGTTTTAAGCTTCATCCTACTCCTCGAGAAAATGGTGTCACGTCAGCTGGAAAAATTGATTCCATTACAGCAGAAATGCAGAATGTAACTGTTCAGGTTCGTCCTTCTAACACGAAGACAAAAAAATTGGGTCCAAGCGTCTTAACAAATAATATTAAATATTGTAAGTAGTTAACCTTGAAAACATAAATTCAAGAAACAATAGAAAAAACGCGGAATTTTCATCAGTTCGGATGAAAATTCCGCGTTTTCTTTCTTCTATTTATGGAAGGTTTCCTAATCAAGATAGCAGTACAACCTCTTAGTTAGTCGCTACAGAACCCTGTTTTGAAAATAATGCTTTTACATTTTCAACAAGGATTGTTTCCAATTGGTCATCATTTACCCCTGACTGTTTAAGTTCTGGAATAATGTTTTGGAAAAGATGTTCTGGATGCCAGTTTTTCATTAACTCCTGAACCTGCACAGGCATTTTGGGTTCCCTTCCTAACCAGATGTTAACGGTATCATGGGCAAGGAAAATTTTGTCCTCGTATCCTAACTTCAATAATTCAAGAAGTGTCGCAATTCTTTGTTGATCCATCGGAGCGCCAACTGATCCTTGAATCCCAAAACGATCAAACGCAATTCTGACCCCTTTTTCAAGAGTTCGTACATGATAAGATATATCTGTGTTTCCACACATATGCCCAATAACGATGCAATTTGGATTGACACCAAGTTCTATTAATAATTCCGCTTGTTCAGGTCCCATCGTACCTTCTTGCGTATGGGTCAAAATCGTGATTCCTGTTTCTTTATGAGCTTTAGCTGCAGCTCTAAAAAACATTTTTTCATAGTCTGTAATAACATCTTTACTTGATGCTAGTTTTATAAAACCTGGTTTAATCCCTGTCCCTTCAATTCCCTCCGTGATTTCTGTTATAAACATTTCATAAATTTCTTCTTCAGCAGAACCGAGTCCTTGTCGGAATTTGAAATAGGGTGTTGCTCCTTCTCCTTCATAGTAATAACCTGTTCCACAAATAATTTGAAGACCTGTCCTTTCTGATATATCTCTCAAAAACCCTACATTTCTTCCACATTCATTCGGCGTTGGATCAAGTACTGTTTTAACACCTTGTGAAAGGATGTTTCTTGCGATCTGTACTCCCTTATCAAGTGCTTTGTTATAATTAAATGCACCTAACGTATAATCACCACTGAACCCAGGATATCCAAATACAAAATGCTCATGAATCAGTGTTTTCCCTAGTTGATTAATAGATATTGTTCCTCTTACTGTTTCTACTTCTCCCCCCATTATCGCGCCACCTTGCCTTTCTTTTTTTCCTCCTCTTGAAGTTGACGCCATAAAAGCTTTCCACTGCTTGTCGTTGGAAGTTGTTCCCTAAATTCAACAATTCTTGGGTATTTGTATGCAGACATTTGCCTTTTAGACCATTCAATAATCTCTTCTTCCGACACTTTCCCTTTGTCTTTCTCTTGGAGAATTACGAATGCCTTTACTGTTTCTCCTCTTTTTGGGTCTGGTACACCGACAACACATGCCTGTTGAATTGCTGGATGCTTATACAACATCGACTCGACTTCTGTTGGCCAAACTTTAAAACCAGAAGCGTTAATCATCCGTTTGATACGGTCAACAATAAAATAATAGCCTTCCTCATCATACTTTGCTATATCACCTGTTCTAAAGAATCGTTTGCCATCAATTTCAATAAAAACGCTTTTATTTTCATCTGGGCGATTATAGTATCCTTGAAAAATTTGAGGACCGTTAACAACGATTTCTCCTTCTTCACCAGGCCCTAGTTCTTTCAATGTCTTTGGATCAATAATTTTTGATTCTGTATTTGGAGAGGGGATACCAAGGCATTGCATTTTCGGACGATCTGGTGGATTAAAATGGGTATGAGAAATCGTTTCAGACAATCCATACCCTTCTGCATACCGTAAACCTGTCAATTCATATAACTTTTCGCCGACAGCTTCAGGTAACGGGGCACCCCCTCCGCCAATAATTTCTAAAGTATTAATCATTTCTTTGTTAAGGTTAGCGTTTGCTAGAAAATCAATTAACATCGTGCTTATATTAGTCCAGTGTGTTACTTTATTCTTTTCTATCAATTTCAGTGCGACTTCTCTATCCCATCTTGTCATAACAACAATTTCACACCCTGCGGCTAGTGGACCATGTAAGCTATGAAGCATTCCAGTAACATGGAACAATGGCAAGGTTAATAGATGGATAGAATCACTGGTGACCGTTTGCCAGAAAGTTACAGTAATCACATTTGCTTGTACATTTTTATGTGTATGCATGCATCCCTTTGGCAATCCAGTTGTTCCAGATGTATACGGCATAACAACTAAATCATCAGCAGTAGCTGTTATTTCCTTTGGATTGTAACCTGCAGAAAGTGCTTCAGTCCAAAGTGTAAGATTAGGTCTTGTGATCGTTTGGCGTGGTGTGCATACTTCTGTTGGAAGGGTTAATTCAGTGTCTAGATCAACGTAATCGGAGTAAGCTGCAACGACAACTTGTTCAAGGGAAGTCTTCTCCATTAGCGGGTTAACTTTTTCATATAGCTCTTGAGAAACTAATGCCACTTTTATGTCACAGTCTTTAATGTAAAAGGATAATTCTTCGCTTGTATTCATTGGATTGATTGGAACAACAACTGCATTTGCACGGGCAATGGCATAGAAGGAAATAATCCATTGTGGAGAATTCTGCATATATAACAGGACGTAATCGCCTTTAGAAACATCGATTTCTTGTAAATAACCTGCTAAAGCTACTACTTCATCAAAAACTTCTTTGTAACTCATTTTTGTACCGTAGTAGTTAATCGCTGTCTTATTCGGAAAACGACGAGCTGAAATCTCGAGGTTGTCCACAAGAGTTGTTTCCGGTACCGTTAACGAATTCGGAACACGTTTTGGATAAAATTTAAAATGGTTGGTCAACAAAGATCATCCTCTCAAAAAGTGATAGTACATACTAATCACCTAGTATGCATTGTCCAAACCTGATAATTCAGAAAATTCAAGACAAATCTAGTATACTGCAATCACATATAAATTGTAAGTGGTTTCAATTGTGAAAAACAAAAAGTTCAACAATGATATTGGATTCCTCCACTCCTTCTATTAACGCGTTAAAACACCAGAGTAGAGAATATCTTAAAACACTTTCCCAGGATTCAATATCCCCATTGGGTCTAATGAAGCTTTGATTGTTTTCATCACTTTAACGGCATCTCCGTGTTCCTGTGACAGGAATTTCCTTTTCCCTATTCCAACTCCATGTTCACCCGTACATGTTCCTCCTTTTTTTAATGCATATTGAACGATATGTTCATTGATTTTTTCTATTTTTCCCACATTATCTTCATCTATGGACATAACAGCATGATAATTACCATCTCCGATATGTCCAAAAATTGCTGCATCTACTTGGAACTTATCAGTGATTTTTCTTGTTTCGATAATCGCATTTGGAAGTTCTGAAATCGGTACGCATACATCTGTTGACAGCATCCCTTTGCCTGGGTTAGCTGCTAGAATAGCAAATGCAACATGATGTCGTGCCTCCCATAGCTTAGCTCTTGCTAATGAGTCATTTTCAAATTCAAATAATGTACAACCTTCACTCATTGCTACTTCCTGTGTTACGGCAATGTCGTGTTGGACGGATTGATCACTTCCACTAATTTCAATAAATAGCGTTGGAACTTCTTGATAGTTCGTTTCTTTATATGCATTAACAGCTTTAATCGTTCGATCATCCACAAGTTCTATTTTCCCAAAAGAAATACCGGATTTTAACATCGTCTCAGCAGCTTTTCCCGCTTCTTCAATTGAAGAAAATAAAGCTCTCCCCGCTACAGTAGCTTCTTGGATGCCTTTTAAACGTAACGTAACTTCAGAAAAGACTCCTAATGTCCCTTCCGATCCAACAAATAAACTTGTTAAATTATAACCAGCAGATGACTTTATAGCCATACCACCCGTCTTAATTATTTTCCCATTCGCTAACACTACTTCTAGACCTAGTACCTGATCCTTCATTGTTCCATATTTAACACTATTTGTCCCGCTCGCATTGGTGGAAGCCATTCCCCCAATAGATGCGTCAGCACCAGGATCCACTGGGAAAAACAAGCCATACTTTTTTAACTCTTGATTCAATTGGTTTCTTGTTACCCCTGGTTGTACTTTTACAATAAAATCATCTGGGCGAATGTCGATTATTTTATTCATCCTCGTCAAATTGATCATAATGCCTTTGTTAACAGGAATAAAATGTCCTTCAAGACTACTCCCTGCTCCGTATGGGGTTACTGGTATTTGATGCAGATTTGCCAAAGCGAGAATGCTTCGTATCTCCTCTGTTGTTGTTGGGAAAACAACGATATCCGGCTTCACGGGAGTATGATACGCCAAGCCCTTACTATGCTGCTCAAGAATGGTTTCATTTATCGATACACGATTTTCATCCTTGATGATTGTCACTAACTCTTTATACAATTTCATCTTGGCACCCCCTTAATAAGCTAAAAGCTCTTTTACTTTTGTTGTGATTCGATCCGCATTCGGAAGCCAATTATCTTCCATAGTAGGAACAGGATATGGCGTGTCATAACCCGTCACCCTTACAATTGGCACTGATAATGAAAATAGAGCCCGCTCATTTACAACCGCCGATATTTCAGCACCAAACCCATTATTTCGGACTGCTTCATGAACAATAACTAATTTCGTTGTTTTTTCAACAGATTGTATGATTGTGTCTACATCAAGTGGTTGAAGTGCTCGAAGGTCAATAACTTCAATATCAATTCCGTGTGTCATAAACTCCTCGGAAATTTTTGTAACAAGTGGCACAGTCGCTCCCCATGTTACAATCGTGAGGTCCGATCCTTTTTTTACTACATTCGCTTTTCCAATTGGAAGCGTATAAGCTTCATCAGGAACTTCCATACGGATCGCACGATACAACTTCATTGGTTCTAGAAAAACAACTGGGTCATCATCACGAATCGCCGAAATAAGAAGACCCTTTGCGTCATATGCATTAGACGGCATAACAACCTTTAACCCAGGAGAGTGTGTAAAAAGGCCCTCTAAACTATCGGAATGCAACTCCGGTGTACGAACGCCACCACCATACGGACTTCTAATTACTATCGGTGCATGGAATCTACCAGCTGAGCGGAATCGTAATCGAGCTGCTTGAGCGGATAGCTGATCCATTGTTTCATACACAAACCCTAAAAACTGAATCTCTGCAATAGGACGGAAGCCATTTACAGATAATCCAACAGCTGTTCCGACGATACCCGATTCTGCTAACGGTGTATCAATCACACGGTCTTCACCAAATCGAGCTTGTAATCCATCAGTAGCACGGAAGACTCCTCCATTTCTCCCGACATCTTCTCCTAACACAATGACTCGTTCATTTTGTTCCATTTCTTGTTCCATTGCTTCATTAATAGCCTCAATCATCGTTTTTTTTGCCATTACACATCCTCCCTTCTTTGACCATTTCGCTGAACCTCTTCTTTCTGTTCCTGTAAAAGTGTATTCCCTTCCGCATATACATAATCAAAAGCGGCATATGTAGGAATTAGTGGCTCCTCTTCCGCCTCTTGAATCGCTTGATCAATTTCCTCGTTACATGTTTTTTGGAGCGCCTCTTCTTGAGAAACTGTCCAGAGGTTTTTCTTTTCTAAAAATTGACGAAACCGAGTAATAGGGTCTTTTACATTTATCCAGTTCTCGACCTCCTTTTCTTCTCGATATTTCGTTGGGTCATCCGCCGTCGTGTGAGGTCCCTGTCGATATGTCACAGCTTCTATTAATGTTGGTCCTTCTCCATTTCGTGCACGGGCAACCGCTTCTTTCATTACTTGATAGACAGCTAACACATCATTTCCATCAACTCGAACACCCTTCATCCCGTAAGCAATGGCTTTTTGAGCAATTGTGCTACTGACCGTTTGTTTCTTTAGTGGCACACTAATAGCCCATTGGTTATTTTGACAAAAGAAAATGGTAGGAACTTTATGAACCGAAGCAAAATTTAATGCTTCATGAAAATCACCTTCTGACGTGGCACCGTCACCAAAATAACTAACAGATACTTGTTTTTCTCCTTTCAATTTAGAAGCCCATGCACATCCTGTTGCATGAAGAGCTTGAGCAGCAATAATAATTTGGATTGGGAAAATATTAAGCTCTTTTGGAATTTTCCCCCCTTCAAAATGGCCTTTTACATAGAGCAACACTTGTTTCATCGGAAGTCCATGTGTAACGCAGGCAGCAATTTCCCGATAACTTGGGAAAATCCAATCTTTTAAATCTAAAGCTACAGCACTTCCAATTTGGGCCGCTTCTTGCCCACTAAAAGGAGCATACGTACCAATTCTTCCTTGGCGTTGCATTTTTAACAAACGGACATCAAAACTCCTCATTTTCACCATCCATTTGTACATCTTCACGAGCAAATCATCGTCAAAGTCATAGCCCTTTGAATCATCAAACTGACCATTTTCATCCAACAGCTGAAATTTTTCTTTAACTAAAGTACTTTCATCGTACATGGAAGGGCCTCCTTATAGATCCTTTTTATAAAAAGTGAACTAAACAGTTTTTTAATGCAGAATATCGGATTCATTTGTAACGATATCTCTAACAAATGTAACTAAATGTAACTATATTAAAACTAATGAAAAGATTAGACACCATTTGGAATCTATCTTAAATCTAATAGCAATAATTCCGGATGCTCTAACGTATCCTTAACAATCCTCATAAATCTCCCTGCTGGTTCCCCATCAATAACACGATGATCAAATGTAATCGATATTCCCATCACACTCCGAATGACGATTTCATTATCAACAACAACTGGTTTCTTCTTAATAGAATGGGCCCCAAAAATTGCCACTTCTGGATAATTGATAATCGGCGTAGCATACCAACCTCCATCTGCACCTGTACTCGTAATCGTAAAAGTACCACCACTTATATCTTCCATTGAGAGTTTATTTTGACGTGCCTTTTCTATTAAATTGGCAATCTCTTCTGCAATCTCCAAAATTGATTTTTGATCTACTTCTTTTATTACCGGAACAACTACCCCTTCCTTTGTAGCTGTAGCAATCCCAATGTTATATTGTTTTGTTAAAACTATTTCATTATTTTGTTCGTCAATGGAAGAATTAAAATAAGGGTTTTCTTTTAAAGCCTTAACAATTGCTTTCATGATAAATGGTAGGTACGTTATCTTAGCGTCCTTATCTAGTTGCGTAATAATGTTTTTTCGTAGCTGGATAAGATTTGATACATCAATCTCATCCATTCCCGTTACATGTGGTGCTGTATAGGCTGACCTTGTCATCTTTTCCGCAATAACTTTTCGTAACCCTCTGATTTTAATTCGTTCCGTTCGTATTTTCTCCGGATGACTCCTATATTCTTGTTTAATTAATGGGGGCTCTTGCTTTTCTTTTAAATATCGGTAAAGGTCTTCTTCTGTAACTCTCCCTGCTTTCCCAGTGCCTGTAACCTCTTTAATAGGAATGTTTAAATCTCTTGCCTTCTTTCGTACGGTTGGTGCCGCAACAATTCGTTTTTGTTTTGGTTGTGGTAGTCTGTCTTTGGAAGGTTTCCCAGTTTGAGGTATCGCGATGACACTTTCTTTTCGAGTAGTAGCTGCTATGTTTTCTTGTGGAGGAGAAGGTGTGTTTGCTAGAGTTTCAGATTCTTGGATAATCGTGATGAGGGGTTCTCCAACCTTTACCACTCCTCCTTCATCCCCAGCTAATGTATGTACGGTTCCAGCAACAGGTGTCGAAATTTCAACGGTCGCCTTATCTGTTTGCACTTCTACAATAGGTTGGTCTCTTTCTATTTGATCGCTTTTAGACACAAGCCAGCGAATAATCTCTGCCTCCTGTAACCCTTCTCCAATATCGGGTAATTTGAACTCGTATGCCACGTAATCATCCCTTCTCTTTTAAAAAATATTAATATCCTATTATTAAAATACTAACTAGTTTGTATTTTGATGATAATTTTTTTGATATTAGTATTTTTTTATGTGGGAGGTCTACCACTTTATCTTTGGCTATTTTCATAAAGTTTGTTGCTTTTTAATGAAAAACTAAGTTTAAACTACTGAGTTGATTGGAGCGGAGGACACTTGACTCCTACGGGAAGAGAGGGAAGTGGGAGACCCCGCAGGCGAAGCTGAGTGTCTAGTGCCTATAGCGGAAATCAACGGGAAAAGTTTATAAGTGAAAACAACGATCTATGAGAAAAGACCCTTATCTTTTCATACTACAGTTTAAGATGTTATACGATTAACTAATAAACGATAACAAAGAATTATATTTAAATTTTCAGAATAGTAGGTATAATAAAAGTATAATAGTACTTTTTAAGGAGGATAATGTGACTAACCAAAAAGATAGACCAATATACTATGATGGCAGTAGAGTAAATAGTATTTCACCAAAAACCTATAAAGAATGGGTAAGCAAACCTAAAGTAGCGATTAAGACAATCAAGTATCCATGCTTTCCTTATCTACCTAGTAACAATTAATTTTCACGTAAAATAAGAGGATTGCCACGGCAATCCTCTTAAAGAATCATTTAGTAGTTTTAGGTTACAGAAATTAGAAACTATTAGCCGCAGTAGCTGCTTTTTGTAGACCTTCTTCAATAATTTCTTCTGCTCTGTCTGGATATTGATTATGACCTTCTATAATTACTGTAGTAGTGTCCTCTACCCCCCAGAAATTTAACAATGTATCTACATAGTTAACAGACATTTCTGATGATTGAGCAGGACCTTCCGAATATACTCCGCCTCTTGCGTTTAAAAGAGCTACCTTTTTATCAGGAAGTAATCCAACTGGCCCTTCCGCAGTGTAACGGAATGTTTTACCCGCTTGTCCCATGTAATCTAAGTACGTATGCAATGGAGCTGGTATAGTGAAGTTCCACAGTGGGAAAGCCATTACGACTTTATCCGCTTCAAGGAATTGATTTAAATACTTATTCACTATGTCTGTTGCTTCTTTTTCAGAAGAAGTTAGCTCTATTCCATTAGCTAATTTATACATTCCATTAATTTTATCTGTATCATAATAAGGCAAGTTTTCCTCAAATAAATCAAGTTCTATAATTGTATCCTCTGGATGTGACTCTCTATAACTATCAAGAAAAGTGTGATAAAGTTTAACACTTACCGCTTGTTCAATTGGTCTAGAATTCGCCTTAATAAATAAAACTTTTGCCATGTAAAAAACCCCCTGAGTAAAAATATTAAAAGTTGTTATAGCAATTAAATGTGATTATGTATCCTTTTTAAACTAGCTCTTGGACATTCCGATTAATTTTTGAAAGGAGTCTCTCTAACTCTAGCAACTCTTCCTTTGAAAAATCTTTGCATACTTTTTCATTAAATTTATCTGCAAGTGGAATCACCTTTTCACTAAGCTTCTTTCCGCACGGAGTAAGGTATAACTTTTGAGAACGACCATCGTCAGGACACTTGCACCTTTTAATAAAACCTTTTTTTTCGAGATTGGAAGCCATTCTCGCAATATTTGTTTTGTCCTTATTTAGTTTTTCCGCAACTTGATTTTGAGTCAATCCATCTTCTTCCCAAAGCAGCATCATAACTAAATTTTGTTCTGGTGCAAGATTATATGGCTCTAATTTCGTCTTAATATAACTAGTAAGATTCAAGTCTGTTTTATGAATTTTAATACTAATATAGTCTTGAAAAGTCAATTTCAAAAGTACCTCCACTATTTAGTTGCTATGCATACTAATTTACAATTGGAAATTATAATAAATCTAAGTTAACTTGTCAACCAGAACTGTCGTATGCACTCATTCTATTTTTTACAAAGGCTGTTTTCATAAAGTTTGTTGCTTGTGGGGAAGTTTACTATTACTTTCCGCTTCAATCCACTCTTCATTTTCAGGCGTTGTTAAAAATAATAAGTACTATTGGTACTATAAATATCATCTTTATTCAACAGTACTAAGTCTAACAGCTCCCTTTTATAATTGCAGACAAAAAGGAAGGTTTGTTACTCAACCTTCCCATTTACATTAATTATTTTCTGCAGAATTGACCATGATCGCTGCAACTTGTTTTAATCGATTGTAAAAAGTTTCCCCTGCTGGTTGTTTATCCAATCCTACTTCTTCAAATGCTTCTCCCATGCAACGCAGCCAGCACTCTGCCCGCTTTGGCGTAATTTCAAATGGCAGATGGCGATGTCTCATCGCAGGTGGCCCAAACTCTTGACTATATAAGGGAGGTCCACCAAGAAACTGTGTTAAAAACATTCGCTGCTTTCGCATAATTTCACTCATATCTCCTTGAAATAACGGACTTAAGTCTGGATCAGCATATACTCTTGGGTAAAAAGCATCCACTAATTGATTAATCATATCCTCACCAATTTGGTCATATAAGGTTTGTAAACGAGGTTCTTTCACTTTTTAAGACCTCCTTAAAAGATTCTTTATTTTAGTATATCCTTATCTCAATAGTAAAACTGTTATCTATATCACACTCAGAAATGATGAGAATTGTACCAATTACCTCTTATTCTCTACAAGAGTACAAAATATAAGATTATTAAGCGATTAAGTCGTTGCCCTTATTACCTAACCGTATACAGATTTGTCGGTATCCATCACATTTGTAACTTATTAGTCAACTACCCTCACCTACCTTATCAGCAAACGAAGAAAAAGACCAATTTCAAAATGAAATGATCTCTTGTCACCAAGGACTCCTATATTCTTCTCAATAAATCTTTATTAAGCTCTCGTGCTGCTGTTTTCATGGAGGGATTTGGTCAATTCATTAACAAAATATTCGTGAGAGATTAAATTTCATATGATTTATTCAAAACATACTGTCTAAACCGATGAATCATGTGCCACCTACACTACCTTTAAATTTCCATATCAAGATAAAATTAGTTAATACTTTACTTTTTTTCAAAAAAGTGATGAAAAATGTAATCAGATAATTTAGAATAAAACAAAAAGGAGGGGCTAACAATTCATACTCAATTAATGGATACACCTCAACAACGGATTAAAGAATTGACAGATGAACTCAAGCGAACAAAAGAACTCGCGAGGAAATATGAAACAGCCTTTAATTCTAGCTATGACCCAATGTTTATAACAGATAAACATGGATACACCCTGAAGCTGAACAAAGCATATACTCGGGTTACGGGGATAACAGAAGAGGAATTAATAGGTAAACATATGCAAGATTTGATACAAGAAGGTATTATATCGGATTCTATCTCATTAAATGTATTGAAAAAGAAAGAGCGATTGACGATGGTTCAATCAATAAATGGAAAAGAACTATTAGTTACCGGAAACCCAATTTTTGATGAGAATGGCGACATTTTGTTTGTTGTCACAAACCTACGAGACGTATCAACATTAAATAACTTAAAAGAAGAATTGAATCAGACAAAAGCACTGGCTAATCATTATTTACAAGAGTTAGAGCATTATCATAAACAACAACAAGTTATCATGCATGAAGGCATTATTGCCAACAGTGATAATATGGTAGCAGCTATTGACATGGCACAGAAAATTGCAAACGTTAACTCTACCGTTTTACTACTTGGGGAAACAGGTGTCGGAAAAGAAGTTATTGCCAATCTTATTCAAAAGTTAAGTAGCCGCTCTACTAAACCATTTATTAAAGTAAACTGTGCAGCCATCCCAAAAGATTTGTTGGAATCGGAGTTATTTGGATATGAAAAAGGTGCTTTTACAGGTGCAGATGACAAAGGTCGTCCTGGTTTATTTGAACAGGCACATGGTGGAACTATTTTTCTCGATGAAATTGGTGAAATGCCGTTACCACTTCAAGTAAAACTATTAAGGGTATTACAAGAGTTTGAGGTTACTAGAATTGGTGGCGGTCCAACAATTAAAATTGATGTTCGCGTCATCTCTGCAACCAACAAAGATCTGGAGTCGTTAGTAAAACAAGGAGAATTTCGCGAAGATTTATATTATCGGTTGAACATTATTCCCATTAAAATTCCTCCTTTACGTGAACGACAAGAAGACATACCGCTACTTGCTCATTATTTTTTACAAAAGGTTAACCAAAAATATAATCTACATAAACAATTGACGGACGATGCTTTTTTTACAATGAAATCTTATTCATGGCCAGGGAATATTAGAGAAATGCAAAACTTGATAGAGCGACTCGTTGTAACAGCAGAAAATGATTTTATTGATTCCAATCATTTTCCTTTTACCAATCAACCATCCTCCGAATGCCAAGCTTCACGAAAAACAATGAAGGAAATACTTCATGATATAGAAAGAGATATGATTTTAAAAGCAATGGTCAAGTATAAAACCACAAGAAAAGCCGCTAAATTCCTGGGAATTAGCCAGTCCACTTTAGTCAAAAAAATGCAACGTCTAGGGATATAACAGCCCTGATTCATAATTTCATCAATAATTCCAAGTGATTCTTTATAGAATCATTTTTTTTGCTTTCAATAGACACATTTAGACATCGTTAGACTCCTCTCTCTAAAAACTTACATTTTTCGCAGGCAAATGCAAAATATCTCAACTTGGCACGGAATTTGCAATAGTTAAGGTGAGACTAATAAAAAAATTCAGAATAATGGGGTGT
Source organism: Bacillus seohaeanensis (assembly GCF_042684945.1). Taxonomy (NCBI): domain Bacteria; kingdom Bacillati; phylum Bacillota; class Bacilli; order Caryophanales; family Bacillaceae; genus Bacillus; species Bacillus seohaeanensis. Next base: position 47,171 of record NZ_JBHUMF010000008.1, on the reverse strand, counting down.
AAGTATGAATATTAGTAATTTTCCTTCCTTCCGTTTAGACGGAAAGGTCGCACTTGTTACAGGTGGCAGTAAAGGTATTGGTTTAGCGATGGCCTGTGCTTTAGGAATAAATGGGGCGAAGGTAATCATTTCTAGTCGTAAAGCAGATGAACTCCAAAAAGTTGTCGAAGAGATGAACAATCAGGGATTGGACTTCTCTTGGATACAAGCAGATGTAACGAATAAAGAACAAGTCGATAATATGGTAAATGAAATTATCGAACACCATGGTCAGCTTGACATCTTGGTCAATAATGCTGGAATGAATATTCGGAAGCCGCTGGTAGAAGTAGAAGAAAGTGACTGGGATAAAGTATTAAATACAAATTTAAAAGGAATCTTTTTAGTTGGACAAGCAGCCGCAAAGCAAATGATAAAACAAAAGAACGGGAAAATCATCAATATTTCTTCTATCTTGGGAGGTATTGGTATGCCCTCACAAACAAGCTATGCAGCTAGTAAAGGGGGCATCAACCAATTAACAAAGGTCTGGGCAAGTGAGCTCTCTCCTTATAACATCCATGTGAACGCGGTCGCACCAGCATACATTAAAACACCAATGACAGCTACTTGGCTTCAAGATGAGCAGCGTTATAAAGAAATTGTTGGGAATACAATGGTAAACCGTATTGGAGATCAGGAAGATTTAGCCGGTCCTATTGTCTTTCTTGCGTCCGGTGCATCCAACTATGTTACAGGCCAAGTTTTGCATGTTGATGGTGGTTGGACTGCTAAATAATTCATTATCAATAAATAGATTATGAAATGGGGGAAATTTTATGATTATTGAGAAAAGACTTTATGGACACGATGTAAAAGTGTTTGCAGACAGACCATCAAATGTATATGAAATGCTAGTAAATGCAGCAGAGAAATTCCCTACAAAGGAAGCTCTAATTAAAGACCATATCCGCCTAAACTACCAAGAACTAAAGGAACAAGTGGATACGGTAGCCTCTAACTTACTACAAAAACAGATAAAAAAGGGAGATAGAATTGCCCTTTTACTTGGGAATGAAATAGAATTCGCTTTAACTGTGCTTGCTTGTGCTAAAATTGGGGCTATTTTTGTGCCACTTAATACTAAGCTCACAGCACGTGACTTAATCTACATGCTTACGGATTCCGGAGCAAAAATGTTAATAACAAATAGCACGTTAGCGGAACCATTAGAAGATTGGTTGACAGGAAACGGATATACTCCATCCTGCATGTTAATTGATGAGCACCAGCCATTAAAAAATATGTACTCCTTTCACGATGAATTACTGAATGATCATCCTAAATCTGAAACACCCTATCAAGCACCGTCAGAAACAGACACACTTTATATAATGTATACATCTGGTACTACCGGACTTCCAAAAGGAGCCGTCGGCAGTCATATTAACATCATTCACAGTTCTCTGAATTACAAACATGTCTTAAAAACAAACCATCATACGCGTACGTTAATTGCCGTTCCACTTTTCCATGTTACAGGTCTGATTGGACAACTATTCCATGTAATCTTAGTAGGTGGAACCAATGTTTTAATGGATCGATATCGTACAGAGCCATTTATTGAATTACTAGTTTCGGAAAAAATCAATTTTATGTTTAACGTTCCAACAATCTATATCATGTTAATGTCTACTCCATTTTTCAAAACATTTTCGTATGGTTATGTTCGAACTGTCGCATATGGAGGGGCTCCGATGTCGAAGGAAACAATTAAGGACTTAAAAACATATTTTCCTAACGCTTCCCTTCATAATGCCTATGGTGCTACTGAAACGGCTTCTCCAGCAACCATTATGCCGGAAAGTTATCCAATCGAGAAATCTAGTTCTGTCGGTTTACCCGTTCCGGTTGGAGATTTAAAAATTGTCAATCAAGATGGAGAGGATTGCGGACCAGCGGAAATTGGAGAACTATATATTAAAGGACCGATGGTTGTTAAAGGCTACTGGAACAACAAAGAGGCGAATGCTTCGTCCTTTATCGATGGTTATTGGAAATCTGGAGATATTGCCTACATTGATCAGGATGGCTTTGTTTACATTATGGATCGAATAAAAGACATGATTAATCGTGGCGGTGAAAATATTTATTCTATTGAAGTGGAAAATGTTTTGTATGCACATCCAAAAATTCTAGAAGCTTCCGTTGTAGGCGTTAAAGATAAATTATATGGAGAAGAAGTTAAGGCCTATATAGTCAAAAAACCGGATGTAGAGCTAACGGCAGAGGAGGTTGTCGCATTTGCACGTGAACACCTCTCTAAATTTAAAGTACCTAGATACGTAGAGTTTATTAAAGAATTCCCTCGTAATCCTGGTGGGAAAATTATTAAAAAGAAACTAGCAGAAATGTCTAAGGACCAGGAGAAAAAAATATGACAGATATCATTGGAAATAGAACTATCCCTCTCCTCTTACAGGAGATGACATCCCTTCATCCACAAAAAACATTTGTCGTTTTTGAGGATAAGGAGGAGATGTCATATTCCCTCACTTATGAGGAGTTTACCGATAAAGTATGCCGACTAGCGAATGCATTTCAAACCCGGGGGATTAAAAAGGGAGATAAAATCCTTCTTCATTTACCGAATAGCATGGATTTTATGATCTCATGGTTTGCTATTACTTCTCTGGGGGCGATAATGGTCCCTACTAATATTCTTTCTACAGAGGATGAAATTGCTTATTTGTTTGAACACTCGGAGTCAAAATTAGTAATTACAGAAGATGAGTATGTTTATAAGTTTGCTAGTTTTTATGATCAAATAAATGGATTATTTTTATCAAGAAGCAATGGACAAAGTGAGCATGGCGTTTGTCTCCAAAGAATAATAGAACAAACAGAGCCGCTCTCTCAATTTCCTAATGTGTCTAGTAATGATATCGCTTCTATTTTATATACTTCAGGAACGACATCCAAGCCAAAAGGTGTGTTAATTACCCATGCCAATTATCTTTTTGCTGGAGAAGTAATGTCCAAAACGCTAAGAATATCTCCAGACGATCGCGTTTTAGTAGTTCTACCAATTTTCCATGGTAACGGACAGTATTACTTATCGATGCCAGCTTTGACTGCTGGTGCCAGCATTGCTATTACAGAGGGCTTTAGTGCTTCCAACTACTTCAAACAGGCTAAACGATTACAAGCAACTGTTGGATCCTTATTTGCCGCACCATTAAAAATGATTTTAAAGAAGCCTTATGACCCTACAGACGCTAAAAATGGATTACGACTCATTATTTTCGCCCAGTCCATTACAAACGACCAACTTCACACTTTCAAAGATCGCTATCGAGTGCCTCTAAGGCAACTATACGGCATGACAGAAACAGTTGGAACGCCACTTATCAATTCGCTTGATGGTCATTACAATAATGAAAGCATTGGTCGTCCGATTCTTGGATATAGTGTAAAGCTTGTCGATGAAAACAATCATGAAGTACCAGACGGAGAAGAAGGACAAATTACCGTTTCTGGCATTCCAGGCAGAACCATTATGAAAGGTTATTTTAATAATGAAGAAGCTACAAACAGTACAATAAAAGACGGATGGCTTCATACTGGTGATATCGCACGAAAAAACCGCGACGATGGCTATTTCTACTTTGTCGATCGTAAAAAGGACATGATCAAACGTTCCGGTGAAAATGTAGCAGCAAGTGAGGTAGAAGATATTATCAATGAGCATGAGGCAGTATTTGAAAGTGCTATTGTAGGAGTTCCTGATGAAATAAAGGATGAATCTATTCATGCTTTTGTTATTTTAAAAGATGGCTATAAACCTTCTAGCCGAGAAATAATTGATTTTTGCAAAACGAAACTTGCCAAATTTAAAGTTCCTAGCGCTGTTCACTTCATGGAAGAGTTTCCGAGAACATCGGTAGGAAAAATTCAAAAGCATCAATTAAAAAAATTCATTCCTACAAGGGGGACTTAAGATGGAGCCAAATATCAAGAAAGAACCACAGCATCATCCAGTAGAGCACCAGAAAAATAATTTTCTTTCCAAGATTGCACTGGCATTTGCAAGGTTAGCAGAGAAATGGTTACCAGATGCATTTGTGTTTGCTGTTTTGCTTACCATCATTACGTTTTTAGGTGGTATCTTTATTACCGAAAGCAGTCCTTTTGACATGATAACGTATTGGGGAGATGGTCTATGGGGACTATTAACCTTTACTGCTCAAATTATTACAACGTTTATCATGAGTTACGCTTTGGCACTGACAAAACCGGTTTCTCGTACACTGGAATCAATAGCTGGAAAGTGCAAATCACCTAATTCCGCCATATTACTTGTTACGTTTACTTCACTGGCAGCTTCCTTGATTAGTTGGGCTTTTGGATTGGTTGTTGCTGGAATTATGGCGAAGCTTGTTGCGAAAAAGGTTCATGACGTGGATTATCGCGTACTAGTGGCAGCTGGCTATTCAGGATTTGTTATTTGGGAAGGCGGTCTTTCCTCCTCCCCAGCGCTGTTCGTAGCTACACAAGATCATATCTTTCAAGATCAGATAGGCATCATTCCTACTTCTGAAACGCTATTGTCTGTTCTTAATATTGCAATTGTTGTAGTCGTCTTCTTAACACTACCGTTTATTATGAAAATGATTCACCCGAAAAGAAAAGAAGACCGCTTCATTGTAGATCAAGCACTACTAGTTGATTCGATTGATGAGGAAAGCGCAGCAGAACAAACGAACTATATAAATGATAGACTAGAAAAAAGCCGTGTTATTACACTTATTGGAGGTTTGTTAGGTTTATCCTATTTGGTAAATCATTTTATGAAAAATGGGTTGGATCTTAACTTAAATACAGTAAATTTGATCTTTTTAACACTTGCACTTTTATTATTCGGAAATGTTCGAGAACTTGGAAAAGGATTAGTAAAAGCTTCCGGGAGTGTTGGTCAATTTGCATTACAGTATCCCTTCTACGCAGGAATTATGGGAATGCTAGGTGCATCTGGTTTAGCTGTCTGGTTGTCGAACTTCTTTACCGACATCTCAACAAGCGCTACCCTTCCACTTTTCACATTTTTATCTTCTGGATTTTTAAATGTATTTATACCTTCAGGGGGAGGGCAATGGGCAATACAGGCACCGATTGTTATTCCGGCTGCTTTGGAAATGGGGGTTGACCCTGCTAAAATTGTTATGGCTGTTGCCTGGGGAGATGCTTGGACGAATATGATTCAACCATTTTGGGCAATTCCACTACTGGCAATTGCTGGTCTAAAAATCCGAGATATTATGGGCTTTACAATGGTAACACTCATTTATGTTGGTATTGTTACTTCTATTTTCTTGCTTATCTTATAGTAAGAACAAAAGCTAGGCGTATTTCACTTCAATAATGTAGTTTTCTGCATACAAAGTTTTATACTTTCTTGAAGAAGAAGAGAAAGAGGCTCACAAAAGGTTATCTCTCGATAACTTTTTGATAAAGCCTCTTTCTTTATTTGTTTTCAGTCCTCGCTTTATTCAAAATAAATTGGTCTATTTACATACAAGCCGACTCGGATAATAGATCAAGTTTTTTTCACTCTAGGTATAGAGTACTCATGCTTCTAATGGGACATGAATCCTGTTCTTATTTTCGCTCATCGCGAATAAGCTTAAATGTACCAATTCCCTTTGCGATTGTGTTTCCTTTTGTATCTTTAATCTCTCCCTCTGTAAAGGCAAGTTTGTGTCCTTCTTGGAGGACCTTCGCTTCTGCAAATATTTCTCCTCCTGATATACTGGCTAGATAATGAACCGTTAGATTTGTTGTTACAACCTTTGCTTTCGTTACAGAACGAGTAACCATTCCGAGAATAGTATCAAGCATAGTAGCATGAACGCCTCCGTGAAGAGTTCCATTCACATTTAGTAAATATTCTTCAATATTTAACTTTATAGTGACTTTGCCTTCTTCAAATTGAATGATTTCAAATCCTATATGTAAAAAGAATGGATTACTCTCAAACCTTTTGCGAATATCCTCCACTGTAACTAACAAATCCCGTCCCCCTCCTTTCTTATTTCTATTAATCTTGCCATTTTACCTTTTCCAAAACTACGATTAAATCAAATAGCATCGTGAACACTCGGTTTGATTTGTTATAAACCAGTTACCAAACCAAACAACTATGAATATTTTAAGCTGCGATTTTCAGATAAGTTACGTTTCTTATCCTCTTTATTCTCTTTTGCCAAAGATGGTTTAACGAAAATAGCAAATAATAGCCCAAAAGCTCCGACAAGGATAGCCATGAACAGAACAGATAAGTTATAGCCTGCAACTTTATCTCCACCAGCCAAACTAATAATATAGCCGGTCAAAAGCGGTGCAACAATACCTGCAATATTACCTGACGAAGTTAAAATACTTGTCATCAATCCTCCACGTTCACTCATTTCATTAATCATAATAGTTGGTCCTATTGGTAAAATGCTATAGGTGAGACCTTTAGCTAAACACATTGCAATAATAACCCAGATTGGATTTTGAACAAAAATGATCGATGCCATTAATACTGAGCCCGTAATCATCGCTCCACCAACAACAAATACCCTTGATACACGCCAATTTTGATTTTTCTTAAATAGATAATCAGACAACATAGAAACACACGTATAAATTAGTACAGAAACGACTCCAATTATAGCGACTCCATACCCCATCTGAGCGGAAGACATTTGTACGGATTCTACTAGATAAATAGGCAACCAAACTGAAAACCAAACGACTAGAATATAGGTTGAAAAATAGGCTAGTGTTGTAAATAAAGCAGTAGGTGACCCAAGAAGTTTAAGAAAATCTTTCACATTTATTTTCTCTAACTTTTTCTTCTTTTTCTCCTGTACTTTGTTATATGCTTTAACTGGATTTTCCTTTGTGAAAAATTGGAACAAGAAGAACCAGACAAGACTCGCAACACCAAGAAGAGCAAAAGCTATCTTCCAACCGAAAATGGCAATTAAGGAAACAAGTAACGGAGCAACAATCATTGCACCAACAGTACCTCCGCCGACTATTACGGAATTAGCAAGTCCCTTCTGTTTCGCCGGAAACCACTTGTCTGCATGACTATAGGCAACAGGACTAAATGGTCCCTCAAATGCACCTAATAAAATTCTGTAGATAATCAGCAACGGTAAAGCTGCAATGGCTAAAACACCAAATTGCAGGACAGTCCATGTCAGCATTACTAACCCAAGTACCTTTTTCGCCCCAAGTCTATCAGCCCAAGCCGCTCCCAAAATACCTGTTACCGGATAAAGCCAGTAATAACTGCTTCCAACAAGCCCCCACTCCGCATAAGAAAGATCAAATTCCTCCATAATAGGTACAGCAGCAAGCCCAATGATTGATTTATCCGCAAAGTTAATAACCGCCCCAAAGAATAGCAACACTAGAATAAACCAACGCATACGCATCCCTCTTTTCTCCCTATTTTCAAATGTTTCTTGATATCAACCGCATAGTTATCTTCGCAAGCAATTAGGATGACTTTTTAACGTTTGTTCGAAAGAAACCTCTCTCTTCTAGCAATCTTTCAATACGTTTCTAGAGATAATTAAACGCTGAATTTCGTTTGTACCTTCGTAAATTTTCGTAATACGTGCATCCCGATAAAAACGTTCAACTGGATAATCGGAAACATACCCCATACCACCATGGATTTGAACAGCCTTATCTGCTACTCTATTAAATACGTCGGAAGCAAATAATTTTGCCATTGACGCCTCTTTAATAACCTTTTTTCCCTCATCAACCTTTTGGGCCGCCATCATTGTCAGTGTTCTTGCGGCTTCTGTTTCCGTTGCCATGTCCGCAAGCATCCATTGAATCGCCTGGTTATCGGCAATAGGTTTACCAAATTGTATACGTTCTTTCGCATAGCTAGCAGATAATTCGATTAACTTATCGCATGAACCGACTGCCCTCGCTGCCAAACTTACACGTCCTTCTCCTAAGATCTTAAGAGCCGACATATATCCCATACCAACTTCACCAACTACGTTTTCTTCAGGAATGATACAATCTTCAAAAATAATTTGGGATGTATAGGAACCTTTTAATCCCATTTTCTTATCTTTTTTACCGATAATTAAACCTGGAAAATCCTTTTCTACTAAAAAGGCAGTAATTCCACCTTTCGCACCCTTTTCTCTATCTGTTAACGCAAATACCGTAAAGACATCAGCAATAGGTCCGTTTGTGATGAAATGCTTCGTACCATTCATCACCCAATAATCACCTTTTTTCTCTGCACTTGTTGCCAAATTCGTTGCATCGGATCCTGCCCCAGGTTCAGATAAAGCAAAGGCACCGATTTTATTTCCTGCTGCCATATCGGGCAAGTATTTATTTTTCAAATAGTCGGATGCCAACTTTACAAGTCCTGTGCTTCCAATCCCTGTATGCGCGCTAATCAGCGAAACAAAACCATTATGTGTTCTTCCCAATTGTTCTAATACGATGGCCTTTTCTACTGTGTTTAATCCAATTCCACCATATTGTTCCGGAATACTCATTCCAAATAAACCAAGTTCTTTCATCTTATCAATTAAATGTTGTGGTATGGCATCATCCTCTTCAATTTGCGCTGCGTAAGGCTCTACTTCCTTTTCAACAAAATTTCGAATCATACTCTTCATTTGCTGCATTTCATCTGTTAATGTAATGGTCATTATCTATATTCCTCCTTAGTATATCTTCACTTATATAACTAGCAAGAAGCATGCCAACCCTAAAATTCGACTATTAAAGGGATTTTTAGCAGATCAAAATTCAATTTTGATTCAAAAGGACATTATTTTGGAATAATTCGTATGTTTTTTTGATTCATTTTTGTATTAAATAATTCAATTCTGTATCATTGATTCTTTTTTGAATTAACATGAAGCTAAAAATAATGGGTATCTCTCAAATTTAGGAGATACCCTAGATAAAGGTATGGCACTAAGAATGAACAATCCATCGTGGACTGATATTCATTTCCGGCACCCTATTAGCAATTTCTTTTCCTATCGGAAGGCATGCTGTAGCAGCAGGAGATGGTGCGTTACATACATGAATACTACGCTTGCCAGAAGTAATGAAGAAATCATCTACTAACGTTCCATCAGATTGTAGTGCCTGTGCCCTCACTCCTGCTGAAGCAGGAACAAGATCATCTTCTTGAATAGAAGGAATGAGTTCTTGAAGACTTTTCACGAACGCTTTTTTACTATAGGAACGCCACATCTCCTTAGCACCTTCTTTCCAATATTTAGCTGCAAGCTTCCAAAACCCTTTATACTTCATAACCTCGGAAATATCTTTTAAATCAATATCTGCCTTTTTATATCCTTCTCTTTTTAAGCTAAGAACCGCATTTGGACCAGCTTCTACACCACCTTGAACCATCCTTGTAAAATGAACACCGAGAAATGGAAAATCAGGATTAGGAACAGGGTAAATTAAATTCTTTACAAGATGGATTTTTTCTGGTTTTAATTCATAATACTCGCCGCGGAAAGGAACAATTTGCAAATCGGCTTCTACACCTGTCATCTTTGTTACACGATCACTATGAAGCCCCGCGCAATTCACTACATAACTTGCGGTAAATGTGTTTTGAGTTGTAATAATTTCTACATTATGGTCATGTTCCAGCACTTTCTTTACCTCTGTATTTAAGTAAAGCTCAGCCCCCTGCTCTTTTAAAAGAAGTACCATTGTTTCACAGACTTGTTTATAATCAACAATACCGGCTTGCGGAACTTTTATAGCTTTTATCCCCTTGACATAAGGTTCTTGCTGTTTTATTTGCTCATCATCTACGATTGAAATGTCTAGACCATTTGCAATTCCGCGTTGATATAAATTTTCCAATAGCGGTAGTTCAGACTGTTTCGTTGCAACAATCAGTTTTCCACATTGCTCATAATTTACGTCATTTTTTTCGCAAAACTCAACTAGTTGCCTATTACCCTCAGTGGCGAATTTCGCCTTTAAGCTTCCGGGTTTATAATAAATGCCTGAATGAATCACTCCGCTATTATTCCCTGTTTGATGTTTTGCCCACCTATCTTCTTTTTCTATTACAACGAGACGGGCATGAGGAAAACGCCTGCTTAACGAGATAGCAGTCGACAATCCAACGATTCCTCCGCCAATAACAACAATATCTCCCATCGTACGTTCCTCCAATTTTAATTGCTAACTCATACCTTTGCGAAATAACCTCTTTGTCTCAATAATTCACGATGTAAATTTGGATTTTTTTCAAAAGCTGCTCTTCCATGCAGCCAAAACGTATTATTAACCATTACAAGGTCACCTACAGGGAGTGGCAGTGCAATTGTTGACTGACTATTTTCCATTGAGTCAGAAAGCTCCTTTAAATATGTTGCTTGTTCCAATGTAGCAGGGTAAGCAAATTGATCGATAAAACAAATACAAGGCTTCCCATTTTGCTCATAAAAAGTTTGATTATAAACTGTTTTTCCAACATTTTTACTAGCAGGTGCTTTGTACTCAATACGACTAGTGGCCAAAGGATGATTTGAAAACTTCTCCAGCTCCTCCCAATCATCTAAGTGGAGTAACCGAGATTCACCACCTACTGCATTTTCCTCAGCAAATTTCATCATTAACAACCAGTCTGTTGGTTCATCTACAAACGTTCCATCTGTATGAAGCGTAAACAAACGATACGCCTGCCGTAAATAAGAATCGCTGTTGTCTGTATCTTTTACGGTGAACCTTGCATAATATGTGCCTGACATAGCATCAAAATTCACTCCGCCTACTAAATGTGTAAGCGCTGTAGAGAATTTGATATAATCCTGGTCGTCCGTTGTCTGGTTCTGCATTCCGACCGTAAAACCACCCGATTTACGATCATGTAGAATTGCACGCATAGTCTCGACAAAAGTTTTGCCGAGCACTCTTTGCAAGCGTTCTGCTAAAATTAATCTCATATATGGAACGTATTCTAGCTGTTGCGCATTCACCTCTTCGTTTTCCGCTAAGAATGCACGCAATACCTGATTATTAATTTCAATTGAATAAAGACGATGATGATGTGGATGCTCCTTTACCTCAAACGTGTCATGCTTTCCTACAAACGACTTCAATTTTTCTTGAATCATACTCATTTTTATTCCTCCTTTTAAATGTAAGCAATAAAAATAGCCAGTTATATCATTCATGTTGAAATGATATAACTGGCTATAGACTACTTGCGGCTTCTTTTAGGAAGTCCGATAGACTTTACAGTTATTTTTTAACATTGGTTATACTTAGCAATTACTGATTGTGAAAGGGGTTGCCTTTCTACAAGTAACTTATAAATCCTATTCTATAAATTTAGCTTTTATTTGTCAATTAATTTTTTAATAATTTTAAATATTTAAATTACTTTTAATCTGCGTATAGTGCTTGTAGGCGTCTTTAATCGCAGCAACTAACGCAGATTGCGCTTTACCATAATAATGGTTTTCAATCGTACTAAGAATTGGATCAAGACCATCCAAAAGACTGTAACCTTTTAATAATTGACTTAAAAAATTTTGAGCATGACCAGTTGCCAACGTACAAGAGGCATCAAGAATGACCCAATATTTAAAATCCACTTCAAGAGTTACTGTTAATGTTTGATAAATATCACTTGCAGCCATTCCTTGTGGAAGCTTGGCATGCCCCGCTAACATTACCTTTTTTTTCAACATCTCTTCCCCCATTCGACAATTATAACCATAACTATACTTTCATTATAGCAAACTGATAAAACATACAAATATTTTATCAGTTCCATGACGATAAAAAACCACCTCACAAAATTGTGAGGTGGTTTACCGAGGTTATACTAAATTTTAGTACGACCACAGTACTTTATACTGTAGTGAAAATGTCTTCAACCTTTAATACAACCATATTTATGATCTGAGAGGGATTCGAACCCCCGACCCCGTCCCTGTCAAGGACGTATTCTCCCGCTGAACTATCAGATCGCTTTATTTATTACATATTTTATTATACTTACTATGGAAAAAAAGTCAATAATAATCTATTAAAATTCCACACTGGAATAGTAGACACAATTCCCCGGCTCCCTTTGATTTAAAGGGGAAAATTCACAAAGAAAACAATAAAAAGCTTTTCCATAAGTTTCTGAAACTTATAGAAAAGCCTTAGGTTCTTTTTACATTGTTGCTGCTGTTTTCTTTTCTCCACCCTTTCGTTTAATAACGAACTGAAGAACAAGCATTACGACGAATAGTACTAACCCTATAATATCTGTCATGCCTTCAGGGTAAATTAATAATAATCCTGCTGCTACACATAGGAATCGTTCGATAACGAAAACTTTGCGATACCAGTAACCGATCATACCAGCACCGATTGCCATCATACCTGTAATCGCCGTAAATACAACCCAAAGTAGCTGTGGAATTGTTGTATCAATCATTAGTAATTCAGGTGACAATACGAACATATATGGGATAATAAACGCCGCGATAGCTAACTTTGCGGAATTGACACCGGTCCGTATCGGTTCTCCGCCTGACACCCCGGCAGCAGCAAAGGCAGCTAATGCTACTGGTGGGGTAATGTCGGCAATAATCCCAAAATAGAATACGAATAAATGTGCAGCTAATTCAGGTGCTCCTAGTAAAATGATAGCTGGAGCTGCGATTGTTGACGTAATAACATAATTAGCTGTTGTTGGTGATCCCATACCTAAAATAATGGAAGCGATCATCGTAAATACAAGTGTTAAGATTAGCTTTCCGTTAGGTGAATTCGTTAAATCCGCTGCTAAATCAACTAATCCATTTGCCAATGTTAATCCAAGCCCTGTTTTTGTTACGACCCCAACGATAATTCCTGCACACGCTGTAGCTGCTGCAACAGACAATGCTGTTCTGGCACCGTCAACTAACCCATCAATCGCATCTCTCCATCCTATCCGTGTATCTTTCCGAATAGCACTAACTACAATAGTTACGATAATCGACCATAAAGCGGCACGCATAACACTCATTCCACTTACGAGAAGCACAATTACTGTTAAAATTGGTATAAGTAAATAAATCTTTTTTAATACCTCTTTACGGTTCGGCATTTCTTCGTCGGACAATCCCCTTAATCCAATTCTTTTTGCTTCAAAATGCGTCATAATCCAAATACCGGCGAAATACAATACAGCTGGTATCGCTGCTGCTTTAGCAATATCCCAGTAGGAAACGCCTCCGATAAATTCTACCATTAAAAAGGCGGCCGCCCCCATAATTGGCGGCATTAATTGGCCACCTGTTGATGCCGCTGCTTCTACACCGCCAGCGAACTCTTTTCGGTATCCAAGTTTTTTCATCATCGGAATCGTGAAAGAACCTGATGTTACGACATTGGCAACAGAACTTCCACTAATCGTACCTTGAAGGGCACTAGAAAAGATCGCAACCTTCGCCGGCCCCCCCGTTCGCTTCCCAGCTATCGAAACAGCCAAATCATTAAAATACTGTCCAACACCTGTTTTTACAAGGAAGGACCCGAAAAGCAAGAAAAGGAAAATAAATGTCGCCGAAACATATAGTGGTGTTCCTAATATCCCCTCACCAGTAAAGAACATCGTTTTTACGATATCTTCAAGATCATAACCTCTATGTGTTAAAAAGCCTGGCATCATTCGTCCATAATACATGTATAGTAAGAAAAGAGACGCAATAATCGTAATTGGTAAACCTACCGCACGACGAGTCGCTTCTAAAACAAGCACAACCGCTAATAATCCAACATAGAAATCTGCTGATGTCATAATGCCGACACGATTAACGATTTCTTCTTGCATGAGTGGCCAATAAGCCCCTACCCCAACTGATGCGACCGATAATACCACGTCATACCATGCAACTTTGTTTTTTTTCAAATTCTTTTTTCGTGCAGGGAATAATAAAAAAATCAGGGATAATGCAAAACCTAAATGGATGGACAAAAGCAGCTGTCTAGGAATAAATTGAAAAATAGAAGCTACTAGTTGAAATAAGGAAAATGCCAATAGTCCAAGAAAAATAATCCACTTAAATGCTCCGTGTTGAATTTTTCTTGTTGATGCTTCCGGATCATACTTTTCTAATAGTTCTTGCTGTTGTTCTACCGATAGCGATTTAAAGTCTTTATCCTCCTCCACTAACGCTCACTCCTTTCCATTTCTCCCATAATGAAACTTTTTTTATCTCCAACCTTACAACAGTTCCTTTTTTAAAATATTTTGATAGCGGATATTCATTATTATTTAAAATAAATCGATGATTCGCCACCACTTGTCCAACACGAACATCAATAAATGGAAATGTCCTTTTCATGTTTTCAATCATATACTTACCATCATCCCTTATAACAAAGTCTCCTCCTCCTTCTGCGTTACTAGGCATTCCAATTGCCGTATCTTCATAGACAAGCTTTGTTTGCTGGATATGGTTGTTTTCTGTTTTTTTGTAGTATTCTTCTACTTCAGAAAGATGAATGGAGTGAGTATACCGAATTGAAAACGTCGGAAATTGTTTTAGCGAAATAATTGCGAATTTCCCTTCTTTGTTCCTCGGTTCTACTACTAAACAGGTTTGAAAGGGAGTGAGGATGACAGAAAAGAAAAGAATTATAATTATTAAAAAGGTTACTTTACACTTATTTGTCATACTACCTCCCAGAATATCTACACGATTAAAATGAAAGAATAGACCGATGAGTACCGGTCTATCCCTTTTACAGCCTGACATTGTTTGTTGGATTATTCTTGTGAAACACCTTTTTCATCAAAATATTTCTTTGCGCCAGGATGTAATTCAATTCCCATGCCCTCCAAAGCCGATTCCGCTTTAATTAATTCACCCTTAGCATGAGTAATCTTATCCGTATTCTCAAAAATTGCCTTCGTTACATCATAAATAACATCCTCTGAAATATCTTCACTAGTGACAAGCATCGCAAGAACAGCTACAGTTGTAACAGCTTCATCCACTTTGCTATATGTGCCCGCTGGAACTTCATCTTTTGCATAATATGGATATTTCTCAATCAACTCGTCAATTTTAGCTTGTTCTATAGGAACGATTGCAATATCTTCTGTTGCAGCCAAACCTTCAACAGCTCCTGTTGGCGTTCCGGAAGTAATAAATGCTGCATCAATCGTACCATCTTGAATACCAGTCGTAGAATCGTCAAAAGACAGATTACGCGCTTCTAAATCTTCTGTTGTTAAACCATGAACTTCTAAGATTTGTTCGGCATTAAGCAATGTACCAGAACCTGCTTCTCCAACAGACACGACTTTCCCTTTTAAGTCTTCGACTGATTTAATGCCAGCATCTTTTGTTGTGACAATTTGAATTGTTTCAGGATATAGCGTTGCAATACCGCGTGCATTTTCTACTTTTTCTTTAAACATTTGCTCTCCATCCGCAGCATAGGAAGCGATATCTGTCTGCGTAAAGGCAATTTCAATATCTCCCTCTTTAATGGCTGCCATGTTTTCAGCAGAAGCACCAGATGTTTCTGCAGTTGACTTAATTCCAGTTTCGTCCTGTATAATCTTTGCAAGTGTTCCCCCTAAAGGATAATATGTTCCTCCAGTACCACCTGTTGCGATACCGATGAAGTCTACCTTTTCTTCTCCTTCTCCATCTCCAGAGGAACTGTCATCGCCAGATCCTCCACCACAAGCAGCAAGAATCATAGATAATGCCAACAAAAGAGCAGTACCTAAAAATAAACTGCGTTTCTTCATAACCGAAATCCCCCCCTGAATGTTTTACTTTTCTAAAAAGAGGCTAATCCATAGGTGACTTTTTTACCTCATCTAGTCAATATATAGTACTCGTTTACATTTTTTAGAACTATATATTGTCAAGGAAGTACTTAACCCATTTCATTAGATCAGCTCTATTTTTTGAAATTGTTTTTCACGGGAGAATCTTGTCCAACTAAAAGGGACTAAACACTAGTTTAGCCCCTGCTATCTATCAAATAGTAATCTAGGTATTACTTTATCCCTTCGTCTTCAAACTGCTTCTTATCTTCCTCTGCTATCTCTTCTTGGTCACGGAAGCTATGAGCAAGTCTTGATGCAGCGTTTGCCGCAACGCTTGCCACAATATCATCTAAAAACGTATGGACACCTTTTCCTCTTTTTGTATCTAAATCACGGATAATACCAATTTTATTTTTGTCGAGATGTCCAAATGTTGTTACTGCAATGCTTCCGTAACCTAATGAAGCACCTAAGGCAATCGTTTCATCAATTCCAAACAACCCTTCGTCTGTTTCCACAATCGATTGAAGTGGTTCGGATAATTTTCTTTCTTCTGCTAATACGTCCAGCTCAACACCTACTAAAATAGCATGTTGAATTTCTCTCTTTAATAAAACTTTATTTACACTGTCAATGCAGTCAGCTAATGTCAATGCTGGATGATATGCATACTGCATTTCATAAACAATTTCAGCAATATCTGAAAGATTAACGCCTCTTTCTTGTAATCTATTAAATGCAGCTTTTGTCACTTCTTTAGAATGCACTGTTTTTACCACGTTAAAATCCCCCTAGCTCAATTTGACTATTTCTTAATTATAACATTTTTTAAAATATTCGTATTGTAGGCTTGTTCAAGGTATTCATTACTAAAATATGATACAATCTTTCTGTAAACGCTTAATAATTGAATCTGGAGGTATGAAAATGGCAACTTCAAGAGGAACTGTCAATGAGTTAAGCCTCTTTAGTAAAGAACTGAACGAAGAAATCACTATGCTCGTCTATTTACCGGCTAATTATTCTCCGTTATATAAATACTCACTGTTAATTGCTCAAGATGGCAAAGACTATTTCCAACTCGGTAGAATTCCACGCTTAGCGGATGAATTACTTGAGAAAAAAGAAATAGAAAATACGATTATCGTTGGAATTCCATATAAAAACGTGGAAGACCGTAGAAGAAAATATCATCCGCATGGAGAAGAAAATGATGCATACATAAGATTTTTAGCACACGAACTTGTTCCATTATTAGACGATAAATATCCCACCTACCATATGGGTATGGGACGTGCACTCATCGGTGATTCACTAGGTGCAACCGTTTCGCTTATGACAGCATTAAAGTACCCTCACACATTTGGAAAAGTTATTATGCAATCCCCACTTGTAAATGAAAAAGTTTTGCAAGCTGTAGAGAGGCTTACAGAGCCACAACTGCTTAATCTTTACCACGTTATCGGTAAGGAGGAAACCGAAGTTAAAACAACGGATGGAACAGTAAAGGATTTTCTCACTCCAAATCGTCAGTTGCACGAGCTATTGGAAAAGCGGAACTTCTCTTTCTTCTATGAAGAATTCGATGGAAATCATACATGGAAGCACTGGCAGCCTGATTTAAAACGTGCACTAAAAATGATGTTTTAATATTCCGAGGAAATGGGAATTTCTATTATAAGACATTTCCCCGGTCAAAACCGGACATCGAGGAATAGATAGGTATGTATCCTTCATTAACTAGCAGAAGTACACTAATGAAAGTTTTATTTCATTTAAAATTTCAATTCTCTATTCTAGAGGATGAATTACTACTGCCTATTATGGTGGAAGAAGTAAATTGTAACAATAAGGTGGCAACTAACTTAGACCTATATTAAATTTTTGAAAAATTTGCTATAATATAAGAAGCGATTTTAATTTATCTCGCTTTAACGGGTTGTCCACCATCAGTCTAGAAAGTATGGGGTAGAAATAACTTCCCGTAAAAGCTCCATTGGTACAACTAACAATCAGTGAGAATGAAAAACCCAACTGATTGTGGTTTCACTTTATCATTCACTGAAATAGAGGAGGTACAAGAAAATGAATTATGGAATTGTCATTTTCCCTACTAAAAAACTTCAAGATGAAGCGAATTCTTACCGAAAACGTTATGATCCTCACTACGCTTTAATTCCGCCACATTTAACATTAAAGAATGTTTTTTCTGCGGATGATACTCAAATTACAGAAATTGCTGAAAAGATTTCTAAAATTGCGGCAAAGTACGAGCCTTTTACATTAAAAGCTTATAAAATAAGCTCTTTTCAGCCAGTAAATAACGTCATTCACTTTAAGGTGGAATCAACTCCAGAACTAGAAGGCCTTTACAAAGATATGCATTCAGCTGATTTCATGGGAGAAGAACCAGAATATGCATTTATTCCGCATATTACGATTGCACAAAAATTATCTAATGATGAACATTCTGATGTATTCGGTTCTCTCCGTATGCAAGGGATTGATCATGAAGAAACAGTCGATCGCTTTCACCTTCTTTATCAATTAGAAAACGGATCTTGGACAGTTTATGAAACCTTCCGTTTAGGAAAGGATTGCTAATTAAAGTGAATGTAGTTATAGCTCGTAATGAACAGCAAAAGCAAGATGCCTTCACAGTAAGAAAAGTTGTTTTTGTCGATGAACAAAATGTACCGATGGAGGAAGAAATCGACGAATATGAAAAAGATTCTACTCACTTTGTTCTTTATTCGCAAAAAGAACCTGTCGGAGCAGGGCGATTTCGATTAGTCGATGAGGTCGGTAAAGTGGAAAGAATTTGTGTGCATTCTTCACAACGTGGAAAAGGTGCAGGACGTGAAATTATGCTAGCAATTGAGGAATATGCTAAAAATCAATCGGTTCCCGCTCTTAAGTTGAACGCCCAAACACACGCAATTCCTTTTTATGAAGGACTTGGCTATAAGATTATTTCAGGTGAATTTTTAGACGCCGGTATTCCTCATAAAACAATGAAAAAAAATATTTAGTAATGTTAAAAGGATTGATCGCTATGATCAATCCTTTTTTATATTGGAAATCACTCTTTTCTGTCCGGAATTTAAAAATAATCAAGGAAGAGGAAAATGCGCTTTAAACTAAACTAAAAAATAAGGCTTTCACTCTGCCAACGATGTACTATATTCTGAATGGCAAGAAAGAGAAACCTTGTTAGTTCAGCGATATTAATTTGTTATAGTAGTAACCCATAGCTCATTGTCTTGAATCGTGTATTGGACAATACCCTTTTTCACTAATGAACTAATATAGGCTGTGAAGGAGGTTCTAAACAGAAGCCACTGTCCTAAGTTCCCTACATTTAACTCATTACATGCCAAAAAGGTTTTAAGCAGTTGGCTGAAAGTTACCTTTCCAGTTGCTTCTTCTATTTGCTCCCTAACCCTCTGTATCATTTTTTCATGAAGCTCAATATTTTTTTGTACAGTTCCATGGAAGTTTTCTTCAAATTCTCCATGACCCGGTACTGCACCTTTGCACGGAATCTCTTTTAGTTTATGTAATGATTCTATTGTTTGGTCAGCATCATTGATAAACGGAATAACATGCTTTTTTAACGTACTTTCTCCAAAATAACTGTCAGCTGCATACAATATTCCTTCTGACAGAATAGCTATCTGACCATAGGAGTGACCTGGAAGAGGAATGATTTCAAGTGAAAATGGTCCTATATTACCCTTTCCATTCTCAACTACATGATCAATAGGTACAGATTTCCCTTCCAAAAATTTGTTTCTTAGCTCCGCTATCGGAAACGAGCCATTAAACAAATAAATAGGCTCAAGCACGGAATTTTCGATAATTGCTTTTTCTACCTTCGGTGCATATAACGGAATTCTCATTGTCTTTTTCAAATAATTAGCACCGCCAAAATGATCGGCATGCGCATGGGTAATAATACAGTAATCAAGTGGGAGCTTCTCCTTTTCAAGCAGCTTTATCGCTTTTTTAATAGAAGAATCATCTACCCCAGTATCAATTAGCAACCCTTTTCCTCCAGTCGTAATATACCCTATATTCACAGCCGCACGAAGTACATAACACTGGGCAGAAAGCTGCTGTAATTCCACTTCAAACACCCCTTTCCTAAGGTACGTCCCTCATTACATTAGCACGGTAAAGTAGCGAGGGACGTACCTCTTTTGAACATTTAGATATATTCGTTAATATAGTTTCCTTTTCCTGTTAGTGTAGCGATTAGTTTTGTAGGTACTTCTTGCTGTATGTATTCCTGGTGGTGAAGATCAGAGGATTCTAGTGAAGTTTGTTGGCTGTTGATGTTTTGAAAATCATCATATTCGTCTTGTGATTTTGTCTTTAATCGTACTGGCTGAACTGGAAGAAATGTGTAAGGAGCTTTTTCTGTTTTCAGCCCTCGTTCATGATATTGTTGATATTGATAATGCTGAACTGGTGCAATATAACCCATTTAACTCACCTTCCTTTAGTTATTAATTTCCATTAACTTTTATTCTGAAACATATTTACCTTTTGCTATGTTAGCTTTACTAGCAAACAGGACTACTATAAAGTACGTATAAGTGAATATTCTTTATGACGTTTTTTTATATTTTTTATAATATTATGAATTATACATCATTATCATCTACCAGTCACTGATCGACTAACTTTTCTCCTTTGCCATAGTAGTAAGACATATAAAATCAAGGTAAATACGAGTTCTTGCTAGTTTAGGTAGGAGAAACTAAACTACGTAGTTGCGTCTTATTGAATAATAGTTAGTAGTAAGAAGAGGTTAAAGCAGAACTTATCTAGCCACCAGCAGAAAGTTTCCCCGCTAATGGCTAGTTAAACATTATTTTTTTCCTTTATTAAGCATGTTTGAAATTGTGCCAAAATCCAATTGTTTTCCATCATTTACAATTGATTTTACTATTTTATTTTCCATTTCTTGTGAAACAGGTTTGTTAGCAATCCTAGATACCTTTTTAATAACACTTCGTACTGTTTTTTCATCTTTGAAATTTGCATTTTGTAAAGAATTTGCCAGCTCGAATACTTCATTCATATTCACGCCAGTTTTCTTTTCGATATTTTTAAAAAAGTTATTATTATTCATTTCTTACGCCTCCTTTGACTATATGCATCATATGTAAAAAGACGTAAAAAAGTGAATTTGAAAAGTTTTTGTTTTTACATTAATTATGAAGAAGGTGAAATTTCACAAATGAACCCCCCTCTCCATATTTTTATCCCGCATAAGCGGGCAGCCCCCCACCTCAAGGGTTTTCAAAAGATCGCAGAAGAGTAACTGTGGGATAAATGCCCGATTGATTCAACTAACAATCAGTGGGGGGGATGAATCCCCTCCACTGATTAAAGCTTCACTTTATTAGCAGAAACTAGCACCTACAATAATTAATAGGATGAAAAGTACTACGATTAATACAAATGTTGATCCGTAGTAACCGCCGCCGCCATAGCCACAACCATAGCCGCCGTATCCGCCGCCATATCCGAACATATTATGTCACCTCTCTTTTACCTTTAGTCACTAATAACATATGTAATAAAATCGATTAATGTATAGGCTAATCTTGAATTGTCAGAAGGGATTGCCCAATCATAGGAATCAACTGTTAGTATGCCATTACTGTCAAGTTAGAATAAAAACTTCTTTTTTCGAAAACCTTTATAGGATGAAATGAAGCAAGTATAATAAAAAAGTCCAAAGTATTCCTGCAATAGAATACTCTGGACTTTTTTGCCTCATCCCTTTGGCTTAAAAATAACTGCACCAATAAAACCAAAGACAATTGCAGCTGAAATACCGGAACTCGTCACTTCAAACATCCCCGTTAAGACGCCTACTAAACCATGTTCTTGAGACTCTTGCATGGCACCATTTACAAGGGAATTTCCAAAACTCGTTATTGGAATAGTTGCTCCTGCTCCTGCAAAGTCAATCAATGGTTCATAAAGTCCGAAACCAGAAACAATTGCACCTATTACCACTAATAAACTTAATGTATGCCCTGGTGTAAGTTTTGCTACATCAAATAAGAGCTGTCCAATAACACAAATGATTCCTCCTATTACAAAAGCCCAAAAAAACATTGCAAACATGTTTCCATCCTCCTTTAACCTAAGTAGCTAGCTCGCGTGAAAAAGACGATTTCCCTTTAAAAGCCAAAGGCGCCTTTTGAGGAAAACCCCTATTTTCTTCGCGAGCTGACCAAGCCGCTTCCACTTTTCTTTGTCCAGTTCCAGCGGCTAGCTCGCTGGGAAAAAGATGATTTTCCTCTAAAGGCAAAAGGCGCCTTTTGAGGAAAACCCCTATTTTCTTCGCGAGCTGACCAAGCCGCTTCCACTTTTCTTTGTCAAATGAATTCAATTGATACAGCATGGGCGATGCACGGTATTGTCTCCCCCTGTTGGAAGGTTAGTGGTGAAAGTAGTGCACCTGTTGCAACAACGAGAATCCTTTTATATGTGCCTTTTTTCATCTCATTTAACAGATGGCCATACAAAACTGTTGCTGAGCATCCCGGACCACTTGCGCCCGACTGAACCTTTTGATTATCCCCATATATAAGCAGGCCGCAGTCTTTAAATTTTTCCTCTGTTAAGACATATCCTTTTTCCTTTAGCATTTCTATCGCTGTCTGTCTACCGATTGTTGCCAAATCCCCACTGATAATTAAGTCATAATAAGAAGGATCCCTATTAAGATCTTTGAAATGCCCCGTAATCGTATCAACTGCCGCTGGTGCCATTGCTCCCCCCATATTGAACGGATCACTCAACCCTAAATCCATCACTTTCCCAATTGTAGCGGATGTAATACGGGGCATTGGATGAGGTAAAGAATTACCATTTCCAACTAATGCAAACCCTGCTCCCGTAACGGTCCATTGGGCTGTAGGAGGTTTTTGTCCACCATATTCTGTTGGATAGCGGAATTGCTTTTCTGTTGCCGCATTATGACTAGAAGCACCCGTCATGATATAATTGGCACCGCCAGAATTCACAAGAAATCCAGCCAAAGCTAAACCTTCCATTGATGTAGAACAGGCACCAAATAACCCTAAGTAAGGTATCGCATTCGTTCTAGCTGCAAAACTTGATGGTGTTATTTGATTAATTAAATCACCCGCAAGAAAAAATTGAACATCTTTACTTTTCTTTTCGCTTTTCTTTAAAGCAATTTCTACTGCATCTTCAATTAATACTCTATTTGCTTGTTCATACGTATCTTTTCCCATCCATAAATCATCATAAAATTGGTCAAAATCCGCTGTCAGAGGGCCTTTTTTCTCAAAAGGACCACCAACAACTCCTGTCGACATAATAGCGGGTTGGTTGGCAAACATCCATGACCGAGATCCTTGTAGCATTAAATCACTCCTATCTGAATCAAAATCGTCTTAATCAGTGCAACGAAAAAGGCCGCTACTACACCAAAGACTATTACGGAGCCTGCTAGCTTAAACATGTTTCCACCAACTCCTAATACAAGTCCTTCCGTCCGGTGTTCAATGGCAGCTGAGATAACAGCATTGCCGAAACCTGTCACAGGAACGGCACTTCCAGCTCCACCAAACTGCCCCATATGATCATAAACCCCAAACCCTGTCAGAAGCATGGCAAAAAAGACCATTGTCGCAACAGTAGGATTTGATGAAGTTTGTTCTGTAAAATTGAAAAAGTAAATATAAAAATAAGTAACTGCTTGCCCTAATAAACAAATGAGACCACCAACAAAAAAGGCTTTTATACAGTTTTTAAATACAGGTCGTTTTGTTTCAAAATTCTTTTCTAACTGCTCGTATTGTTTTTGTTCAGGAGTTTTAGATGCTTTGGCCATAATTTCCCTCCTACGTTTTTTCTTTTTTTAATTTAACAATATCTTTAAACTCTTTTTCAGCATCCTTTTTTGAAATACTATGGTTAGAAAGTTTTTCTTTTAATCGGACAGTTTCAAGGAAGATTTTATAGTCACTAGATAAGATAAAATTCTCGTCAGGATACTTTTTTTCCAAATATTTGTCCATTTTTTTCTCAATCCTTTTCATATGAAACCGTTCTAGATGCTTCACTTTATACGCAACTAGTATTTCCTCCTTCCCTTGGATAACAGCTACATCATAAAGTTCTTCCATCTTCGCTATTTCCTTCTTGATAGCATGTCCAACACTATCTGTCTCAGGATGGTCAACAAGTTCCACTGGTGGTGGATCCGTTGCTTTTAACAGAGCTACCTTACTGTCTTTCCCATCCTCCTTATTTGCACAAGCTGCTAAAATTAAAAAGATAGTACTTACTACTACAATACATTTTTTCATTCATATCCCTCACATATTTATACTCTTTCCTTATTTTTTGCTTAAATTTAATTTTTATTAAAAAAAAAGACCGCTCACTAGGAGCAGTCTTAATTCTTCTTATTCTTCTTTCCACACCCACAACCTTTTTTCTTTTTCTTTGTCGTGTTGACAGATTTAGATGTTGACATAGAAACCTTTGTATTTGTATAGTTCTTCATTAATCCCAGCCTCCTTTTTATTAAACCAGCCCCTTTACATTATATGAAAAAGAAAAAAGCTTGTTTCCACTATTTGCCTACTTACATTTTCAAAGATTGCTTCATTTACACCACAAACTATATAGTCGACTGAGCCTGCACCACCAAAATAACAGGTATTAATTTTACGATTCATAAACTTAGCAATAAGTCTTGCCCGCACATTACTCCGATATTAAATGCTGTACTACCGATTCCAAAATAGCAGCAACTCCTGCAACAGCAAGAATAGTAATGAAAGGTCCCGCTATAATCGGTATCCAACTATAGCCGATATATAATCCTACCGTTACCCAAATACCTGTGCACCAATAACAGCTAATCAATTCGGCAATAAACCCTTTCCATCCACCTTTTTTCGGAATAAGATATATTTCCTCTTCCCCGCTCTCTGAAATTTCTTTTTCTTCATCAAAAAACGGTGCACGTAAAAACTCTGTAATTTTATCAAACACAATTAAGTGCGTCATCCGAAACACAGCCAACCCCATGATCAACAACTGAAAAAAATTAAGCTCCATAACTAACTTCCTTTCTCTTTTTAGGTGCCCAAATTAAAGGAAACGGGCATTTGTCCGTTACTCAAAATACCTATTAGCAATATGTTATTAATGTAAGTAAAATCATTACGACAAGGAGGACCTAACTTATGGGTTGCGGAAAAAGGAAAAGCGGTGCAGGTTCAAGAGAAGACAACTGCGTATGTACAGCTGTACGTGCAATCAAAGATCTTCAGGACAATGCAGTAGACGAATGCGTTGAATGCGAAACAGATTGTTTCTTATCACCATTAGGTGCAGTAAGTCCTATAAACAATCGCCCTAACACTCGCATTTTCAAACTTTATACAAAAAACGGCGATGTCTTTAAAGTAAAAAAAGGTTATTACAAATTACCATTCTTCCGTGTAAAAGATGTTTTCGATAACTGCTGTGCAACATTACAACTTGTTAAACCAGATTGGACACCAGGTGATAACGAAGATGATGATGCAGATGGATTAAGCAATTTTTCTGGATTCGAATGGAAATTAACTGATATTTGTATCACAGTAGACTTAGAATGCTTCTGTGCTATCCAATGTGTAGCAGATGTGCATGTTGACCTTGAATGTGATGAAGACTAATACGCTAAAGAAGGAACCAGTCGGGTAATCCGACTGGTCTTTTTAACCAATTATTATTTTTAAAAGCAATCGAGGGTTGAAATAACTCTCGATTTTTGTTTTGATAGAAATTAATTTTTGACCACGACAGTTCACTCGATCTGCTCCTGCTCCTTCGCATTTATAGTACCAGGTACAGTTTCTGAAAACGTCACCTATAACCCAATCATTTTAATGCTCTTTATATCATTTTTATTTAATTTTACATGCTCCCCTTGAAATGGTTTAATTTCAACCTCTGTTCCATTCGTAGAAAAAATAACACCTTTATAGCTGTTGTTCTCAGTCGTAAAAACACATGGAAATGGTGCTTTCCCATCACCAAACTCTGTTAGATAATCAAGTTTTTCATTCAAATCCATTTCACGGAATGGTTTCACTTTTTTAAAGCCAAATTTTCCTGTATTTTCACCTAGTTTTGGTTGCGGTTGTGATTGTGGTTCCTGTTCTTCTTGTTCAATTTCCATTTCGGCTTGGATTGAATCTAAGTCTTCCTGTAAATATTCTCTTTTTTTCTTTTTTACAATAGAAACCGATTCTTTTTGTTTAGCACTGTCCGTTTTTATATTTGGTGAACGATAATTGGATTGCATATTAGATTTAACCTCTCGCAATTCCGGTTGATGTATATATAGTAACGGCTTTTTATTTTTTGTTTTTCTTTCGTTCCCCATATTGTCACCTCCATAAAATTCTACTTTTATATGTATGCTAGGAGTGCCTATGGGTTTCCTTTTTATAGACATAAAAAAGATGACCCTTTAGGCAAAATTCCTAGAAGGTCATCTTTTTCTTTTGTCGGTTTGTTAACCTAAAATATGATATCCAGAGTCAACATGGATGTTTTCTCCAGTAATTCCACGAGCCATGTCACTGAATAGGAATACTGCAGTATCACCAACTTCTTCTGGCGTTGTATTACGACGTAATGGTGCACGTTCTTCGATTTCTTTTAAAATAGTGTTAAAGTCGCCCACACCTTTAGCTGAAAGGGTACGAATCGGACCAGCCGAGATGGAATTTACACGGATATTGTCTTTTCCAAGGTCATTCGCCAAATATTTAACGCTATGCTCTAGCGACGCTTTGGCAACACCCATTACATTGTAATTTTGCAGTACTCTTTCTCCACCTAAATATGTCATGGAAATGATGCTTCCACCTTCTGTCATAACTCCTCTTGCAACTTTTGCTACTGCAGTTAAAGAGTAAGAACTAATATTTTGAGCTAATAAGAAGCCATCTCTCGTTGTATTCATGTATTCACCAGCTAGCTCCTCTTTGTTAGCAAATGCAATACAATGAGCAATTCCGTGGATAACGCCTGCTTTCTCTTTAATCGTTGCAAAACATTTTTCAATATCCTCATCAACTGTTACATCACACGGAAGAACAAGTGAATCTTCCGCTCCTTCTAATGTTGAGACAAGATCACGAACACCTTTTTCGAAACGTTCTCCGGCATATGTAAATACTAATGTTGCTCCTGACTTATGCAGAGAACGAGCTATCCCCCAGGCGATACTTCTTTTATTTGCTACTCCCATAACTACATACGTTTTTCCTTGAAGTGATAAAGTCATATGTATCCTCCTTGATAAATAATTCGAGTCTTGATATTATTTTATAAAAATTAATTAGAACATGTTATTAGTACCTGATACTAATTTTACATGAACTTTTTATAAAAGAAAAGCGTTAACTTAAAATCTCCTTTTTCAACTGGTTCATTTGATGTAAGTGACGTTGTTCGTGTTTACCGAGTAACTCTAGTACTTGCCATATTGGCATAATACCAAAACGTTGATGATTCATATATTTTCCTTCCAAGTCAGCTTTTGAATACGTTTCTAAAAAGTTGTTTGTAAGCTGCCTTGATTGATCAAGTGCAGCTAGTAACGTTACTAGTGTTTGTGGTTCATCCGAGGGCTCAATTGGTGCTTTTAGTTTAATCGAGGCATCGTCAAATACAGATAAATCAACTGATGCAGAGTCTGATTTTAATGGGGATTTTACCGCAGTCAGTGCAAGCGTTAAAAATCGAGTCTCTGCTCCTGCTAAATGGAGAACATTTTGTGCAATACTCCATTTTCCTTGTGAAGGCTGCCAATTTAGTTTTTGTTCTGGTATATCTTTTATACAGTGAATGACTTTCATTCTTATACTATAAATTTCTTTTTCCCACATAAATTAACCCCCTCTTTTTTCTTTTACTAGTTAATTTCGATTACACCAGTAAAATCCCCTTTAATCAATAAAGTGAAAGTAAAAGAATTTCAAAAAAAAACAGAGCAGACATGTAAGCCTACTCCGTTTCTTTTAATATTATTCACAAAACTCAAGTTCACGTTTTAATTCATCAATGTATTCTTTTGAACCTGTTACAATTAATCGATCATTCATATGAAGTTCTGTGTCTCCATGTGGTACTAAGAAATCATTCCCTCGGAAAATACGAACAAAGATGACATCTCCAGTAAATGGGAATTTCCGAAGTGATAGTCCTTCATATTGACCATTCAACATTCTAATTTCGTAAAGAGATGTTTCTTGGTTTGTTAGAATATTCATAACGGCTGGTGATTCAATTAATGCACGTAATAATGCGTTCGTTGAAAGAAGTACGGAGAAGACTTCAATGTCCTGTTCACGTAATGACTCTTCCAAATCAGGGCTTTCAATTCTAACGATAACCCTTTTCACACCTTTTTCCTTAGCGGCAATTGCCAAAGTAGCATTAATTTCTTCGTCGCCCGTTGATATCACAACAATATTTGCATCAAATACATCTACACTTTCCAGGGTTGCTAACTCAAAATTATCAACTTCAACAATCTCATATAGAGAATCTGCAATATTGTGCTCTTTTTTATCTTGTTTTGTATGGTATAAAATAGGCTCATATAAAGAGGATTTTAACTCTCTCGATACAGGCAGTGTATACTGATTTGCCCCAATAAACGCAACTTTAACCTGCACTTCTTTTCCACTCTCTTTTGGAAAAAGTTTTTTAAATACAATCGGAGTGAGAATACAGGTAATTACTGCTACCAATATAAGCGTTCCACTCAGTTGAGGAGTTATGATATTAATATCTTCTGCAACTTTAGCAGCGGCAATAACAAGTGATAGTGTCGACGTTAATAAGAAAGCAGCAGAAATGGTTGTTTTTTTATCATACCAAAGCCTTAATAAATAGACCGGAATAATCTTTGATATAATAAAGGCAAGTATTAATAATGGGATTAGTAAAAGCATTTTCTTGTCGCTTAACAAGGACCATAGATCTAACTCTACACCTATCATGACAAAGAAAATTGGAATAAGGAACCCATAACCAAATGAATCAAGCTTATGAATCATTTCTTGGTTAGGAGCCAATAGAGATACTAACACACCTGCTAAAAATGCTCCTAAAATATTTTCCGCCCCCACTGTTTCGGAAAGAGCCACAAGCAACATAATTAATGTAAAAACTGCGCGTGTTCCAATTTGGACCGTTCCTGTTGACAGACTCTCAAATATTACCCTATTTTTCATTCGCTTCCCTATAATATATAGGAGGACACCTGCTGCAAAGAGAACGAGTAATAACCACATATTCCCATGCCCTTCACCGTATATGGACACAAATACAGCTAATAGAATCATCGTTACTAAGTCAGCAATCACGGCAATAAGTAGAATAATCTGCCCGATTCCACTTTTTGAAATATTTGCTTCTTTTAGCGTTGGTACAACAACACCAAGGGATATCGTTGAAATAATCAAGGTCATTAAAAACGCATTTTCAATGAGACCAACTAAAACGAACAAGTAGGATAAACCTAAAGAAACGATAAAAATGCCGATAAAGATAATTGTTGCAATTAGAGGCCTGTTTGGTTCGTCTTTTCCGTTCGGTAGCTTTTCTCTTTTTTCCTTACTGCTAGAAAAAGCAGAAAAATCAATTTCAACTCCACTTAAAAACATGAGAAAAATGAATCCAAATGTAGATAATGTTTCCAACCACATATCTTGCCCTACTAAATCAAATCCACTTTTCCCTATGATTAATCCCATAATAATTTCCGCAACTACTACGGGAATAAAATTTAATTTGAAACGATGCAATAATATTGGTGTTAAAAATGCCGCCAATATTACGATAACTAGGGATGTTACTGATGCATGCTGTTCCATTAATCCTCCTCCTTTTTCTCTAAATTAAATAATTCATAAATAACGTTGCTAGCCCGAAATAAATTAAAATACTAATAATATCATTAATCGTCGTAATAAATGGGCCTGAAGCTACTGCAGGATCGACTTTCAATTTGTGCATCAATAATGGCACAAGCGTACCTGCAAGTGTAGCTACGAATAACGATACCAATATAGAGAATCCTACTAAAACCCCAAGAAAGAATTCTCCCTTCCAAACGTATACAACAAGCGTTACAACTATTCCACAAGTTGTACCTGTAATAAGTCCTGTTCCTGCTTCCCTAACAACAAGTTTCCATTTGCTCTCCTGTTCAAGGTCGCCTGTTGCAATACCTCTTACCGCCACCGCTAATGCTTGCGTCCCAGTGTTTCCAGCCATACCAGCAATTAATGGAATAAACACAGCAAGAATAGCAACCTTATCTAACGTCTCTTCGAAACGCCCAATTAAGCTAGCAGTAAACATGCCTAGAAATAACAAAGCTATTAACCAAGGAAGCCGCTTTTTGGCAGCATTAAAAGGATTGCGATCAATAGAATCAACATCTGCGATACCAGCAAGCTTGGAGTAGTCATCGGATGCCTCTTCTTCCATAACGTCGATAATATCATCGACTGTAATAATTCCGAGAAGATGCGACTGGAAATCCACAACAGGAAGCGCAAGAAAATCATAATCCTTCATTTTTCGTGCGACAGATTCCTGATCTTCACTCACAGACACAGACATCACGCGGTCACTCATAATTTCCGAAATCATTACATCGTCATGGCTAATAATGAGATCTCTTAGTGAAATAACACCAACTAGTTTTTTTTCCTCATCTATTACATAAATGTAGTAAATCGTTTCGGCATTTGGGGCTTCATTTTTCAATATATACATAGCAGATCGGACAGTTTGGTTTTCTGAAATAGCTACAAACTCTGTCGTCATAATACTACCTGCTGTGTATTCTTCATAATGAAGAAGCTCTTTGATTTCTTTCGCAGATTCATCATCCATGATCGTCAAATAACTGACAACCTGCTCCTTATCTAGTTCATTTAAAACGTCTACTGCATCATCGGTATACATCTCTGATAGCATTTCAGCAGCGTAAGTAGGATTCATTTTCGCTAAGATATTTTGATAATCATCTTCATCAATATCAAGACTCTCAAACAAGTCTGCCATCTCATCTGGTGAGAGGTAATTGTATAATTTATTTCTTAGATCATCATCTATCCTTGAGAAAAACCTTGCTTGGTCGTAGGGATGCAGGTCAAGAAATTCATTTCGAAATAATTCTAATTCTTCCTCCTGAAGGGCCCTAATAAGGAGCTCCTCGTCATACAACACCCTTTTACTGTCTTTTTCTTTATCCTGAAGTGCATCGCTCATCAGAAACCCTCCTCTCTAAACCAAAAAACTCGATGGTAATATACTAGCAAAAAACTTTTTAAATGTCTGCTAAAAAGTGAAGTGGATTTAGGTTGAGAATTAGTATAAAACGAAACTACTTACAGCAATTTTTATTGATAAAATAAGAGGAACCAACCAGAATTCCCAAAAATAGATAAGTATTACGACTAACAAAATGGGAATATTTTATCGTAGAACTTTTCCTCTTTCCCTTATCTTCACCTACAACTCAAACGAATCTATAATATGTCATAAATTCTTTTAAAAGGAAAGGAAAAAGGATTTATTCACAAAAAAATGGAGTGATAACATGTACATAGATATTATTGGAGATATTCATGGATGCTATGAAGAATTTAAAAAATTAACTAAAAAGCTTGGTTACGAATGGAGCCAAGGTTATCCAGTCCATCCTGGAAAAAGGATACTTGGTTTCGTCGGAGACTTGACGGATAGGGGGCCGAATTCACTCGCAGTTATTAAAACTGTGTCGGAGCTTGTATCAAATAAACGTGCCTATTATGTACCAGGAAATCACTGTAATAAACTCTATCGTTACTTTTTAGGTAATAATGTAAAGCTGCTTCATGGATTAGAAACGACTGTTAACGAGCTTGAAGCACTACCCTCTGAGGCAAGAGAAAAATATAAGAAAATGTTTATGGAACTTTATGAGAAATCGCCGCTTTATCATGTCTTAGATAACGGAGAGCTAATAATTGCCCATGCAGGTATTAAGCAAGACCTAATAGGAAAAGAAAATAAGCGGGTGAAAACATTTGTCCTTTATGGAGATATTACTGGCGAAACAAATGAAGATGGAACACCGGTACGCCGTGATTGGGCGCAAAACTATACTGGAGGGGCTTGGATTATTTATGGGCACACTCCTATTAAAGAGCCTAGAAAAGTTAATCATACTTATAACATCGATACTGGGGCTGTCTTTGGCGGTAAATTAACTGCCCTTCGGTACCCTGAAATGGAAATTGTCAACGTTCCTTCTAGCATGCCTTTTGTTCCAGAAAAATTTCGAAGCTTTGAATAAAAAAAGAAAAGCGCCTGGCTTCTCACTCATTGAGAACAGCCAGGCAACGTTTGTATCAGTATCAGTCTCGTTTCGTTTGTTCATTTAATAAGCTTGATAAATCGCTTGGTAACATTGATTTAAATTGCATCCACTTTTTCTGCACGGGGTGAAAAAATCCCAACGATACACAGTGAAGTGCTTGACGAGAAAGTAACGCAAGAGACCCTCCATACAAATCATCTCCTACTAATGGATGTCCAATGGAAGCAAGATGTACGCGGATTTGATGCGTTCTACCAGTCTCTAACTGTAGAATAAGGTGAGCAAAGTGCTCCTTTTGCCGAAGTACTCTATAATGAGTACAAGCATACTGTCCGTCCTCTCTCACCTCACGCTCAATAATACTACTCTCTTTTCGACCTATATTTTTGTTAATCGTCCCTAACTCATTTGTAAAACAACCTTCTGCAAAAGCTTCATATCTCCTTTTAATTCCTCTTTCTTTTTGCTGAAGGCTGAACAGATGATGTACGTGTCGATGCTTTGCAACTAATACAAGACCAGAGGTATTACGATCTAAGCGAGTGACAATATGAACAGTAGAAGCTATCTCTTCGTGTTCGTAATAAGAAGTAAGTGCATTTACTAAATTTCCATAAGGGCGATCCCCTGATGGAATTGTATTCATTCCCGCAGGTTTATCACAAATAAGGATATCGTCATCTTCGTAAATGATGTCTACTGGAATCTCCTCTGGAATAACCCCCTCGCTTCTCCTTTCGGGAGGAAAGACAACCTTTAGTATTTCTCCCACTTTTAAAGGATATCTTACATTCACTTCCTCTCCATTAACAGAAATAAAACCGCCATCATGTTTGATGGCAGTTAATGTACGTTTGGAAATGAGTTGCTCTTGTAAAAATTGGCGAACCCACTTACCACTATCTTCCTTTTCTATATTCCACCGTAACGTGTATCTTTTCATAGCGATAATCCTTCTTTAATCTTTCTCATCGGAAACAAATGAATCATGTACTCTTTTCCAGAAAGGAAACGGACGGAAACGAGCAAAGCGAATCTTTTCATCTGCTACTCGATATTGAATAGACTTAACATCTTTATGAAGTAATGATAGATGATCAATCGTGACAAGAAAATCTGGACTATTTACCGGTTTTAACATACATGTATGATGTGCAGGTAGTATTAATGGGGACCCTATTGTTCGAAAAACTTTGTTATTAATAGATGCCATTTCCGCTAATTGTAGAGATGGTAACGACGGATGAATAATTGCCCCACCAAGCGCTTTATTGTATGCCGTACTACCAGATGGCGTAGATAGACACAAGCCGTCACCGCGAAAACGTTCAAATTGTTCTCCACGGATTTCAACGTCCATTACAAGTGTTCCTTCAACACTTTTAACCGTTGATTCGTTTAATCCTAAATACCTTGTTTCTTTTCCACCATGCTGATAACGAATAATTGTTTCCAGAAGTGGGTACTCAATAATCTGATACGGAGTTTTTGCAATTGCAATGACAAGCTTCTCAATTTCTTCTGGTACCCAATCAGCATAAAATCCTAAATGACCTGTATGCACCCCTACAAATGCCGTTTTATCTAACCTAGAACTATAGCGGTGAAAAGCATATAGAAGTGTCCCGTCTCCTCCGACAGATATGACAATGTCCGGCTGCTCCTCATCATATGTAAGCTCAAAATCTTGTAAATAGGTCCTCATCTTATGCATTAAAGTGTTAGATTTTGAATCACCTTTTGACGTAATGGCAAATTTCATGAATTATACACCCTTTGTCATTTAATGAAATTCCTGTAGAACATGCATGTCTAATCTTTTTTCTGTGACCGCTTATCATTTTCTTTCTTTTTTGTAAATAATGCTTGAGCTTCTTGAATTTCTTCGCGTATTAAAGACATCTCTTCATCCAAA
This sequence comes from Bacillus seohaeanensis, assembly GCF_042684945.1. Classification (NCBI taxonomy): domain Bacteria; kingdom Bacillati; phylum Bacillota; class Bacilli; order Caryophanales; family Bacillaceae; genus Bacillus; species Bacillus seohaeanensis. The sequence goes on along the minus strand of NZ_JBHUMF010000008.1, from coordinate 12,968 downwards.
CGAAATGCAGCTTCAGCGGCACGTTTTAAGCGTAGACGAATTTCTTCAGGAAATTGTCCTTTATATTTGTAATTAAGAGAATGCTCAATTGTTGCCCAAAAATTCATCGAAAGAGTACGAATTTGAATTTCCACTAGAATCTTCTTTTCCCCCTGTATTGTTTGCACAGGGTATTCGATAACTACATGAAAGGAGCGGTAACCACTCGGCTTCTTGTGTGAAATGTAATCTCTCTCTTCAATAATACGGAAGTCATTTCTTGCTCTTAACCTTTCTATTACTACATATATGTCATCAACAAACTGACACATCATTCGTAAACCGGCTATATCCTGCATTTCTGTTTCTAATGCTTCTAGTTTTATATTTTTTTGATTAGCCTTATCTAATATACTCGCCATCGGCTTTACTCTACCAGTAACAAATTCTATTGGGGAGTGCGTGTCACTGAATTCATATTCCCTTCTCATCCCTTTTAGTTTCACTTTCAGCTCATCTACTGCTTGCTTATATGGAGCTAAAAATTGATCCCAGTGATTCATATTTTCACCTCTTCTAGACAATACGAAAAGCGCAAGCGGCTTGCCCAGAGGCGACAAGCATAAGACGAGTAGACCAGAAAGGCGCTTTTTGCCTTTTTGGGCTACTTGACTTATGACTCGAGCCTCTAGCCGCTGGAGCTAGACAATACGAAAAGCGCAAGCGGCTTGCCCAGAGGCGACAAGCATAAGGCGAGTAGACCAGAAAGGCGCTTTTTGCCTTTTTGGGCTACTTGGCTTATGACTCGAGCCTCTAGCCGCTGGAGCTAGACAATACGAAAAGCGCAAGCGGCTCGTTCAGAGGCGACAAGCATAAGACGAGTAGACCAGAAAGGCGCTTTTTGCCTTTTTGGGCTACTTGGCTTATGACTCGAGCCTCTAGCCGCTGGAGCTAGACAATACGAAAAGCGCAAGCGGCTTGCCCAGAGGCGGCAAGCATAAGACGAGTAGGCCAGAAAGGCGCTTTTTGCCTTTTTGGCCTACTTGGCTTATGACTCGAGCCTCTAGCCGCTGGAGCTAGACAATAATTAAATCAAGCTAAGAAAACAGATTCAACTTTTTGAACCATTTCCTCGCCGTAGTTTCCATTTCCTTCAATATTACTTACCAAGTATTCCAGTTCTTCTTGTAAACCTTCTAGCACTAATGTAACTCCGTCCGCTTTTGCCGTAATAGTCATTTTTTCCTTTAATGCCACTTTCAGATCATTCCATATATTTTCTTCTAAGTATAAATAAACATATTCATCAGGATTTTCTGCTAAATAAACAAATGCAAATTGATCAGAATCAACAATCACCTGTCCAGCAGCTTCCGTATTTTTTAAAAGCTCACTTTGATCCGTATGTAAAATAAGCGTTTCATTCTCTATTGTTGCTTTTTGAAATGCAATCTTTTTTCTCATAATTAACACTCATCCTTCCTATAAAACAATCAACTGTATTTTACCATAATTAGTAGTAGAACATCTAAGGATAATCTACGTCTCCTAAAATTGATTATTACGATGTATACTAGTAAATGCATCCCATCCTGACAAAACAAAAATAGAAAGGAAGTTTCCATTGTCTCAAGAGATAGAAATCGAATTCAAGAATTTATTAACAAAAGAAGAGTATTTTTCCCTACTCAACTATTTCAAAATCGACGAGTCTCTTTTCACCTTTCAAGAAAATCACTATTTTGATACAAATAATTTTGCGTTAAAAGACAGGCAATCGGCATTAAGAATTCGTTCTAAACAGGACACCTATACACTTACATTAAAGACACCTCTAGAAGAAGGGTTATTAGAAACAAATCAAACTTTACAAAAAGAAGAAGCAGAAGCTTTACTAAACGATGGCGTATTCCCATTCGGAGAAGTAAACAACACACTTCAATCTTTAGGAATTCCCACAAAGCAATTACATTATTTTGGTACTTTAACAACGAAAAGAGCAGAAATAGAATATAAGAATGGTTTACTTGTTTTTGATGCAAGTTTCTATATGAATGTCGAAGATTATGAGCTAGAATATGAAGTAAAGGATTATGACGCCGGACAAAAGCGTTTTCTTTCTCTACTAGAAGAAAGAAATATCCCCACTCGTAAAACAGAGAACAAAGTTAAACGTTTCTATAATGCAAAGTTACGGCAACAATAGATAGATAACAAGGTTGTTTTCTTAAAGTTTATTGCTTTTCAACTATAAACTAAGTTTAATCAGCGGGCAGAGTTCATAAGTAAAAACAATATTCTATGAGAAAAGAGCCTGTGACAAAGTAAAGGAGCTAACAAATGAACGTCCAGCAATTAAAAACAATGATGGAACTTCAAGCTATAAATAATTTCTCATCATTTAATAATAATTCTTCAAGCAAAAGTAATAATAGTTTATTCCAAAATTTATTGACAAGTGCGTTGAGTTCGGGAAACCTTTCTACCAGCAGTCTAAGCAAATTAGGCGTTGTACAACAACTGGTAAATTCACCATCTACTCCTTCTATGACAAGAAAACTAACAAGTCTTCCATCACTTTCTAATCAAACGGACTGGAAGGCTCCTGTTGATATAGAAAATATTATTACAAAAGCTGCTGATAAATATGGTTTACCGCAAAAACTTATACAATCTGTGATTAAACATGAATCTAATTTCAATAGTAATGCTGTCAGCCCAGCAGGAGCATCCGGTCTTATGCAGTTAATGCCTAGCACCGCTCGTAGCTTAGGAGTAAATAATATTTTTGACCCTGAGGAAAATGTCTTTGCAGGAACAAAATATTTAAAACAAATGGTAGACCGCTATAATGGCAATATCGAACTTGCACTAGCTGCTTACAATGCGGGTCCTGGAAACGTTGATAAATACAACGGCATCCCTCCATTTAAAGAAACAACGAACTATGTTCAAAAAGTTACGCAAACTTATTTAGCATAATGTAAAGTACTCGTATTACTACTAATACGGAAATTGGAAGACTATTTCACATGGAAATAGTCTTCTTTTTTGTATTGGCTGTTCCCTAAAAGATTATTGCTTTTAACAACAGTGGAAAAAAACGATCAAACAACAAACTTTACGAAAACAGCCTCTGTATTAAATAGACAGGTACAATGACGTTAATAGAGAAAATACCAAGGACTTTATCAAAATATATAATACTTACAATTAGCTCTTCCTTATTAATAGTAGTCGATGATTCTACATATAATGAAACGGTACCAACTTCTTTCACAGCACAAAAGTACTGTAATTATTTACTGTAAGTCTATTTGTTTGAGATATCCTGAAACCCTTGCTAAAATTAATATACAATCTTAGGAAAAAGGAGTCATTTATATGATCGAGAAACCGATGAAGCCCTATGAACTTATCGGCGAAAAAAAGCTCTCGATGCTAGTTGATGCTTTTTATAGAAGAGTAAGTAACCATCCAGAATTAGCACCCATTTTTCCGGATGATCTAACCGAAACAGCCCGAAAACAAAAACAGTTTTTAACACAATATTTAGGTGGTCCACCTTTATACACAGAAGAACACGGTCATCCAATGCTAAGAGCAAGACACCTCTCATTTCCAATTACAGAATCAAAAGCAAAGGCATGGCTTGAATGTATGCATAAAGCAATGGATGAGGTCAATTTAGAGGGCCCTATAAGAGAAGATTTTTTCCATAGGCTAGTATTGACTGCTCATCATATGGTAAATACGAAAAATGGTGAAGACCTTGACTAAGCATATAAATGGGGCACACCCGAATTGGTGCCGTCCCGAAAAGAAACCAGTGGAAATATATATGTTTATTGACCCTCTATGTCCAGAATGCTGGGCATTGGAACCGACATTAAAAAAGCTCCATATCGAGTATGGCCAATATTTTAAAATTCGTTATATTGTAAGTGGGCAGCTGGCATCATTAAACCTCAACGCAAAGAGAAAGCACGAAACCCTTGCACAACAATGGGAAAAAGCAGCAAGCCGCTCCGGAATGTCCTGTGATGGAAACCTTTGGATGGAAAATCCTATCGAATCTCCCTTTATTGCCTCTATTGCTATTAAAGCAGCGGAGCTACAAGGGAAGCATGCAGGAATAAAATTTTTACGAAAGCTGCAAGAAGTACTATTTTTAGAAAAACTAGATATCTCAAATTTTAATGTGTTAAAACAATGCGCAGCAGACGTCCAATTAGATCTTGATGAATTTATGAATGATATACACGGAGATTCTGCATCTAAAGCATTTCAATGCGATTTAAAAATCACTTCTGAAATGGAAGTTGATGAAATACCAACACTTGTTTTCTTTAATGAAAATATTGAAGATGAAGGACTAAAGGTTACAGGTGTGTATTCCTATGAGGTATATGTTCATATATTGGAGGAATTGCTGGCGGAAAAACCAACAAGACAAGAGCTACCTGCATTAGAACAATTTATGCAATACTACAAGCTAGTTGCAGAAAAAGAGATTGCTGTTGTCTATGACATGCCCCTCTCTCAAGTAAAAATGAAAATGAAGAAATGGATGCTTCAACAAAAAGTAGAGAAGGTTCCAGCTAAACACGGAACATTTTGGAGATTCCTGTCTTAATTCTATTAATTTTACGCCAAAAAAATATTATTTTATAAAAGAAAAGCCGATGTCCAATTGACATCGGCTTTTCCATACGAACAAAGGGGATGGGAGAAATTTTTCACGGTCAAACAAAGGGGTATATGTTTGCTTGTGATCAACTTCACAGTCCTAATATATCACTCCTAAACTTGTATTGACAAGTAGTTTGTACGTTATTTCACAATATTGTCAAAATCCTTGAATGTAATCGTGTCGATCATCATAAATTATACTAAAGACCTTGAATACAGGAGTGAATAGTTTGGGACAACGACGATTAAAATTTATTATCCTTTTATTATTGGTCATTATAAGTTTCTTTTTGAACATACTCGGTATAATGCAAGTCATTCCAATTTACATCACTTCGCCAATATTATTTGTGTCACTTCTTCTACTCACTTTATCCTTCAATGAACGTAAAAGGTTTCGGGGATTTAACAATAGAAAGAGTAATTAATCCTCTATTTCAACCTCGTATTAAAAACTCTATTCCAATTCATTGGTATAACGGAGGAACTTTCTAATAAACTCATTTTCATCAAAACAATAACATTCCTTCGTTCACTAAAGGTTCGACACAATAACATTAAAAAGAAGACCGATTCAGTGCAGGCACTAATCGGTCTTCTTTTTAATGTTTAGATTATAGACTGTTCAATTATGGATAAAATTTTGCGTAAGAATGGTTTACGTCACCTAAAACTCCAGCTGTTCAAGGTCTTTGTTCTTACCCTTCTATTCTGTCCAATAACTGTTCCATCTCATTTAATTTTTCTTCAAATACTTTACATGCATCTTCCACTGGTTTTGCAGTCGTCATATCTACTCCTGCTTTTTTCAACACTTCAATTGGGTAGTCAGAACTTCCTGACTTCAAGAACTCCACATAACGCTCCACAGCATTATCGCCTTCCTCTAAAATTTGCTTGCTTAACGCTGTTGCCGCCGAAAAACCTGTTGCATATTGATAAACATAGTAATTGTAATAGAAATGAGGAATTCTTGCCCATTCTAAGCCAATTTCCTCGTCAATAGCAATATCTTCTTTACCAAAGTATTTTTCATTTAGTGCATAGTATTCTTTTGTAAGTAATTCCGAAGTCAACGCCTCACCATTTTGTGCTTTCTTATGAATTAAATGCTCAAATTCAGCAAACATTGTTTGACGGAATACAGTACCTCTAAAGCCCTCTAAATAGTGGTTTAGTAAGTATAAACGCTTTTTGTCGTCATCGATAGTGTTTAAGAGATAATCATTTAACAATGCTTCGTTACATGTCGATGCAACCTCTGCAACAAAGATAGAATAATCTCCGTAAGTGTAAGGCTGTGACTTTCTCGTGTAGTAGCTATGAACACTGTGTCCAAATTCATGGGCTAATGTAAATAAATTATTCACATTATCTTGCCAGTTCATTAAAATATAAGGATTTGTACCATATGCCCCAGAAGAATAGGCACCGCTACGTTTTCCTTTGTTTTCCACTACATCTACCCAGCGGTTTTCAAACCCTTCCTTTAAAATGCCTAAGTATTCCTCTCCTAATGGTTTTAGTCCTTTTAGAACATAGTCTTTTGCCTCATCATAACTGACTTCAATCTTTGCATCTTTCACTAATGGCGTATAAAGGTCATACATATGAAGCTCTTCAACACCTAATACTTTTTTACGCAACTTCACATATCTGTGTAAAAGGTTTAAATTTTTATTTACTGTATCCACAAGGTTATCATATACAGACTCTGGAATATTATTAGCTGATAATGCGGCATGACGTGCAGAATCATAATTTCTCACTTCTGCCACAAAATTATCCTTTTTAACAGTGCCGCTTAACGTAGAGGCAAATGTATTTTGGAACTTTCCGTAAGTCTCATACACTGCTTTAAATGCGTCTTTTCGGACACGACGATCTCCACTCTCTAAGAAAGTGATATAACGACCGTGTGTTACATCTACTTCTTCTCCATCTTCACCCTTAATGCTTGGAAATTCTAAGTCTGCATTATTTAACATGCCAAATGTATTGCTAGCAGCACTCAATACTTCAGAACCTTGAGCTAATAAGCCTTCTTGCTCCGCTGATAGAATATGTGGACGCTGCAAATTTAATTCTTCCAGTGCATGCTTATAAAGTTGTAGATCTTTTTTCTCCTCTAAAAATCTGTTCAACTTATCTTCCTCTATCGCCAATACCTCTGGAACCATGTAAGCAAATTCACTTGAAAGCTGAGTATAAAGATTCCGTGCCCGATCATCAAAGCTTTGATAATTAGAATTTGTGGTATCTTGGTCATAACGCATATGAGAATATGTATAAAGCCTACCCATCCGTTCCATAATCTCATCTTGGAACGATAAAGCGTTGTAAAGCTGTTCAGCACTTTCCCCTAGAGTTCCTTTAAATTCCCCTGCTTTAGTACTAAGCTCTTTAATTTTCTTAAATTCTTGTTCCCAATCAGCATCGGTAGCAAAAATGTCTTCTAATCTCCAAGTTAAGTTTTCTGCTACCTCATCACGATTTGGTAATTTTTTTGTCGCTGTATCTTTTGTCATCGTAATCCTCCATTCCGTAATACACAGAAAATTCCTTATAATCATATTCTCTCTTAAAAAGACTTTTCCTGCAACTTTGTTCTATTTAATATATGCTTCCATTTTAAAAATAACTCATCATTATATCCTTCCATTTCATCAAATGTTTGAAAGGTTTGCCAAGGCTGAATCAGTTGAAAAATATTTTGTTGCACTTCTACTAGTATCCCTAACTCTTGTAGTAAAAATAAATATTGCTGAACAATATAGGTCAAATCATATCGATGAGTACGAATAAATGGAAAATTCCTAAGTACGAGGTTATTTTTCTTGATTCTTTCTTTCAATGTACTAACCACTTCCGACACCCTTATATTACTACGTATCATTTTGCCTTTAAGGATATCTTTCCATATATAATATTGCCATTCAATAGGATGATTTTTTATAAGGATCATATGGGGGACTGGGAGACCAATATATGCAGGTAAATACTGAAAAATATCTCCATCATTGTAAACCTCTTGTAAAAACAAATCCTTTCTTCTCCCACTGAAGCCAATTTTGTTTGCACTCCACTTTTTTCGATACCGCCACCAATCTTCCGGCGTTAAACAAATAGTTTGATTTACTTGTGATAATGTTATCGGAAAGGAAAATCCTGTTAAAGGGAGTATGGTTTTATTACCGCTAAATTTAGTAAGTGATATAGGAACAAGGTGTGTATAAATATTGAATTGGCGTTCTTCTGGGGAAAATTGGAGTAAAAAATACCCTAATGTTGATGAATACCGAATAAAAGATTGTTGGAAAGAAGTTAGCGAAAGGGGGAGTCTGTGGGTAATAGGCTGAACTAGGATCCACAGTGGCTGTATTCTTGATGACAAATAACCTTTTGTTCTCCTTCTTAGTTCGGAAATAGAGATTGAAGAACACTGAAGCTCTATAGCAATCGAATCTGTATCTGTTTCTAACCATATATCCGCTATTTGCTCAACATTATGAAAATAATGTTCAAGATGTACTTGATCATACTTCGTTTTTAATAAGTCATAAAGTAGCTTTTTACTTGTTAAATGTTGAATTGATTCTGATTGATTGGTGAAAGAACATGTTTTTGTAGAAATATGGGCGAAATGGGGGATTTTTTGATAGCCAACCTTTAATTGCAAAGGTGATTTACAATGAGGACAATAAAATTGATTCTTAATCGTTGTAAGTGATTTAAGTTGTAATCGTGTAAAATTTAGCGTGTTAACTATTTTATTGCTTTCGGTAAGAGCTGTTAACAACTGTTTGCCTCCCTTTTTTATATTTTGTATCTATTCTACTCAAACAGGAGGTAATGTGACAAGTTATATTTTAAAAAGTAACCAAAAAAATACCGATTTCAACATGAAACCGGCAGTCTTATTATGAAAAATGTGTAGTAATTGTTTGAAATACATTTTCAGGAACTACTAATGTACCATATTCTTCTAATCGATGTATAGTCATACGAGTTTCATCCCCGTACTCAAGCATAATGCTTAAAATATTATCCATTTCTTCTTCTGTAAAGAGATCTTCAGCAAAGTCGACATATACGTAATAGGTATTGTCATAGGCCATTAATTTCGTGGTTAAGTTCTCGAAAGAAAGCGAAACCATTTGCTTAGACAGAGAAATGACATCCTCAAAGTCGTTAAACTTTAGTGTGAAATCTAAGGAAACTTCAGCATTTTCTTCTTCATTTTCCTTAATTTGAAAGTGTTGATCGAGGAGTTCTTCCATTCGTTCATCAACAGGAAGTTCTTTTAATTTCTCATCCGGTATTGGCAATTCAAAACGTTGACCATCTTTTGTCACTTGTGCCCTCGTTACAAGCACTTCAAGACCTTTATCTAATGCTTGAACTTGTATCCAAAGTGGACCTTCAATTCCAAAATCCTCTTCCTGATGAACTTCATCCATCATTTCCCAGAAAAGTTCCTCACTTCTATCGCGATTGTACCAAATTTCCTCGCGATCAAAACCTCTCTCTTCTATATCTCCATATGAAATATAGAATTTAACTGTATTTTCATTTATGCGTTCTATTTCCATTTAACACCTCTCCCTTCTTGCTTCAGTTGTGAAGGGACTACACCCTCTGAGCTTCCTGCTCTGACTGTTGGTGAAGATTACCATACTTTTTAATTAGTCTGTACCTTGTACTTCTATTTTATGATAAAAAGAGTGAAAATGGAATAAAAAGAGTACCCATTTTTTAACCCAACCATTTTATCTTTTCATCGTGTTTTTGTCATTTTAGCGAATATTTGCAGAAAATTCAAGTGATAAAGTTTAACTTTGTGTGGTGGTTTTCCGCACTAATGATTAGTTGAACTGATCGGGCGTTTACAACTTGTTGCCTCTTGAAATATGAAAGAGGCTTACTAGCTGTTAATACGGGATAAAGTTTAACTTCCATCAGGAGCGGCCCCCTCGTTAAGCTGTCACTAGAAGTCACCGGTTATTTTCCCTGTTTATATAATATTACGTGTAAGACATGCAGTATTATACATAAGAAAAAAAGCTCCCCTCTAAAGGTGTTCAACATCTTTTGAGGACAGCCCTTTTAATTTATAGGTCAATGTAATGTTCCATATATATGGATATACTAATTCACCATTTTTTGTGCTTCTAACAGTTGGAACGTACGAACTTTCCTTGGTAAGAAACGACGAATTTCATCTTCATTGTACCCGACCTGCAATCTTTTTTCATCAAGAATAATTGGTCGACGCAGCAAGCCTGGGTTTTTTTGAATAAGTTCGAACAAATCCTGTAAAGGTAATGTTTCTAAATCAACATTTAGCTTTTGGAATGTTTTAGAACGAGTAGAGATAATTTCATCTGTACCATCCTCAGTCATACGAAGAATTTCTTTAATTTCATCGATACTTAGAGGCTCAGAAAAAACATTTCGTTCTTTATATTGAATTTCGTGCTCTTCTAACCAAGCTTTTGCCTTACGACAAGATGTACAACTAGGTGAAGTGTATAATGTTACCACGGTCATTCACACTCCCTTAAAAATTTAGAATAATTTATAGGAAAACTTCATTATATTTACACCTAAATTAAAATCACTTTAAAGAAGAAATCCTTATTATGTATTATACCCTAAAACAATTCTATTGAATATAGTTTCAAGCAATTTGTCATATTAATTACACATAACTTTCACAAATGATTATCAGAATGCTTACAATAAACTATACCACATACATTTATTATTTAAACGTAAAAGTGAATAAAATATTATCATTTAGAAAACCTTATTGCGAATGAAAAAGCAATAAGGTTTTTAGGTTTTCATACAAAATTAAATATTTTCCAACATGTCTTTTTGCTTGTCTTCGCTAATTTCAAGCACTTCATCAACCGGCTGATATGATGCGCCATAGAATTTTTCATCATTATAAGTGTGTATTAACTCATATGTTTTTTGCATAGATTCAAATATTAACTCTTCCGATTCATCCCCTGGAGCCCAGTAAAGGATTTCCATTTCATTTATTTTATTTGTTGCTAAGGACCGGCGCTTATAACCGATATTTTTTGCGTGTTCGAAGCCTTCACGCTTATAAAATTTCAATCTTTTTTCTGTGTCTGAATCATCATAATCGACTGGTTCTACTTCAAGAATAATTGGCTTCGCTTTTTGTTTAAGCTTTTCCAGCAACTTATGGCCAAGTCCTTGACCTCGAGCATCCTTCGAAACAAAAACGTAATCAACAAATATGAACTTTTCAAACTCAGCATACATTAACACATGGTACTTTCCTTCGTCTTTATGGTAAATATCACTGCGTTCTTTTAATAAAGCTTCCATATGCTCTTTTGATTTCATTTCTTCTTGTGGAAAATATTGATTTAACTTTTCATACCAATGCATGGATCTACTCCTTCACAATTTTTTGTTGACTAACGGAATACAACTATTTTCTCCGAATTCAGTTTGATTATGTTAGGTGTTAGCTTTATCCGTAGGTTTAGATAAAGTGAGTTATCAAAGGAATCACCTTTGAAGAGGTAGGTTGTGGCATAACTGTGGTTAATGTTTCCAATATTATGATAGCAATAATCCGAAAAATGTCAAATCTGCTTTATTCTTTTATGTTAAGTATTTCCGAATAAAAAACGTCCACAATCACTAACGATTGTGGACGTTTTGCTTATGGTGTATAGTCAACACCCTCTGTATATGTGTTCCCTGCATCCCATAAAAGGAATTCATTTATCCCTTCGTCTTGGAGACCTTTAATTTGCGCTTCTATTTCTGCTTTACCATAAACTTTATAGTTCCCGGCCCCTAACCATGAAGCTGTAAAATCCTGTATCCAAGGTCTAGAAATAGGTTTATTATCAAGCTTTGCAATTTTGGCTTTCTCCACCTTTGCATATTCTTTAACTAATTTATATGGTTCCAAATCAGGCTTTGCTATTCCAAAATAAGATGTCCAATGACTCGGATAAATCATAGACGAAATAACATCAACGTGCTCCGAAATTTTTGAAAAGTTTTGTCCGATACCAGGTGCTTCTGGGAGTGTTGCTGTATAACCAAAAATGTCGACAGAAACCTTAACTCCATATGGCTCAAGCTTCTTCTTGGCATATTCCACAAAATCTGTTACAGCTTGAACCCGTTTTTCTACGTTAGTGGAATTTCGTTCTGCATAAGGACCACCATTATACGTTAACTCTTTGTCACGTGTTTCAAAACCTTCTGGGAACCTTACATAGTCAAATTGAATTTCTTGGAATCCCATTTTTGCTGCTTCGATTGCTATTCCAACATTATAATCCCACACTTCTTTCATGAAAGGATTAACAAAAGATTCCCCACTACCATTTTTCCAAACTTGGCTTCCATTTTTGAATGAAAGTTCTGGTTTCGCTTTGGAAAGAACGGAATCTTTAAATACCACTACCCTTGCAATCGGATAAATTTTCTTTTCTTCCATTTTCTTCAAAAGTTGTTTAGGATCTTTTATATATGGTTGGCCAATACTAGCATACGGAGAAGAAGCTTCCGGTTCATATGTTAAATTCCCCCAATCATCCTTAATGTCTATTACCATCGCATTTAAATCTGTTTTATCTAATAATTTCGTTAACTGCTCAAAACGACCACCGCCAGCTGAGTGTCCAGTAACATAGATACCTCTTACAGCATCTGGATACTCAAAAGTAAACCCTGAGTCGTATACGAAACGAGGCATCGCCTCTGGTAAAGTTTTAACTTGTAAGGATGTTTCTCTTAAAGAAAGTTCCTTCCCAGTAACTTTCCCATCCTCTGCTTGTGCAGATCCAAACGGTAGAAAACATAAAGTAGCTAAGCCCAATGATGCTGCTATTTTACTCCATTTCACTATTAATCTCTCCTCTTTAAATCTATTGACCACGCATTCTATTAATTTCACTCTTCTTATTGTACCAAGGGAACAACGTGAAAAGAAAGAGAATTTTCACCCATCCTGTCGAAATTTCCAAGGAAATGTCACTCCTATAAAAATTAACAGCAACCTCTCTTAGAGTGAAAGGGGATCCGTGTATCAGAGAAAAGCACTACTGTCTTCTTGTAACTATAGGTTCTATTCCTCTAGGTCAATTAACTATCGCATTACCTTATTAATTTATGTAATGGAATTGTAAAAAAGAAGCAGGTTATTGAATTCAGGGTAGTGAATATACTAGGTTCTACGTCAAATGTTGGGGTAACATAGGCTACCGCGCTTTTGCTTGGTGGCCTTTTATAAG